>JBAYRL010000001.1 GCA_041676705.1 Acidimicrobiia bacterium
CCGTTGGGTGTCGAATTGGCCGAGTGCTTTTTGGCCTTCTGGTGAGTTTAGGAAGCTGGAGATGATTTGTTGTTCTGATACTCCTGCTTGTCTTAGGTTGGCCCAGTATTCAAGGCCGCCTTGTTCAAATTTGGCTTCGTTATCGGCATTGGTGAAGTTGAGGTCATAGTAGGCCTGACCGTTGACGAGGTTGGGCTCGGTGATGGTCACCGTGAACTCGCCGTCTTCGTCACCGTTGTCGGTGATGATGGCGGAGGTGATCTCAACTATTTTTACGGTAGATCCTTTCCCACCAAGTTAGATACATACCTTTGGAGTATCGGTGACAACCGCCACTTCATTAGGGCCACGGCGTGAAAGGTCACAAAATTAGTTCTTACTACATGTGGTTGTCTTTGTAGATATGCAGCTCAGGCAATACGTCGGTGGTTGAAGGCGTCTCCAACAAATTGTTTAGGCAATGTAGACTTAAGCCGAATGATTGACGAGATTTACAAGCCACCACCCAATCGCACTATTCAGGTGATAGTTGCAGTGGTAGTCATGTTGGGCCTAAGCGCGGTATTGCTACCTCGTGCCTTTGCCATCATTGGCGAATCCACCGGCAACACTGAAGCAAAAGAGCTTCTTCCGATTCCAGTTCTTGACGGCAAAGACGAAACCCATGCCGTGAACGACCTCGAAGCGGCCGGATTCCGGGCTGAAATCACGAAAGTGCAAAATACCCGAGTCCCTCCGGGTGTAGTATTTGACCAAAGCCCCGTCGGGGGCGTGATGGCTGAACGCAATACCACTGTGACCTTGGTAGTGAGCGCCGGAACCGGGTTTGTGATTATGCCGCAGCTGGAAGGCTCGTTGGGTCAAGACCTTGAATCTCAACTAGAGCGTTATGGTTTGGTGCTGGGCGAAGTCACCAGCATGCGAGATGAAACTACATTGGCTGGCGAAGTTATTGCTCAGTACCCCGACTCTGGCATCGAGATTGCTTTAGGCACAGCAGTTGACGTGGTGATGTCGGAGGGACCTGGACCGAGAACTATTCCAGCCACTCAAGGTATGTCCCAAGCCGAGGCGACGCGACTGTTGATCGCGGCAGGTTTCACAGTTGAGCATGGCACTGCCTACTCCTCTTCGATATCACGGGGCACGGTAATTTCAACCACACCTGCTTCTGGAACCGAGGCCGAGTTTGGTTCTGCTGTCACGGTTGTGGTTTCAGCTGGGGCCGCACCACCGCCTCCAACTGTCGATGAGGACGACGACGATGACGACGACGGAGATTCGCCTCGTCCGCCACGCTCGACCACAACTACTTCAACAACCGCGCCTCGCAGCTCAACATCGAACTAGCTGGTGCCAACTCCCTACGTGTGAAGTAATTGGCCGAACATCAAATGGCTAGGGGCGTCGTTAATCCCGAGCTTTTTCGTGATGGCGAATGACCTCAGAGATAATAAAACGCAAGACCGCCTCGCCGAATTCGGGGTCGAGGTCTGATTCCTCCGCTAGTTTCCGAAGCCTAGCAATCTGTCGCTCTTCGCGAGCGGGATCGGCTGGTGGTAACTGATGGGTGGCCTTATATTCGCCCACCCGACGGGTGATTTTGAAACGTTCGGCCAGCAGATGGATTATTGCCGCGTCGATGTTGTCGATGCTGGCTCGAAACGTGCCAAGCGTTTCATCATGATCAGCACTTGGCGGGTTGTTCGTGTTGTCGATGGCCATGCCACCAAGGTAGGCGAAAGGCGTGTTCAGAACAGAAAACTACGGTGTGAATGTATGCTTTGGCGCACGACGCGACGCAAAAGGTAGGTTCGCGTCACGAGGTGCAGCCCAGGTGGGCTGAATCAGGCCACAAATCTCGGGGGTAGAATTGTCCAGCCAACAAAACGACATCTTAATGGCCGTAATAGGCCCGGGTGGAAGCCACGAAGTAGTGGAAGAAGAAGTTCGTGGCATCCCGATGCGGGTCTACAAGAACGCACCCAGGACCTTGGTAGACACGTTAAAGCGGTCGCTAAACTTTGCCGAGCGCACCTTCGTGGTTTATGAAGATGACGCCTGGACCTTCAGCCAGCATTTTGATGTTGTCGCCAAATTGGCTGACCAGTTAATTAACGAATTTGGTGTAAAACCCGGTGATCGCGTTGCCATCGCCATGCGCAACTTTCCGGAATGGATTGCCAGTTTCTGGGCGGCCACGGTAACTGGTGCCATTGTGGTGCCGTTGAACGCCTGGTGGAGTGGTTCCGAGCTTGAATATGCCTTGTCAGACTCTGGCTCGGCGGTGCTGATTGCCGACCAAGATCGTGCTGAACGCTTGGTCGAATACCTCCCTAACACTGCTGTGCAGACCAGAATTATTGTCCGAGGCGAGCTCGATGGCTGGCATGCATTTGACGACGTAGTGGCGGCCAGCACCGCAACCGAACTACCAGATGTACAAATCGATCCCGATGACGATGCCACCATTTTCTACACCTCGGGCACTACCGGCGCTCCTAAAGGTGCTTTAGGCACCCACCGCAACATTTGCAGCATGACAGGTTACAGTGACCACGCTGCCGCTAAGGCTGCGGCAAGCGCGGGCCGCATTCTTCCTCCACCTGCTGAACGTCCCCAAACTGGTCGTTTATTGTCAGTGCCGCTCTTTCATGTGACGGGTTGCCACGCCACCATGGTTGGTGCCATGGCGACCGGATCGAAGTTAGTCATGATGTACCGCTGGGATCCGGTAGAAGCCATGCGGCTAATCGAGCGAGAAAAACTCACTAGCTTTGGCGGTGTGCCGAGCATGGTGTGGGAGGTCCTCGAATCACCTCGCTTCGAGGAATTCGACCTTTCTAGCATTCAATCAATTGGTTATGGCGGTACTCAAGCGCCACCGGAGCTGGTGCGACGAATTGAAAAGAATTTCACCGTGGCGAGCCCCGGCACTGGTTATGGATTGACCGAAACCTCATCGGTAGCGATCGCTAACGGCGGTGCCGATTATCTACGCAAGCCAGCCAGTATCGGCAAGCCGATAGACGTTGTAGACGTGAGAATTGTCGACCCTGACAACAATGACGTACCTCTAGGCGACGTTGGTGAACTGTTGGTTCGCGGTCCCAATGTGGTGCGGGGATACTGGAATAAACCTGAAGAAACGGCCAACAGCTTTGTGGATGGTTGGTTGCGTACCGGCGACTTGGCCTACCTAGACGACGAAGGCTTCGTTACCATCACCGACCGGGTTAAAGACGTGGTAATTCGTGGTGGCGAAAACGTTTACTGTGCTGAGGTTGAAGGTGTCTTGTATGAACACCCCGCTGTCACCGAAGCCTGTGTCTTAGGCGTACCGCACCGTGTTCTGGGTGAAGAAGTTGGCGCGATCCTGGTGCTTCGCCCTGGCACGGCTGCCACCACTGAAGAAATTCAAAGCCACGTGAAAGCTTCGCTGGCCGGTTTCAAAGTGCCTACCCACGTGTGGTTTCGTGAAGAACCCCTACCTCGCAACGCTGCCGGTAAAATTCTAAAACGAGAACTGCGCGAAGAACTTCTAGCTAACTAATAAGAACTTCTAGCTAACCAATAGAGCGCCGAACAATGGCTCGCAAAACATCGGCGGCCTAAAGGTAACCTCACTGAATTTTTAGGCAGATCAGAGCGACCTGTGTTTAGCTGTAGCCGATTGTGGCGGCTTCTTGTCGAGCAAACATACCTGGCGCGAACATGCCAAAGCTGCCACCTACGGAACCGTTCAGCAAGTCTTCAATCGAACCATCGGCGAGCGCGTCGAAGAGTTCACTAACATCGCCGGCATCTAGCGTAGCGAGTTGCGCTATGAGCGCTTTCGTCATGGTCTGTACCGGGCTTAGATACCAAAGCCCGTCGACTTTGGAAACCACAATGCCAGTCTGTGGCAGCGAATCCATGTTGAAACCACCTGCCAGACCACCAAATTCACCAAATTCACCAAATTCCGGCATATTGGCTAGGTCATCGCTACAAATCCGATCGGACTCGCCCATAACCTCGTACGACATGCACTCGCCTTCAAGCGTCAAACTCACCGGGGCACCATCCAAAACGCCTTCCACGCTTATCGCCTTGATGATGACCGACGCAGTGTCGCCACTGCTGTTAACGTCGAGTTGAAGATCAGTAACCGACATTTCGAACTGGGTTTCGGCCAGCATCGAGTTGAGTTCTGCTTCAATTTCACCCAGGAAAAGTGGGGCATACAGCTGGAGGGCGCTCATCTCGTTAGGGTCGAGGTGAGCTAGAACGCCGCCAAGGTCAAAAGCCAAGGCCGTGTTGATGAGCGACTCGATCGCTGCCTCTGGGCTTGACGCCCCAACCGGCACCAGGGCTTGGCTCGGGTCGGGGGAGGGAAGTGACGCCTCGGCCCGCATGGCTTCCATAACCGAATGCATAGGGCTGAGATACCAGCGTCCGTCTTCTTTAATCGCCGTTAGGGCCAAATCGTCGAATGGTTGAGGCTCGTTAGTCTCTTGCATCCCTTCGGCCAAGTCTTCCAAGGTGACGAGCTTCAACAAGTTAGGCCCAAGTGGGAGCGCCAGCGGGTTGGCGTCAGCCTTGATCACACCTGAGGCCACCACATTCACAATCTCATCGGTGACGGGTGTGCTCACCATGGTGAGGTCGGTAACGGTGAAATCTAGGCCCTCAATTTTCGAAGTAGAAAACGATTGCGCCACGATGCCAAGGCGCTTTAGCTCGTCGATGGTTTCATAAATAGGGTCGATGTAACTTGAGCGTTCGCTGGGTGCCACAGCGGCGGCCATATCATCCAAGTTTTCTTCACCCAGAGCCGCAAAAAAGCTTTCGACTGCTCCTTCGGGCGTGGCCGCAGCGGATTTGTCTCCTTGGTCGCCCCTGTTTAGAACGACCAAAGAAATACCGGCCACCAATGCCACCACCACCAGGGCTCCAAAGGCAATTAGTGGTGTCTTCGACTTGGTCGCAGCGGCAGGTGTCGTAGAAGGCGAGGTGGCTAGCGGCGCGGTATGTTCTGTCCAAGCATTACCGTCCCAATAGCGTTGAACGCCGTTAGTTTCATCGTTGTACCAGCCGGCAGGAGTGCTCATTACCGTGTCCATTCACCCGTCAAAGCTCTAGCGAACCATCCTACTTGCGAAGATCGGTAGAACGATACCGCCTTGGCTATTCCAAGCTGGCTCATTCGAAAGCGGCGGGCGTGCTGTGGTCTCTAACTGACGAGCGCAAAGGTATTTCCTTTAATAGCCAGGTTAGGCCGAATGCCAGTAGCATCACCGGCGTTGCCACTACGAATACGCTGGTTAGCGCCTCGGCGAAGCCATCGATAAATGATGCTTTGAGGGCAGGGTCGAGAGCGTGAACCGCCGAGGGAGTGACCGCTGAGCTGAACAGCTCTTTCGGAGCGTCGGCTGGTAGGCGATTAGCTAATTCAATTGCCAGTCGGCTGGAGAAAATAGCGCCGTAGATCGCAACTCCGACCGACCCGCCAATGGACCGAGCGAAGTTCGTGGCCGAAGTGGCGACGCCAAGATCGCGTACCTGAACCGAGTTCTGTACCGCCAACACCAGAATCTGCATCGTCAGACCGAAACCCACACCCAAAATAACCATGTAAAGACTGGTTTGGAGATATGAGGTGCTAGCACTCATGGTTGAAAAGAGCACCAAAGCCACCGAAGCGGTGGCGGTACCGGCAATCGGGAAGGCACGGTATTTACCCGTGTTTGAAACGGCCCGGCCAGCCAGAATCGAAGTGACCAGCATGCCAGCCATCATGGGCGTTAATAGGAGGCCTGAGTTAGTGGCTGAAGCGCCCCTGGCCACCTGCAAAAACAGCGGTAAGAAGCTGATGCCGCCGAACATGGCAATACCGATGATCAGGCTCACACCTGAGGAAACGCTAAATATTGAGTTCTTAAATAGGCCCAAGGGCAAGATCGGCTCTTCAACCCTTCGTTCAACGATTACGAAAAGGCCAAGCAGCAACACGGTGGCAGCGCCAAGCCCAATTATGGTCGGTGAACCCCAGGCGTATTCATTGCCCGCCCAGGTGGTTAGAAGCACCAAGCAGGTAATTCCGGCGGCGATCAGAGTGGCACCCAGGTAGTCGATTTTCACCTTGGAACGCCGCACTCCTTCTGGCAGCACCGAGGCAGTTACCACCAAGGCCAAAATGCCGAGAGGAATGTTGATGTAAAACACCCAGCGCCAGGTTAAGTGGTCGGTGAAAAATCCACCGAGTAGTGGTCCGGCGACGCTCGATGCGCCGAATACGGCACCGAAATACCCTTGGTAGCGTCCACGTTCGCGAGGGCTAACCACATCGGCGATAATGGCTTGGGCCAGTACCATCAGCCCACCACCGCCAATGCCTTGAATGGCGCGAAAGGCAATTAGCTGACCCATCGTTTGGGCTAGTCCACATAGGACACTGCCTACTAAGAAGATAACAATGGCGCTTTGGAAAATATGTTTGCGTCCTAAGAGGTCACCCAGTTTTCCATAGAGCGGTGTTGAGACGGTGGTGGCCAATAGGTAAGCGGTGATAACCCAGGCCAGGTGGTTTAGTCCACCTAATTCACCAACGATGGTTGGTAGCGCGGTAGATACGATTGTTTGGTCAAGTGCTGCTAAGAGCATGCCCAACATCAGCCCGCCAAAGATTATTTGTATTTGGCGGTGTGTTAGGTCGGGTGGCTCGTGCGTTTGCACGGCTAAGGGTTCTTCGGGTTCAAGTGTTTCCACTGGGCTTTAACTTCTCCTGGCAAATGGTGATTACTAGATGGCCGTTTGAGATGGCCGATGATTTGGATTCCCGCGCGGATGGTTAGTGGCTCGGTGCCACGGTTTCAGTGTTGATTAAATGAATGGTCCCCAGTCCTTCTTCGAGCAAGCTAAAGGCCTCTTCGATGAGTTCTTCCAATTGCACAGAGCGGTCGGATGTTTCCCAGACATCGGTGGCAGATCTAACCGCTGAGAGGGCTACCGAAACTAAGAGCGCTGGTCGCAGATCAGTATCGGGATCAACCCCTAGGCGCTGGGCGACGAGGCTGATAAGTGCGGTTTCGTTGGCGGCAAAACGCGCTGCATGAGCTGCAAAAAGGCAGGACGGATATTGTCTCACCAGGGCCAACCGTTGGCGCCACTCGCCTAAATCGGCGCTCAGCTCTTCAGAAGCGTCGAGCAGTACTGCCCGCAGTGAGCGAAGTGGCCTTTCGTCGTTGGGTCGTGCGCTAAATCGTTCTTCTAGGCGCGTGGCTTGGGCAGGGTCAACGCCCAAGATGGCGTCTTCTTTGGAAGCGAAATAGTTGAAGACAGTGCGAGGTGAAACATTCGCCGCCGCGCTTATGTCATCAACGGTAATTGCGTCGGGCCCGTGCTCTTGGGCCAAGGCCAGCGCAGCCCGTGCAATCGTTTTTCGGGTCTCAGTCTTCTTACGTTCCCTCATGCTGGCATTCATCGAGTTGCTTGGCCTCGGTCGCGCCATTGCAACGTAGTTCCAGCACAGGTGCTAGCTGAGGTTGCCCACAAAACAAAAGAGTGCATCGGCGCAATCTAGCGCACGATGCACTCTCTGCAATATTTCACTACCTGCAAAATTACATTGGCAGCCGCAGTTCGGGTTTGGAGCTGAGTGTTTTAGACCCGAACATACTGGTGAGCTGGTCGACCAGGGCTTGACCAATCGCTGGCTGGGCCAAGTTTGGTCAAAAGGTTTTCTTCAACTAAAGCGTCGAGACACTTGCGAATAGTGGCAACACTTCCGCCTGAAGCATCGCGGAGCATGTTGATGGTGAAGGGCTCTTTGAAGCTAAGGGCCGTTTCACGGATATGTTCGCTTGAGGTGCGACTTACGCGAGACCCTTTAGCGCCCTTGCCGCGACCACCTTCGCCTCGCCCGGTAAGCAGGCGTGCCTGGCGCAGAACCTCAGCGGGTACGCCTTCATCGAGAAAAGCTTGGGCCAAAATGTTGTGTTCATCGGCGTAACGCTTGGCCGAGGTTACAAAACCACGGATTAGCTCGTCGCCATCGGGGTTTTGAGCCCTGATTAGCTCGCTATTTAATGCCAAACGTTCCATGGGATCGCTTGATTTCTCTAACTCGGCCTGGAGACTTTCGATCTTGTCGGTATCAAGAACACTTTTTGGGTTATTGATCCAAGCCAGATATTGACGGACTGCCTCGGCATCGGCGGCAGTGAGTTCGTTGGTTGTGCTTGATGCGTCCATTAGATCAAACCCTATCGTTGACATCGGATTTGTGGTTAATTGTAGCGTGAAATGCTTATGCGCTGGAGGTCGCGAGCGATAATTACATTATTGTGGTATCGCACCGCCTCATTATAAAACTGCTCTGGTTGGCTATAGCGCTTCGAAAAATGCGTTAACACCAGAAGTTTGGCGTTAGCTTCCGATGCCAGTTGGGCGGCCTGTTCGGCGGTTAGATGTAGTACTTGTGCGGCAAGTTCAGCTTCGCTAGCCAAAAACGTTGATTCGCAAAGCATTACGTCCACATCGCGCGCCAGTTCTATTGCATTGATACACCAGGCGGTATCCATTACTACCGCCATGCTACGACCTTGTTTTAGTTGCGCTACTTGGTCGAGCATGATCACCTTGTCGTCAACCGTTACGTGGCCCACGCTTAATAATTCTCCAACTACCCGCCCGTGAAGACCGTATTCATCAAGTTTGTCGGTATTCATGCGATAACGCGCCGGTTCTTCAACCCTCCACCCAAGTGTGGGTACCCGATGTCTTAGGGGAGCATGTGAAATCGTGAAGTCAGATGACTCAAAAGCGACGCCGCTTCCTGCATGGCCATGCCGTTCGACGCTCAAGTTGAGATGAAGAACCGAGCCCACTAGGTGATTTAACGTGTCTTCGCCTTCGATGGGATAGTGGATATGTACCTGCCTACCAGGAGTTTCTAGCGCCATTCGGCTAAGCATCCCGGGTAGGCCATAAACGTGATCACCATGAAAATGGGTGATGCAAATATGGGTGATAGCGCTGGAAGAAAGACCAGCAAAACTGAGCTGTCGTTGCGTACCTTCACCGGGATCAAAGAGCACGGCCTCGGCGCCAATACGCAAGAGATAGCCGTTGTGGTTACGTGTTTTGGTTGGCGTTTGGCTGGCGGTGCCAAGCACCACAAGCTCCATATTCGACATATTTAGGGGTTAATCGTTGGTCGAGGAGTTGGCAGATCGATCGGCAGCGAGTTAATCATCTGGGTTGTTCTCCCAGTCTCGGTCGCGGCCTAAGTAGATGAGCGGAATGCTCAATACGCTAATAGCGGCTTTGATCGTTAGGTTAACCACGAAAATGTCCCACACGGTGGCCCAGGGCAAGGTAAGGGGATGGTTGGTAAACCCAGGTACGGCACCAAAGGCCACTACCGCAAATATCATGTTATCAATAGGTACACTCACCGCGTTACTGGTCGCGACACGCGCCCACTGGTGTTTAGTGGTAACATTTTTAACAAACCATCGGTAGACCTCAGTGTCGGCAAGCTCGCTAATCACTTCAGCCAAAATTGAGGCCATCGTGATTCGCCACAATGGTGCCAAAACCGCCTGAAACTCGGCATTAAAGCCATAAGAAGGGTCGGGTGTAACTGACGCCGCCCATTGAAGGTAAAAAGCCATAAAAAGATTTACGGCAGCCGCGGCGATAACCATTGTGCGGGCCGCGCGCCGTCCTAACGTTTTGTGTACCAAATCACGTAAGGTAAACGTTAGGGGGTATATAAAAGTACCCATATCGACTGCACGGCCAGCAAATACTCCAATTTTGATGCTCGCAATATCGGCAATTGCTTGGGCACCGATATAAGCAGCCACAGCAGCAATCGCAATTTTAGATGGCGCGCTGAGGGAAGCAGCAACCGTTCCGGGTTCGGCTGCGTTTATGGATGGTTCAACGTTTGACAGGGGAGTTCCTCCGGTTTTGATAAGGCGGGTATGGCCGGTACCGCCGGGTAAAAACGCCTCATATCCTAGCTTCTTTGGTGAAAATCCTCGACGTCAGGTCATCCGCAGAAAAATTCGACTAAACATAACGGCAGTTGTTGCACGACTTGAGCTTCATACTTTGGGCTCGCAAATAGAGGGACAAACACCTATGGACACCACCACCGCGGCCGACGCTACCGCCGAAGCAATTAGCACGATCGGCTCTTATTTCATGCTCAATCCAGCGACATATCAGCGTGGTGGCGAGCTTGGTTTTGCTGGTTTCAATTTCTACGTGGCTGGTCGAGGCGGGGTGTTGGGCAACGTTGACGCCGACTTGGTCACGGCCGCCTTTGCATACTTCGAGCCTGCTTACGTTCGTACTCAATGGGAATCGGGAATCGGGGTTATGGAGCCTCTAGCGGCGGCCCAAGCCTTCGCGGAAACCGCAGCCAACTGGGCCGAAGCCCACGTGCCAGACGACTTTGATGCCGCTCGTTTGGCCGAACTTGCTGACAAACTGGCCGAAGGTGCTCGCGTGACGGCAGCACCCCTCTTTGCTGGCTGGCGGAAACTTGAGGTTCCCGAATCACCCAAGGCGGCTGCTATCCACCACCTAAACGCTCTGCGTGAACTGCGAGGCGGTATCCACGCTGCCTGCATCGTGGCTAGCGGTTTAGACCCACTTCAGGCCTTGGCAATCTCAACTCCGATGATGGCAACGGCCTTTGGTTGGACTGAACTGCCCGAGGTCGACGGCCTTCGTGAAACTTGGGAACAAGCCGAAGAGGCCACCACCGCTGCTTTTGCCTATGTATTTGAAAGCCTGACCGAAGCCGAACGCGAAGAGTTTGCCACCCTGGTAAACGCGCTTTACAGCGCTCTTAAGGGTTAAAGCCCAACGTTTGGGTCGCTCTAACCGACGAACCTATGCCTTGGCCATGGCGGCCCGAATACGTTTTTCGCTCACCGGAGCAGCGGTGCCGAGATGTTGAGCGAACGTGGCTACTCTCAGTTCTTGTAGTAGCCACGAGACCTCATCGAGAGCAGCTGAGTTGCTGGCGTGATCCGCCTTGGCATCGAGTTCCTCTTCCAGCTTGACGCACAACGACATGCGCCGATGGTCTTTATCAAGCTCGTTGGGTAGGCGACGCAAGCGATAATCAATGGCCTCGAGATATCGGACTAGGTCGGGTATGCGGGCTAGGCCAACTGACCGAAATACGCCCGGATACAAGAGACGCTGAAGTTGGATTTGAACATCGGAAGCCGCTTCAACAAAAGCTGGCTGGACCATTTTCGCCAGATGTTTCTGGATTTTAGCGTCCAAGCGCAATACCGCTAGAGCAGCAGGGGCGATAGTGCGAAAGAGCCTCGGAAGCTGTTCTTTGGTGGTTCGTGCCAATTTGGCAAACCCGGCTTGATCGAAGCTTGGGCCGTTGTTCTCTTGAATGAAATGCTCTAAGGCGGCCGCCAGTACGTCGCGAGCCCAAGCTCCCTCATTGCGCCACGGCGAACGTACTAGTGCTAGCTGGTCTGAGTTGCTGAGCATTCGACCAAGAGCGCGTGTCACCGCGGCATTTTGGTGTTCAAGGAGGCGGAAAGTGGCGTCCCACATTTCTGTCCATTGCTGAGACGATGTGGCCGCCAGATGTAAGCCAACGCTGGTTCCTTCGTCGTAAAGGGCCGGAAAAGCGATGATTTTCCCGCACTGGTCTTCCAAGGTAATGGTCTTTGTAATATCGAAGCTTGGAAAACTTTGTAAGCCATGGGCTCGCCACTTGGAATCAAGGTTGGAAAAGGCTTCTTCGATCTGTGAAGCGAGCAGCTGACGAAGGGCGGGAAGGCTTTTCCCATAAGCCAAAGCCTCGTTCTTATTATCGATTACTTCGAAGGTGGGCAATAGATGGTCTGGAACCAGGCTCAGGTCGAAATCTGAAGGCGTTATCTCGAGACCATAGTGCTCTCGTAGAGCTTCAGATAGTGCTTCAGTTAAAAATATTTGTGGGTTGTATTCAATTACACTTGTTAAATGTTCAACCGGTGGAAGTAGGGGCGATAGCGTGCGTCGTTTGGCCTTTGGCAAAGATTTTAATAATGCATAAATCAGGTTTTGACGGTAACCTTTAATGTTCCAAGAGAATTCCTGGGGAGACAGGTTCGCCAAGCGAGTAATGGGCACCTGCACCACTAAACCGTCGGCCACCGAAGTTTCGTCGTATTCATAGTCAAGCGTGAACGTGCAGCCCGCCGATTGCCAGGTGTCGGGATAATCTTGCGGGTTGAACTTGGTGCCAGGCACTAAGAGGTCATCGAGTGACATCCACAAAGCCTGGGGATTAGACCGATGATGAGTTTTCCACCATTTAGCAAATGTTTTGGATGAAACCACCTGGGAAGGAATGGCCCTGGCGTACCATTCCGACACATCCTGGCGGTCCTTGACCAGTCGTTGCCGGGCACGTTCTTCCAACGTCAAGATTTCCTGCCGTAAGCTCTCATTAACCTGGGTAAATGGATATGAACCGTCCCAATCGCCGAGCGACAAAGCATGCCAAACAAACATTTCATGGGCGAGCTCCTGGTCAACACGAGCTACTGCAATTTTGCGTTGAGAGATGATTGGAAGACCGAAGAGGCTCACGCGCTCGTGGGTCTCGGCTTGGCCTTGGGCTCGTGACCACCAGGCATCGCTATAGCTATATTTCGCAAGATGTTTGGCGCTTTGTTCCAGCCACTCTGGTTGGATGGAAGCCACGGTATGTGCCCATAGACGATTGGTTTCCACCAACTCGGCCGCCACAATCCATTTAGGTTCTTTGCGTGCCGCCCCTGATCTTGGGCTGATAACGAATCGAGTGTCTCGCGCTCCGCGATATTCACGACTCTGTGGGTCTTTCATCCCGATATGCGATAGAAAGCCCGCTAATAGAGAACGGTGGATAGCGTCGTTGTCGATCGAGTCGCTGATTCGGTTTAATCTGATGTTTAACTCGCCACAAATCTGGCGAAGTTGACGGAATAGCTCTCTCCATTCTCGTATGCGGTTTACGTTGAGATACTCGTTCCGTAGAGTTTTACGATATTGATTAGTAGATTTAGCTTTACGAACGTCTCGGATATATTCCCAGAGCATCAAATAGGCCAGAAAATCTGAGCCGGGCACGTTAAAGCGTTTATGTTCTGCGGCCGCCAAAGATTCTTCGTCGCGGGGATATTCACGCGGGTCTAAGACCGAAAGCGCGGCCACAATTATTAGTATCTCTCTGACACAACCGTTACGTTCGGCCTCTAAGATGATGCGTGCTAAGCGCGGGTCGATCGGCAGGCGCGCCAACCGCTTCCCCAGCGGAGTCAGCCATCCTTTTTTGCCTTCTAGGTCAGGGTTGAGCGCACCTAGTTCCCACAAAAGGGTCGTGCCGTCACGAATGGCGCGCTGGTCGGGTGGATCAACAAATGGAAAGTCTTCCACCTTGCCCAGCCGCTGGGCAGCCATTTGTAAAATAACCGAAGCGAGGTTGGTTCGTTGGATCTCCGGTTCGGTGAAGTCAGGCCGTTCTAAGAAATTTGCTTCCGAATAGAGTCGGATACAAACCCCCGGACCAACTCGACCGCAACGACCGGCTCGCTGGTTAGCTGAGGCTTGAGAAATTTCCTCAATCGGAAGGCGCTGCACCTTGGTGCGATGGTTGAACCGTGAAATTCTGGCAAAACCAGGGTCAATCACATAACGGATCCCGGGAACCGTAAGTGATGTTTCGGCAACATTGGTGGCCAGTACGATCCGACGGCCTGTATGAGGGGAAAAGACCTTGTGTTGGTCGGCCGACGACAGGCGAGCATATAGAGGCAGAATTTCAGTTCGTGACCAGTTTTGCGCTCTGAGCGCATCGGCAGCGTCTTTGATGTCGCGTTCGCCAGCACAAAAGACCAGAATGTCTCCGGGTCCATCGGAGCGACATCGCTTTGCTGCTTCCACGATGGCCTGGGGCAGTGCGTCGCCGATTTGGTTATAGCGACCATCGGAGGACGCCGAATCTTCGGTTTCGTCATCAGCAAGCGGTGGTGCATAAACAATTTCGACGGGGTAAGAGCGCCCTGAAACCTCGACGATCGGAGCGTTTCGAAAGTGCTGTGAGAACTTTTCGGTGTCGATGGTGGCCGAAGTGATTATGAGCTTCAGATCGGGCCGTTTGGGCAACAGATTCTTGAGGTATCCGAGCAAGAAATCAATGTTCAGGCTACGTTCGTGAGCCTCATCAATGATTATGACGTCGTAGTTCCACAGCTTGGGATCACGCTGAATCTCGGCCAACAAGATTCCATCGGTCATCACCTTAACTAAGGTGTCTTCGCTTACTTGGTCGTTGAAACGCACCGTGTAGCCAACCAAGTCACCAACACTGGTGCCGAGTTCTTCACTAACACGCTCGGCCACCGCTCGTGCCGCCAGTCGACGCGGCTGGGTGTGCCCGATGTAGCCTTTGGCTCCAAGGCCTAATTCCAAACACAACTTTGGTAATTGGGTCGATTTACCAGACCCCGTTTCACCGGCCACCACAACCACCTGGTTCTGGGCGATGGTCTCCAAAAGCTCATCGCGCAGTGCCGTTATGGGCAGCTCTGCGGGATAAGTCGGTATTGGAAGCCGTGCGGCGCGCCGCTCTGCCGCCTCGGGGCTGATTCGAACCATGGAAAATGAAAAACCGTGAAACTAAGTGATTATGAAACTGGGCTGAGGTGCGATTTTATCGCCGTTAACAAGCTTTCATAGCTCGATAACGCGGTGAGCTGGGGAAACTCTTGAACCACATTTTGAGGCGCATTAAAGAGGTATCCGGCATCGGCGGCCAAAAGCATGGTCGTGTCGTTGTAGGAATCTCCTGCCGCGATCACGCGGTAATTCAACGCTTGAAACGCTTGAACAGCTTTCCGTTTGGGGTCGGACATGCGAAGCCGATAATCGGTAATAAAGCCGTTTTCAACCACCAAGCGGTGGCACAAGATTGTGGGCCATCCGAGCTTGCGCATAAGGGGCTGAGCAAACTCTTCAAAGGTGTCAGAAAGCATCACAACCTGGGTAAAGCTTCGAAGCTCATTCAAAAACTCAACGGCACCCGGCAGGGGCAGCAACGAGTCGATGACTTTCGTGATGGCTTCGTAATCGAGATTATTTTCTTTCAAGATGTTAAGGCGGTATTTCATCAAGACGTCGTAATCCGGTTCGTCGCGGGTCGTGCGACGTAACGTCTCGATACCAGTCTCTTCGGCAACCGCAACCCACACTTCAGGTACTAGCACTCCTTCAAGATCCAAAGTCACAATGCTTTGCGATACCGAAGGAATTGGCATGGAGTTTTCGCCAGAAGATGACATAGGTGTTCTTTCGATTGGGCTGAGTAAAACTGGGTTCGCTAGTGCGACCGTTATGAATAGCTAATCCGACTAGGGCGACTCAAGCAGGTTCCGATTCAAAAATTCCACGGTCCGTTGCCAAGAGATTTGGGCGGCCGCCGCATCGAAGGCGGCTGGGCGATCTTCTTCCACAAACCAATGTCCGGTACCGGCGTAATGGTGGAACGTCACGTCTTTGTCTAAGAGACGCAAATGGGCCTCAAGCTCAACGACTTCATCAGCATCTACCAGCTCATCATGTTCGGCAAAGTGGCCCAAGAATGCGCTCTTGGCATCATCTAAGGCGATTTGTTGAGTTCCGTAATAGGCAACGGTGGCACTAACGAACTCATTTGCCCGAGCCGACAACCACAATGCCAATGAAGCCCCCATTGAAAATCCAACCACGGCAATATGATTGCCCTGAGTTACCGGCAAACGTAGCAACGCGCCCACAGAATTCAACGCCAAATCGGCCGCCGCGTTGACGTCCATTTCGGCCAGCAGCTCTTCGGCCTCGTCGGGGGTAGACGCTACTTCACCGCCGTAAAGGTCGGGTGCCATCACCACGTAGCCTTCATCGGCCAACCGATCACACCACTGCTTGATGAAACTGGTGAGGCCCCACCACGAGTGCAATACCAGAACCCCAGGGCCGGCCTCAGCCGTCGGTGTCACCACATAGGCAGTGCCGCTGTGTCTGGAGCTGGGAGTATCGGCCATGAACCCAAGCTAGAGGAACTGCGGTAGCATCAGCCATCGCGACAAAATTGTTGGTGAACGGGAGCCCTCATGTCGATCGAGTTTGATACTGGTACCGAGCAGCTACTTTGCGAAGCCGTCGATGGTATCGCCACAGTCACCTTTAACAACCCGGCACGTTACAACGCCATGACACAACAGATCCGCACCGCGCTGCCTAGGGCGTTGGCGGCTGTGCAAGCGTCTGACGAGGTGAGGGTAATTGTTGTCACCGGAGCTGGTGACAAGGCATTTATTTCCGGTGCCGATATCTCAGAGTTTGAATCGCAACGCACCGCACCTGAAGCCCGGCATGAGTATGACAACAATTACCTTGCGATGAATCAAGCCTGGCAAAAGGTCACCAAACCGGTCATCGCAATGGTGGGAGGATATTGCTTAGGTGCTGGCATGTTGGTGCTGTTAAAGACCGACATTCGCATTGCTAGTGAACAGGCACGATTTGGAATTCCGGCTGCCAAGCTAGGCCTCGGATTCGCCTACGACGGTATTGCCATGCTTGAGCGCGCCGTAGGCAAAGCCCATGCCGCAGAGATATTGTTCTCGGCCCGGCAATTTGATGCGGAAGAGGCCCGAGCAATGCATTTGGTTAATCGCGTGGTGCCGCCACACATGCTGCAGGGCGAAACCTATTCGTTAGCCCGCCAAATTGCGGCCAATGCGCCACTCACAGTGCGGGCGTGCAAGGCCGGGTTGGTTCAAACCGGCATACCGTTGCCGCAGCGCGATCTGGTTTTGGTGGCCGAAGCGGTTGAAGCATGCTTCGATTCGCAAGACTATCTAGAAGGCCAAGCTGCATTCGCCGAGAAGCGTTCTCCTCGTTTCTTGGGCCGGTAATCACCCTTCATTACCGCTCACCAGGTCATTGATCAGCCATATTTGAGCGCAATCGGTGCGCATGAGTGCGGCACTTAGGTTCGGCCTCTTAGAATTTGTAGTCCTAAAGACTCAACCTTCACGTGCCGATGCCGACATTATTGATGTGCGTAAACCGTCTGAGGCTTATGCCGATGTGCTCGGCGGCCCAAATGAGGCCCCAAACTCTTTGGTCAGTGATCAGAGGTTCATTCGTGCTGTCGATCTTGAGCATGCGGAAGCCGACATTGAAATGACTTTGGAGGAAACTGAAGCGGAGGAGTATCGACAAGAAGTTGAGCTACTTCTTCAGGCCCTCGAATCGTTGCCCACCCATCCCACCATTGCCTTGCGGGTGCTGTGGCTAATTGATGACCCCACTTCAAATGTTGCCAAGTTGGCCAAAGTGGTAGAGCTCGATCCTCTGCTTTCAGCACAGCTAATTAGGATTTCAAACTCGGCTTACTACAGCCTTCGAACGCCAGTAACGAATGTTCCGCGTGCAATAGCAGCCTTGGGATTCGCTACCGTTCGGACCCTCGCGGCTTCCTCAGCGGCTGGGTTGAGTGAAGATCAGGCGGTGGTGCCCCAAGATTTCTGGACATATGCCGCTGGGGTGGCCAATGCAGCGCAGCTTTTGGCTCCTCGCTACTTCGTGCCACCTTCAGACGCTTTTGCTTTGGGTCTGTTACACAACCTTGGTGAAGCTTTACTTCAACAAGCTTCGCCCTCCGCTTGGGAAGAGCTAGGTCAGCGTCATACCTTGGATGAAGAGCACAAGCTGTTTGGTGTGAGTCACGCCGATGCGGGGGCGCGAGTGCTTGAGGCCTGGCGTTTTCCCGGAGCTTTTTGTGAGGCGGTGGCGAACCACCATCGTAAGCTGAGCCCCCGCGAGACGCCTCTCACCCGGTGCCTGATAGCCTCGCAGCTAGTGGCTGATTTGGCGTTGAACCGCCTGAGTTTTAATCAAGCTGAAACAGCACGCATTTTGCTGGGCTTGGAAGGTATTGAAGACGAATCTCTAGACCGCTATGTGAGCCGAGTTAAGTTTGAAGCAGCCTCACTAGCAGCGGTGCTTGATACTGCGGAAATGCCCTGATGCGACCGAAGGACAGGCTGTCAGATTTCGAGCGGAGCGCGCTTGAACACCTGCCCGCCGGGCTGATTGTTTGTGATCGTGAAGGCCGGGCGCTTTTTGCTAATGCGCTGGTTCGTGAAATTGCCGGTCTGCCTGAGAGCCAAGGCGACTTTGATGTTTGTGAGTTGCTCGATGTTGACGGCAATTTTGATGACATCATGACCCGGGCGACACAGGCGGCCACTGTTGGTCGAAATACCCCGATTGAGGTCACCGGTACCATACGGTATTCCGAGGATATTAATATTCCGGTCGTGATGCTTATTAAGGCATTGCCAGCAGTGAAAGCCTGTAGTGTTCTTATTAGGGTTTTAGGTGAGGAATATAATAAGGCGTTGCGCCTACGTCTGGCCGAAGAACGCTTAGAGCACTTAGTTACTAATGTTCCTGCCGGTATTATTTCCTCAGAATTCGGCATGCGTGCAGACTATATTAACGAATACGCAGCAAGAATATTTGCTAGCAGCGTGGAAGACCTTTTAGGTTTTGGCTGGCTTGACCATCTCGATGAAGATGGGGCGTATCTGGCTGAAGATGCCATTGGTCAAGTGCTGGTAGATGGCAGCGCGCGAATCTTCACGTCATCACTAAAGTCAAGGGAAGGGTTGGAACGTCGGGTTAGGATCAAGGTCGCTCGAGCGGGCCTCGCTAACCGTGACGTTGGCTTTGTTGCCACTATTGAAGACCTAACCGAGAGCGATAACCTCAACCGTCAGCTTCGGGTGCAAGCCACCCAAGACCCCCTCACCATGCTTCCTAATCGTGAGGTGCTTTGGAGCGAGCTTGACGAGGTATTAAAGCTTAATATAGCACAAGCGGCGGTTTTGTTTATCGACCTTGATGATTTCAAATATATTAATGATTCCTTAGGTCATTCTGCTGGTGATCATCTACTTACGGTAATTGCCGAACGGCTTCGAGTTTGTGCCAGAGCAAGTGATTTGGTGGTGAGGTTTGCTGCCGATGAGTTCGTGGTGTTGCTGCGTCACGTTAATAAACGCAGTGACGTAGAAATTATTTCAGAGCGTATTCTGACCGCGATATCCGAGCCGGTAGCTTTGGAAGGCGCCACCGTCATCATTACCGCCTCCATTGGTATAGTTTGGCCGAATGACTATCCCAAAGCCCTGCAACCAATTGGGGTTGAGACGGTACTCCGCGATGCCGATTTGGCTTTGTTGCAGGCCAAATGCTCGGGGAAGAACCGAGCCCAGTCATTCCGAGAGAGCCTACGTGACAAATCGAAACGACACATTGGCTTAGCGGCCGCGCTAAGGCGAGCCATCGAAGAAAACAACAATACCGGCGAAATTTACTTGCACTTCCAGCCGATTATCGACTTGGAGACTAGCCATCTAAAAGGAATGGAAGCGCTAGCTCGCTGGAACAGTCCAGAGTTTGGGGGAGTTAGTCCCGGTGATTTCATTCCAGTTGCTGAAGAAACAGGTTTGATCACACGTCTTGGTGAACTGGCGTTAAACCTGGCTGTTGAGGAGATAGCGAAGTGGCGGCAATACCCCGGCGCTGAGCATCTTTATGTGTCGGTCAACATGTCAGCTACCGATCTGAATGATTTTGCGTTGATTGATCGGGTGGAACGTGCGTTGGCAACTCGTTCCTTGCCCGGTGAGGCACTGCATTTAGAGCTGACCGAATCGGCAGTTATGGCCGATCCGGCCGAGGCGCTGCAACTAATTTCGCTGCTTAGGGCTTTGGGTACCCCGATTTCGATTGACGACTTTGGCACTGGGTATTCGTCCCTGGCCTATCTGCAACGTCTACCCGTTGACATGGTGAAAATCGACCGTGAGTTCATCTCTAGCATTGAGGAATCTGGTACCGCTCTGGTCGGTGGTATTGCCGCATTGGCGCGCGCTCTCGATCTGTCGGTAATTGCCGAGGGGGTTGAAACGGCCAAACAAGTCGAGCTGTTACGTGCTCTCGATGTTCCTTATGCCCAGGGCTTTTACTACAGCCGGCCGATTCCAGCTGTTGCTATGTCAGAACTGGTTCGTAAGATCGATCGGCCTTTAACTTAACCCTTCACGCTCATTGGAGCATACCAGCCGGTTTCGGTCGTGCTTCAGAAACGACGACGTTCTGGCGAGCAAGCTCATCTGAGCTTCTACCTTGGTGCCATACCGCTGCGCTGACTACGGTTCGAGCAAGTATTTACTTCGAGAGGACTGAAATTATGTCAAGCAATGCTGAGCGGGCGTATGAGGTTTTGAAAGCCACCGAGGGGACCGACGAGGGCGTTGGTGCCTGGTTTGAAGTCACCCAAGAGCAGGTCAACGAATTTGCTGATATAACCCAGGACCACCAGTTCATTCACGTCGACCCCGAACGTGCCGCGGCCTCTACACCCTTTGGTGGCACCATTGCGCACGGTTTCTTAACGCTTTCAATGCTCACTCATCTGTCGGGTTCGATTAAAGCTGAAAACAGCACCGGCCCGCTAGAAGGTGTGGTCATGGGCATGAACTACGGCTTTGACAAGGTGCGCTTTGTGTCGCCGGTGAAGGTCGGTTCCAAAATTCGTGCGGCAAGTACCGTAAAGAGTGTGGAACTGAAGGGCTCCAATATCCAGGTGACCAAGACCTATACCGTGGAAATTGAAGGCAGCGATCGGCCAGCCTTGGTTGCCGACTGGATCACGCTCATTTTCTTCGCTTAAGGCGCGGTGCCTGGTATCTAAACTTTTTGTGAGGCGACCAGGTTTATTCGTCGGAGTCGTCAGGCGCTTCGACAAGGCCAGCAGCATTGGCTAAGGCAGCCGCGGTGGCGGCTGCCTTACGGCTGGCGAGTTCTAGAAAGCGAGCGGCCTCGGTGGTATGAGGTCCAAAGGGCGGGCTTCCCAGAGACCGAATAATTGCTCCCGGATCGTCAACGGCCTTAATCGGCTCGGAACGATCTGGCTCGGGCACAACCTTCCAGAACTCAAGTGGCTGCGGTGACCTAGACTTTCCGCGACCCGATTTTTTTCGGCTCCGATGTCTACTCGTCATACCAGTGCCACCTCTTCCTCATCATCGACCAAGAGTGAATCGGTTCGGAGACCCAACGCACTGCGAAGCTGTTCGGCATCAAGATCAGACAGCGAGCTTGATTTCGGCAAGACCATGTTGGCGATATGGCGTTTACCGGCGACTACTTCTTCCACACGCTCATCGATTGTGCCGGGACATACCAATCGCCGCGAGACTACGGTGCGAGTTTGGCCAATTCGCCAAGCACGGTCTCGGGCCTGGTCTTCCACCGCTGGGTTCCACCAACGGTCGTACAGCACAACATGGCTGGCCGCGGTTAGGTTTAAACCGGTGCCGCCGGCCTTGAGAGAAAGAACCAGGGCACCTGGTCCTTCTCCGGTTTGGAACTCACGAACGATGCGATCACGCTCAGTGCGTGAAAGCCCGCCGTGGTAGCACTCGACTTTGTGACCGAACTCTTCGGTCAAATGATCTGCCAAACGCATGCCCCAACGGGCGAAGTGGGTAAAGATCAACACTCGTTCTTCTGAGGCGTAAACCTGACGAACGATCTCTTCTAGACGGGTTAGTTTGCCCGAACGGCCGTGGAGGGGTCGGCCATCGTCTTCATAGGCCGCTGGATGGTTACAGATCTGTTTTAGCGCTGTTATGGCAGCCAAAATCTGACCTTGGGCCGGTTGTTGGGCATCTTCACCAATCAAGCTAGGTGGTGCCACCAACTTGTCAAGCACCGCTTGATAGAGGCCAATTTGTTCGGGTGTCATGCTGCAATGGTCGAGCTCGTCGATTCGGTCGGGCAGCTCGGCCGCCACCGCTGGTTCAGCCTTCGTGCGACGGAAGATAAGAATGCCATTTAGGGCCCGTAAACCAGCTTCGGCACCTTTAGGTGTGTGCGGGCTGGTGTTGGTCGATAGTTGAGCCACAAAAGTTGAGCGAGAGCCGACCAAGCCGGGGTTGGTGAAATCGAGAATGGCCCACAGGTCGCCTAAACCGTTTTCAACCGGGGTACCGGTAAGGGCCAAGCGCATATCGGCGTTGATTTGGCGCAGCGCTTGTGAGGTTTCGTTGGTGGGGTTCTTAATGGCTTGGGCCTCGTCGAGGATCATACGCCGCCAGCCGCAATTGGCGAGCAGGTCGAGGTCGCGCACCGCGGTTCCATAGGTCGTAATCACCAGATCGGTTCCCGCCAGCGCATCTTTGAATCCTTGGCCCTCCAAACGATTAGGACCGTGATGAATTAGTACCCGAAGCTGCGGCGCGAATCGGGCCGCTTCAGAAGCCCAGTTCCCGACGATGGCGGGTGGCACAATGATTAACGAGGCGGCTTCGCCCCGGGTTCGTGCTAAGTGGCCCAAGACGGTTGGCGTTTTGCCAAGGCCCATATCTAGTGCCAAGCATCCACCCAACTCAACCGAGTCGAGGAAGCTAAGCCAACCGAGAGCTTCGGCTTGGTAGCTACGAAGTTCACCTTTGAACCCTTGCGGTTTAGTGATTGGCTCGGTGGTGGCCGTACTGGCCCGTTCGAGTAGGTCGGCAGCCCAGCTGTTTCCGACAACAGTAATGCCGCCAGAAAGTCCGCTACCGTCGAGACCAACTCCGAAGCGCAACACCTCGGCCCCGGTCATCTGCGTTCGTTGCGAGTGCTCGGCGAGAGCGGCAGCTGCTTCGGCTAAATCGGCGCGATCAAGTTCGACCCAGCGTCCGTGCGATCGAATAAGGGGTCTGGCTTCCGACGCCAAAGCAGTGATCTCGGCTGCGGTGAGCTCAACATCGTCGAATACGGCCGACCAGCGCACGTTGGTGAGCTGGTTAGCCCCAACAACGCTTTCGGTACTTTCGGTGCTTAAACGGAGAGTGGGCGAAGGCCTACGACGTGAAAGCGCGGGGACACGAACATCAAAACCTGCGGCTTGAAGCAAGGGGCCCGTTTTGGTCATTAATTCCCAAGCCTCATCTTGTGCCAGATACACCTGGCCTCGGCGTAGGGCCCCAGGGCGTTTGAGAGCCGGTAGTAATCGCTCGAGCCGATCGAGCTGCGAAGAGGTTTGGCGCTTTGACCTAGCGTCGATAAGGGCCACTTCGACCGGGATGTATTCACCTCCCGAAGTGGGATGCTGTACCGACAAGAACCAGGCGCCACCGGAGTCGGGTGGGTCGAGGGTGACTAGCAAGCGACTTGAGATTGGGTCGGTAACAGGCCGCGCCCACCGATCGATGCGAGAAGCTACTTCGCTTGAAGTTTTGTGGGGTGCTGTGAACACCGAGCCGTCGAGGCGGGTGAGCAGGGCTTCGGCCACATCAGAAGTGCTTTGAGGGTTAGGTGGGGGAGCAGGCAACGAGAGACGGCTGGCCGAATCGCTGACAATGGCATGCACAACATTTGACAGTAGGGCCTTAACCACGTCGCGGCTTTGTGCCTTTGCGACCGCGGTTACTGGCCCGGGCATGGTTTTAGTGAAGCCTTCTAGCCGTTTTGTTTCCACCAAGGCCGGTTGCCAACGCAGCGACACATTCGATGTGCTTGACGAGGGCTGCCCTTTGGGGGCCGAGCTTTCAACCTGAACCGTGGGTACCACGGCACCTTGTGCTACTAGCTGAACACCCCAGGCCACCACCCGAGCGAGCCACAAGACGCTCGGACTCACATAGGTTTCTGATGAGTTGTTGCCACCAATTACGGCCAGCCAACCAAGCACCTGGGCAATGGAGGTTGAGAGGGCAAAAGCGGTTTCGTTTCCGGGCAGGTTTACCGGATCGTGCTCTTGCCAAACGTCGGTGGGGGCACCTAAATCAGCTAGGAATTGGCGCAGGGTTTTTTCATTCCCGGAAGGTGCTGCTGGTCCACCGCTCCAAGCCACCAGGTTGGGGTTAGCCCAAGAGAGGTGTAGGTGGGTTTCACCAGGGGATTGCACCACAGCTATTGCTTCAGTTGATGAAGTGGCGTCTTCCAGCAGTTCTAGAGCTGTTTTGAGGCGCTGCCGTTCGCCGTCAAAATCGGCCACAATTTGGGCACGTTCAGGGCCACGCATGCCGCGCAGCTCGTCCAAAATTTCTTCGGTTTCTTCGAGGAGCGTGTCGAGGGTGCTGAGCCAACGTTCACGATTGGCATTAAGGAGCGCCAGTTGTTGCGGTGACGCTTCGGCGCTGGCGGCTAACTCGATGAGAGCAATTAGTTCTTCCTCGGAAGGCTCTTCTTCAATCGGCTTTGGTTTGCCAGGTGTGGCCGCTCGAGTTGAGTTTTTAGGCACAACGATTTTGGGCGTAAGCGGCGCCTGGTTTGTGGGTGGTTTAACCACTCCGGTAGCTGGCTGCATTAATCTCCACGAATCACAGAAGGCCCCTCAGACTGCTTATCGCAGCGAGATCTGCCGATTGCTAGTTGCAGAAGTTTCTTAGGAGGCGGCTCTGACGTTCCCGAAATGGGAAAGGTACGAAGCCCCTAACCCGAGCGCACTCGGATATAACCCGTTGCCTTAGCCTACCGCTTTGTCCGAGCCAAGATGCGAATTTGATCGATGAAATAAAAAGAACGACAGCCGGTACCAAAAACGACTTTGGCCGAACCAGGAATCTCCCGGCTCGGCCAAAGTTTATTACTTAAGGATTTGTGAGTTTGTGTTGGGCTACTTACGCCTCGCTGCTGGCACGATCTTGTGCCACAGCATTGTAGGTGTCGTAGTCGCTGGCGGTGTCGTCATCGGAGAACTCGAACTCCATTAGACCGGCCTTTTCCCATTCCTTGCGGAGGTAGCCATTGTTGGCATCGAGCAGACCAAGCTTGCGTACGTTTGGCACCAGTTTGGCGAAGAAACCACGCTGGAAGCTTGAAACCGAGTTCACACCGAACTCTTCCATGGATTCGATGAGCAACGGAAGGACCTGATCGTAGCTAACACCCATGCGGTCCCATACCTCAGGGGTTGAGGCACGTGAGCGGCTGCGAAGAGTGTTCTCAAGCATGAACTCTTGACGGTCTTTCAGCTCGGGTTCACTGAGGTGCTGGTAGTGCTCGCCGAGGCTCAGAATTCCAAAGGCTACGTGACGGGCTTCATCGGCCATGACATAACGGATGAGCTTCTTCAGTAGTGGTTCTTTGGTTTGGCGCAACATGTCGCCAAAGGCCGCCAAGGCCAAGCTTTCGATCACGATCTGCATTCCGAGATACGAGATATCCCAACGGCTATCGGTGATCAAAGCGTCGATCTGCTGAGCGAGGAAGGGACTCATTGGGTAATGGTCTTCCATCTTCTCGTACAAATAGCGAGCGAAGACCTCGGTGTGGCGAGCCTCGTCCATTACCTGGGTTGAGGCGTAGTACTTAGCGTCAATCCAAGGAACCGTCTCTACGATTTTGGCGGTAACGATCATGGCACCTTGCTCACCGTGCATGAACTGGCTGAGCTGTGCTTTTTGAAGCTCAACAGCCAGCTGGCTGAACTCTTTTTCGCTCCAGTTCTTAAGCGGTGAGTTGGGCATTTCGGCAACTTTGCGGGCCAAAAAGACTGTGGGGTGATCGTGATAGGCCTCACGCTCGATGTCGACGTCAGTTGACCAGTCAAGGTCGGTCACGCCGCTCCACTGGTTGTCTACGCCCTTGTTGTACAAGGTGACGAGTTGATCTCGCTCACGCTCGTAACGCCAGGTGAAGATGGAGTCTGAATGATCTTCAACAAGTTTGAAGGCTTCGTTCATCTCGGCCTGGCTAGGCAGGGTGAGATCAGGTCCGGTGTTGGTAGGTAGATCGGTTGCAGTCATTTTGGTGGTCCCCCTCTGTTGGGCCGTTGGATTTGGTGGTTATTTGGTTTGATCTTGAAGTGCACTGATCATGTCGGCAGGTCGGCCAAAGCTGGCGACAACGCGGCTGATCAGGGTGGCCCAGTTTTCTGGCTCGGTGCTTTCAAGCCCTGAACCTCGGTAAAGTAAGAGGCCAAGTTGCATTACCCGAACGAAAAACAATACGGCTTCGGGGTTTATGTCGTCATCAATCGTGCCGTCTAGCACGGCTGCTTCGACCAACGGAGCGTGGGCAACTTTCCAGCGTTCCTCAGCTTCAGCAATAGCCGCTGCTACTTCAGGTTCGCGCCTTGCCGCCACATAGGTTTCCAATAGTAGAGCCTCGCGATCTTCCAGGCCCGGTTTGATTTTAAGAGCGGAAGTTTTTACGAGGTCGGCTACTTTGGCGATTCCTTCGGCTGAAAGCGGTGCCTGCGGTACAGCTCGAGTGGTAACTGCCTCGTGGAGCAACTCGGCTTTGCCGGTGAAGCGTCCGTATACCGCTCCGGTGGTGAGGCCTGCTCCGCGGACAATTTCTTGGATACGTGCACCGTCGTACCCGTGATTGGCGAAGACCGATGCTGCTGAATCGACCAGCCGTTCGCGTACGGGGTCGCTCATAGTTGCCCAAGCGGGGTCGTGGATGAGCGGGGCTTCGGAGTTCGCCATAAGTCCATAATAACGTTTATTCTCATTGTGTCAAGTGTCACTTGTCGATAATTGTTCGAATCTTGCCAAGCGACGCACTAACTTTGGGCGGCGCTGGCACCGGTGGAGCCATTTGGGCAGCTCCATCGGGTTCTTTGGCCGGTTTCAGGTGTCGTGAGCGGGTGCCACTTATGGCAACCACCATTACCAAGGCTGCTAATGCTCCGGTGGCTAAAAGGATGAGACCCCCACCTAACATCCACGCCAACAAGAGCAACACGGCCGCGCAGATAGCACCTACCAAAGGCAGAATTGGCGTTGATTTGGTCGGAATCACCACCGAGGCTTCGGGACGCGCCTTAATAGAACGTCCACCTACCTTGGCCTCAAATACCATTTGCGCCAGTGGAATCAATGCTCCACGCACACCCGATTCGTTACCGGAAGCAACGGCTGGCTCTAAATCCCGCAATAGTCGAGCTACTCGTTGCCAAAGATCATTGGGAAGCAACACCCCTTCTAAAGTTGAGAGGGTTTGTTCCACTTCATTTTCAAGCTCGGGACTCAACTCCACCCGCCACTCCTTTTTGCGTTCGTGCGCGCTACCGTGCTGGTTCTGTTCTCCACGCCAAGACAGTGAACAGGATTAATTATTGCCAGCGTTACTGGCGGCGGCTTTGATTTCGGCACAGCTTGGGCACACCGGATAACGATTTGGATCGCGAGTTGGGGTGAACCGTTTGCCACAGATGGCCGTAATGGTCTCACCAGTTACCGCGGCACGAGCAATGTCAGCTTTGCGTGCATAGTGCGCAAAACGTTCATCGTCACCGTCGTCTAAGCTCGGACGAGCTGTATCTGGGAGTACAGAGGGTTGAGCCATTCAGGCCATGCTAACGGATTGCACACAACTGCGGCAGTTTCGAAGCGCCAAGGTGATCAAATCTTCGGCCAACGTTGGATTGTCAATCGCCTTTAAGTCTCTAGATAGTGGAAAATGAGGGGATTCAGGCAAAAATCTGGCATTCTAGAAGTAGAACTGCGCCATTACAGGAGTCATATGTCGTTTAAGCCTGGCGATCGAGTTGTGTATCCGCATCACGGAGCCGCAGTCATCGAACGTAGAGAAAACCGCTTTGCCTTTGGTGAAGAAACTGAATATCTAGTTTTGCGGATGGCGCACGGTGATCTGGTGCTGTCGGTGCCAGCCGACAAAGCCGAAGACGTTGGAATGCGACCGCCGATTAGTGGTGAAGACGTAGAAGATCTTTTCGAGCTGCTCCGGAAGAAAGATGTACGTGAACCTTCGAACTGGAGCCGTCGCTTCAAGAACCACCAGGAGAAACTAAAGTCGGGCGACGTGTATCAGGTCGCTGAAGTGGTGCGAAACCTGGCTTTGCGCGAAGTTTCTAAGGGTCTGTCGGCTGGTGAGAAATCGATGTTGGTACGAGCCCGTAGCGTATTGGTTTCCGAGCTCAGCTTCGCTCTTGATGTTTCAGAAGAAGAAGCTCTCCGCTTAGTGAACGAGTCACTTCTTTAGCGCCGTACCCCTGCTGTGTTTAGTTGTCAGCACAGCCAAGCGTTAATCCGGTCCGCCTCGACCCACGAGAGGAATAAAACATGCCGAATCCTCCCTCGCGGGATGAACCAGTTTCTGGTCATCCCAAATGGTTAGCTATCTGGCTGATGGTAGCGGTGGTGGCGTTTTTGTTCTTGATCTCAGCACTGAGCGTGTGGGGCTAAACCCATCGATCGAAAATTCTAAAAGCCGGGATCGGCTGCAGAAATAGAGGGCGGCGGCACCGCAACGACGGTGCCAACCCACCTAACCGAACCAGATATACGTTCCTGCGCTTAGAAACGCTGCGAGCTACCGAGTGCCGGTAATACCACCATCAACTGGAATAATGGTTCCAGTCAGATACGCTCCGGCACGGCTAGACAAGAAGATCGCGGTGCCTGCTACATCATCAGGCCGGCCAATGCGGCCAAGTGGGTTGTTGCGAGCAATTGAATCCCCAGCAGCTTCCAAGGTTGCCGCCATCATTTTCGATTCAAAGGGCCCCGGAGCAATGGCATTTACCGTGATCCGTTTAGGCGCTAGCTTCCGAGCAAAGACCCGCGTTAGCTGATGCACAGCGGCTTTAGAGGCCGAATAGGAATATGTTTCTAGTGCTGGCACATGGATTCCATCGACCGAACCAATATTGATGACTCGGGCGGGGTCGTCGTCGGTGCCAGCCGCATCTAAGAGTGGGACCAAATGTTTGGTCAGATGAAAGACACCCTTCACATTCAGATTTAGCACTCTATCCCAGGCGGCATCGTCGAAATCTTCGAGGGGTGCACCCCAAGTGGCACCAGCATTGTTTACCAATATGTCGAGGCGTTCTTCACGCTCGGCGATCTCGTTAGCTAAGCGGATGCATTCGGCTTCGGTGGAGAGATCAGCGGGCACCGAGACAACAGTGCCGAATTCTGAGAGCTCGGCGGCCACTTCGTCGCAAACAGCCGCCTTGCGAGACGAGATATACACTTTGGCACCGGCCTCCACGAAACCGCGGGCGATCATCAAACCTATGCCACGACTACCACCGGTAACCAACGCTGTTTTGCCCTCAATGTTGAAGAGGTTCTTGCTGCTCACGCATTCTCCTTGATCGATGCCGTGGTTATCGTTCATAACTTAGTGCTACGAACCTAGTTGCCCCCAGACCCTAAATGCCCGTCGGTTCTGATCTATCGTGGAGGGTCGCAGTCGTTGCGATTGAGCACCTCGTTCAAACCTCTATTAGCTAAACTAGGTTGAAAATTTTGTTATTCAGCTCAATACCGAGCCCTTCGGGTGGTTCCATCTCGATTGGACCCTTGCAGCTAAGGGCTTACGGCCTAATGATTGCCTTGGGAGTGGTAGCGGCCGTCTGGCTGGCTCAGCGCCGGTGGGCCCAAAAGGGCCAAAACCCCGATGACATCTCAGCCATTGCCATTTGGGCAGTACCGGCCGGTCTAGTTGGTGCCCGCCTTTATCATGTGGCCACCGACTGGAAACGCTACAGCGGCAATTGGGGCGAGGCCTTTGCCATTTGGAACGGTGGTCTTGGTATTCCCGGGGGGATGGCCCTGGGTGTAATTGTTGGGCTAATGGTGGCCCATCGCCGGCGGCTCTCTGTGCCGCTCATCTTAGATGCCGCCACTCCAGCATTACCGCTAGCTCAAGCTATCGGCCGATTTGGAAACTGGTTTAATCAAGAGCTTTTTGGTGGGCCTACAGATTTACCGTGGGGTTTAGAAATTGATCCGACTCATCGGCCAGCGCGCTACATGCAATACGAAACGTTTCATCCGACTTTTTTGTATGAAGCGCTCTGGAACTTGGCCTTGTGCGGCTTCCTGATCTGGGCCGAGCGAAGTGGACGTCTAAAGATTGGACGCCTGTTTCCGCTGTATGTATTGGGCTATTTCATCGCCCGGCTTGGTTTGGAGTTGATGCGAAGCGATCCAGCCAGTTTGGTTCTCGGTATACGAATCAACGTCTGGACAGCATTACTGGGCATTGTGGTTGGCGGATTCTTTGTGGTCACAGGTCTTCAGAATTCCAAAGGCGCAACGATGGACGCAGTGTCAGCCGATGATCCTGAGGAATAGCGAATTGGCGGTTCGGCTAACGGTTCAGCTGGCTTAGGTAACCAGTACCACGCACCGTGGCCGCCAAGCGGTGATATGGATGATGCTCCCACAAATCATCCACCGATCCCTCTGGAGGATGTTTCACCAGGTCTCGTAGATCGTACGCCATGGCAAAGAGGCGCATTCGGCTGTATTGATCGGAAAATGCGAACAAAGCCGGGTAATCCTTGGCCAGCCACCAGGGAACATCTTGATAGTCGACGGGTCGAGCCAAGTGCTCATAATCCGGTGCCACGTGAAGATGTGGCAAGGCGCAAAAACGTAGCAATACATCTAGGTCTAGATCGCAAGGTGCTGGCCGTGACCACTCGAAATCAAGTACGGCCGAGATTTGCTTGCCATCCCACATGATATTTTCGAAAGTTAAGTCGCCATGCACTAACCCGGTGGCTTCAAAAGGCGTTATCGAGCCAGCTAGAGCGATCACTAACTCTTCAGCCTCATCGAAGAGCTCTTTGTCGAGATTGGGAAAGGTTCGTGCTTTGTCGATCGCTACCAACAAAGGCATGACTGGTGTGAATGTATCGGGCGACAAAAGCTGGGGTGTAGAGTCGCTAATATCGGGCAAATTAGGAGGTGGTGCCGTTTTATGCAGGGCCATTAGGCGCATCGCTAGTTGGTGAACAGCTTCGCGGCGCTCAATTTTTGACATGGTTGGCCATGCACGAGACAGAACCTGGCCCGGAACCTGGCGAACAATTAACCAATCAGCGCCTGGCTTACCTCCGTAGGCCACGACCTCGGGGTAACCCACTTCTGGCGGTAGGTAGGGCGCCAGATACGCTTCGCGACGTAAGCGGGGGTCTAGGCGACGATTCACCCGAATAACGTATTCTTCGCCGAACCAAACCTCGTTCGTAACGCTATCGGCACGGCGGAGCGGCATTTCCATATCTAGCCCGGCTTCTTGCAAGGCCCGACGGGCTCGGGCCATGGCGAAACCAGTTGATGCTTGGGGGCTAGTTGACGACACGCGTTTTACAAGGGTTTAGTTAATACAACTGTGAATTATAAGTTCATACAGTAGCTCGCGAAATCACCCTCTGGTTAAGGCCGTCAGCACTTTTGAACCTAAATCTTGCCACAACGGCGTAGCCCATTCACCAAAATCTCGATTACCGAGCACGACTAGGCAAACCTCGGCAACCGGATCAACCCAAAAGACACTGCCTGAACGGCCAAAGTGACCAAACGTTTTTGGTGAAGCCTGTGGGGGTGTCCAGTGAGGTTCTTTAGAGTCCCGAATCTCAAAACCTAAACCCCAATCGTTTTGTGTTTGGGGGCCGTAACCAGGCAATACGCCCGCCAGATTCGGAAATGCTACTTGTGTTGCCAGTTCAATGGTCTCATCAGAGAGAATCCGACCATTCGGATTCAGCAACTCGTTACCTAAGAGCAATAGATCATCGACGCTGCTTGTGGCACCATGCGCTGGTGAACCGCCAAGTACGGTGTTGGACATACCAAGTGGTTCGAGCACCGCTTCATGCAGGTATTGAGCAACCGGGAGACCGCTATGTTCATATAGCGCTGCGCCTAGAGTTTCATAGCCCGTATTTGAATAGATTCGTCTAGTGCCAACCGGGGCCAAGATTTCGTTGTTATCGAGAGCTAGACCTGAGGCGTGGGCTAGAAGGTGTTTAATGGTCGAACCTGGAGGACCGGCGGGCTGGTCGAGGCTCAAGGTGCCTTCTTCGACCGCCACCAGTACTGCCAAGGCGACTAGAGGCTTAGTTACCGAAGCCAGTTTGAAGATTTGACTAGTGGGACCGTGCTGAAGCGAGGTGCTGCCCGGGCCGATAGCGCCAGCGGCGACTTGTTCCACCGGCCAAGCCTCAACTTGGCTAAGAATGCTGTTCACGCTATATGAGGTTAGTGTTTGACTTTCGGGCCTGTACCTCGAAATGTCCCAATCAGCCACTAGGGTTCATTTCACAGAAATATTTCTAAGCACCGACAGGGGAGTGCTGATGTCTATTTATGATAATTCAATTGCGGCGTTAGATGGGGGTACCGAACCTTCGCTGGCTGAACAAAAAGGCAAGCTCACCTTGATGGTGAATGTGGCGTCGAAGTGTGGGCTCACTCCGCAGTATGAACAGCTAGAGGATATTCACGAGAAGTATTCCGATCGTGGTTTCGCTGTGTTGGGCTTTCCTTGCAACCAATTTGGTGCCCAAGAACCCGGTTCACCAGAAGAGATTGCCGAGTTCTGTTCAGCAACTTATGGCGTAACTTTTCCCATGTTCGAAAAGATTGACGTCAACGGTGAGGATCGCCACCCTATCTATCAAGAGTTGACCCAAAAGACCGATGCCGAAGGTGAAGCCGGCGATATCAAATGGAATTTTGAGAAGTTCCTGGTGTCTCCCCAGGGTGAAGTGCTCGAGCGTTTTCGACCCACCGTTACACCCGATGCTCCTGAGGTAATCGCCGCCATTGAAGCCAACCTTCCTCGTTGAGATCAAAAAGTTTCGACTCGAGGCCGTTCAACTGAGCTTCGGTAACTGGTGTTGGGTCCATGGTTAGCTTTGGCCCAGAGGTTTTTCCAGTGGCGTCACAGCATTTAATCTTCAGTTGGAAACTATGAAAGATAGGCGCTCTCGAGGTGCTGTTTTCACTCCGCCAGCCATTGGCCGCAAGCTTGCCGAAGTGGCCCTGGCTGGTCGGGTCACCCCGAATAGTGTTTGCGATCCGGCCGCCGGTGATGGCCGCCTACTTGGGCAAATTGCAGCATTAACCGGCAATAAGACCAACCTCTTTGCGGCCGACATTTTCCACCCGAGCTGGCTAGATGGCAGTGACGAGGATGGAGAGATTATTGCCGACTGCGATTTTTATCATGGGAACGCGTTATTAGCCGGTCTTGACGCCTGGCAGGACGCACCTGAAGCAGGCTTCGATTTGGTAATTGGGAATCCTCCCTTTAGGAATCAGCTTGAACGCCGAACCTGGTTGGAGACCAGCGAACGAGCCGCCTTGAAAGAGCGGTTTGGGGCAGTGGCTTCGCTTTACGCCGATACTGCATCGATGTTCTTGGTCCACGCGACCCAAATTGCAGCGCCTGGTGGGCGAGTAGCGATGATTATGCCGCTTTCGTTTCTTACGGTTCGCGACGCTCAACCGGCCCGCCAGCGAGTGCTAGAGCTGGCCGACTTGGTGGGATTGTGGGTGGCCAATGCTCAAGTTTTCCCAACAGCGACGGTGCAGGTTTGCGCAATCATTTTGGACCGAAAACCCCTAACTTGCCCATCCGTTGTTTCGAATGGCGCAGCTGGCCTGCACACGGTCTTCCCTCGGCATGACACGACGGCGGTAGTCAACGAGGTAGACACGGCGGTTGATGACAAACCAAGTGACCCAGTTGAGCGCAGCACTTGGGTGCGCCGGTGGAGTGGGGAAGCGTGGTCGAAAGCTGATGCCATCGAGGTTGACCAGGCTTCGTTACGCGAGGCTGCCACGTGGGGCCATTTGGTCTCGGATCTGGTGCACAATACGCCACGGAGCACGCTCAAAACAGCAGGTTTGTTGGGCCATCTAGCTAGCGCTACGGCTGGCTTTCGACGGCAGTTCTACGGACTTGCTCCCCATGTTTTCGAGGCACCTTCCGAACTGATTCACGAGAACAGCTATGGTGGCAGCGTCAAACCGTGCCACCCATTAGCGACCACCGGCTTGCGAGAGGTGCCCTTGCCGGTAATTACCTCAGGTTTGATTGAACCAGGCAGGGTACTTTGGGGTGAACGCTCAACGCGCATCGCGGGCCACACCTGGCAAGCGCCAGCATTACTTGCTGGTTCAGTGGCCGATGACAGCTCATTGCTGCGGTGGCTTGAGGCACGGTTAGTCGCGAAAATCGTGTTAGCTACTCAAACACCAGTGCTCGAAGCAGCGCCCGATCTAAGTGGACATTGGGTGCCCTCGACGCCAGTTATTGCAGTGCATGTGGTACCCGAGCGTCTCTGGCATGTGCTGGCAGTCTTGTTGTCTCCGCCAGCTTCTTGGTGGGCGGCCAGCACGTATGCCGGTGCAGCCTTGTCGGTCAACGCCATCAAAGTTTCCGCCAGCCAGGTTGAACAGATTCCACTACCTGGCGATTCAGAGCAATGGGACTCTGCCGCGCTGATGCTGGCCGACGCTTACGAAGGGTCTTTGGCGGGCTGTAACATGGCCGCAATAGTTGACGCGGCTAAGATCATGACTGAGGCATATGCGGCTTCACCAAAAGTTTTTGACTGGTGGTACGACCGCATTGCTCCAAAGCTTGATGGGTAGGTTGACGGCACTCAAATGGCAGGGCCACTGTTTTAGTTCCACCAAGTGGATTTCAAAGGTTGGATTGTGTCGCTAGACGCTCGTGGAACTGACAACAAAAATGGTGCTCCCTCGGGCCTGTCGCGAGCTAACCGACCAGAGTCGCATCCCAGTCGATTGCCCGTAAGTGGGGCATGGCGGCTTGGCGATCCGCCTGGTAATCGTAAGTTCCATCATCAAAACGCGGCGCGCCCGTTCGTCACAGAAAGCGGCGGCGTGTTCCACGGGGTCGATTTGGCTTATGAAACCTGGGGAACTTTAAACGGTGACTCATCGAACGCAGTACTAATCTGTCATGCCTTAACCGGAGATTCACACGTGGCCGGGCCTAGTGGACGTGGTCATGCCGTCGCAGGATGGTGGGACGACTTAGTTGGCCCGGACAAGTCCATAGACACTAACGAGTGGTTTGTCGTTTGTGTGAATGTGCTGGGTGGCTGCCAGGGCTCGACCGGCCCGTCTTCGCTAAACCCGGCGACTAATACGCCCTATGGTTCAGAATTTCCGGTGGTCACTATACGAGACATGGTTCGCAGCCAGGCGCTAGTGGCCGATGCACTTGGAATTGAAGTTTGGGCAGCGGTTGTTGGTGGGTCGATGGGAGGAATGCAGGCGCTCGAATGGGCCATTATGTTCCCCGACCGTTTGCGTGCCATGGCCACTCTGGCGAGCACCGCGCATGCCAGTGCCCAGCAGATAGCGTGGAGCCACGTGGGGCGTCTGGCCATTGGGAACGATCCTAAGTGGCGCAACGGCGATTACTATGAAGCGGCCGAAGGTGACGGTCCACATAAGGGTCTGGCGCTGGCGCGAGCCATTGCTCAGATCCATTATCGAACAGAAGTGGTTTATGCGCAGCGCTTTGGTCGTCGCAGTATTGAATCGCTTGACAATTTTGGGCTTTGGAACCGTTTCGAGGTGGAGGGCTACCTCGACTATCACGGTGAAAAACTGGTGCGCCGATTCGACGCCAACAGCTATCTGGTGCTGAACAAAGCTATGGACCTGCACGATGTCGGGCGGGGTCGAATAAACAGTGACCGAGCCTTAGAGCGAATTAGGGTGCCAGTTCTGACCATGAGCATCGATTCTGATGGCTTATACCCGCCCTACCAGCAAGAACACCTTGCGGAAGTGCTGAATCGCCACGGTCACCTGTTTGAACACGTCAACATTCGAAGCGATCACGGACATGACGGTTTTTTGGTGGAACCAGCGCAAGTTGGGCCGCCTCTGACACGATTGTTAAATAAGGTTTGTGGAAATGAATGATTCGTCGCCGCATTGGCACCCCGACACGAAATTGATCCGCAGCGGACGTGGCGACAACGACACCGCATTAGCCCCGGTGCTATGGAACACCACCACTTTCGTTTCCCCGTCGGTGGAGGAAGGTCGGCGCTTGGCGACCACTCCCGGTCAAACCAGGTTTTATAGCCGCTACGGCAACCCCACCGTGCAGGCTTTTGAGCAGGCCATTGCCGATCTTGAAGGAGCCGAGCAGGCCCGTGCTTTTGCTTCAGGGATGGGTGCGATAAACGCTGTGATTTTGGGTTTGTGCTCCACTGGAGATCACATTGTGACCCAGCAACAGCTTTACGCTGGTACGCAGATGCTTTTTCAGGCGGTTTGCCCCCGTTTTGGGATTGACGTGACCTTTGTCGATGCCACCAAACCGGGCGCTTTCGCTGAGGCTATTCGCCCCGGTAAAACCATGATGGTGTTTGCTGAAACCCCTGCTAACCCGAGGCTCGATCTGGTCAATTTGGCCGAGCTTGGCGAAATTGCTGGGCCGCTGACGGTGGTTGATTCCACCTTCGCCACACCCCTTGGTCAGCGACCTTTAGAATATGGGGTTGATTTGGTGCTGCATTCGGCCACCAAAGCTATTGGTGGGCACAACGATGCCACCCTAGGTGTGGTGGCCGGTTCCGCTGAGCTGATTGCTTGGCTATGGGGTTACGCGGTCCTTCAGGGCGCTAATGCTTCTCCGACCGAAGCCATGAATGGGCTGCGAGGTTTGCGGACGTTGGGGGTGCGCCTAGAACGACAATCGGCCACGGCGCTGGCCTTAGCAACAGCCTTGGAAGGCCACCCTGGCGTGACCGATGTGCGCTATCCGGGTCTCCCATCGCATCCACAGCACAAACTGGCTTGTGAGCAGCTTGACTATTTCGGTGGACTGGTGGCTTTCGAACTGGCCGGTGGTTACGACGCTGGTGTGAGGTTGGTAGAGGCCACCAATATTGCCCAACTGGCAACGTCGCTCGGTGGACCCGAGACTCTGATTACTCATCCGGCATCAACAAGCCACGTAAGTCTGTCACCTAAAGAGCTAGAACTGGCTGGCATTACTCCGGGCACCATTCGAGTATCGGTAGGCCTTGAGCATGCCGATGACGTAGTGGCCGATTTAGTCGGCGCTTTAGATTCTGATGCTTCCTCAAGTGCTGTTTCGGAAGCATAAAGACCAGTGATCAAACCAAAGCTTGCCATCGGACTGTTCTGTTTTGTGCTGACGGGCCTTGTGGCACCTGGTGTCAGTGCTCAGGTCGATGATGGTAATACCACTAGCACGACTGTCGCCGAGGCACCCGAAGTGGTCGACAATGCTCAAGCGACCATCCAAAAAGTTATGTATGGCCTGATTGTGGTTGGGGTGCTTCTCTTGGCCTTGGCCGTGTTCTATTGGTGGAAAACGCGTCCGCAACCACCGCGTTCAGAGAATGTATATCGGCGTGATGACTAGCGACCGTACTTCTGAGACGCTGGTCACCTAGTATTTAGCGCAGGCTAGAGATTTTATTTCGGGAAGTGTTCCATAAATCGCAAGTAGAAATGAGGACAGTGTTATGTCTGACCTGCCTACGGACCCACATGACTCGCCAGTTTCACCTGAAGTCGGGGCCGATGCGCCACTAGACGATGCCTCGGGCGTGCCTGCCGCAACGGAATCAAACTTAGAGTCGCCAACGCCGACTCCGCCCCCTCCACCACCAGAACCCACACCGCCACTTCCAGAACCTCCAGGGCCAACGCCACCCGAGCCGAGCCCTCCATTGCCTGATCCACCAGAACCAGCACCACCACTGCCTGATCCGCCGATTCCTACACCGCCCCCACCAGGGCCAACCCCACCCACCCCGCCAGTTCCCACGCCTCCTGGTCCGACTCCGCCGACGCCCGTTCCGCCCAGACCGGTACCGCCAGCTCCTCCCAGTGCTGTAGCTCCGCCGCCCCCGCCGTCTGGGGCCGTTGGCTCTGATACGCCGCCGCCCCCGCCTGGAGCTACCGGGTCGTCTGCACCGCCGCCGCCACCACCCCCGGTTCCTAACGACTCGGGTAGTGACGTGCCTTCGCAACCGACGCCGCCACCTCCGCCCCCTGCTCCAGCACCACCGGAACCGCCAACGCCACCGGCACCTCCTGCCGAACCGTCCACACCGCCTCCACCACCCGCGGCAGATTCGTCATCATCGGCACCGGTGCCTCCACCGCCTGGAGCTACCGGGTCGTCGGCACCGCCGCCACCGTCACCAGGTCCATCGGCCGTGCCACCTCCTCCGGCCCCACCGATTCCACCGGTGCCGCCAGCTCCACCAGGTGCGCCTGCCGCCCCAAATGTTCCGCCCCTGCCGGCCGCGCCAATGCCACCCGCGGCTTCGTCTGTACCAGCTCCGCCTCAGGCCGCTCCATTGAGCCCACCGCTGGTAGCAACCACCGAAGACCCTCATGCCGTGGGTGCTGCTTTAGGGCGCTTGGGCATGTTGTCGCGTCGTTCAGCTAAGACCGCCGCTGCTGTTATCTCGGCATTGCTTCATGATGGCGAGATGGTCGAGTTTGGTGTCGGTGGAAACTTCCTCGGAAAATCGGCCTTCGCAGTCTTGACCGATCAACGTTTGTTGCTGGTGAACGACCGGGAATGGAAGCCCGATGTTGTGAACCTTGATGTGGATAGTTCTCTTGAAGTGCAGGGTATGGGCGATGACCGTTCGGCTTCGCTTACCTTTACCTCGGGTGCCACTACGGTCATGGTCGAAAGCATTAGCGATACTGCTTTGGCTCGCGAGATGGCGCAGCGAGTTCGAGCTAGAACAGGCCAGGCGTAAACCAGGTCACGGAGCTTTTTCTCTCAATTCGCACTTTGGTGCGAAAGTGCTAAAGTAAAAGCTTCGTGCGGACGTAGCTCAGCTGGTAGAGCATCACCTTGCCAAGGTGAGGGTCGCCGGTTCGAATCCGGTCGTCCGCTCCAACTAGAAGCCCCAGCCTCGGCTGGGGCTTCTTGCGTTTTAACCTGCGGTTTTCGCTTGTTTTTCCGATTAGAAATTGTGCCCACTTGCTTGCCGGGTTGCATTGTTCGGTTGGTGCGCCATTTGCGGGCAGCTGCGTAGGCGGAGTTGCAGCTTATTCGTAGGAGTGTTCCTGCTTCTTCGATGGTGAGGACTGCTGGTTCGGCGGTTTTGGTTGAGGCATGATGATCTCCTGATCGAAGTGGTTTCGCGCAGTGCCACTCGGCCGTAACACCGCTCCGATCTCCTGCCATCTGGATCCCCCTCCTGCTAGGTGAGATGGGTCTGTTTCATTAACGCTGTTTGTGGCGGTTTCATTTAGTAGATTTCTGGGGCTGGCCAGCGGTTAGCTCCTCGTCCAATGCCGTCTCCAACATCCTTTTGGTGGACGGTCTTAACAAACCGTCGGTGCCAGTCAACTGTAGACCTGTTCCTGGGCCGGCCTCGCCAACTCAACCGCAGCGGCATTCTCAGCCGACGGTTCGGCCTTCTTTTCGGTGTATGCACATTATTAAGTGTCGCAGTCAATACAGCACCCATCCCACCAAGCCCACAGCGTAAACGTGTCAGGCCAAAGACACCGTTAAACCACGGTCCCGGTGAAACCAACTGGTTGTCAGTTGGCTCTAGCGATGGCGGAGTTTGTGCTACTGAGTCGTCAGCGCTTGAGCCGCCTTCCGCTGTCGGCCTTTGGCCAGAGGCCGTCCGGGTTCAAGCCCTAAGCGCCGGAGTCTTATCAGACCCTCTAGGGTCTGGGGGCGATCTGGATTCAGTATGGTCGTGTAGAGAGGAAGTAGGTTAGCGATATGTCAAGGGCTTCACAGAGCGTTACTGTCATTGTGCTGATGGCGATATCTGCACCTATTTTTGCTCTCGTCCTACATACGGTGGCGTTAGGTTGGGGCTTTAGGCCAGATGTCGATCCAGCGGGCCATTTCCCGATCGTGTTTCTAGTTGGCATGGTCGGAGCGCTTATTGTCGCTGCGTGTACTACTTGCGGTTGGGGAATTGCATGGGCCGTTGTAGTGGGTGCGGCGTGTGCGGCGATTCTTCCTGTGCAGTACTTGGCCGGTAGCGAGCTAGAGCCGGACCAGCGTGTGTCGCTTTTCTTTGGCCCACCGGTGATATTTTTCGCTGCACTCTTAGGTGGCTGTATCGGTGCTTGGCTGGGTGCGCGTTTGGCAGGGCAGAGAGAGACTAGCCGACGGGTCTTTCCCAATCCCTAGGACGAGAATCACAACCATCACAAATGGATGATTCAACAACCTGTCTAGGGACCCGCCCCACGAAACGATTCCGCACCGACCCGTCTAACAGGTAACACCACCACTGCTGGACCTTAAAATCACTGCTCCCACAAATACCCTGCCCGCACCCGCCGCGACCCAGAGCACTTCAGTGTTACCTGTGTGTGGATGAGGTCATGAACCGGTTTGGAGGCGACTACCTTGGTGAGTACGTGGCATTGCTCGATCGTGTGGCTGTAGTGATGCGGATTCCTTCCCAAAATCGGCTGCGACCTCGGCCAAGGACGAACGGGCACCGGTGTCCGCTGAGGCTCGCTCTCGAATTCTCTCGGCTATAGCAATGTCTTCGGCGATATCGAGCAGTAGCTGGAACATCTCGAGCGGAACGACAACCGCTTCAGCGTTGCGGTGCTCGCCAAATACGATCGGTTCGGAGTTGAGACCTTCTATTCGAAATCTAGCGACGTACTTTAATAGATCTCGACGAACGTTGCTGATTGTCTCTACCTTCACAAAGCCTCCAAATATTTTTAACAGGCGCATGTATAGGAATACGTACATATTAAGATGCAAAAATTGGGATGATGTGAGACCAGTTGTCGACCGGAACTGGTCGCGTCGCTGATGACGTCATCAGCACTCAAATGGGAATGTGAACGTTGTGGAGAAAGTTCATGCTGCCGCTGCTACCCCATAAGTTTTCTTTTAAAAACCCTTGACAAACTCCTGAGGAGAACAGTTATTCTTCAGTGTCTGCTGGTTAAATCATATTGGTGCAGTAGCTATAAGGGTTCATTAACATAAATTTAAGGGGGACCCATGAAGAACACTCGTTCGCGATCATCCATGGTGGCGATAACTGTGGTGACCATTGTTGCCGCCATGGTTGGCAGTGCTTGTAGCGATGATTCGGAAAAGTCTTCGTCGAGCACCATAGAACAAACCGACGACAAATCAGATGATGCTGCGGCAACAGAAATAAACGTTAAAGCACTCGACTATAAGTACGATGGTTTGCCAAGCGATGTTACAGCAGGTACTAAGTTCACCTTGAGTAACGAAAGCGACTCGGAACTTCACGAAATGGTTGTCTTCCGGGTAAAGGATGGAGAAACACGGATCGGCTGACGAGATACTGAAGCTCCCCGAAGAGGAGAGCGAGGGAGTGTTTGAGGGTCCGCCAGCGGCTGTATTGCTAGCAATGCCAGATAGTGACGAGACCATTCCAGCGGTCGGCGATGGCACTATCACAGAGCCCGGACGCTATATCGTGTTTTGCTCAATACCAACTGGTGCTGACCCAGCGGAGTATATGGCCGCAGCCGAGACCTCAGGAGGCGAAGCTCCGAAGGTAGATGGTGGACCTCCACATTTCGTGAATGGCATGTACGCCGAATTTAACGTTAAGTAAACGCTTCGTCGTTTATCCGCCGAAGGATCCTAAATTGGCAGAGACGAATAACTGCTTCGGTTTAGTCGCTCTATTTGGTTACTCTGTCAGAGCACAGTGGCTTCTTCGGCGGACTCTCAGCCGCTCGTACTGTTAAATTTCTATTTGCTTACAGCTCTTCGCTGCCAGCTATATGACTCGGCTGAGCCAGAACAGGTGGGTTCCCCGACGTGAGCAGAGTTATGGTGTTTCACCAGCTCGCGAACATAGCCACGGTAGGGTAATGGAATTGAGCGCCACAAACGATGTGGCGACTTGTGACCAGGGGAGTGCGGTGTCCGAAAGTAGTACTAGTGACGTGTGGCCAGCTCTGCCATACGAAGAGTGGAAACCGACTAAAGAAACACTGCATCGGTATACCCAAATCGTAGGCAAGATTCGTATGGAACTGGTGCCGTTTCGCAATCACTGGTGGCACGTCACCCTTTTGCCCACCGTGACTGGCCTTACCACAGGTCCGATGCCGGTTAGCTTTGGCGAGCTTGAGTTAGTGTTCGATTTTGTCAGACACGAACTTGTAGCCATCACCAGTGATGGCAGAATTGAACGCCTCTCACTTGGTGAAAGACCAGCTTGTGCCGACTTCTATCAAGATTTGATGGATATCTTGGCCAAGCTAAAGGTGGAAGTAAGTATTCTGGCCAAACCCTATGATTTGGGTGATTCACCAGCATTTTACGATGACCGTGAAAACGACAGTTATGATGCCGATGCGGTCACTCGGTTCTGGCGTGTTCTCGTAGCTACCGACCGGGTTCTGGCCTCGTTCTCGTCAGAATTCAACGGTAAAGCCAGCCCAATCCAACTGTTCTGGCATAGTTTCGACCTGGCGCACGCCCGGTATTCAGGACGCCCTGCCCCGATTGCGCCCACGGCCGAACCGGTAACCGCCGAGGCTTACTCGCACGAGGTAATTGCGTTTGGTTTCTGGCCAGGCGACGAACGCCGAACCCCGTACCCAGCGTTCTATTCGTACACCGCGCCGGAACCAGAAGCATTGTCATCGCAACCTTTGCTTCCCCACGATGCTGAATGGCAAGACACTGGCAACGGTTCCTTAGCAGTTCTTGCGTACGACGCTGTTCGAAGTGCCGAAGACCCCCACCAAGCACTGCTTGATTTCTATCGGAGTGCCTATGACGCTGGTGCCAAACTGGCGGGTTGGGATCGGGAAGCCTTCGCCACGAATCGTTAGCCAGGCCGGAATTAACCCTGGTCAGCGACCTAGACGGGTTCTAATGTTCATGGGGTGAACGAGCTGGAGCAGTATCCACCCGAGTATCTAGATTCCTTTGCGGCTTGGGCTCATGCCGTTGCCGAGACGCCCAATGTCATCATCGTCGAGGACCCGGAACCTGACGCCAATGCCGAACATGGTTCGACCTATGAGAGCGAGATGCCATCAGCTCGTGCTACTCGCGATCTGCGGACATTATGGGCACCACATTGTGTTGGGCCATGGGCGAAAGTGAAGCTATTCGGCGAGGGCAGCGTCACCGTGCGAGCATCAATCACTGACGCGGTTTTGGCATTGAACGGCTGTTTAGCTGCTCACGGTTACGCCACCCGCAAAGCCGACACCGGAGCTTACAATTGCCGCCAAATCACTGGTGGAACTGGATATTCACTTCATGCATATGGAACCGCCCTCGACATCAACTGGTCGACCAATCCTTACGGCAAAAAATTAATAACCGATATGCCAGCGGCCATGGTGACGGATATTAAAGCCATTCGGACAATCTCCGGTGTCGCTGTATGGCGCTGGGGTGGTGATTATTCCGGCAATAAAGATGCCATGCACTTTGAGGTCATTGCCTCGCCAGCCGAAATTGCTGCTGGTGTCGCTCACGCGGCTTCTGGTGTGGGAACGATGAGCAGTGACCCGCTAGACGTGGTGGCGGCGTTTATTGCTTCGAAGCCGCTACTTCGTGAAGGCGATCGGAGCAATGCCGTTGCTGAGCTCTGGGACTTCTTAGAAGGATCAGGCGTATTTGAAGACGGTATGCGCAGCTCATTGCCGATTTTCGGTCCGGCCACAAACCGAGCAGTAATCCGATATCAAGCGAGCCGTAATCTAGAGCCTGACGGCAAAGTCGGCCCTCTCACCTGGTCGAGCTTGATCTGGGAAGCCATCGCCCGAATGAAATAACCCCCAGTTCAACACAGATGAGGTGAGCTATCTCGATAGTTCCATGCGAGTCTTGCGCTACTCGCTGGTTGCAATGTGCGAGCTTTGTAGGTGTCTTTAATGTCACAGGCCCTCCGTATAGTCGGCTGCAATTAAGAACCAAGGAGGTTTGTTGTGGAAGCAGCCGTTGGATGGATCGTAATCATTCTGGTTTCGGTAATTGCCGTCTCAGTATGGAATCAGAATCGCCAATCAAATAATCAGAAACTTGGAGTCGATCCTCGTCAGATCAAAAGAACTTCGGGCTTCACTTATTTGGGTGGTTTACCGGACTATCCGAACTCTAAACGTTCGGTCAGGCTTGTAGTGACGCCTAGTGAGGTTGCCCTCGAACACGGATCTGAACTGTTTATTCGTAGATCAATGTCAGATGTCTACGAGATTATCGTTGAAACTGAAGATGAAGCCACGAGGCGGCTGACTGCCACTCGAATGTTAACCCTTGGCGTATTCGCGTTAGCGGTTCCCAAGAAGAAGCCGGGCTCGGTTCTCGTAACGATTGATTGCAAGCAAGGTCCGGTGTTACTTGAGGCTGAACGGCAGTCAAAGACACAACTTTTAATGATTATGGGACCGAGCTTAGCGATCGTTAAAGAAAACAGTTTAGGGACGCGTGGACAGCTATCTGTTGAGGGTCCACTGGTGGAAGCAATACCTAATGCAAGTATTGCTGATGAGATTGCCAAGCTTGGAAAGCTGTTAGCGGATGGTGTGATTGACCAAGCTGAGTTTGAGCGTGCGAAAGCCCGATTACTCGATGGGAAGTCGTAGCTAGGCAGTTGAGTGGGAAGCCCTGTCTATTAATTAGTTTGTGTGATCGCCCCTGTACGCACTACTCGGATCCGGTGAACGTCCGAAAATATGACTCTAGATATGTCAAAGGTGCGATACGGCATTATTGGTTTGCTGCACTTCGGCCCGTGCCATTTTGATGGTGGTTTCGTCCACTCGCCTTTCAGGACAGCGCTGCTTAGGTCATCGCTAAGCACTTGCGCCCTATAAAGGCTCGTAGGCATAGTTCCTTTCCTCTCAAAGACACCGGAACTAAACCCAGACCACTACAGTTTTCAGTCTAAGGCTCTTAATTTTACAGTCTCTATTCGTGACTGTTGTGTTCATTCCTACGTGGAGCTTAAAGCTCTAGCTTTAAGTATTTGATCTGGACGTAGCTGTTCTTGACCGTTCGATGTCACAGGTCTTCATTAAGGTTGAGGCGACTCATTGAATATGGAGGTTTTGATAATGTCTGATATCTCGAAGGGGCCAGGATGGTGGCAAGCTAGCGATGGCAGATGGTATCCGCCGCCGTCCAACGCAACGGCAACGCCACCGAAACCCTCAACCTTGCAAAAACCACCACTCTGGAAAAAGCCTATACCTCTGTGGGTAACAGCTGGAATAGCAGGTAGTGCCTTGCTACTCGGTTTTGTGTTTAGCCCCAGCCGCGAAAGTTCAAACGACGCTCAATTCTCAAGTGCCCAGCCTGAGGCCGACCGTGATATGAGTAGTGGAGGAGAGCCTAGAAAAGCTGAACAGCGTGAAGCTCATAACACCACATCGACCACGCTGAAACGCGTGCCTAGCACTACTACATCTGTCCGAGCAGCTCGTGGTGCTCGTGATAATCCCTATACACTGGGATCTACATTGGTCTCAGATAAAGGTCTAGAGATAACTGTAAACAGTGTGAACTTCGAGGCAGGACCCATAATTGCAGCCGAGAATATGTTCAATGATCCAGCTCCAGCAGGATCACAGTATATTCTGATCAACGTAACTGTAACGAATGGTACCGATGAGCCAATTGATCCAGGATGGGAGGTAAATATAGAAGCAATAGGTTCCAAAAACCAGGTTCATGGTAAGTGTTATCAGGTTACACCAAATAATTTACGCGACGCGCCACAACTATATCCTGGTGGATCGGCATCTGGGAATGTGTGTATTGGGGTGTTCGAAGAAGAAATAGTGGATGGGTCGATTCTAGTCATGGTTTCTGAGCAATTCGCTTTTAATAAACCGGTTTTTGTGTCGGCTCACTAAGCTCTGGTGATGGCTGCTGATAAAGAGAACAATGACGCGTCCAATCACCAGCACTCGCACGATCACCATGGTCACGGTGTCGACGGGCATACCTTTCTAACCGATGAGGCCGTAACGGCGCTCGAATGGGATGCCGAGACCTTCTCAGGTTTTATTGATCAAGCCATTGCCACAATTAAGGCTGAAGCGCCAGCAAATGGTGAGAACATTTCATCCATTGTAGATGTTGGTTGTGGGCCTGGCATTGCCACCCTCAATCTGGCCGGTAGCTTTCCAAACGCCCAAATTCTGGCCGTTGATGTCTCGGAAGTAGCCCTAGATCGCACCGCAAAATGGGCGGCGGCCGCTGGTCTTAGCAGTCGGGTAAACACCCGGCTGGTTGATATTGACCAAGATGCGGCCGCCATCGGCTCAGCCGATGTGGTCTTGGCGTCGATGACCCTTCACCATGTCGACGACGAGGTAACCACACTGCGCCAACTCCACAGCCAGATCAGCCCCCATGGCCTGCTCTGTGTTCTAGAACGGCACGAACCAGCGACCATCAACCTGGAAGATGACCTAGGCAAGCCGGGTCTGTGGAGCCGAATCAACGAAGCGCGCCTCAAACGTGACTACGAAAAACGCTCGGAACTGCCCGGTGGCGCCAATGCCGATCGTTATCCGACCATGCTGGCCGAAGCCGGATTCACCCTTATTCTCGAAGAAGTTCTGACAGAGACGGCGGCGCTAGAAACCAGCATCGCGGCCACTAAATTCATCGCACGCCAGCTCACACGCATAGTAGATGAGCTGGCAGAATACGTTGACGCAACCGATCTAGCAGCCGTTTCGCAGTTGTCGGCAGAAATGACAGAAGCACCCCAACCAAGATGGGCAGGAACCGTGAGCGCCAGCCGAAAAATGTTCCTCGCCATGCCAGCCCCCAGCGCGTAAATTTGCAACCTCTCGCCCGAGCGGATAAACAAGGCGCAACTTAATACTTAGCAGCAGATGTGAGGGGAAGCCGGTCAAATTCCGGCGCTGACCCGCAACCGTAGGTTTATGGAATCTTCCATAAACAAGCCGGATTACCTCCATTTGGTGCAGACCCGTTTTCATCCATCGAGGACTGTGGATTGGGGCCTGGAGCAAACCCACAAGTGTTTATCACGTGTACCTAGCTATCGGGACCTGACACAAGGTCTCACGCTTTAAAGGACACAGTGAATGACCAAAGCACTATTTAGGCGAACGACAGCCATGCTGCTCGCCCTTATGTTGCTGGCGGCATGCGCAAACGGCGACGACGACACGCCGAACAACAATGCCAATAGCTCGAATAACAACGGCGATGCCACCACCGCAGCTGACAACAGCCACTCCGCCGGTGGGCAGGTAGAGAACTTGGTCATTGGCACCATCGCCGAAAACAACACCTTCAGCGCTGTAAAGCAAACCGACATTTTCGGGCGAATGAACTACAACGCTTTCACCCTGGCCAACTTTGTATATCGCGACGAGAACAACGAGTTGCAGCCCTACTTCTTCCGCAGCTTCGAAATTTCTGAAGATGGCACAAAAATCGATTTCACCGTGCCCGTAGACGCCATTTGGCACGACGGTGAGCCGGTGACGAGCGACGATATTCTCTTCACTTTCGATTTCATGCGCGACACCCTGAAGGTGGGCAGCCTGCAAAACCTGGCCGAAGTAAACCAGCTTGGTGATGATGCCTACGAGATGGTTTTCTCGGAGCCCGACGCCTATTACTGGATCAACTCGTCGGTAAGTAACAACGCTTGCCTTTTCGCAAAGCACATTTGGGAAAACATTGAAGACCCAAGCACCTACACCGGTGAAGACGCCGCCATCGGAGCAGGCCCCTTCAAACTGGTGCGCAAAGACCAAAGCGCTCAAACCTCGTACTACGAAGCAGTGCATGAAAACGACTACGCAGGTCCGATCACCGTTGAATCGGTAACACTCCAAACCTATTCCGGTGAAGACACCCTGATGATGGCCATGATGAACGGTGAAGTCGACGCCATGTTCAACTACGCCAACCCCATCGACTCGACCATCATCGAAACCGTTCGTGACGAAAACATTGACCTTGGGGAAAGTACCTATTCTGGTCATTACCAAATGACCTACGGCATGGAACGGGCCCCTGGGAATGACAAGGCTTTCCGAGAAGCCGTGCGAGGTGCTCTTAATTATGACCTCTTAGGGATAACCATTAACGGGGAATACGGTATTGCCCCTGGTGCAGGCATTATTCCGCCTCAAAACAAAGGCCACTTAGAAGGTTTGCCTACCCTTAGCCAAGACCTCGACGCTGCCAACCAAATTCTCGACGATGCTGGCTACCTCGACGTCGATGGTGACGGCTGGAGAGAGTTCCCCGATGGCACCAAAATGGAAGTATTGGTAACGCCGCAGTTCTCGGCCGCCTCACAAAACCTGCTTAACCGGATCGGTGACGTGGTGATGTCGAGCCTTGAAAAGATTAGCGTAAAGACCGTCCTTGATGAAGAAAGCCTAGCTAACAGCGAAATCTGGGAAGCCAACATTTCTGATGGCAAGTATGACCTTGCTATTGGCTACACAACCTCCGGCGTGGCCAGCTACACCACGGCCTTCCGCTACTTCTTAGCCGACGCTCGTGAAGGTGAAAGCACTTGGATCTGGGGCACCTTCCACAACGATGAATACCGCGACACGTTCTTTGCGATGCAAAGTGCTGCTTCGGAAGCTGTGTATCTGGAAAACCTCGAGCGTTTGCAACAAATGGCTGCCGATGAGATTTTTGCCCAAGCACTGACCTGGGAAACAGCCTTCTTCCCCTACCGAACCGACAAGTACACCGGTTGGACGAACTACCCGTCCTGGGGCGTGATCAACACTCGCACCTGGCATGAGCTAACCACTAAATAGCAATTGCGCCGCTATATCGGTCCATCGGCGGTGGCTCTGGCCACCGTCTATGTGATCATCACCATTAGTTTTCTCTTTGTTCACTACATGCCCGGTGACCCGTTAATCCACCTGATCGGTCAAGAGGACTACTACTACCTGCTTGACGCTTCACCCGAAACACTCGACGCCATTGCCAATCGATACGGCTTAAATGAAAGCCTGTGGGCGCAGTACACCAACTACTTACATAGCGTAATCACACTCGATTTTGGTACTAGCTTCACCAACCATCGCCCCGTGCTGGAAAACGTGCTCAGTGCCTCGCGCTGGACTTTGGCGTTGTCGCTGCCCACTTTGATCTTGGCTTCGTTAATCGGTGGTGCCTGTGGACTGCTGGCGGGTTGGAAACCAGGCGGAGTCTTCGACAAGGCCAGCACACCGGTCATACTGGTCTTGAACACCATTCCCTCGAACTGCATTGCCCTAATTCTGCTAGTGGTTATGGCCTACCGACTAAGGGTGCTGCCGATTAATGGCATGGTTTCCCCGGGCCTTGAGGGCAGCGCTTGGTTCGCCAGTGTGGCGTGGCACATGGTCTTACCTTTGGCGGTGCTAGTGCTTGGCCGCTCAGCTTCCAACTACATGTTAATGAAAGGTGCGGCTAGTCAAGTACGCCACGAAGAGTACACCTTGACCGCCACTTCCAAAGGACTGGCACCTCGCCACATTTTGTTTCGACACGTCGCCCGCGGTGCCATGTTGCCATATCTAACTTCCATCTGTTTGCAGATGGGCGGATTACTAAGTGGCTCCATGATCGTGGAAGTGGTTTTTGGTTGGAAAGGTATGGGCAAGCTGCTTTATGACGCAGTGCAGTCCCGAGATTTCCCCACCGCGCAGCTTTGTTTTTTGGTCTCGGCGGTGCTGGTAGTGGCCGTAATGTTGCTGGCCGATGTGTTGAACCTGGTTTTTGACCCCCGTCTGAGAGAGGCGGCTGGCCGTGACTAACGCCCGGAGCCCTGCTCTCTACGCTGGCATCACGATTATCGGATTCTTTGTGCTGATAGCGGTGGGAGCTGGCTACGTAAGCCCTCACAGTCCCTATGAAATGGGTATTCCCTACCTGAAACCTTCCGGTGAACACTTCCTTGGTACCAATGACGTGGGCCAAGACATTCTGAGTGAACTAATTCACGGGACCCGGGTTTCGCTCTTCATAGGCTTCGCAGCGGCTTTCGTTGTGACCGGGGTTGGAACCGTGTTAGCCCTGATAGCGGGCTATTTTGGTGGCCTAGCAGACGTAGCGATCACGGCAGTAACCAACGTGGCTATGGCCCTGCCCAGCCTACCTCTCACCGTGCTCTTAATTGCTTACCTTTCTGGTGGTAAATGGAGCCTGATTCTGGCCATGAGCATTACCGCTTGGACAGGAACTTCGCGAATTCTGCGAACCCGGGTGCAACAGGTGTGCCAAATGCCGTTCATCTTGGCTGAGCGCGGCCTTGGAGTTCGATCGCCGGTAATAATCTTCAAGCACATACTGCCGAACATCACCGACATTATTTTGATGCGCGGTTCGCTCTCAATTGCCAGTGCCATGCTCACCGAAACGGGTCTTAGCTTCCTCGGTCTTGGAACATATGGTGAGAAAAGCTGGGGCAACATTCTGCACTATGCCTTCTTTCGAAACAGCATCGTCCGGGGTGCTTACTGGTGGTATGTGCCCCCCATTGTGTGTATCAGTGTGGCGGTACTTGGTTTCATGCTGGTCGGGTACTACGGACGACGCACTCTATGAGTCATCACCCTGAAATCAAATTTTTGCCATGACCCAATTAATGAATCTTCAAAAGGTCGAGGAGGGCAGCTGATGTTAAATATCGAAAACGTCTCAGTGTCATTCCCAGGAGCGCATACCGTTCATGCACTGCGCAACGTAACACTCAGCCTAAAACCCGGAGAAAAAGCAGCAATTATTGGCGAAACTGGTAGCGGCAAGAGCGTCTTGCTGCTAGCAATTTTACAGCTTTTATCAGCGAATGCCCAGGTCAGCGGCATTGTGAGGTGGCACGAGCGTGATCTGTTGAAATTAACGCCTAAAGAACTTCGCAAGGTTCGGGGTGCCGAGATCGCATACGTTCCTCAAGGGGGAGGTGCCAGCTTGCATCCACTTTTAACCGTTGGTTTTCAAGTGGCCGAACCCATAATTACCCACCGAAAAGTAAGCCGCGAAGCGGCTTTGAACCAAGGGGTGACACTGCTTGAGCGGTTTCATATTAAACCGGCCGTCACGCGCGCTAAGGGGTATCCGCACACCTATTCGGGAGGTATGCGCCAACGTGCAATGGTAGCTATGGGTATCTCTGCCGGAGCCCAAGTTGTTCTGGCCGATGAGCCGACCAAAGGCCTTGACGAAGCACGTATTAGCCAAGTGGAAGAGGCCTTTCATTCACTGGTTGACCAGGCGATTTTGTGTGTCACCCACGACCTTCGTTTCGCTCGCGCGGTGGCTGAGACGATTTGCGTGATGTATGCCGGAGAACAGGTGGAGGTAGCCCCAACGGAACAACTACTAAACGAACCGCTCCACCCGTACACCCAAGATATGGTGGCAGCCCTGCCAGAAAATGGCTTACGTTCCACCGCTGGTTTTGCTTCCTCTCGCACCATCGAAACCCGAGGCTGCCCATATAGAGACCGCTGTCGGTTCGCCCATGACAAATGCGTGCAAGACCCGCCCATGCAGACAATTTATTCTGGCCACATGGTGAGGTGCTGGCTGTATGAGGCTTGAAACTACGGCTCTTACCAAAATCTATGGTTCGCGAACCAACAAAAAACGAAGCTTCGTGGCTGTCGAGAATGCCTCAATCTCGATTGGGGTGGGCGAAACTGTTGGCCTACTGGGGGAAAGCGGCAGCGGTAAAACCACCTTAGGAATGATGGTCGCAGGTCTCACCCGCCCAAGCCACGGCATCATTACCTATGAGGGGCGAACGCTTCGTCATCCATACAAGGGTGAGATCAGACGCCGAATACAAATTCTGTTTCAACATCCCGAAGTATCGTTTAACCCCGCATTGCCGATCATCAAAAGCATGGTCGAGCCGTACAAGCTCTACAGCCCGCCATTTACCATGAAGCGATTGCTAAACCACATAGGCACCATGGGCCTATACGGTGAGCATCTACAGCGGTTGCCGTCGCAGCTGAGTGGTGGTGAACTCCAACGACTGGCGCTGGCTCGACTGCTAGTGGTTGAGCCAGCGCTGGTTGTACTTGATGAACCTACCAGCATGCTGGACGTGATTTCACAAGCGCAGATTATTGAACTGCTCAAGATCTACCAAGATCGAACCGGAGCCTCGTTTTTGCTGATCACTCACGACACGGCCTTGGCTGAAACGGTTTGTGACCGCATATACGCCATCACAGATGGTGCAATCAGTCTCAGACGCCGGTTCGATTCGGTAACTGGTTTAGCGGTTAGTTAGCGGCCGCCGTTTCCGTGTTGGCCAAAATCGCATCGGCTACCGAACGCAGGTGCTCCACAATGCGTGGCCCCCAACGGGACGCAGTGTCTTCATCCAGTACCACGACATTGTTGTTGGTCACAGCCGAAAGGGTGTTCCAACCGGGTCGTGCGGCCACGGTTTCGGCGTCTTGACCACAGCACTGTCCGTCAGCCAAGAAAATGTAATCCGGGTCAGCATCCAATAGGAACTCTTCGGAAATCTGCGGATATCCGGCTGAAGCAGCAGCACCTTCAGCGGAATCTGCGATGCTAGACAGCCCTAAAATGCCGTAAATCTGACCGGCAAAGGTATCGGAGGTGATGGTGTAAAGACCTTCGTCCAGCTCATGAAAGTAGGTGCCTTCAGGCAGATCTTCCGGCAGGGAAGCCACAATCTCATCAATGTCAGATTGCATCTGGCTAACTACCTCAGCGGCGCCACCAATGTTTCCCGTTGCGGCACCCAAGATTTCCAGTTGCGTGTACACGTCGTCGATCACATCGGCGGCACCGAGCACCAGCACCGGAATGTCCAACTTGTCAAGACCATCGGCTACGTCGCCCGGATCGTTCGAGAGCAGCACAAAGTCGGGTTCATAAGCGGCAATGGCTTCAATATTGGGCTGGAACCCGGAAAGGTCAGTCACCGGTGCCTCATCGGGAAAGTATGAGTAATCGTCTACCGCGATTACTTGGTCGCCAGCACCAATAGCAAAGAGCATCTCGGTGCCGCTAGGGGAGAGCGACACGATTGCTACCGGCTTTTCTGAGATAGTTACGTCACCGTTTGTGCCCGTCACCGTTACAGGAAAGGCGCCGGTGTCGTTGGCGCTGTCGCCGCCAGCAGCGGTGGTACTGGTGGTGTCGTTGGCTTTATCGTCGCTGTCGCTACACGCACTAGCCAATAAGGCCAGAACCGCCACGAACACTGCCGCCAACCATTGCTTCGATTTCATTCAATCCTCCATCTGATCGGAGGATGAGCCAGCAGCGAAAAGCGCTGTTGAAGTTGCCCTTCCTCCGAGGGCGTTCAACACACAAGAAGAGGCGGCCTGGCTAAACCCAAAGGGCTTTACAGTTGCGGGACAGCGTCGGAATCGCACCGAACTTCGCTCTCTTGTGCCGTTCCACACGTTTCGGTGGAACGCGAAGAACCATAGCCATCCCGACCTAGACCGCACCAAACCATTACCAATCTTCCCCGTGCTATTCCGGTGGAAGCCCAGCTAGGCGGGTAGGGTAATGTCACTTGTGCCTAATTTTGGGGGCCGGAATGGCATTGGACCAAGACGAAAACACCAGGGATGAAATGGTGGCTATGGTTGGTGACGACGAGGGCGGCTTAGTGCACGAAGCCAAGGCGGTCGCGGCGCGCGTTAAAGCCCACAACCTGCCTTTAACGGCGGCCGGTATTGCTTATTTCAGTTTCTTAGCACTGATTCCGGCCTTGGTGGCCCTGGTTTCTTTATATGGAATCTTTGGCAATCCTGATTCCATCGAATCGAGCGTCAACGAAATTGCGGGCACCCTGCCCGACGGCGCTCGCCAGCTTATTGTGGAAGAACTTTCAAAAATCACCTCAACACCCCACAATGCCCACAAGATTGGCTTCGTTTTTGCCACCCTGGCCGCGCTGTGGTCAGTATCAAGCGGAGTTGGACACTTGATTCAGGCGCTTAACACGGTTTATGAGGTTGATGAGACCCGCACGTTTGTCATTCGGCGCTTGCAAGCCTTGGGGTTCACTTTTGGGGCCGTCCTGTTTGTAGCAATCGCTGTTGGTGCCATAAGCGTTTGGCCGCCTGTGGTTTCGTCGTTCCAGCTACCAAGTGGTGTTTCGTGGTTGCTGCGCCTGGCGGTGTGGCCGCTAATCGCGGTGGCCTTGGCGGCTGGGCTGGCCACGCTATATCACTTCGGACCAAATCGTTCGCATGAGAATAGTGAGGCGAAGTTGCATTGGGCCAGCGTTGGTTCCACGGTGGCGGTTGTGGCGTGGGTGGCGGCCTCAATTGGTCTGCAGTTCTATGCTGCGAACTTTGCCAAATACAATCGCACCTACGGTTCGTTAGCGGCGGTGGTCTTGTTGCTGACCTGGCTTTGGATAACGGCTTTGGTGGCGCTTATCGGTGCCGAAATTAATGCTTATCTTGAGGCTCGCAACTTGAGAGAAGTTCAACGCAACTAGAAAAGACGGCCACGCTCAAAAGCAGGCTTTACCAGATCGCGGAACTAGATTTTTATTGTGCCGGTTGAGCATACGCTTGGAAAGCGGCCGGAACCCAGTCGCTCAAGCGTTCAAATAGGATCTCATCTGACTCACCAAGCAAATGGGTACCGCCGGGTATAAGCATTAGTTCCCCTTGAGTCAACATCTGCACCATTTCGGATGCTTGCGGTGGTAACAAGGTGTCGGCATCGCCGTGAATATGTAGCACTGGACACACCAAGGCATCACCATTTTCGCAGCCATTAACCTGGGTCGCCACCGTGACAACCCCAGCCGTTAAACCGCCCAACGCCACCCCGGTCTCCACCGCCACGGCGCCACCAAAAGAATGGCCAATGACCACAAAACGATCGGCGCCAGCACGCGCTGCTAACTCGGCTGAAGCCATGGTGTCATGAACACATGCTTCTAGGTTGTTAGGAGCTCGATAGCCCACCCGAATGGTGGCAATTCCCTGTTCAGCTAGATGCTCGCCAAAACGGTGATAGAGGCCTTTTCCAGGGCCTAGGAGACCGCCCAGAGCACCTCCCACCATCAAAACCACCGACGTGGCCCCAGCTTCGCCGTGCCACATTAACGAGAGCAAGCCTTGGGCCGAGTACAACTCCACATGATCAAGTGTGGGAGTGACCTGTACTTGGGTGGTGGCCAAAATTCCAAGAGCCGACAGCGGACCCGGGGTTTCAGATTGTGTGGGTTTGGACATAGTTACCTACGAGTGTGCCAGCTACATCTAGCCGAGGCGGTGTAATGAGGGGGAGTTTTCGCGGTGTCGGTTACCACTCTGCGCTCGTCGCCACGTACACTGCATAGCCCAGAGGTGGTGTGGCGGCGCATTGCGATAACCGCTCTGCCTTCAGGCGCCGGTGCCCGAGCGGCCCAAGGGAACGGCCTGCAAAGCCGTAAAGTCGTCGGTTCAAATCCGACCCGGCGCTCTAAGTGGTGCTCCCAGTTCGTTTCGATCGGCCAAATATCAGTCGCACGAAACGGTGGGAGCTACCATCACCCCTTGTCGAGGTTTGGTAGGATTCAGCCGATCATTCTCCGAGAAAATTTCCGGCTCGCCGTTCGGAAACGGCCCGGATTCCTTCCGCAGCATCGGCGGTCGCCGACAGAATTCGTTGCTGTTCTGCTTCATGTTTGGTAGCAGCGCGAACCCGATCGGCTAGGCCAGCACGTAAGGTTCGGTTAATCGCTCGCAAAGCCAAGGGAGCATTGACGGCGATCTCGCCCGCCCAGTCGATAGCGGCGTCGCGCAGTTCATCGCCTGGAACACAGCGATCGGCCAAACCCATCGCTACGGCTTCGTCACCTTTGTAACGTTTGGCACTCAAAAGCACCTCGGCGGCACGACTTGGACCCAAGATTTCAGGCAAGAGCACCGACAAACCGAACCCTTGATGGATACCAAGGGCGGCGAAATTAGCTGAAAATCGTGCTTCCGGGCTGGCAATGCGAAAATTTGTAGACATCGCCAGGCCTAAACCTCCGCCAATGGCCGGGCCTTGTACCGCTGCGATGGTGGGTATGGAAACTGCGCACAATCTTGCTGCCCAGGCGTAAAGCTGCTCGGTGGCAGAACCACCAATTGGTTCTGAGGCGCTACCGGCACCGAGAGGGCCATCGTCGCTGCCAAAATTAGCACCAGCACAAAAAGATCGGCCTTGCGCGCAAAGCACTGCCGCTCGAACCGTGGCGTTGTGCTCATACGATTCCAACGCGTCTGCGATTTCTGCGATGAGGCTGGTGGTGAGGAAGTTGTGGGGTGGGGTTTGCATCTCGATGATGGCCACGTTGCCCACAACATCGATTCCTAGTTGGCTTGCCATGGCACCACCCTAGGCGGTCTGGGCGATACGAACGGGCGTAATTCTGTGATCTTTATCGAGAGCATATACGCCATGAACCAGTGAGGATGCTAGAGTCTCTAATCCCAGCTTATTGCCTGGCAATAAGGGCGCATAGCTCAGTTGGTTAGAGCGCTACCTCGACACGGTAGAGGTCACAGGTTCGAATCCTGTTGCGCCCACTTCTTAGTCGATTGATTGTCGATTCGCAGTTGTTGGTGTGGCGAAGTAGCCCTCTAATACCGATAAGCGTTCAAGTAGCCAACCGTGAAAATGGCCCTAAACCCGAGCAATAGAGCACTTTTGTGAGTGACACCCAACAAGGACCAGATTGGTGGTTGGCGTCCGACGGACGCTGGTATCCACCAACTTCCGCTCCTGGTTATCCCAGTGTCCCGCTACCGTCAGCAGGATTAACTAAGTGGATTCAAATAATCTGGTGGGCAATGATCCCCTTGGGTCTAATCACCGCCGGACTAGGTAACCAAGCGTTAGCCAAAGCCCGTCTGTGGGGCAACAGTGGTACCAATCGCAGCCTCGATAATTGGTTCGAAAGCCACGAGGGTTTTTCGGGGGCGCTAGGGCTAGTCCTGTTGGTGTTGCTCGTGAATTTCATCTTGGTGATCGTCTGGATGAACGCGGCCTACAAGCACCAAACACCGTTTGCGCCGGGGAATCGACGCTGGTCATCGGGCTGGACCATTGGGGGTTGGTTTATTCCTTTCGCCAACTTCATTATTCCCAAGCTGGTCTTAAACGAAATTGAACGTGTCGCCGGAAGTAACGACGACGAGTTAAATACCTCTCGTTGGCGTCAGACGAAGTTGAATCTCAATGGGTATTGGTATTGGCTGGGGTGGGTAGCAGCGTCTATTTGTTTTGGGGGCTCAACCGTGTGGTGGGATGGCCGTGTCGATGCCAGGCACGTCGAAGATGTGGTCTTGAGCAATGTTGAAACTTTTTACCAGCTGAATATTGCGGGCAGCCTGTTTATCGGAGTGGCTGGTCTCTTTGGTGCCATTTATTATCGATACCTGGCGCGGCAATTAAAGGCCGGTAGCGAGTCTTAGCCGTAACCACAGCCTAGGTAGGCGTGTCCGCAGTTTGGACTAAGTAATCGGTGCGACTTGGCCAAGGCGCTGTTAAGGCCAAGCGCAGTTATGACCAACCGCCTCGGTAGCTCAGGTCTCGGCGGGTTGAGTGGCACCCTGTGAACTTGGTGCTCGAGCATACGCCCAGCGTTCATGCCAGGTGGCGTGATAAACGCCTTGATGAAAGTAAGTTCTTAGGTCGCGAATTGGCGGGTTGGTACGACGATAGCTGCGCAGCCAATACGGAAATATGGTGGCGAGGGCATAATTCGCGGCCACTAGGGGTAGATAGAACGGACCCAGCAGCCGAGCTTGAAAAACATGGACATTCTCATGGGCATCGACCAGGGCGTTTGATCCGGCCTTCACAATGCCCACCGTGGTGGCATAGCCAGCAATGGCTTGGTCAGTTAGATGGATGCTTCCCGAGTGGCGGCTCTTTGCATGGTCGGGGCCATTTCCACGTAATCGTTCTACGGCGTAAAAGAGTGCACCGGCCACCGTATTTGGGGCGCTCCAGGTAGCATCCACAAACCATTGTGAAACTCCGCGGAGCGACAACGCATAGGGCCTATGTTTTCGTACCACGAACGCATAGGGAACTGCTATGGCGCTGGTTGTCGCCGCCGGTATCAAACCCTTGTACCAGGGTAGTTTTCTACCGGAAAACAACTTTGTGGCTGCAGTTGCGGTAGCTAGTAGTAACGAAGCCTGGGAAAACGCGGCCATATTGGCCGAGGGTTTAGGGCTTTGCACGAGGGTTAGCAAGCCCGCGTTTCGAAATAGTTTCACGGTGCAACGCGAACACCGCATTAACCAGGCGATTTTGATCGCCCGGTGAGATGTCAATGAACTCTAGATGAGCAATTTTGCCGTCCTGCCCAGAACTGAAATCAACCACGTGTGCTTTGTTGGAGTGTTGAAAGCGTTGAGTGGAGAATTCCAGGTGCAGTTCATCTTCAGTGGTTGGCTCGGCATGAACGTTCCACCACAGGGCCATTCCGCCGGCGCTTAGGTCTTTGGCTTTGGTTCTGAAGCTGGGACCGGCCGGCATGACAAACACTTTCACTTCTAGATCAGTGTCAACGCGCAGATGTGAGCGGCGCTGTATCCGTTCCGTTTCTTCCGGCGCGCTAAGCGATACCCGAATCTTACGTTCGTTTAGGGCCAGCTCACGGGTAGAAAGGATGATCGATTCGAACTGTTGAACCCCAATTGGTTCAACATAGCTACAGGTAACTTTGGCACCTAATCGAAGGCGCAAGTTGGGTGGCACATCCATTAAAGCCACCAGCGCCTGGGAATCGGTTTCCAATGATGTGCCAGTAATTTGTATGGGTTGGCCGTTCATATCGTGGATGATGACCTTCATATCAGGCCGGAACTGCAGGTTCATATACACATTCTCGTAACAGGCATAAGCAGCAGACACCGATGACATCAGGCCAAACGACCCGGCCCGGATAATATTTTAGTATTAGTTTTGGAGTATGGCCCCGACTACTGGCGACGATCCTATCTTTCCACAAGATTACCCTCACCACTGGGAAGCAGATGTATTGCTGTCAGATGGTGCCACCGTTCGAGTGCGGCCAATACGCCCCGATGATGGGGAACGACTGAACGCTTTCCATAACCGGCAGTCCTCAGAAAGTATTTATTTACGGTTCTTCTCAGCCCGACCACGACTCTCAGCACGAGATATCGAACGCTTTACCAACATCGATTACCGCGATCGGATGGCGTTTGTGGCGATTTTAGGTGAGGAGATGATTGGGGTAGCGCGCTATGACCGTGAAGAAGGTAAAGCTCAGGCCGAAGTGGCCTTCATCACCGATGATTTCCACCATGGACGAGGTCTAGCCACCTTGTTGCTTGAATACCTGGCAGCGGTGGGACGCGAACAGGGGCTGACCCATTTCACGGCCACCACGTTGCCCCAAAACCGAAAAATGTTGGGGGTTTTCAAACAAGCTGGATTTAAAGTTTCAACCCGCTTTCTCGACGGGGTAATCCACGTGCTGTTGGGCATTGAGCCGACGCTTGAAGCTCAGGCCGCTATCGAAGACCGAGAACGCCGAGCTGAAGCTCGTTCTATAACCCGGCTTTTGTCGCCTCGTACGGTGGCAGTCATCGGTGCTAGCCGCCAACGCGGCAGTCTTGGGCACGAAGCTTTCCGCAATATTTTAGCTGGGGGATTTGCCGGGCCTGCCTACGCCGTCAACCCTTCCGCGCCCTGGGTTTTAAGCACTCGCACCTATCCAAGCGTTCTCGACATTCCTGATGAAATTGACCTGGCAGTGATAGCGGTACCGGCGCCTGAGGTTCTGAGTGTGGTTGAGCAGTGCGTCGAAAAAGAGGTCAAAGGGTTAGTTGTAATCTCGGCCGGTTTTGCCGAAGTTGGTGACGAAGGTTTGGAGCTGCAGCGCCAAATTGTAGATCTGGCCCGGGGCAATGGTATGCGCTTGGTTGGGCCCAACTGCATGGGTGTAATTAACACTGCCCCCACCGTCTCATTGCGGGCAACGTTCGCACCAGTGGCCCCACGTGCTGGGGGAGTGGGCTTTCTTTCCCAGTCAGGCACCTTAGGAACGGCCATCCTTGAACAGCTTGACGAACTGGGCCTGGGCACTTCGAGCTTTTTGTCGCTTGGCAACAAGGCCGACGTTTCGCTTAACGACTTGTTGCAGTTTTGGGAACAAGACGAACGCACCGACGCTGTGCTGTTGTATCTAGAGTCGTTCGGTAACCTTCGGAAATTTAGCCGGATCGCTCGTCGTGTCGGTAGAACAAAACCGATTGTGAGTGTGACTTCTTATGGGGCACGCCTTGATCGGGCTGGAGATTTTGGGTTACCACCGGAAGCCACCCTTGACGCCCTGTTGAGTCAAACCGGTGTCATCCGTGTGTCAACCTTGCAAAGCCTGTTTGACGTCACTCGAATACTACTGAAACAACCGTTGCCAACTGGCCCACGCGTCTCGGTGATTTCTAACTCCAGTGGACCTGCTCGCTTGGCGATTGAAGCCACCCGGGGTATTGGGTTGGAAGCGGCCCAAATGTCAGAACAGACCCAAGGCGCCATTGCCGAGGCCGCGCCCATCGCTACTCGTACCCGAAACCCTCTTGATCTCACACACCAGGCCCGCCCCAACCACTATGAGGACGTATTGCGGGTGGTGTTAGATGACCCCGAAACTGACGCCGTGGTTGCTATTTATGCGCCACCACTTCTGTCATCGGCTACCGAGGTGGTCGAAGCCTTGTCACGGGCTTCACGAGATTCCACGAAACCCGTGGTGGCGGTGGTATTAGGGGCCGACGCTCGCCGTGAAGAAATGGACCAGAGCCTTGACGTACCGGTGTTTGCATTCCCCGAAGAGGCTGTGCGGGCCTTAGGAAGGGTCACCAAATATCGGGCGTGGTTAAACGAACAACATGGTCCCCTAGCTGAAGTGGAAGGGGCCGATGCCAATGCGGCGGTCGAGCTTGTTCACGAAGCGCTTGAAGCTGCCGAGCTTGATACGGGTTCGGTCCTTGATCTTCCGCGTGAATCGGCGGTCGCTTTGGCTGCGACCTTTGGTATCCACCAAATTGAAAGTCGTTTTGCTCGCAGTGGCGACGAGGCCGTGGAGAGCGCACGTCAGCTGGGTTATCCGGTGGTGTTAAAGGCCGATGGGGTAGAGCGGGTTGCAAAAACCGAGTCGGGTGGCCTTGCAGTTGATCTTTACACCGATGATGAGGTTCGTGGTGCCTACAGTCGTATGTCAGAATTTCTGGGTGAAGCCATGAACCCGGCACTGGTGCAAAACATGTTGCCAGCAGGTGTTGATGTGGCCATTCGTTTGTTACAGCATGCCGCGGTTGGTGCCGTTATATCTATCGGCGTGGGCGGTGTGGTGAGCGGCCAAATTGGCTACGATGCGCTACGGTTCTTGCCTTTGTCGCCGCTTGATGCTGAGAGTTTAATTGATGATTCGGTGGTCGGGACCCAGTTAAAACATGGTTCGGTAGAACGCGCCCATTTAATCGACCTTCTGCTTCGGATTGGGGCCCTGGGAGAAGCGGTGCCAGAGCTTCAAGAAATGAGAATGAACCCTGTGGTGCTATCGACCGAGCGAGCGGCGGTCACTGATCTAAGGGTGCGTCTGGCTCATTGGACAGGTCGTGATGCTTCGGTACGGCGTATTGACCCTGATTAGGTGTCGCAACGCCGTAGCCGTAGGTATCTCTGAATCAGGTTAATTACGTGGTTCTCGAGGCAGACCCAGCACGCGTTCACCCAAGATGTTGCGTAAAATCTGGGTGGTTCCGCCCATGATGGTGTAGCCCGGAGCATAACAAATATTGTGGCTAGCTCGGGCTGCCAAGGCGTCGGTTCCGTCGCTTTCCCAAAGATTGGCCGTCATGCCCAAAACTTGGTAGCAAAAGTTGGCAACCTGTTGTTCAAGTTCGGTGCAGAACGTTTTAGTGGCAGCGGAAAAGCCTTTCGGGGCCTGCTGCAGCACCTCGCGATAAACCATAAGGCGGCCAATCCGAAATCGAGATTCAATGGCCGCGATTTCTTGGCGAACCACAGCATCAGGTTCGGAAAGTTGAGCCAGCGTGTCGATAAAGAGGGCCCGGTTGCTCACCAGACGGTCAATTCCGCCGCGTTCGTGCTCCATCTGTCGCATAACCTGGCTAAAGCTACCGTTTTCAGTGCCAATCAAATTCTCGACTGGAACCCGGACGTTATCGAAATAAACTTCACAAAAATGCTGGTTGCCCACCATGTCTTTAATGGGTTTAACCGTTATGCCTGGCGTGCTCATGTCTACCGCGAATTCGGAGAGGCTTTGGTGTGGCCGACCATTCGGATTGGTGCGGGCTATCAGATAACACCAATGCGCGCTTTGGGCCCCGCTGGTCCAGATCTTTTGGCCGTTGATGACCCACTCGTCGCCGTTGCGCACCGCCGAAGTACGTAGGGACGCCACATCGGAACCGGCATCGGGTTCGCTCATACCAATGCACCACAGCGATTCACCGGTAATGATGTCGGGAATCCAGCGTTGTTGTTGTTCGGGTTTTCCATACTCCAACAGGGTGGGTCCAATTTGGCGGTCTGCGAACCAGCTGGAAGCTACCGGGGCGTTGTTCGAGATTAGCGCTTCATAAACGACCAGACGTTCAATGGCTGGCCGCCCTCCGCCTCCAATGGTGGTGGGCCAGGTCATACCCAACCAACCTCGGCTGGCTAATTCCTTAGCAAAGGCGGTGTCTTGGCCAACCAACCAAGAATCTTCCTTATAACGATGAGTTTGGGTGTATTGCTTGGCTAAGGCGGTAGCTTCACTACGAAGCGCGACTAGCTCGGGAGTGAATCCAAAATCAATCACGAGATCTCCGGATAGGGCGAACGCATTGATCCTCCGCCCAAACCCGAATCGGGTGGGTAGGTGGCTTGTCCTGAATCACACCATTCGCGCATTGATGTCCAAGGGTAGATGCCAGTGGCATGACCATCATTCCAGGTGATCGCCAGTCCCCACGCTCCCACAAATTTAGCGGTCGAGATGGTTAAAGGAAGAGGCGAACGAGGTGTCGGCCAAGGGGCCACATCACGGTCCCTAGAACTGCGACATCCTGCGCACGGGCATGCCATGCGAAGCTCTTCTAATCCGAAGGTGCATTCCTTACCATCCTCGAAACGGATGGTCACACCTTTTTCACGTTCGATTACAACGTCAGCTACCTCAATACTTGTCACCTCTGCATCCTGCCACGCGGGCACGCTTTTCGCTCCTCTGAGGCACTTTGAGTGCTGGTGGGTTAGCGTATTGACGTGAACATTCGCCTGATTAAACCCGACGAATATAGTGAGCTCGCTGAACTTTCGGCATTAGGTTTCCGGGCCGCCGGATATGTCGATGAAGACTACGAACTTGAACTGCGTGACGTGGCTGGACGGGTGGCCAACTCGGAAGTGCTGGTGGCTCTAGATACCAATGGTCGCTTGCTTGGCGGAGTGACCTTTATTTCTGCTCACCCGTCGCCATACAGTGAGTTTGACCATGAAAACACGGCTGGGGTCCGCATGCTCTCGGTTCATCCGGGCGCTCGAGGCCAAGACGTTTCAGAAGCGCTGGTTCAAGCCTGTATCGACCGTGCTAAAGAGTTAGGTCGTAGCGCTATCATTGCTCATTCAGGCACCCTTGTTCGTGCAGCGCATCGTGTTTACGATCGTTTGGGATTTGAACGAGACCCCAACCTTGACTGGTGGCCGCTACCTGGAATTGAACTGCTCGGTTTTCGCTTAAACCTCTAACTTCGGCGTTCCCACATTGGATATGCTGCAAAACAACGAGGAGGCCCACCGTTTCGATGGGCCTCTTTTCTAGGTTTTGAAACTGGGCTGGCCAGGTTTTAGCGTTCGGCGATGTCTAGATAATTGCGCTCGCCGGAGCCCGTATAAACCTGACGGGGCCGTACGATACGCGAGTTCTGCTCAAGGGATTCCAACCAGTGAGCCAACCAGCCCGCCGTGCGGGGAATAGCGAAGAGCACGGTGAAGAGTTCTAGGGGGAAACCCATCGATTGGTAAATGAGCCCTGAATAAAAGTCGACGTTGGGATACAAGCGGCGGCTCACGAAGTAATCGTCGTTCAGTGCTACTTCTTCCAGCTTGAGGGCAATGTCTAGCAGAGGGTTCTTGCCGGTGACTTCGAAAACTTCTTCAGCGTGGCGCTTAATAATCGCGGCGCGAGGGTCGTAACTCTTGTAAACACGGTGGCCAAAACCCTGCAAGCGGCGTTCACCGTTCTTCACGCTTTGTACGTAATCGTCGACGTTGTCGTAGCTCCCGATATCGGTGAGCATGCGAATTACAGCTTCGTTAGCACCGCCATGGCGAGGACCATACAGCGCGGCGGTGGCGGCGGCGGTGGCGGAATAGGGGTCGGCGTGGGCGCTGCCGACAGTGCGCATAGCAGCGGTAGAACAGTTTTGTTCATGATCGGCGTGCAAAATGAACAGCACATCAAGAGCCCGAGCCAGGACCGGATCCGCCTGATAGTGGTTCTCGGCAATTTTCCACATCATGGAGAGAAAGTTCTCGGGGAACGAGAGCATGTTGTCGGGGTAGACGAAAGGCATGCCCACGCTGAAACGGTGTGCGCCAGCTGCGAGAGTTGGCATTTTTGCAATCAAGCGAATGACCTGACGCATGCGAACCGCTGGGTCGTCGATGTTTTTGGCTTCTGGATAGAAGGTGGACATGGCGGCCACCGCTGAAACCAGCATGCCCATGGGGTGGGCATCGTGGTGGAAACCTTCCATGAACCGTTTACGAACGTTTTCATGAATGAAGGTGTGATGGGTTATCTCGTGTGTCCAAGCGGCGAATTGCTCTGCGTTTGGAAGCTCGCCGTTAATCAAAAGGTAGGCAACTTCAAGGTAAGTAGAGTTCTCGGCCAATTGCTCGATGGGGTAGCCGCGGTAGCGAAGAATGCCTTCATCACCGTTGATTTCAGTGATGGCGCTGGTGGTGGCAGCAGTGGCACCAAAGCCTGGGTCTAAATACCAAATGCCGGGGATAAGACCTTGAATGGCTTCGGCTGAAATTGCGCCATTCACAATCGGAACTTCAATCGATTCGCCGGTGCGGTTATCGGTAATTGTTACGGACTCTGCCACTACATCTCCAAGGCTATGGTTAACGAGAATTGCGCCCAAGAACTAAAAGGGGCCCTATTTGAGGGTATCGCTCCTGGTGGTTTTGTGTGAACAAGTGGGCTTTAAATGCCTGCTTCTACCCTACAACGGTGTGTTGTCATGAGGGCGACCAACAAGAAGTTCTCTCTTGGTGTTTAGTGCTTCTAAGGCGTAGATAAGTTCGGTACGGGTTTCGCGAGGTTCGATTACGGCGTCGATGGAACCACGTTCAGCTGCCACATAGGGGTTGAGCAGGCGCTCTTCGTACTCACGCTCTAATTCGGCCCGGCGTTCTGGAGTTTCTCGGCGGTGCAGCACCTCGCTGGCTTGTTTAGCGCCCATGACGGCGATTTCCGCGCTTGGCCACGCCAGCATGAGGTCGTTGCCCATGTGTTTCGAGTCCATCACTATGTACGCTCCGCCATACGACTTGCGCATTACCACTGCTAAACGTGGGACGGTGGCGCGGGCATAGGCGAACGCCAGCTGAGCTCCGTGGCGAATCATGCCTCGCCATTCAAGATCTTTGCCTGGATAGAAGCCCGGCGTGTCAACCAAGGTAATTAACGGCAAGTTGAAGGCGTCGCAGAATGAAACGAACCGGGCACCTTTTTGGGAGGCGGGAATATCGAGAGTGCCAGCGAGAGCACTGGGCTGGTTGGCGATGATACCCACCGGGTGACCATCGAGGGTAGCGAGGCCGGTGACCAGATTTGTGGCCCAGGCTGACCGCAGCTCTAAGAATTCGTTTTCGTCAACGATTTCACCAATGACGTCGCGAACGTCGTAACTACCAGTGGGAGTGGTGGGTAGCAGTTCGCCTGCGGCTTCGGTACTGCGTTCGGCGGTATCGCTGGTTTGCCAACGCGGTGGTAGTTCATCGGCGTGATTCGGCAAGTAGGCGAGGACGTCGCCGATGATGCCTAGGGCCTCGTCGCGGTCGGTGGCGATAGCCGAGGCCACGCCGCTTGATCGAGCATGTGCATTGGCCCCACCGAGAGCATGGGTAGCAATGGGCACTCCAGTGAATTGGCGCACCATGGCGGGCCCACTGAGGAAAGCGTAGGCGTCTTCGGTCATTACGACGTGGTCGGCAAGACCAAGCAGTAACGCAGGTCCACTAACTGCTGGCCCCACCGCAGCTGCCAGAATTGGCACGATTCCTGAGGTGGCGGCAACCTCTTTGGCGGCCACCCCCCAACCCGTTAATGCCGCAATGCCTTCTTCAATATCGGCACCGCTAGAAGCCAAAATAAGTACCAGGGGCATATGTAAATCGCGTGCGGTCTTGGCCGCTGCTGCGATTGATTCGCCATCGGCAGGTAGGAGCGCTCCACGTTTGGTGTCGGAGTGTGATTCCACCAAGACCACTCGCCGTCCGTTTAGCTCATGAACGCCAACGTTGATGCTGCCAGGAACCTGCTTGCGTAAAGACAACAATATGGTCACTTAGGTACGACTTCATTCATCAGCGAAAAGTTACATCAAGACTTTAGCTAAAAATTGGAACAGGACCGGTCGGGGGGAGACCAGTCCTGTTCTAAAGGGGGTGACGAGGCCTTGGGGGGGACCGAACCGTCGTCACCGGCCATAGGCGGACCCAGGGGGGGCGGGTACATCGCCTTGGCTTATGTGATTACCATTGTGAACCAAAACACATGATCTGTCAAACTGTTCTTTCAGATAGGTGCTATCGTTTTTAGAGATGGATCTAAAACAGTTGGCCGCATTGGTAGCCGTGCACGAAACCGGTGGCTTCTCAGCCGCGGCTCGTGCCTTATACACAGTACAGTCAAATGTCTCGTCTCACGTGTCAAGATTGGAAAAAGAACTCGGTGCCACCTTGGTTGACCGCACGAGCGGAGCCCTCACCGAGGAAGGTTTGGCGGTTGTTGGCAGAGCGCGACGGATTCAGGACGAACTGGAAGCCATCGTCTCTGACGTGGCATCTCTTGGTGATGAAATAACTGGCAATGCTCGCATTGGTGTGATTGGAACGGTGGGGCGATGGTTAGTGCCTCGCCTGGTCGATGCCGTCCATCGTGAACATCCCGGCGTTCGGATGGTGGTTCTGGATGCCACGACCACCTCATTATTGCCAATGGTTGAATCGCATGAGATCGACTTTGCCATCGTCAACATTCCTGTGTTGAACGTGGAGCTTCTCACCGAGTCATTATTTAGCGAGGATCGTGTTCTGGTCACGCCAATTGATCACCCCTTAGCCGAGTGTGATTCAGTGGAGCTAGCCACACTGGCCGAATATGAGCTACTGCTTCCTCCAGCTGGCACCCTGTTTCGTGACGAACTCGACGACGCTGCAACTCGGATAGGGGTGGAGTTGAAATCGAAGGCCGAGGTCGACGGTATGCGACTACTAGCGTCCCTCGCCTTCCAAGGCTTTGGAGCGGCAGTGATTCCATCGGGCGCTGCGCCAGCGTGGGTAGGTGGTGAATGGACTGTAGCCGCCATTCAAGGCCTAGAACCGCGTTCGGTGGGTATAGTGAGGCGTCGCAAAGGCCGACTTTCCATGGCCGCCGAGGCAGTTCGGCATCAGATCCACGAGGTGGTAGCTAGCCAGCTTGAACAGCGAGCCGGTATTCACCCCGTAACCGAGCTGCCAGCTAAAAAGCACTCTGGCTAGAGCCAGCAGCAAGGTACGGGAGGTGATTGAGGATTCGGTTGGCGCTAGGCCCCCATATTGCGACGGATAATATTCAGCGCGCTGCCGGCCTTAAACCACTCGATCTGTTCTTCTGAGAACGTGTGCAGCAAAGAGATTTCCACACTTTCGCCGCTAGCGTGCTCGATGCGGGCCGTGATGGGCTTGTTTGGCTGCAGCTCAGCCAAACCCAGAATTGAAATCCGGTCGTCTTCTCCAACGAGGTCGTAGTCGGCGGGATTCGCGAAAGTGAAGGGTAACACCCCTTGCTTTTTCAGGTTGGCCTCGTGGATACGAGCAAATGATCGCGTAATCACGGCCACCGCTCCTCGAAAACGTGGCTCCATGGCGGCATGTTCACGGGAGGAACCTTCGCCATAGTTTTCATCGCCAATCGCGACCCAAGAAATGCCAGCCTCGCTGTAGCGTTTGGCGATTTCGGGGTAAGGACGGGTTTGGCCGTCGGTAATATCTTTGCCTTGGCCGGCTTCGCCAGTAAACGCATTAATGGCACCAGCGAAGAGGTTGCCTGAAATGTTCTCGAGGTGGCCTCGATAGCGAAGCCACGGTCCGGCGGCTGAAATATGGTCGGTGGTGCACTTACCCTGAGCCTTCATGAGCACCGGCAAAGCCAAGAAATCTTCGCCGTTCCATGGAGCGAATGGCTTTAACAACTGAAGCCGGTCAGAGGTGGGACTAACCACCACCTCCACCGAGGTAGCGTCAGCCGGAGGTGCAATGAAACCGCTTTCACCGGGGGTGAATCCCGCATCGGGCAGTTCAACCCCGACCGGTACGCTGAGTTTCACCTCTTCACCGGCTTCATTTACCAAGGTGTCAGTGAGCGGATTGAAATCAAGCGTGCCTGCCAAGGCCAAAGCCACCACCGTTTCGGGCGACGTTACAAAGGCCAGAGTCGTTGAGAGCCCATCGTTACGCTTAGGAAAGTTGCGATTGTACGAAGTGACAATGGTGTTGAGGTCGCCTTCAACCACATCGGAGCGCGACCACTGGCCAATGCAGGGCCCGCACGCGTTGGCTAACACGGTGGCACCAATGCGTTCGAAATCAGCCAGCAGCCCGTCGCGTTCAATAGTGGCGCGGACCTGTTCGGAACCCGGCGTTATCATTAGGTCGGTTTTACACTTAAGTCCACGCTCGGCAGCTTCGCGAGCAATAGAAGCTGCTCGGGTGATGTCCTCATAGGACGAGTTGGTGCATGAGCCAATAAGCGCATAGCTAATTTCTTGGGGCCAGCCGTTCAACTTGGCATCGGCACCTACTCTCGAAACCGGCCGAGACAAATCAGGGGTGTGCGGACCATTGATTAGTGGTTCAAGTTGGTCCAGATTTATTTCAATAACCTGATCGTAATAAGCCTCGGGATTGGCCAGTACATCCTCATCGGCGCGTAGATGCTCGGCCACGGCGTTAGCGGCATCTGCCAGCTCTTCACGCCCAGTTGACTTCAGGTACCTGGCCATTGCTTCGTCGTAACCAAAAAGTGACGTTGTGGCACCGATTTCGGCACCCATGTTACAGATGGTGGCTTTGCCAGTGGCGCTGATCGACTCGGCCCCCGGTCCCAAATACTCGACGATGGCACCGGTGCCACCCTTAACGGTCAGTATTCGGGCCACTTCTAAAATGATGTCTTTCGGGGCCGTCCAGCCGTTCAAACGCCCGGTGAGCTTTACACCAATGGCTTTCGGCCAACGGATGTTGAAGGGGAATCCGGTCATCACATCAACGGCATCGGCCCCACCAACCCCGATGGCCACCATGCCCAGACCACCAGCGTTTGGCGTGTGACTATCGGTGCCGATCATCATGCCGCCTGGGAACGCATATTGTTCCAGCACTACTTGGTGGATGATGCCGGAGCCCGGCTTCCAAAAACCAATGCCATATTTTGCAGAAACAGATTCCAGAAACTTGTAGACCTCAGAGTTGTCGTTTAGCGCTACCGCCAGGTCAACGTCGCCTTCGACCTTGGCTTGAATTAGGTGGTCACAATGAACGGTTGAGGGGACCGCCACTTCAGGTAGGCCAGCGGTCATGAACTGCAAAAGCGCCATTTGTGCGGTGGCGTCTTGCATAGCCACGCGATCTGGTCGTAGATCGGTGTAGCTCACGCCACGATCAAGACCCCCGGTCTCTGGATTATCGAGGTGATTGATGAGGATTTTTTCGGCCAGTGTCAACGGTCGCCCGAGGCGCTCACGACCGACTCGTAGCCGCTCATCTAATGTGCCATAGACTCGGTTCACGAGTTCGATCGGGGTGCTGGCTGCGACATGCATGTGTGGGGTCCACCTTGTTGGCTAGCGGGAAAATGAACAAAAACGTTTGAACGGTAGGACAATTGTTGTTTGCTTCCGCTCAGAGAGAATACAAGTATAGAACAAGTGAGAACTATCCGCTATCGGGAGATTGCCGAAGAACTGAGAGGCCAAATCGCCAACGGTAACCTTGTGGCCGGGCAGGTTCTTCCAAGTGAAGCCGAACTCTCAAAGAGCCATTCGGTCAGTCGTGTGACCATTCGAAAAGCCTTGGAACTGCTTCGACAAGACGGATTGGTGGATGCTCGCCAAGGTTTCGGCTGGTTCGTGGCTATAGCACCCTTAAAACAACCGTTAGCGCAGTTAGGCACGATCGAAGGGCAGCTAATCGACTGGGGTGTGCCTACGGTTCGGAAGGTTTTGGAGTTTAGCTTTGTACCTGCTCCGAAAGAGGCACGGGATGCTTTTGGCACCAACACGGTATTGCAGGTTCGCAGAGTGAACTTAGCTAACGGCGTGCCATTTGCTCGGGTCACCGTTTGGTGCCCTGAAGAACTTGGTGCGAATCTCTCGCGCTCTGACGTTGAGAAGTTTTCGTTCTACGAAGCGCTAGAAGTCGAACTTGGCGATGCTACCCAAATCATCGGGGCCGGGGTGGCGTCCGAAGCCGATGCGCAAGTGCTTGATATCCCAGTTAACTCACCAGTCTTGGTATGCCATCGAACAACCCGCGACAAAGAGGGTCACACAATCTTGGTGAGCGAACATATCTTTCCTGCTCACTTGACTCATTTTGTGGTGGAATTGCCCCATGTTGCTGACCCTGACCAAGGGGGCGGCATGTGGCTATTAGATGAAACCACTTGAGTTGTTGTCGCAACAGGCCGTTATTAGCGGTGGCTATACCTCAGCTAATTTACCTTGAGTGCTAGGCTCAGATAGTTATTTTGTTCTACCAGACACTTACTTTTTAGGACGGCGCACGTGAGTGACCAAACCGGTTCATGGCAACCAGACCCCTTTGGTCGGAACCAATATCGCTATTGGGATGGCACCCAATGGACCGACCAGGTGTCGAACGATGGGGTGATTGGCACCGACCCGGCCACGGCTACTCCTACCCCCGAAGTTGATCCGGGCTCACAGCCAACTCAGGCAGTACCGACCACGCCGCCTGCAACGCCAGCCGAGCCAACAATGGCTATGCCAACCATGCCTCCGGCACCACCTAGTTTCACCTCAGGCGATGTTGCGGTCGGCCCGGGTGGCGGTTCCAATAAAACCCCGTTGATTGTAGTAGCCGTGTTGGCCGTGGTGGCTTTGATCGCTGGTGGCGCGTTTTTCTTCTTGAAAGATGACGATTCCGATAAAGAAGCCGCTTCGAGCACTAGTACGACCGTCGCGCAAAGTACTACCACTAGTACCAGCGACGATCTCGACGACGAAGGCGATAGCGACTTCGACCTAAGCGAGCTTGGCCCGCTGGCCGACATGTTTGGTGATCTCACGGTTTCCCAGCTTCAGTGCATCGAAAAGGAAATGGCTGAGTTTGAGAAGAAGTACGACGTCGATTCTTTAGGCGACGATCCTGAAGATTTCGACTTCGGAATGTTGAGCGAAATGATGGGCGTATTCACGAAGTGTGATGTCGACGCGGCCGCCATATTCGGCGCCCTCTTGGGTGGCGAATTCGACCCGGGCCAAGATGACGATTTCGACTTCGGCTTCCAAAGCGGCAACAGCTACGGTGACAATCCGGCGCTCGACGCGCTATGGGATGCGTGTGACGGTGGCGATATGGAAGCCTGTGATGACCTGTACTTCCAGTCAGACTTTGGCACCGAATACGAAGAGTTTGCCGACACCTGTGGCGGGCGAACTTCCGGTGGAACCTATTGTTCCGAATAGGCGATCACTGCCGCCAAGTGTGAGCAGTTCACCACTAGAGAACCAGTAATTCCTACTTAAGGTAGGGCCAGCGGCGTCGGGAACGGCGCCGCTTTGGGTTTTGTTCACCTAGTGCCCAAGTACGTCGCCAATCTGAGGCCTGTGGTCCGCTTAGCGACGGGGTTGTGCCTGCGGCGGCATGTTGTCGCGCCACCCACCAGTTGTTGGTTGCTTCATCACCAAGTTGTTCAACAGCAGCCTCAACCCGTGAACCTAGGCGCCTAGTGTCTTCTTTATCGCCTGGTATAAGGGCATGGCCAAAGGTAACGGTTGTGTGGTGCCGTTTCGGCTTGTTCTGCCCCTTGGGTAACACGAGATTGGTGCCGGAGATGTAAACCGGGACAATGGGTACACCGCAGCGAATGGCGAGGTAGGCGGCACCACCGCGAAATTCTTGACCCCAACCATCGGGGCTTCGGCCACCTTCGGGGAAGATCAGAAGGCTCCAACCATCGTTAATCAGTTTGGCAGCACGATCAGCGCTGGTACGAGAAATTTTGGTGCGTTCAATAGGTACCGCATTCAATGCCAGAGCCGAAAACGTACCCGAGATCCGGTTGCCAAAAAAATAGTCAGCCGCGGCACCTACAAACATGCGGTGTCGCCACGGCTCAGGAATAGAAGTGAGCATCAGCGGCGTATCAAGATGGCTATGGTGATTCGCAACAAAAATCACCGGACCACGGAGCCCGTCAAGGCGATCTTCGCCGTGTACTTGCTTGGGTGCAATAACCCCAACTGCTGGCCGCAAAAAGGCTTCCAGGATTGCTAACCGAGCCACCCGCGTGGGATATCGCCTGGCCCAAGCCGTTGGAAACGCCGAGCCAACCTTGCGCGTGTCGGGCGGCAATTCCACCGATAAAGGCACATGGGGTGCGCGATACGGGAACGGCAAGCGCTTTAGGAGCCTGGCTGGCGAGAGAGCTTTGATACCACTCACGTTACGTCAGCCATAAGAATAGGCGGGTTATGGAAATGAGTGATTGTGGCATCACGACCCACCGTGTCAGCCGCCATTTCTAAGGCGTCCGACAAGGTCGAAGCGTTCGAGAAGCCAAGACGACGTACTGCTCGCTCATCGCCGCCAATCACAATCACTCGACCCAAATGGTCGAGGGCGTGTGCCCCCCAATACCACATGTAAAACGGGTGCACACCGTGGTAGGCATTTGAGGTGCGGTACAGATGGCGATACCACTCATCTTCGGCGTATTTTTGCTCGTACTTGGCCGACATGACCTCTGGGTCACGGGTTTCGGTCAGTACTTCTTCAAAAAAGTCGATGTAGCTTGGGTGATGAACCGGGTGAAACTCGTACGGTGTGGGGTGGCTCATGATTAAGACTCCACCTTCACGTACTAAAGGCCGGCCTTTATAGAGGTTGAAAAAATAGCCGAGGCCCAGACACATCACCAGGATGGGGTTCATGATGGAATCGACGTTATAAGGGCCGATGTAGGGTAAACCCATGGTCAAAATATCAGTTTGACCATTCACTGGGACCAGATGTTGGGCGTAGACGTTCTCAATGGTCTTGGCGTGCACGGCCTCAATTTCACCGGCTTGCACTGAGGTCAGCTCATAGGGTGCTTCCCAAGAATGAAATATTTGGCGGCGACGGGCCGCTGGCAAAACGTTGAGGCCTTTTTGCATGGCCAAAAAGGTGGCACGGTCACGGGCGGTCCATTCCCACTCGCGCTTTTGCAGCATGGCTAGGGGACCAGAACGTCCAAACGTGTTGTTGTTAATAGTCGTTTCAATTTGAAAAATCTTGATCCCAGCGTTGCGAATTACATCGCCTTGACGCCAGTTCGACTTGTGCAGCTCAGAGTTTTCCTTATCCATGAACGACTTTGATGCCACCATGGTTTTTGGGTTGTGGTGAGAGCTAACCCCGGCATAGCCCGATAACCCCGTAGCGGTACTCTTGTGGCCACCATCGAGCGAGACGATGTTGATGTTTACATAAACAACCAAGTCGCTCTCCGCGGCTCGGCGATTGATCTGAACGGTTTCGCCGTGGCGAGTTTCCCCCAGGATGACCATTCCATCAGGGTCTTCAGCGTCGAGATTATAAAGCTGCCCATTAGGAGCAAAAGCATCGTAAACACGATCGCCTACAGCGTGGCGAAGTTCGTCTTCAGTCATGCGTCGATGTAACGCCAGAGCCGCAATAATGTGAACGTCGTCGACGCCTGCCGCGGCCGCCAGATCAAGAACCTGTTCAATAATCCGCTGGCGAATGTCGGGACGACGCATTTTCGGTAGCGGCAAAGAAACATCGTCAAAAGCGATGGTTAGCTTCATGCCCGCAAACAACAGCGCTGGTAACGGCTCCATTTCCCCGGTCGGGTTGTGCAGAGCGTGGCTAATGGCACCTTCGGGATCGGCCAAGCCATCAATTGGTTCGGGGGGATAGATTATTCGCGACCGCCCAGCGGGTAGTTTCTCCAAACGGAAACCTTCGCCGTGGTGGAACACTACCGGAGGGGTGGAACGGTCTACTTCAAGAACTAGCCCTGATCGCGGGCTACGACGAACGCTCACAGTCGAGTGCGCTCCTTTTCATTGCGAAGATCAAATGCGATCTTCACGCCGCCACGGGCACCAGCTGCAGCGGCATGTTCGATAGCGTCGCCATAGCGCGACAGGGGATAAGTGGCCGAAACTAGGCGGCCAAGGTTTGCTTGCTGAACCAACTCAAATGCCAGCTCAAAAGTACGTGCGGTGCGCACTCCGCTAGTCGTGTCGAAAGTTTCGGTGCCATAAGCGTAGGCACCTACTAGTTCGATTTCCCGCTGCCACAGCACGGTTAGATCAACTCGAACCACACCCGGCATACCGACCATGACTACCCGGCCTCCGGGGCGGACGGCGCCTAAGGCTTGGGCCATGCTTTCGGCCGAACCTACGCAGTCAACGACGATGTCGGCACCGCCGCTGAGCCGCGTTATGTTGCCTTCACCTATTGCTCCGCCGCCACTAGCGCGTCGCACCCCACGTAGGAAAGCGTCGGGCGAAACGATGCTATGGGCACCAAGCTCGTGGGCTAGCTCTTTCTGTAACGGATATTTAGCTGCTACCACCAGGGTGATGTCGGGATAGAAGTGTGACAAGGCGGCCACGGTTAACAAGCCAAGGGTGCCAGCCCCAAGTACCGCCACCGTGTCGCCCGCTTGGGCGTTGGTTCGTATAGCACCGTGGATTGCACAAGCTGTGGGTTCCACCATTACTGCGGCTTCATCGCTCATGTTGGCGGGCACCGGGTGTAACTGGGAGCTATGGGCCACCATGGCCGTTGACCACCCTCCGCCAGTATCACAACAAAAACCTGACTGTAAACCCGGCTCAATTTGGCCAAGAGTAATGTTTTCGCAGCGGCCCAAATCACCACCAGCGCACCCTCGACATGGTGGGGTAATACCTCTAGTTGCGCAACCTAAAACCGGTTCAATGACCACGCGCTCACCGTTGTCTAAATCACCCACGACTTCATGTCCAAGTACAAAAGGAAACGACACGATGTCTTCAAAATAGCGGCTGCTGCGGCCGTCAACGGTCGCTAAATCGGAACCACAAATGCCAGAGAGCCGAGGGCGAACCCTTACCCAGTCGGGCCCAGGTAGTTCAGGAACCTCAATGTCTTTGAGCGCCAACGGCCCAACCGTGGCTCCACGACCGCTGATGAAGCTGCTGGCCAGCCGAGCCGCCCCATAGCGGGGAATGCTGCGCGAGAACTGTAAGGCTTTCACGCGCTGCCCACCCGGGTCGGGGCGATTGGCAGCACGGGATGCACACCTTTAGCTGCTTTAGGAAAGTTCTCTACAAGCCAGCCGCGTTTGCGTGCAAGCGAAGCCAGCCGGGTTTCGGGGTTCACTGCCACTGGGAAACCCACCGCTTCAAGCATTGGCAGGTCACTTGTCGAATCGGCATAGGCTACCGACTCATCAAGTTCCAGCCCTTCTCGTGCGGCGTATTCAACCATGGCCTGAGCCCTGGCCTCACCAGTGGGAGGAACTCGCACCAGTTCCCCGGTGTAGCGTCCACCTTTAATGGTCATTTCTGCGGCCACAATGTCGTCGAATAGTGGACGTAAAGGTTCAACCACAAAATCGAGGGCTCCAGTGATCAGGACGGTGCGATGGCCGAGCTCACGATGCTTCCGCACTCTTCGAATAGCTGCTGGGAACGACTTGGCTAGAATGAGAGCACTCATCATATCGAGCGAATCTTCGGCTAATTGTTCCACCGGGGCACCCTTGTAACGCCGATAAAAATAGCGTAAGAAATCAGTTCGGTCAGCTTTGTCGAGGCTCAACAAACGGGGGGCTTCGGCAATTAGGTTGGCGGCCAAACGAGCTTTGTCTTCATTTGGTAACCGTCGTGTTGCTAGCCATGCGTAAGAAGTCACCACGTTCGAAGCAATGAGCGTGTTTTCTAAATCGAAGGCTGCCATGTGGCGATCGGGTGACAATACTTGTCGGCGAAGCCGCTCATTACGGCTAGGACCGCTTTTCTCAGTTGGACTTGTGCGAACGCGGGCATGCTCAACAATTGAAGGCAGGTGGGTGCCAGTAGCGTACGCATCCCAATCAACCAGACGCGGGTCGAACATGAACGTTTCCTGGTCGGAACGATCGAGGGAGTCCCAAACGCTTAGAAGCTTGTCAATCGTGTAGATAGCTTCACATTGTGCATAGGCACCATAAAGATCAACGTAGGTAAGTGCTCGCTCTACATCGGCTCGCTTGTCTTCGATCTTGGCCGACCAGCGGGTTTGGGTTCCGCGTAGTGGAAGTGAATGGATGAACTTGTCAGCCTTGTCGAGCGATACTTTGGCTTTGGCTAGCTGGCCTTCAACTTTGCCTCGACGGGGAAACTTCCAATCCGGGACCCCAATAGGTTGCCCCAAAGAGTCGTAAATAGGGTATTTGCTGAAATAGCTCTCAATGAGCCTTACTAATTTACGATAATGCAACGGGTTGGCGGCACCGGAAGCTACCTGCACAACATCGGGAGTTTCTGCGGGTGCTAAGGCTGCCACCGCCACAATGGCGGCTACCACCAGGTCAACTGGGATGACATCGACGATGCCCTCGGGTACCCCAGGAAACTGGGTCAACAATCCTTGGGCGTACGAAATGATCACCGGTTCTGCCATTCGGAAACCGCGAATCCAGCCGGGATACGGTTCCGCCACCGCTGATTCAATGATTGAAGGCCGCACAACCGTTGTTTGTAGGTCGCCTTTGGTCTCTGCTAGGGCACGTTCACCAAGGGCTTTGGTATACGAGTAAACGTCGGGGAATCCAAGCATCTGAGCACGCGATTTTCCGGCTTCCACCATCTCGTCGTTGACCCACCGAGTGCGGTATTGTTCGGCTTTGGCGGCCAAGAGCGGAATACCGGCCGCACCTAATTCACGTTTGGCATCATCTTGAAAACCCGCCAAGCGTGATGGGGTACGGCTTTGGGCTTCTAGATCACTGCGAGCTCGACGTGCGGCGTCAACCTCGCGACGCCAAGGAATATCAACGAAAAACGGTGAATCGTCCACCGCTACCTCGTGTGCTTCACCGCGATGATTTCCTGCCACATAGCAGGTAGAAACAGCGATCAGATGTGGTGAGACCTCTAATTCGTGCAGCGTTTGAGCGATTCGAGTAGGCCCTAAAAGGTTTATTTCCACCGCCGAGTCAAGGGGTGAATCAAAAGAAACTGTGGCAGCGGAGTGAATAACCACATCGCATTGGGACAGTTCTTGGCGGCCAAATTCGTTAAGACCTAAACCGTCGCTACCAATGTCACCCTCAATAATAGTGACCCGCTGGGCAACCATTTCGTCAAACGCGGCGCCGCCCAGCTCTTGGCGCAATCGATCAAAAGCGTTGTTTCTAAAAATCTCACGTTGCGCACGTTGTTCCACAGTCCGCATACGACCAGGACGTAGCAATAGAACAAGTTCGCAATCAGGCACGCTTCGCAACAGTCGTTCCACTAGGGCGGTGCCTAAGAAGCCCGTGGTTCCGGTGATGGCGATGCGCTTGTGGCGCAGCAGGTCACTAATCACAGCACCATTGTCTATCATCTTGGGGTGTTGGGGCCTATCGAGGTGATTGATCGTTCGAAATTCGTAGGGTTCTAGCGGCCCGTTCCGGCAAATTTTTGTCGTCGTTCGAAACGATCTTGGGCAAGCATGACGAGTTCTTCAATGAGTGCGCCATAGCTTAGGCCAGATGCTTCCCACAGTTTGGGGTACATAGATATAGGCGTAAAGCCAGGAATGGTGTTTATTTCGTTGAGCAATAAGCCGCGACCTGGGCTTTCATAGAAAAAGTCGACCCGGGCCATACCTTCAGCGCGGAGGGCACGGAAGCTGGCCAAGGCAAGTTCTTGAGCCTGTGCTGACACTTGTGGGGGTAAGTCTGCAGGAATTATCACCGCCGCGTTGCCATCCAGATACTTGTCTTCGTAACTGTAAAATTCGGCACCAGGTTTTACTTCGCCCGCCAGTGAAACTTTTGGGTTTTTGTTGCCCAGTACCGCCAGTTCAATCTCGCGACCCTGTACGGCTTCTTCCACAACGATCCACTCGTCGTATTGGCTAGCCGTCTCTAGAGCCGCCAAAACCTGGGCTGCGTTGTGAGCTTTGGAAACACCTACTGAAGAGCCAAGGTTGGCGGGTTTCACAAAAAGAGGAAGGCCCAAATCGTTGATCAAACGATCTACCGTTTCGGTTGAGATTTCGCTGATCTCCAAGCTTCGCCAGCGACATTGGGGGATTCCAGCCTGGGCAATGACTTCTTTGGCTTTGGCTTTGTCCATAGCTAATGCCGAGCCTAAAACTCCACTACCTACGTATGGAAGCGATGCCATCTCTAGCAGACCCTGGATGGTGCCATCTTCACCATATGGTCCGTGCAGCAGCGGAAGTACCACCGTTGACATTTCCGAGCTTGTTGCCAACGCGATGTCACTGCTCAGTGCCACCTCGGTAGAGGCAGACGTCTCCACCGTTATGCCATCGGCGAGCACGGTTTCTAGTTCAAGAGCAGCCTCTTCGTCGCCTGAAAACGCGCTTAATGCGCCGGTAGCATCCAGCCATTGACCATCACGCGAGATGGCGATAGGCACTATTTCAAACTTTTTTCGATCAACGGCAGCTATCACGTGAGCTGCGGTTACACGGCTTACATCGTGTTCAGCGGAACGTCCTCCGAACAACACGATTAGGCGGACTCGTTCTGGTTGCGAAGAATTGGGCATTAGATAAAAACGTAGTGTGCTTTACCGCTAGCGTGGGTATCGCAACACACAGATCGCCTTTTTGTTATACCGAAGGAGCTTGGGTGCGGTTTCGCACATCAGAAATAGCAGCGGCAGTAGGTGGAACCATATCCGGCCCCGATCGTTTGGTTGAAGGTGTAAATCACGATTCTCGTCTGATTTCACCGGGTGAGCTTTTTGTACCGATTGTGGCTGATCGCGATGGCCATAATTTCATTGATCAGGCCGTGAAAGCCGGGGCAACTGCCTTTTTATCGTCCCAAGAGCGACGCCGTGATTCGAACTCTGCCACCGCCATCTATGTAGGCGACACCCTTGAAGCATTAGCGCAATTGGGCAAACTGGCCCGAGCCAGGTTGGCAGGTGATGTAATTGGTGTCACCGGCTCGGTTGGCAAGACCACTGTTAAAGACTTGCTCGGCGGTGTGCTGGCCCAGGGTGGTTTGATTAACGCCAGCACGGCGAGTTTCAACAACGAAATTGGTGTGCCGCTAACGCTTGCTAATGCTAATACTCAGGCTAAATATGTGATAGCTGAACTGGGTGCTCGCGGCATAGGGCACATCCAATTGCTTTGTGACATTGCTAGACCCAATGTGGGCGTAGTGACCCGGGTGGTCATGGCTCACGGTGAACATTTCGGTTCGCTTGACGATATCGCGGTGGGCAAAGGTGAATTGGTAGAGCAGCTACCCGCCGATGGTCTAGCAGTGCTGAATGCCGACGATAGGCGCGTGATAGCTATGTCGCGCCGTACTACGGCTCGAGTGCTTAGCTTTGGTACCCAAGACGGTGAGGTTCGGATCGACAATCTGGTGGTCGGCGAGGACTTGAGTATTCGTTTCAAGCTGCACACACCCTGGGGCGAAATAGCGGTGCAGCCGTCAGCCAAGGGCGAACACAATGCCATGAATGCCGCGGCGGCAGCGGCAGTTGGGTTGGGCCTAGGTCTTCGATTGGAAGAAGTGGCCCAAGGTTTGGCGACCGCTCCACTTTCACCTTTGCGGATGGCGCTGAAGCGTTTAACGAACGGTGCCGTGGTCTTGGATGACAGCTACAACGCCAACCCTACTTCGATGAAAGCAGCCCTAATGGCGCTGGCCAAGCTCCCGGCTCAACGACGCATAGCAGTGCTGGGCGTAATGGCAGAATTGGGTGAAAACCAAGATGGTCTTCACCGAGAGGTAGCAGCATTCGCGGCGGAGTTGGGCATCGAAGTTTTGACGGTGGCGGCACCGGCCTATGAAGCGACCGAGTTTGGGGGTATCGGCTTTGACAGCGTAGACGAGGTACTTGGCTATTTGACCAACCTCGAACCGGACACTGCGGTGTTGGCCAAGGGTAGTCGGGTGGCCGAACTAGATCGTCTAGTGCGTTCCCTAACGGCCGAGTGAGTGGCAAGGTAGTTGATTTCGATACGGTGGAATAGCGGGGGACTAAGCAGCTTAGGGTTGTCTCACCGGGGGTTGAAGTTTCACAGAAAGGTGCCGCCACGACCAGCTACTACGAGGTTTTGAAGGTCGCGCCGGATGCCAGTGCAGGCGAGATTCGAACTGCTTATCGCGCGGCTGCCCAAAGGCACCATCCTGACAAAGCTCCAGAGGGAGCGCGCCGAGCGGCAGCCGTTCATGAGATGGCAAAGATTAATGCGGCTTGGGCGGTTCTGTCCGATCGAACAAAACGCGAAAATTATGACCGCGAATTGGCGCGCAATGCACAAGCCTCAACCGCAGCGGGCCCGCCATCCTCCGCCCAGCCACGAACCGGACCGGCCGCTTCGACCCCATACGACTCGGATTATTATCGGGACCCAGTTTTCGATGAAAGCATGGATGTTTTCCCAGAATCAGAACGTGTGCGGGCACCCATCGCGGTGGCTGGGCTAATTCCTGCGGTGGCTTTAGCAGTTGCATTGCTGGCCATCTTTGTGTTCACCGCTTATGCCGGTGGGCCGACGAGCAATGAGACACCGAATAGCGAGAATCGCAACATGGTCGCCGTTCGCGACATCCGAGGGCAATGTATTCAACAAAACAGCGGATTTATCTTGGTAGTGAACTGTGCATTAACCCCAAACGAGGGCCGGATAGTGGCGCAGGCCTCACTTGGAGCACAGTGCCCAAACAATACCCAGGGCTGGGTTATTCGCCAGCAACAGGTACAAGCTTGCGTAGATCCCGCCACATCTGTGCCATAAGTCTCTAAGCTCGGCCCATGGACTTTCGTAAAACGACGATTCGTGAGCTGGCCGAGCGAGTTAAGACCAAAGAAATTTCCGCTACTGAGTTGGTGAGCCATGCTTTGGCCAAGATTGAAGCGCATGACGATGTTGTGAACGCTTTCAACCAAAGTGACGGTGACCGAGCGCTCGAGGACGCTAAAAAGCTCGACGACAGAATAGCGGCAGGCGAAGACGTCGGACCCTTAGTGGGGGTCCCCTTGGCGGTAAAAGACCTCGAAAATGCAGAGGGCTACATAACCACTTTCGGCTCGGCGCTGCATGCAAATGATCCTGCGGCCACCAACGATTCGGTATTGGTGTCACGCTTGAAAGCAGCTGGTTGTGTGGTGGTAGGTAAAACTAATACCCCCGAATTTGCCTACAAAGGTGTAACCGACAGCCCAACCTTTGGTCATACCGCCAATCCATGGAACCTTGAGCGTTCACCTGGAGGGTCCTCTGGTGGCTCGGCGGCCGCAATTGCTGCTGGCATGGTACCCCTCGCAACTGGGTCTGATGGGGGAGGATCTATTCGAATTCCAGCTTCATTAACGGGCCTAAGCGGATTAAAGCCGTCGCAAGGTTGGGTTCCAATGGGCGGCGCACGGCCTTCAACCACTGGTATTTTGAGCGTTAAAGGGCCCATGACTCGCTCCACTTTGGACGCTGCTTTGGCCTTCGACGCCTGTATCGGGCCTGAACCCACCGATATTTTTTCGTTTCCCGAACAAAACGCCGATTCGTGGTTGGCGCAAGTTGAAGCGGCGGGCTTTCCCGAAAGAGTGGTTTATTCACCTACCTTGGGCTACGCCACGGTTGATAATGAAGTAGCCGCAGCCGTTGAAGCTGCGGTGCGTGCTCTTGAGAGCGCCGGGGTTGAGATTATCGAAATGCCAATAGTCTTTGAGAAAGACCCTGTTCTGGCATGGGTTTATATTTGGACCTCGTCGATGGCACGGGTGTTAGGCCCGGCCCGAGATACCCCCATCTGGGAAAAGGTTGATGTCGGGTTGCGAGAACAGGTTGAAATGGGCCTGCGGCTTACCGCGTTGCAATATGCTGAGGCGGTTGCAGCATGTCACGACATAAACCTGGCCTTAGAAAAGGCTTTCGCCGCGGCCCCATTGCTTATTTGCCCCACTATTGCTGGGCACGCGCCGCGACTTGGTGAGCAAGGCACCGTTAATGGGGTTGAAACTCCAACCTGGGTTTCGTTCACGCCATTTATTAATTTGAGTCGTAATCCGGCCGGTTCTGTGTGCGCCGGTTTTACTTCGGATGGCATGCCTATTGGTTTGCAGGTGATTGGCCGTCAACGTGAAGATGTTCGTGTGCTTGGTGCTATGCAGGCTTTTGAAACGGTGCTCGGGATCGACCAGGTAGCAGGCCTAGGCTGAGCGTCAAGGTTTGATACAGGTGGCTAACTGGGTGTCATGACGAAGGGAAATGATGGAAACACGTAAAATTGGGCAACTCGACGTTTCGGTGATCGGTCTAGGGGGCAATAACTTTGGTGATCGTCTCGACCAAGAACGCACAACGTCGGTGGTAAATGCCGCCCTCGAATCGGGCATCACCTATATCGACACCGCCGACTCGTATAGTGCTGGCAAGTCGGAAGAATTTTTGGGTGTGGCTTTGGCGGGGCGCTTCGACCAAATCGTGATCGCCACAAAATTCGGCAGCCAAGGCAGTGCCGACGGCAAACTTTCAGGTGGTCACCCCGACCATGTGCGCAATGCTTGCGAAGCTTCTTTGAAAAGGCTTGGGGTGTCGGTAATCGACCATTATCAATATCACCGCCCCGACCCGAATATTCCCATTGAAGAAACCATGGGTGCCATGACTGAGCTCGTGATTGAGGGCAAGGTGCGTGAGATCGGTTGTTCGAACTTCAGTGTTGATCAGTTAGAAACGTCCTCGGAAATTGCCAAGGTAAAGGGCTGGGCACGTTTTGCCAGTGTCCAGAACTATTACTCAATCTTCACCCGTGACCCCGAAGACGGTGTTGTGCAAGCCTGTGCGCAGCTGGGCATGGCGTTGGTACCGTATTTCCCATTGGAATCGGGGCTCTTGAGCGGGAAGGTCTCCTCCGATGGCTCTGCGCCAGAGGGGAGCAGGTTGCATCAGATGAAACCTGCAGGCCGAGAACGGTTTATGGGGGACAAACGCTTAGCGGCTGTGGAAGACCTCAAAGCGTTTGCTGCTGAACGGGACCACTCAATTTTAGAGTTGGCGTTCGCTTATTTGCTGTCGGAGCCTGTGGTGGCGTCGGTGATCGCCGGTGCCACGAAGCCCGAACAGGTCGAGGCCAATGCCGCTGCTTCGACTTGGCGGTTGAGCCCGGACGAGCGGGCCGAGGTGGCACGTATTGCTAGTCAGGCGGATTCCTAAGCAGGTTGTTACTAGCGGGAAATGTCGGCGCATCATTAGCAAGCGGTGCGCCGATTCGCGCTAAGGTTAAAACTCCTACCGGGCGATTAGCTCAGCGGTAGAGCGCTGCCTTCACACGGCAGAGGTCACTGGTTCGAACCCAGTATCGCCCACCAAACATTGGAAGCTCGGACTTCCGACAAGAGCACTCTCAACGATCCGCGCCCGGCCGTATCGGATAGCATGCCGCTCGTTGCTGGTGTCAATCGGATGGTTGATCCAGAACCGCCCCCAAACGTTGCAAGATGTGGCTGCGCCAGCCGCCGTTCATGATGCGTCGCGCCATCTGCTGGCCGGGGTCGTCCGGGTTGAATCCGCTCTGTTCCACGATCAGTCGTGTGCCGTGGCCCTCGGGACGGAGGTGGAAGGTGACCGTGCTGTCGAGTGGATTGCTACCGTCTGCATCGCGCCAAGTGATCCGCAATAGCTCAAGGGGCCGGACTTCCATCACTTCACATGCGATCGTGCCGGAGAAGTTGGTGGCTTCTATTGGTGCTGCCGTGAATGTGAAGCGATGGCCTATGACCGCTTGGAAGTCGTTTGGCATCAGCCATTGCGCCATGAGGTCGGGAGTCGTCAGTGCTCGCCAGACCTTGGCCGGGGCATGCGGATAGAACTGGTCGACTCGGATAGTGGTTAGGTCTTCGGTCGTCATTTATGGTCCTCGTCTGGGGGCATGGCATCGAGCACCGCGCCCAGTCCGGTCAAGCGTTCTCGCCAGAACCGTTCGTAGGGGCTGAGCCAGTCGTGCAGCTCGGCGAGCGGGTCGCCGTTGATTGCGTAGCGGCGGTAGCGGCCGTCACGAGTTGCGGAGAGCAGGCCGGACTCGCGCAGTGCGCGTAGGTGTTCCGATACCGAGGGTCGTGCCATGTCGAAGTGTGCAGCGATGTCAGATGCGGAGCGGGGGCCGTCCAGCAGGAGATCCAGCACCTCGCGCCTGGTGGGGTTAGCGAGAGCCGCGAGCACTCGATCGACCGGGAGAGTGTGGGCTTGGCGGGGCATCGGTACTCCTATCGACGGCTCTCTCCGGTCTTGTCGGCACCCACGAGGTCGAGGAGCACCTCATCGAACAGCGCCGACAGCACGAAACCGTGGCCGTCCTGTGCGGCGACAAACAGCGTGATGCCCTCAAGATCCGAGATCGTCATGGTATTCACTTTACGTAGAGATTATCCTACATGTCAAGCGTAGGGAAAAACCTACGTATCGGCTTTGGAAGGTTGGCATCGATTGGCGACCGTGCGGTGCGGTCGTGGAGGCTTGTCTAGACGGCTGTCGCCCATATGACGGCCGAGTGCGACACCTCCCACCATGCTCGACATATTTAGGCCAGGCGAATCATGCCTCTAGCACGGAGCACGAGTCCGGAATCGTGTGACCTGACTGGCCTGGGCAGCAACCGACAACCCAAAGACCCGTTGATAACTTGTGAAATCGGTGCGCATGACGGGACGTGTTGGAGTATCGCTCAGTGTCGCTCACCACCTTAAAGCCTCGTCAGACCGACGAGGTTCTCTCATTTTTAGCCTAAGTGGTTTGTGGCACCTGGTAGCGCAGGCCCGGAAACCGGGCAAAGTCGTGGTCGAACGACACCAGCACAGCGTTGTGTTCAATCGCCAAAGTAGCCAGATGCGCATCGTTGATCAGGTTGGAACCAGTACCAGTAGTTGTAACTAAGGATGACAAAAGGGCCGCGTGTTGATGAGTTGGATTGACCACCACTGCGCCTGGGGCCGAGAGCCACCTATTAATTTGGTTAAAGGCTTCTTCGGATGTAATCGGGTTTGGTAACACGGCTTTATGCGTACTAATTCGAGCGAACGCGATCAACGCTAACCATGAAAATGCAACCCCGCTAGGTTGCTCTAAAGCACTATCTAGCCAGTTCAAGGAGAGTTGATGGTGATGAGCTGCCGTATTGACTGCATAAATAAGCACATTGGCATCAACTAGAAACACTATTTGCCCTCTACGAGTTTGGTCGCCAATGCTTCGTCTTCAAGGCTGCCTGCTAGAGCCAATGCTTTGGTCAGATCGACCTTAGGCTCACCTAGATTGCGTGGAATGGTTGCCGATTCGGTGGAACGTTTCGGAGCTAAACCTCGTCGAATTGCCTCGTTGATGGCGGCTTTGAAGCTAAGACCTCGTTGGCGCATGAGACGTTCGATAAGCACCTGCACATCAGGTTCCAGGGTCACCGTGGTACGCATATCGACATCATAACATCATAATTTTGATGTCTCGATGGCTCGTATTGGGCCTGGTACGAATGCACGGGTTGACGATGAGCTGCAACCGCTCACTGAACGTCAACTTCGGGCGTGGCTGCGAAGCACCGATCGCAATTTGGTGGCTAACCATTCTCGCAAAGCCAGCACGCGACGCCGAACCCTACAACGCTTAGCACGCCAGCCAGTAGAGGCCGCTCTTTCGGCAGAAGAGTTGCTGTTTCGTTCGGTGGATGAGGTTGAGAACAACCTTCGTAACCGGCAGATGGAGGCAGCGTTGGAACAGTTGAGCCCGGCCCATCAAGAGGTACTTGTATTGCATGCCCTCGGACTTTCAGGTCCGGAAATAGCCCGCAACCTAGGTATAGGTCGCGGGGCAGCACGATCGCGGTTGATGCGTGCCCGAGCAGCTTTTAAAAAGGCGTATAAAACCCTTGAGGAAGACACGGGAGATATGAGCTCAGAAAAGTGCCAAAACTTAGAAGCCAAAACTTGCGACGAAGTGGGTGAAAACCATGGTTAAGGAGGAGCGGTTGTTAGACGAACTGGATAGTTGGATACGAGAAAATCCGGCTATCTGGCCCGAGCCGGGCCCGGCCCAAATCACCGATGAATCTATGGCTGGCATTGCTCAAGGAATTTGGGCCAATTCCCAAGTATCGCAGCTGCCAAAGCCGTCACCTAACCCATGGCTACGAGCCATCTTGGGGGCCGTCATAGCGGTATTCCTCGGCGGGGGCGTGGCTTGGGCGGCTGGGGTTTGGAATCCTGGGCAACCCCAAAACGTGGAAGATGGCGTGATTTGTCGTGAGGCATCGAATTTATCGGCTCGTGGGGTGGGTGTAGCTGGGGTCAATGATCCACTGATTGCTTGCCTTAATGCTTGGGAAGATGGCTTAGTCGGCACTGGTGTTGAAGTGCCTGAGAACCTAGCGGCTTGTATTGGCCCTAATGGTCGTCTGGAGGTTTTCCCCGGCTCAGATGAAATATGCGAAGAGCTGGGTCTAGTAGCGGCCGAAACAGAACTCAGCCCCCACAACCAGGCGGTGTTGGCTCTCAGTGATCGATTACGAGCCGAAATTAACGACGCTCCTTGTGTCGCGGTAGCCGAGGTGGCTAAGCGGGCAGAAACCATTGCCGCCGAAGAAGGTTTTGCCAACTGGAGAGTCACCATTGCGCGTGGCCATCAACGAGGCCAATGCGGATGGGCAGTGATGGACTCACAAGCCCAAACCATTGTGGCTGCCCGTCGTTGATGCGGTCAGTCGGGTTTCTTATCAACGCATCAAAGTCGAAGTGAAGGATGAATGAGTTGAAATATCTACGAATTTTAAGTGTGGCTATCGTTCTAGCGTTGGCTGCGGCCTGCGGAGCCGAAACAGCCGCTGATGTGTCTGCCAAGCTAGGGGAAGTGGCCGGTTCGGGGGCTGGGTCTAATGAGGTAAGTAGTGGTGAACCTACAGACTCTAATGCCACCTCGGTGGCCGACGTGGTGGCGGTTTTTGATAGCTATAGCTCGGTTCAAAATCAACGGATCCAAGCATTTATTTCCAGGGAGTTAGCTATCGCCACCAACGAATGTTTGCTTGATGAGGGTGCTGAGCCGCTTACGCTTTCGCCTATGCCGGGCATTGATGATCCCATCTGGCAAGCGAACAAGAATTTCCCTGACATTGAGGCATTAGAGCTGAACGGTTTTATTGAAGTACCCGGAATACCGGCTAAACCGGAAGATTTCGTCGGAAACTCGGCGGAACGTGACGCGCAGTTAGCCCGCTGCCAGGCGGTTGCCACCCAAAACGGCCCCGGGGCTTGACCGCCATAGAAATTGTCCCTGACCACGTCGTTCCTCTAACGTGGCACCTCCCTAGGTTTGAAATGAATCGGGGAGGGAGAACGAGTTGCGGCTCTTATGGGAGGTCACGCGCCGCAGCTTCCGTCGATGGTCCACCTATCGGCTGGCTACGGCCGCTGGAGTGTTTACCAATACCGTTTTTGGCTACTTGCGCGCCTACATCTATATCGCTGTAGCTGCAGTAGGTGGTGGGACCGCCTCGGGTTGGACACAACAAGAGCTAATAACTTTTGCCTTTGCCACCCAAGCCCTCCTGGCCTGCACTGGCGCTTTTGGTGATTCTGAGCTTGCCGACCGCGTTAGAAGCGGTGATGTAGTGGTTGATTTCTACCGGCCCGTAGACCTTCAGGCTTGGTGGCTCGCCGCCTGGATGGGCAAGTCAAGCTTTTTGCTCCTGGCACGAGGAATCCCACCCATTTTACTAGGCGCTATTGTGTTTGACCTGGACTTTCCCCACAGTATTGGGATGTGGTTGGTGGTGCTACTTTCGCTGGTGCTGGCCTCGGTGATTGGATTCACCTTGCGATTTCTAATCTGGCTAACCACCTTTTGGCTTCTCGATAATCGGGGCCTCGACCAACTGGTAACCCTCACCCTCACTTTCTTCGGTGGGTTGTTGCTCCCGATCACCATGTTTCCGCACACGCTTCAAATTGTGGCGAAGCTGCTGCCTTTCGCTGCCATGGCTCAGCTACCCGCCGAGCTGTTTATCGGTATCCACGAGGGAGCGACTGAAATTCTTTTGGTGCTTGGCACCCAAGTATTCTGGCTGGTGGCGCTTGGTCTGGCTGGCCGGCTGCTACTGCAGGTTGCTACCCGAAAAGTGGTGATTCAAGGTGGCTGAAGCCCGCTTGCTCCTACGCACCTACCGCCATTTAGTAGCGGCCAAAATCCGTTCGGATTGGCAGTATCGACTTTCGTTCATGTTTTTTCTCGCTGCCCAGTCAGTAGCCACCGGCCTCGACTTGGTAGTCATACTGATTTTGTTCCAAGTGGTGCCCAGCTTGGGAGACTGGAATGTTAGCCAAGTAGCGGTTCTATACGGTCTAACCACCTTGTCTTTTAGCCTCGGTGACATATTCATCAGTCAAGTGGAGACGGCGGCGGTGCATATTCGCCAAGGAACCTTCGATCGGTTCTTGCTGCGTCCGCTGCCGATCTTGGTTCAGCTTTCAGCCTCCGAGTTCGCCCTGCGCCGGGTGGGGCGATCGATACCGGCTTTGGCTGCTTTAGCGGTGGCACTGACTACCGCCGATATTGCTTGGAGTGTCGACCGGGTGCTGCTAATCCCTCTTACTGTGGCCTCGGGAATTGTAATTTTTGGCAGCGTTTGGGTGGTTACCTCATCAATTTCCTTCTGGGCCGTAGGGGCACAAGAGGTGGCCAACTCGTTCACCTATGGAGGCTCGTACGCGCACCAGTATCCGTTGCATATCTACAGCGAATGGGTACGAACGCTCTTGGGCTGGATAATTCCAATGGCTTTTGTGGCGTATGTACCGGCGCTTTATTTGTTGGAAGCACCAAACCCCCTCGGTCTGCCGTATTGGTTGGCCTTGGCTACGCCGTTGGTGGCCATAGCTTGTGCTGGGGTAGCCAAAGGCGTGTGGGGTCTCGCGATTCGTAGTTATCAAAGTACGGGAAGCTGAAATGACATCAGGGAACCAAAAACCAGCCACTAGCAGTAAGGGCCCCGCGCTTTTGTGCGAGGAGCTAGGCAAAACTTTCAAGGTTCGTCACCGTGCCGGGTGGATTCGCCGACAACGGGTTGATGTGGCCGCGGTCGATGGGGTTTCGTTCACCGTGCAACCAGGTGAAATGGTGGGATATTTGGGCCCTAACGGGGCTGGAAAATCAACTACTATAAAGATGCTGACCGGTATTCTCACACCTGGCAGCGGCAAGGTTTCCACCCTAGGTCTGGAACCCAGCCGGCAACGCAGCGACCTCGCTCGACGGCTCGGAGTTGTGTTTGGTCAACGTACCCAGCTGTGGTGGGACCTCCCACTAGCTGACAGTTTTGACTTGCTGCACTATGTCTATAACACCAATCGCCACCGGCATGAATCCAACCTCGAAACCTTTGTTGACTTGCTAGATCTGGGTTCGTTTCTCTCCACTCCAGTGCGGCAACTTTCACTCGGTCAACGTATGCGAGGGGAACTTACCGCTGCGTTGTTACACGACCCCGAACTAGTGGTACTTGATGAACCCACCATTGGGCTAGATATTGTCTCCAAGCAGGCAGTTCGGGATTTCTTAGCGGCCCTTAATCAAGAGCGGGGAACCACGGTGTTGCTGACTACGCATGACCTTGACGATGTTGAAGCGTTGTGCGAACGCATGCTGATTATCGACCACGGCCAAGTGATTCATGACGGGCGAGTTGATCATTTCAAAACCTCATTTGGCACCGAACGCACGGTGGTAGTTGAGCTGATAGATGAGGCGCCAGCTTTAGAAGTGGCGGGAGCCAACGTGGTTCGCGTGGAAGGAGCCCGACAGTGGCTGAGTTTCGACCGCCGCCAAACCACGGCCGCCGCGGTGTTGGCGGGCATAGTGGCGGTGGCCCCCGTGCATGATCTATCGATTGAAGAACCCGATATCGAAGATCTCGTTCGTCAGGTGTACGCCCGCAGTTAGTGTCACAGCGTCAGCTTGGCCTGGTCAGCGACCATCAGCTGTTCACCACGGCGTAATGATGAACGCAACCTGCCTCTGATTAAACAATGTCCTCCAATTAAACACTGTTACAACGGCCGAGACTCTCAATAAGTGTGGAAAGTAGCGCTACAATATGTCTATGGGTGTAAGCGACACGACTACCATTAGAGTCACCAAGGCAACCCGAGACGTCCTCGCCCAACTAGCCTCGGAACGGGGTATCTCGGTAGCAGCCCTCGTAGCCGAATTTGCTGAGGAGGAGCGGCGACGAGCGGTGTTCGCATCCGAACGTTCGGCAACCCGCCAAGATTTACAAAATACTGCTGTCGAAGACGAGCTGGCGGACTGGGAACAGTCGCTCGAAGATGGGTTTGATTGAGTTGCCTAAGCGGGCTTCTAACTTGTAGGGCTCAGTAATGCCAGGGGAATGCTGACCAATCGGGATCGCGCTTTTCTAAGAACGAATCGCGGCCTTCAGCGGCTTCATCGGTCATGTATGCCAACCGTGTAGCTTCACCGGCAAAAACTTGTTGGCCCACCAAACCATCGTCAATCAGGTTGAACGCAAACTTCAGCATGCGTTGGGCGGTTGGACTCTTCCCGTTCACTTTGGCGGCCCACTCAAGTGCGGTAGCTTCCAACTCGGCGTGAGATACCACGGCGTTAACCATGCCCATCCGATGAGCGTCGGCAGCGGAATATTCATCCCCCAAGAAGAAGATCTCCCGGGCAAACTTCTGGCCCACCTGGCGGGCTAAATAAGCAGAACCAAAACCACCGTCGAAGCTGGCCACATCGGCATCGGTTTGTTTAAAACGCGCATGTTCTGCCGAGGCAATGGTGAGATCGGCTACCACGTGCAAACTGTGGCCCCCACCAGCCGCCCACCCCGGCACCACCGCAATAACTACCTTCGGCATCATGCGGATCAATCGCTGGACTTCCAAAATGTGCAAACGCCCAGTTCGAGCCGGATCGATCGAATCAGAGGTTTCACCTTCGGCGTAGCGATACCCATCCTTGCCGCGAATCCGTTGATCACCCCCGGAGCAAAACGCCCACCCACCATCGCGTGGGGACGGCCCATTGCCGGTCAAGAGCACACAACCCACATCTGAAGATTGCCGCGCATGGTCTAAGACCCGATATAGCTCGTCTACCGTGTTGGGTCGAAAAGCATTCCGTACTTCGGGCCGATTGAAAGCCACCCGAACAGTGCCGTGAGCCTTGGCCCGATGATAGGTGATGTCGGTGAGCGTGAAACCGGGCACTTCATCCCACGCTGTTTCGTCGAAAATCTCTGAGACCATGCATGAATCCTAGAACGCCGAGCCCAATGTCGAGGTAACGGACGCAGCGGGCGGGCTTCGTGATGGAAACTTTCGTCGGCCTCATGAACCAACAAGGCAAAGTGGAGCCTTTAGGATGCGAGGTGTGAACAAGCCGTCCTCTGATGACCGTTTTGGTGAACGTGACCGTGGAAGTGACCCTCTGCCAAGCGGCTGGGGCAACAGCCGAGATACCACCAACGGGAATCATGACGACGCAACACGAATCTGGGCCAAACCTGAGGTGGCCGCAGAACCGGCACCAAAGCGCCAATACTATGTACCCGCCGATGCCGCGGGTGCACCGTCGGTGGCTACAGCAACTCCACCAGCACCACCTGTTGTGCCCCCAGGGGCTCCGCCGGGCTCATTTCCTGGGCGTTCACCCAAACCGAAACGTATCAAGTCGCGTCGAAGAAAGGGCCGCATCATTGTTATCTTGCTGTTAGGACTTGTTGCCCTGCTTCTGGTGAGTGTGCTTTTTGGCGCCTGGCAATTTTCACGTATCAAAAAGGTTCCAGTGGGAAACTCTTTGGCTACCGGAAGCGGTGCGGGAACCAACTATTTGTTGGTGGGTTCTGACAGTCGTGAGGGCTTCGACCCCAATTCCCCTAATGCCGGGGCGGTGATAATTCCTGGGGCTGAGGGCGATGAAGGCCAACGTTCTGACACCATGTTGGTTCTGCGCCTAGGTGCACCCGGTGGGTCAATTATGACTTCTGTTCCACGAGACTTGTGGGTTACGCGCCACGATGGCAGTCAAGGGCGTATTAATGCGGCCTTCCGCGATGGTCCAGCAGCCTTAATTACTACTATCCAACAAAGCGTGGGTATTCCTATTCACCACTACGTCGAGGTTGACTTTGTAACCTTTGCCGGTCTGGTTGACGCTGTGGGTGGAGTTAACATTGAAATACCGCATCCCGCCCGAGATACACATTCGGGTCTGGATCTGCCTGAAGCAGGAGTTGTGCGCCTCGATGGCGTACAGGCTTTGGCCTACGTGCGATCACGCTTCTATGAGGAACAAGTAGAAGGCCAATGGGTCCGAGACCCCACTGGTGACCTGGGCCGAGTATTGCGCCAGCAAAACTTCTTACGGGCTGTTATGGGCGAAGTTAGTAGCACTAGAAATCCATTGCAGCTGGTCAAGGTATCAAACGCGTTGGCAAAGGGACTACGAATCGATGATCACATGAGCTTCATGGATGCTTTGCGCTTCGCACGTCAAATGCGAGGGTTGAATCCCGAATCGGTGCCGCTACCCACCTACCCGTATCGTACCAGTGGGGGAGCAGCCGTATTGGGCCTGGTAGAACCTGATGCTAATGCTGTGATCGAACGGTTTAAGTAGGTGGCCGAGAAAGCTCGCGGCGTTATTGCATACCTAACCTTTAGCTACGCCTTGGCTGGAAGGGCCGTTGATGCCTAACGACGAATTGATTGATGTGTTCGATGAACTTGGCCAGCCACAAGGAGTGCTGCCTCGAGACCAAGCCCACCTAGAAGGCCGTTGGCATCAAGTTTTCCATGTACTAATAGTCGCCATGCGGAACACCACCCCAGTGGTAATTCTTCAGGAGCGTGCTCACACCAAACTTACATTTCCCGGGTTGCTAGATTTGAGTGCCACCGGCCACCTTCTAACAGGCGAAACCGCCGTCGAGGGAGTGCGAGAGGTGGCCGAAGAAATTGGGGTCGAACTCAATCCAATCGGGCTCGTTCCACTTGGTGTTCGCCGAGTCGTGGATGAAACACCAGAAGGCGTCAATCGGGAATTTGTTAACGTATTTTTGTATCGTGACGAACGTCCGCTGGCCGCTTATAGGCCACGGTCTATCGAGGTTGCGGCGGTGGTAGAGATCCCGATCTCAGCCGCTTTGGCCCTACTTAGTGGTGAGGCGACAGATTTCAATGCCACCTATTTCAACCATCAGGGACGACTCTCAACGCACCGGATTACACGCAACAATTTTGTGCCGGAAGGCCCCACCGTTAAGAGCGATGCGTCCGAGTGGGGCTATTGGCGCACCGTGCTGATCATGGCCGAGCGTTACTTAATGGGAGAACGTAATCTCAGCATCTGAGATCTTTGTTTAGCGATCCCGCGAAAACCCGATTAAATTCATGGCTTCGCTGCGGGTAGCTTGGTCGGTTTTGAACACCCCTCGCACCGCCGAGGTGACCGTGAGCGCACCTGGTTTCTTCACACCTCGCATCGACATACAGAGATGTTCGGCTTCCACAACCACCAACGCTCCACGAGGCTTTAAGTGCTCCACCAGTGAATCTGCTATCTGGCTGGTCATACGCTCTTGAACTTGGGGGCGGCGAGCAAACCCGTCAACTAGCCTCGCCAGCTTGGAAAGGCCGGTAATTCGGCCGTCTTTGCCTGGAATGTAGGCCACGTGAGCGCGCCCCATGAATGGCACTAAATGGTGTTCGCATACCGAAGCGAAAGAAATATCTCGGATCATGATCATTTCGTCATGATCGGCATCAAATTGCACGTCAAGGTGGGTGGCGGGATTCGAATGGAGACCACTCATTATTTCCACATACATGTCGGCCACTCGTTCTGGGGTGCGAATTAACCCATCACGATTGGGGTCTTCACCAATGGCAGCCAAGATTTCACCGACCGCCGCGATTATGCGGTCACGGTCTATTGCATGAGTCTCTCTGAGCGGTGATGAACCATTGAGCGCGGTGGCATTAGACACACTTTGGTCAGTGGGTGACATTTCCAAGACTTCTCCTCCCGAAACACAAGACTGTAGCGTTGCTGTATGTCAAAGGCCCACACACCCACCCGAGTTGGCGGCGACAAGCCGGAAGATTTTCTCAATTTGTCATCGTTGTTATCAACGGAAGAGCAACAAATTGTGGCTACTGTGCGTCGCTTTGTAAAAGATCGAATTCTGGCTGAAGTTGGCCAATGGTACGACGAAGGAACATTTCCTGCTCGTGACCTGGCACCAGTGATGGGAGAACTCGGCCTTTTGGGAATGCATCTGGATGGGTATGGATGCGCTGGCATGAGCGCTGTCGACTACGGCTTGGCCTGTTTGGAACTTGAGGCTGGTGACAGCGGACTTCGCAGCTTTGTATCGGTTCAAGGTTCGCTCGCAATGTTCCCAATCTGGGCTTATGGCAGTGAAGAGCAAAAGGAACGTTGGCTGCCGGCTATGGCTGCCGGTGATGCCATTGGTTGTTTTGGACTTACTGAACCCGATGCGGGTAGCGATCCGTCGTCGATGCGCACCCGAGCAGTTCAAGAGCCGAGCGGCGACTGGATTCTGAACGGGACCAAAATGTGGATCACCAACGGCAGCATTGCCGATGTGGCTGTAGTTTGGGCCCAAACCGAACGTGGTATCCGCGGGTTTGTGGTGCCAACTGATACCCCAGGGTTTTCATCGAATGCCATAATGGCCAAAGCTTCGCTACGAGCTTCTGTCACCTCGGAACTGGTATTTTCCGATCTGCGATTGCCGGCGGACGCGGTGCTGCCCGATGTGGTTGGCATGAAGGGGCCCCTGTCTTGTTTGAATGAAGCGCGCTTTGGGATTCTCTTTGGTGCAGTGGGCGCAGGCCGCGCTTGTTATGAAGCTGCTCTTACTTATGCCAAAGAGCGTGAACAATTTGGTGGTCCCATCGCACGTTTCCAACTCACTCAACAAAAACTGGTTGAAATGATGGTAGGGGTGAACCAGTCGCAACTATTGGCCCTGCACCTGGGTCGTTTGAAGGACCAAGGCGACATTTCATCGGCGCAGGTGAGCTTTGGAAAAATGCATAACGTGCGTGCGGCCCTAGAGATTGCCCGCAGCGCCCGAAGTGTACTGGGTGCCAACGGAATCACACTCGAATATCCGGTGATTAGACACATGAACAACCTGGAATCTGTGTACACCTATGAGGGCACTCATGAAATTCATACCCTGGTGCTTGGACAGGCCATCACCGGTTCGGGTGCCTTCAGCTAGCAGATTCAGCTTAGGCGAGTGAAACCCTCGCGCGATTTGGGGGAAAGCAAAAGTTAGCTATAGTTGATTTCACCACGGGAGCCCGGAAACGGGCTGAGAGGGAAAAGCAATTTTCCGACCGTTTGAACCTGATCCAGGTAATGCTGGCGCAGGAAGGATTCTCAGCCTCGGTTTTGTGCTCCTCAAACCAATTGAGGAGTCTAAATTGTCATTAGCGCTATTCCGCGAGTTTCGATCGCGACGATTAATCACCTTGTTCACCGCCTTTTTGGCTTTAGCCGTGTTGGCCGCGGCTTGTTCAAACAACAGTGACGAGCCAGATTCGAACGGATCATCCCCAGAGAATGCAAGTGCTGGCAACAAGGTCGTCTTGGTGACCCACAACTCATTTGAAATTAGCGATGAATTAATCGCGTTGTTTAAGGAAGAGACCGGCAATGAACTGGTTGTACAGCGCGGCGGAAGTGCCGTCGAGGTGTTGAACCAGGCCATCCTGACCGTCAAAAACCCCCAGGGCGATGTATTTTTTGGGGTGGAAGACACGTCGCTTTCTCGTGCTTTGCGCAATGGCTTGTTTGAGGTCTATGAACCCGCTGCTAGTGAGCAAATTCAAGCTGGACTAGTGGTGGACGACGAATTTCACGTAACACCTATTAGCCATGGTGTTGTATGTGTGAACTACGACAAATCTTGGTTCGCCGACAACGACGTAGCGGTACCATCGGGGCTGGCCGACCTTGTCAAACCTGAATACGCCGACCTGTTTGTTACTCCTAATCCTGCCTCCTCAGCACCTGGACTAGCGTTTCTCACCGCCACCGTCGCCGAATTCGGCGAAGATGGCTGGGCCGACTACTGGCGAGAGTTAAAGGACAACAACGTTGTGGTCACAAGCGGGTGGAGTGATGCCTACTACGGCCGCTTCTCCGGTGGTGCTGAAGACGGCGATCGTCCTCTTGTAACCTCATACGGGTCGAGCCCACCCGCCGATGTTCTAGGTCTTGATCCGTTGCCAGATGACACGCCAACTGGTGTCATTGAATCAACTTGCGCACGTGAAACCACCTTTGCCGGGGTCTTGGCCAATGCCGCCAACCCGTCGGGTGCCGAAGAATTTATTGACTTTCTATTAGGAAAAGCATTTCAAGAATCACTGCCCCTTAGCATGTTCGTTTACCCAGTGATTGAAGACACTCCCTTGCCGATTGAGTTCGAACGATTCGCCGTTAATCCAGCTAATCCGTATCACCTGGCACCGGAACTACTTGAGGCGGAAGCCGACAATTGGGTTGAAGAGTGGACAAACATAATGTTGCGCTAAGCCTTAAAAGCTCGATACTTCTATCGATTATTCCGATTAGCTTTCTGGCAATATTCTTTATATTGCCAGTGGCTAATATTATAGCGCTTGGTTTGCATCACGATAACCAGTGGAATCTAAACATATTGCAATCCGTTTGGGGCGATAGTTATTTACGGCAAGTAATTTGGTTTACCTTCGCCCAGGCGATCGCCTCTACGGCCCTAACAATAGCAATAGGGTTTCCTATTGCTTATTTGCTCGCACGTTATAAATTTCCTCTACACGGGTTCATTAACGGTCTCGTTACCGTGCCCTTTGTTTTGCCAACGGTGGTAGTGGCGGTAGCTTTTTTGGTCTTGTTGCGGCCCGACGGTTGGGCCGGTGGCCTGCTCGGGGGATGGTGGGGTGCGAGTCCGCCTGACCTACGGGGCACCTTGGCGGCAGTCCTAATGGCGCATGTTTTCTACAACGTCTCGGTGGTAGTTCGGATTGTGGGTGGTTTACTCGACCAGCTCGATCCAGCCATTGAAGATGCCGCGGCCGTACTGGGTGCGAACAAATGGAATATTTTCACCAAGGTCACGCTGCCGTTAGTTCGCCCGGCTTTGATTTCGGCGGCCTTAGTTGTGTTCCTCTTTACCTTCACCTCATTTGGGGTGGTGCTGTTTCTTGGCGGGCCGGGAAACTCTACGCTGGAGGTCGAGATTCATCGCCAAACCGCACTGTTGTTGAACCTACCGGTAGCCGCGGCCCTCTCAATTTCCCAACTGGTAATGGTGGCAGTCTTAGCTACGATCAGTCTCAAACAACAACGTGGTGCGGCCGTCGAACAGCCACTGGTTGGAGGTCGTGCTGGGGCTCGCCAACGTGTGGCGTCCACCATTGGTGAACGCAGCGTTGTGCTCGGAATGATTCTGGTGTCACTGGGGTTTTTCGGTGCCCCATTGTTAGCCATGGTGTTACGTTCGCTTCGGAGTGGGAGCACTGTTTTCACTCTGGAGTGGTATCGACGACTGTTCGGCCCAAGCTCAACTGTGCTTGGGCGTTCGGCCATCGAAGCCGTTTGGAATTCGCTCCAGTTCGCGGCCGTGGCCACCGTAGTGGCTGTGGTGGTTGGTTTATCGGCCTCGTTTGTGATTGTGCGTGGCCCGGAAATTTGGCGGCGCTGGTTCGAGGTTTTGCTCCTCCTGCCACTGGGTGTCTCAGCGGTAACCGTTGGTTTTGGTTTCATTGTGGGACTTGATGAACCGCCGCTCAATCTAAGAAATTCGTGGTGGCTGATTCCTATGGCCCAAGCGCTAGTTTCAACGCCATTTGTGGTGAGGGTGTTGGTCCCGGTCTTGGCTTCTATCGAGAGTCGTATCCATGAGGCAGCCGCGGTTCTGGGTGCTTCGCCTCTAAGAACTTTGTGGGAGGTCGACCTACCCCTAATTGGTCGCGCCGTGGGCTTGGCCGCCGGGTTCGCGTTTGCCATGTCGCTTGGCGAGTTTGGGGCTACCGTTTTTATCGCCCGGGCTGACACTGTCACGGTGCCGGTAGCCATAATGCGCCTCTTAGGTCTGCCTGGTGCCTCAAACTATGGCCAGGCCATGGCGCTCAGCTCCATCCTCATGGCCCTAACGTTCAGCTCGATGCTGGTTGTCTCAAAAATTCGTCTGCCCCAGGTATCCGCATGAGCCTTCGCGTCGAGGAGTTGAGTGTTGAGCTCGCTGGCAAATCGATTATCCATCAGGTATCGATCGAAGTGAACGACGGTGAGATCGTGGCGGTGTTGGGCCCCAGCGGTAGCGGCAAAACGACGATGCTGCGCGCCATTGCAGGTTTAGTTCCCTTGGCCCAGGGCCGAATTTGGTCCAACGGACACGATATTTCTAACCAGCCATCTTTTCGAAGAGGTGTGGGCTACATGTTTCAAGAGCATGCGTTGTTTCCTCATCGCAATGTGGCCGAAAACATCGAGTTCGGTCTGCGAATGGCGAAAATGCGAAAGCCGGAGCGGTTGGGGCGACGCCGTGAGGTACTGGAACTGGTGGGATTGGGTGGATTTGATCAGCGACCGGTGGCATCGCTTTCAGGTGGAGAGCGCCAAAGAGTGGCACTGGCTCGAGCGATCGCACCGAAACCCGCCCTGCTATTACTAGACGAGCCGTTTAGCTCTTTAGATCGGGCACTTCGAGAACGACTTTGGGAAGATTTGGTTGACGTTCTTGTCCAAACCAACACCGGTTGTATTCACGTCACTCACGATCATGTTGAAGCCTTGCGAAGCGGTGACCGCCTGGTGGTGCTTTCCGAGGGCGAAATCCTACAAGCCGGTAGTCCACTAGAGCTTTGGAGAATGCCAAACTCCGAAGCTATTGGTCGAATAGTGGGACCATTAAACACCGTGCCGGTGGAGCTCATAAGTAGCGCAGCGATGGTAGCGCCTTGGGGTAGAACGTCGTACCAGCATCTGCTGGCTCGGCCAGCTCCAAACACCAATTCTTCCAAACTGCTAGCCAGACCCGACGCCTTCGAGATCTCGGTACCAACAACAGGTGGCCAAGGCTGGTTTGAGGGCACCGTTATTCGTCGTAACTTTATGGGAACACACGCCCTAGTCGAGGTGGCTCTCGACACCGATGCGGGGGCATCTGATGAGCCAATTGGGCTCTTAGTCCTTGAAACGACACCGTCGTTTAGTGAGCTTGGCAGCCGAATATCTCTGAAACTAAAAGACAGAAGCGTGGTGATCACCGCCACATAAGCAGCTCAATTCCACCCTCGGGCCTCGGAATAAGTCACAATAGAGAAACGCTCGACTAGGAGGAATGCTTGTGAACGGTGCCGAGAAGCTGCTGCGAGGCCTAGCCGATAACGGGGTGACAGCGTGTTTCGCCAACCCCGGCACAACCGAAATGCACCTGGTCGCGGCGCTGGACACCGAGCCACGGATTCGACCGGTTCTCGGTCTTTTTGAAGGTGTGGTCACCGGTGCCGCCGATGGTTATGGCCGAATGTCTGATGTGCCTGCTATGACGATTTTGCACCTCGGTCCTGGCCTTGCAAACGGTTTGGCTAACCTCCACAACGCCCGTCGCGCCAACACCCCAATGGTCAATGTGGTTGGTGACCACACGACGTGGCACCTAGCTGCGGATGCGCCTCTCACTTCCGATATTCCTTCTTTGGCACGACCCATGTCGGCCTGGGTTCACACCGTAAGTTCAGCCGACAATCTTGCTAGCGATGGGATCGACGCCCTGAGTGCCGCCATGTCGGCACCTGGTGGGGTGGCCACACTGATTGTTCCTCAAGACACCACCTGGGATGAAGTAGACGAAAGTGCGCCGATTCCTACGCCTTCACCGGTTGGCTTCGGGGAAGTTCCACCCAACCAAATTGAATCGATGGTTGATGAGCTAAGGCGACTGGGCGACGCAGCGGTACTCGTATTGGGTTCGAACGCGCGCCGCGAGGCTGGCCTTAAAGCAGCGGCCCAGATTCAAGCTGCCACCAACGCTCGGGTGGTGGTGGCTGGTATGGCGTCACGAGTGGAACGCGGGGCTCACGTGCCCGATTTTCCTTCCATTCCATATTTCCCCGAACAAGCAGTTCCGTTCTTGGCCGATGTGAAACTGATGATCTTGGTTGGAACCACCGAACCAGTACATTTCTTTGGAAATCCCGGCCAGCCCAGCCATCCACGTCCCACCGATGCCTTGTTGGTGTCGTTAGCTACGCCCTCTGAAGATGCCGAATCGGCCCTGGTTGGTCTAGCGGCGGCGCTTGATGCACCTCCAGTGGCCGTGCCAGAACGCGCGGCACCTCAAATGCCCAGCGGCTCTAGCCTCGGACCAGCAGAATTAGGTGCCGCCCTAGCTTTGTTGCAACCCGAGGGTGCCATTGTGGTTGATGAGTCGATCAGTTCTGGCGCCGCTTATTCCGCCATGGCTACAAGCGCACCACCACACGATGTGCTGCACCTTACCGGTGGCGCAATCGGGCAAGGCTTGCCAGCTGCGGTTGGTGCTGCAATAGCCTGCCCGGACCGACGGGTTATTGCGTTGCAGGCTGACGGTAGCGCCATGTACACACTGCAGTCGCTTTGGACTATGGCCCGTGAATCGCTCGACATTTCGATAGTTCTATTGGCCAACAAGAATTATCGAATCCTCCAGATCGAATTGATGCGAGCCGGAATCAACGAACCTGGCCCAAGCTCGTATGGACTGACCGACTTGGAACGTCCCCATATTGATTGGGTGGCTTTGGCTACTGGCATGGGTGTACTTGGGCGTCGTGCGCGCAGCTCTGACGAGCTGGTCGATGCTCTACGCGAGTCGTTGAACACTTCAGGTCCTTCACTGGTTGAAGTGTGGCTTTAACGGGGTGCCTTGAAGTGACTTAGCCAGCTTGTTATGGTCGAAACGATGCTTTCAGCAGAAATTTCGACCATGAATTCCCGTGGTCGAGCACCCAAAATTCGGGTGCGACCATCTCAGGCGAGCGACGGTGTAGCCATGTGGCACCTGGCCGACCGCTCGACCCTAGATACCAACTCACCCTATGCATATGTGCACTACGGTGATCAGTTTTCTTCTACCTGTCGCGTGGCGATTAACGACGATGGCGCGGTGGTTGGCTTCGTGCTGGCTCACCTGCTGCCCAAGCGCCCTAATAGCCTTTTTATCTGGCAGATTGGTGTGGCTGAAGAGGCCCGCGGTCTTGGTATCGCCTCCGAAATGCTCGATTCACTTTGGGCTGACACGGCTGACGTGAGCTTTTTGGAAGCCACCGTAACGCCGTCGAACACCGCCTCTGATCGCTTGTTTCGACGCTTCGCACAACAACATGCAGCGGAATTGGAAACCTCGTTGATCTACGGGGAAGCCCTATTCCCGGCTGGAACGCATGAAGCCGAGCTCCGCTATCGAATAGGACCAATAGCGATCGATAGCTAGCAATGACCACGTCTAGTCGTTCTCGAACGATCGACCTGACGCGCTCTGGGTGCCCATTGGCGATACGTAATCCCATGGTTTAACAAACCATTTCGGTTGGCGATCCCTTGTGGCGGCACCCTAAGTCCAGACCAACTGGTCTGGCACCTAGTTGGCAAAGTGCCAGCTAGAACAGATATATCACCAACGTGAGGACGTGATTTTAACGTGAAAACGTTTGAGACCTACGAGTCTGAGGTCAGGGGATACATACGTTCCTGGCCAACCGTTTTCAAAAAAGCCGAGGGGTGGACCCTCACCGATGAAGCCGGACGCGAGTACCTCGACTTTTTTGCGGGTGCTGGTGCGCTTAACTACGGCCACAACAATCCAGTTGTCATCGAGCCGCTAGTGGAATATCTCCGATCGGGAAGTCCCCTTCACTCCTTAGATATGGCCACGGTGGCAAAACGTGAGTTCATTGAAACCTTTGTTGAGGTGGTTCTCAAACCCCGTGGAATGAACTACAAGCTGCAATTCCCAGGGCCCACCGGTACCAATGCGGTAGAGTCAGCCCTCAAACTAGCTCGCAAAGTAACCGGACGTGAGAGCGTAGTCAGCTTTACCAACGCTTTCCACGGTATGTCCCTCGGAGCGCTGGCCGTCACCGGAAACTCTATGAAGCGTGCCGGGGCTGGCGTTCCACTGGCCTATACGATGCCCATGCCCTACGCCGGTTTCCTAGGCCAAGAATCTGATTCGATCGACTACTTCGACCGGTTCTTGCTTGGTGACGGTTCGGGTATGGAAACGCCCGCTGCTGTCATTTTGGAAACGATTCAGGCCGAGGGCGGTATCAACGTGGCTTCCGAGCCATGGTTAAAACGCCTCTTTGAGGTTTGTGAGGCCCATGGGGTGCTGGTCATCGTTGATGATATTCAGGTCGGTTGTGGACGTACCGGACCGTTCTTTTCCTTTGAGAATCTCGGTCTAAAGCCCGACATCATTTGTCTTTCAAAATCATTAAGCGCATCTGGTCAACCGCTGTCGCTGGTGCTTATGAAGCCCGAGTTAGATCAATGGGAGCCCGGCGAGCACAACGGTACCTTCCGAGGTAACAACGCCGCTTTTGTAACCGCTACGGCTGCTCTGAAGGCATTTTGGCAAGACGATGAGTTCAGCCAAGCGACACAGCGGGCTTCAGCGGCGCTCGATGCCGGTATTCAGCAGGTGAAGAAGAACCACGAAGACCTCTTTGTTGATATCCGCGGACGGGGCATGATCCGTGGTTTAGGGACCACCGAAGCTGAATATGCCACGCAGATTAGCGCCGCTGCTTTCGAAGAAGGCTTGCTGCTAGAGACGGCCGGTCCACGCAGTGAAGTTGTGAAGTTCTTGCCGCCCCTCACGGTTAGTGGGACTGCCATTAATCAAGCCTTAGAACGCCTTGATGTCGCCTGTGAGCGAGTAACCAAGCAGAGCCGAACGAAACTGGCTGTGGCGGTTGGGGGAGCGTCGTGATAGTGAGAAATGTTGATGACCTGGCTGGCACCGACCGAGAAACGGTAGCAGAAACATGGCGGTCGCGTCGGTTCCTATTGGCCGGTGACGGGATGGGTTTTTCGTTCCATGAAACCATCATGGCGGCCGGTACCGAGACCAAAATGTGGTACAAGAACCACCTAGAAGCGGTGTACTGCGTGGGTGGGCGAGGAACGATAGAAGATCTGGCCACGGGCGAAGTTCACGAGATACGTGACGGCACTATGTACGCCCTAAACCACCATGACCGCCATGTGATTCGTGTGGATGAAGACCTGCGGTTGATCTGCGTGTTCAACCCGCCCTGTGTCGGCGGGGAAACTCACGACGAAGACGGTGCTTACCCGCTACTTAGCCAAGAGGAGCTGATTGGATGACCACGCAAGACCTATATCCCACCCGCCTCGGCCAAGAGGTAAAAATGCTTGAACGCCATGATCCCGTTGTCTGGGGTTCAGGCGAAGGTAGTGCTTTAACCGCGGCGCAGGTGGAATCTTATGAATGTGACGGGTATCTGCAACTTCCGGCGCTCTTTAGTGAAAGTGAGGTCGAAGCCTTTCAAGAGGAGATCGCCAAATTAACCAGCGATCGAGAGCTTTTGGCTTCCGAGCGAGTGATTATAGAGCCCGATGAAGACTCGTTGGCACTGCGTTCAGTGTTTGACGTTCATCGTGAGGGCATGTTTCGCGACCTGGTACGTGATGAGCGGGTTTCGAACGTAGCCCGACAACTGCTTGGGAGCGACGTATACATCCACCAGAGTCGCATCAACCTGAAACCACCGTTTCGAGGTAAAGAGTTCTTTTGGCATTCCGACTTTGAAACTTGGCACGCGGAAGACGGCATGCCCTCAATGCGGGCCCTTAGTGCGTCGGTGAGCCTAACCGAAAACGTGCATTCCAACGGCCCCTTAATGGTAATACCGGGTTCGCATAAACATTTTGTGGCGTGTGGGGGAGAGACCCCGGCCGAGCACCATCGTGAATCGTTGCGCCGTCAAGAAATTGGCGTTCCCAGTGACGAGATGCTGACCCGGTTAGCCGATGAGAGCGAGGTACGTAATCTGGTGGGACCGATTGGCTCGGTTACTTTCTTTGATTGCAATCTCATGCACGGTTCGAACGGCAATATCACACCACAGGCCCGTCGGAATGTGTTCTTCGTTTATAACAGCGTCCATAACACGCTGGTGGAACCGTTTGCAGCTCCGGCTCGGCGACCTAACCACATCGCAGCTCGCAATTTTGAAGCGGTACCGTTGCCAGTTGGCTAACGAGCGGCTCACTGCGGCCGGCTTAGTTTCGTAGCCGGTGGCAACCTGGGGGCAAGAGCAAATTTGTAACTATGGTTTAAGGAATGGACCTGACCGTAAGTCTTCTTGCCCCTTGTGAGCCAAAACAGCTTTTTTATTGGGTAGGCACACTTGAGCGATACCCACAATGGTTGGGGATTGTTAGCCAGGTTGTGCCAGACCAGGGCTCTGACGGCGACCATGAAACGGCATGGTTAGTAGATATTTCGGCCAAGGTTGGGCCCTTTACCCGCTCTAAACGGCTTCGAATGGTTCGATCTGAGTATCTGGAGAACGAGAGTGCCATCTTTGAACGAGTAGAGCTTGATGGCCGTGACCATGGTGAATGGATTCTTAAGGCTGAGGTTGAGCGCGAAGGCACAAACGGCGGCAGCCAATTGGAAATGAGCCTGACCTACAACGGTAAATTGTGGGGTGCCATGCTAGAACCGATCCTCGCGGATGAGATCGAGCGTTCACGCCAAAGGCTGCTTGATCTCGTAACACAATGACCCCGCTCGTGTCTTCTGCCCGTTTTTACACTCAACGCTTGGGAATGCTGATTCGGGGTGCTCCCTTAAGTGATCTGCATGCCTTGCCTCCAGAGATGCCGCCGGGTAATTCTTTGGTCTTGGAAGGTCGGGGCGAGGTGTTCTATCGAGACATGGCCGGACCAAGTGACCAACTGCCGTTGTTGTTGCTGCACGGCTGGCTCGCTAGTGCCGAGGTTAACTGGTTTGGAGTTTTTCCAGCCTTAGCTGGTCAGCGTCGCGTAATAGCTTTGGATCACCGAGGTCATGGGCGTGGTATTCGCTCTGGCCAACCATTTCGCCTAATCGATTGTGCAGAAGACGCCGCCATGTTGTTACAGGCCCTGGAGATTCCCGAGGCGATTGTTGCCGGGTACTCGATGGGTGGGCCCATTGCTTTATTAATGGCACAACGCCACCCGAAAAGCGTGGCGGGACTTGTAACTATGGCGTCGGCGGCGAAGTTTAATGGGTCACTGTTTGAAGATTTGCGTTGGAGAAGTTTGCCATTGCTCGAGATCGGTGTGCGCAGTGGCCTTGAAGAGCGTCTGGTGCGTCGCTTAGCTTTTGAACTTGGCCAGACCAATGAGTCCTTGGCTGCGCACAGTACCTGGTTGGCGGCAGAACTGTCTCGTACCGATCCGGCCGCCGCTCGCGAAGCCGGCGAAGAGCTCCGCCGTTTCGATGCCACGTCGTGGCTGTCTACGCTCAATATTCCTGCTGTGGCCGCCATCACTGAGCATGATTCGCTGGTGCCGCCGGAACGTCAACGAGCTTTGGCCGAAGGCTTGGGGGCACCGATGATTGTCATCCCCGAGGCCGATCACCAGGTACCTGTACAAAACCCTGATGCTTTAGCAGCGGCCCTCAATCAAGCGGTCGCTCAAGTATCACAAATGATTCAAAATGCACGAGCGGCGTAACGGCCATCGTGGTTCTCGACCTTGATATTTAGGTCGAAACAGTGGCTTAGGTTTTCAGAGTTTAAAGTCTCACCCATCGGTCCCGCGGCTGTGATCTGGCCTTCCCTAAGCAAGAGGAGGTGGGTGAAGCCCAACGGGATTTCTTCAACGTGGTGAGTGATCAGTACCAGCGGCGGTGTATCGGGCTCGGTGGCTAAGTCCGCCAAGTCGCTTAGGAGCTCTTCTCGAGCTCCCAAATCAAGGCCGGAGGTTGGTTCGTCCAACAACAATAAACCAGGGTCACATATTAGGCCCCGAGCTAAGAGCATACGTTGGCGTTCACCCGATGAGAGAGTACGAAATGGTTGGTTGGCCTGGGCTTCTAAGCCAAATCTGCGTAGGGCTGCCAATGCTTTTTCATGGTCAGCGTCGCTGTAGTGGTGCCACCAAGGCTCGAGAGCCCCGTTTAGAGCGCTCATCACAGCATCTTTGGCGGTGATATCGGGTCGCAAGCTGGTGGCTACCGCTGCGCTCACCGCACCAATTCGACGGCGGTGCTGCCGTACGTCAACCCGACCTAGCTCTTCACCCAGAACAAATACCCGGCCTGATGATGGATGCAGTGTTAACGCCGCGATGCGTGCCAAGCTGGTCTTTCCAGACCCATTACGGCCGAGAATGACCCAACGTTCATCAGTGGCCACTTGCCAGTTGATGTTTCGTAGGACCTCGGTTTGGTCAAAGCGTAGGCTTACGTTGCTGAGCTGGAGTGCAAAGCTAGACCCTGCCCGGCTCACTGGTCGGCAAGTTTGGCGGCACGTTCCACGTTGAGCGCCTCCATCCACATCAACAAGCCAGCATAGGCGGCCTCTTGGTCGGCTTCCGACGGCATGTTTTGGGCGAGTTCAGCGAATCGTCGAGCAATTACGGCGTCGGCTTTACGAAGCACCTCTACCCCAAGCGGTGTAATGGTGTGTGAAACGCGCCGCCTATCGGTGGCGTCAGTAGTGCGATCGGCAAGTTCACGTGCCACCAGACCATCAGCCAGCGCTGTGATACTTGGACGGCTTACACCTAGTCGCCCCGCCATCGGTGCTGCACTAGAAGAGCCCACCTCGGAAAGATAAATGAGCATTCGATACTGAGGAAGCGACAGGCTGGCCTCAGACAACACATTTTCGATGACTCGTGCTAGTCGTGCCGCGGCACGACCGGCTACAGCGTGGGAATGTTCGCTCACAGGATAGTTAGTGTGTCTAATTAAATGAGAATGGGCAACTCTAGGTATACAGCAAGACTAAGTGGAATATGGCGAAGGGGGACGGTGGGGGTTTCAAACACCCATTGCATGGTAACCACCATCGACGTGGATCATTTCGCCGGTAGTCGCAGGGAACCAGTCGGAAAACAGTGCGACAGCCGCCTTGGCCACCGCTTCGGAATTATTGGTATCCCAACCAAGCGGTGCCCGTTCGGACCAACGTTCAAACATTTCGAATCCTGGAATGGATCTTGCCGCCATCGTGCTTAGCGGTCCTGCGGCAATCATGTTCACCCGGATACCGTCTTTGCCCAGGTCGCGAGCCAAGTATCGAGAAGTTGACTCAAGGGCTGCTTTCGCCACGCCCATCCAGTCATAGACCGGCCAAGCTACTCGGGCATCAAAGGTTAGACCGATGATCGAACCTCCGCGTTCTTTCATCAGAGGGTAAGCAGCGGCCGCTAGGGCCTTATAAGAAAATGCTGAGATCTGCATGGCGACGGCCACGTCTTCCCAGTCGGTGTTCATGAAATTGCCACCCAAGGCTGATTCAGGAGCGAAACCAATGGAGTGCAGCACCCCATCAATTGAATCCCAGCGCTTCTGTAGCTCTTGGGTCAGCTTTTCAAGATGTTCGGGGTTCGAAACATCTAATTCCAGCACTTCTGGTGGCGTCGGTAGTTTTCGGGCGGTGCGCTGCGTAATCGACATGCCGCGGCCAAAACCGGTGAGAATAACCTCGGCACCTTCTCGTTGCGCGAGCTCGGCCACTCCGTAGGCCAAAGAAGTATCGGTAAGCACGCCGGTTATTAAGATTCGAGAGCCTTCAAGAATTCCCATGACGGAATGAGAATAGGCGAACTACCAGCGGCATGTGATGTTAAACACATCAATTTGCCGACGACATGCTGCTAGAAGTGCTGAAACCTTTGATCTGTCGTGATGCTTATAAAGTATCGAAAGTGGTCTCGGTTGGTATTAATACCAGACCGCACCACTAAGGTATCCCCGTGCGAATAGGAGTCTTTGGAGCAACCGGACCAGCAGGAAGCGGCCTTGCCGCTCGCCTGGCTGCGTCGGGTCATGAAGTCATTATTGGGTCACGTTCAGCTGAACGGGCACAAGAGGTACGCGACGAGATTGTGGGTCAATGGCCGGAACATAACCTGGTTATCACCTCGGGCAGTAATGAGGATGCAGCCTCGGCCGAAGTGGTTGTCATTGCCACGCCTTGGGAAGGCGCCTCAGTAACTGCCGGGGCCTTAGCCCCACAATTAGCGGGCAAAATTGTTATATGTATGGCCAACGCTTTGCTGCGAGTGGGGAAAGAATTCCAGCCCTTGGTACCCCCACGGGGTTCAGTAGCAGGCAATGTAGCCGCTGCTATTCCCGAAAGCTTTGTCGCGGCCGCGATGCATCACATCCCTGCCAAAGAGCTTGGCGACCTTAACAATCCAGTCGATGCCGATGTGCTTGTGGCCTCAGACCACGCCGACGCCTCCCGGGTTACTTCCGAGCTAATCGAGTCTATGCCGACCATGCGCGCCCTCGATGCGGGGAGCTTGGCCTTAGCAGCACCAATTGAAGCTTTCACTGCTGTGTTGCTACAACTGAATGTGAGGTATAAGACCCGCGCTGGCGTTAAGTTCACAGGGATCGAAAAGTAAGGCACGGCATGGCATATGTTGGGGGACCGATGCGTCTATACGACACGGCGAAGAGGGAAATCGTTCCTTTCGAGCCGGGCCCGGTGGTCACCATGTACACCTGCGGCATCACCCCCTACGATTCCACTCACATTGGCCACGCCGCGGTTTTTCTCACCTATGACGTGTTGCAGCGACGCTTGCGCGACCTTGGTCACGAAACTCGGTGTGTGCGAAACATTACCGACGTTGACGACTCAATTTTAGCCAAAGCACGTGAGTTGGGTGTTCACTACCTCGACCTAGCGGCGGCCGAACTAACCCGTTTTCACAATGACATGGAAGCCCTTGACATGCTTCCGGCGTGGAGTGAGCCTCGTGCCACTTCGGCCATTGCCGATATTCGCGGTTTTATCAATACGGTGATGGAAAGCGGCCATGCTTATGAAGCTGGCGGCAACGTTTACTTCGACGTTTCAACGGTGCCATCGTTTGGTCAAATCAGTCATTTACCACGTGAGGTGATGCTGGAATATGCCGCCGAACGCGGTGGCAACATTGATGACCCCAATAAACGCGATCCACTAGATTTTGTGCTTTGGCAGCGCTCGGCAGAAGGTGAACCGGCTTGGGAATCGCTCTGGGGACCGGGACGGCCAGGTTGGCATATCGAGTGTTCAGCGCTCGCAATGCGTGAGTTTGGAGCGACGGTCGATCTTCATGGTGGCGGTTCTGACTTAATTTTTCCGCATCACGAATGTGAAGCCGCTCAGTCCGAAGCTGCCACTGGTGAGGTGTTCGTCCGTCACTGGATGCACCAATCAATGGTGCGTATGGACGGCGAAAAAATGTCGAAGTCCCTGGGCAACTTGGTCTTCGTTAGTGATTTACGCAAAGAGTACGATCCACGCGCTATTCGGCTAGGGGTGTTGGCAAACCATTACCGTGAAGAGTGGGAATGGGACGATAACCTCATGCCCACAGCCCAGGCGCGCCTCGATCGATGGCTTGATGCAGGCTCTGGAGGTGGGGCACTGGCAGAAGTCCGCCGTGCGCTCGATCACGATCTAGACACACCGGTGGCTATAAGAGCCATCGACCAAGCGGTGAGCGAAGGTCAAGGGGTGTCCGAGGCAGCCCTGCTCTTGGGCGTGAACCTTTTGGCCTCGGTCCAGGGCTGATTGATCTGAGCCCTACTAATTGAACTGAGCCCTACTAAACTAAAGGCTTATAATGTCAGACCTTATTTCCATCACCTTGCCCGATGGCTCAATCCGCGAACTTCCCAGCGGGTCAACAGGGCTACAATTGGCCGAGTCGATCGGTCGGCGGTTGGCTAAAGATGCTGTCATTGCGGTGATTGATGGCACCGAGCGAGATCTAGCGTTCCAGCTGCATGACGGTGCTCAGGTATCAATAGTTACGCCCGAATCAGATCGTGGGCTGTACACCATTCGTCATTCGACGGCGCACGTGCTTGCTCAAGCTGTGCTCGATCTTTTCCCGGGGGCGACTTTCGCTATTGGTCCACCCATCGAAGATGGTTTTTACTACGATTTCCAGCTTCCTAATAACGCTACTTTTACTCCTGATGATCTTGAACGCCTAGATGCTCGAATGCGAGAGATCATCAAAGAAAAACAGCCTTTCATCTGTGCAGAAATTGCGTCTGATGAGGCTCAGGTGGTGTTTAAGGATCATCCTTACAAGCTCCAGATTATTGAAGGCCAAGCCGACGATCCCATGTCGGCCACCGAAACGGGCCTGGTCCGCACATACGAAAATCCACCTAATTTCATCGATCTATGCCGTGGGCCCCACGTCCCCCACACCGGTCATCTCGGGCACTTCAAATTAATGCGAGTGGCGGGTGCCTACTGGCGTGGCGACGAAACCCAACCGATGTTGCAGCGAATCTATGGGACGGCCTGGGATACCAAAGCCGCTTTGCAAGCTCACTTGCATCGCTTGGAAGAAGCTGAAAAACGAGACCATCGTAAATTAGGTGTCGAGCTTGACCTGTTCAGTTTTCCCGATGAAATCGGTTCTGGCCTGCCGGTGTTCCACCCGAAGGGTGGAGTTATTCGTCGGATAATGGAAGATTATTCTCGCCAACGCCATGAGGAAGAGGGGTACGAGTTCGTTTATACCCCGCACATCACTAAGGGCGGTTTGTTCGAGACTTCCGGACACCTCGACTTTTATGCCGAGGGCATGTTTCCACCGATGCATTTAGATGACGTCGGCGGTGAGGGCGGCACCGACTATTACCTCAAACCCATGAACTGCCCTTTCCACGTGCTGATTTACCGCAATCGCACGCGGTCTTATCGTGAATTCCCACTCCGATTCTTCGAGTTCGGGTCGGTGTATCGATACGAAAAATCTGGGGTGGTGCACGGTCTAACCCGTGTTCGTGGCATGACCCAAGATGACGCCCATATCTTTTGTACTCGCGAGCAGATGCGCGACGAGCTTTCGTCGCTCTTGACATTCGTCCTCGATTTACTGCGCGATTATGGGCTGACCGATTTTTACCTGGAACTTTCAACCCGAGATTCTGAAAAGTCGGTGGGTAGCGACGAAGACTGGGATGAAGCCATTGATGTCTTACATGAGGTCGGTTCAAACCGTGGTTTAGAGTTGGTGCCCGACCCTGGAGGCGCTGCTTTTTACGGACCCAAGATTTCGGTCCAAGCTCGTGATGCCATTGGTCGCTCATGGCAGATGTCAACTATTCAGCTAGATTTCCAGACCCCAAAACGCTTTGGAATTACCTATACCGGACCTGACGGCCAACGGCACACCCCAATCATGATCCACCGAGCACTTTTCGGATCGATTGAACGGTTCTTTGGTGTGTTAACCGAACATTATGCCGGCGCGTTCCCAGCTTGGCTGGCACCGGTGCAGGTGCGAGTGCTCGGCGTTCGAGCTGATCACGATGAGCATGCAGCGGCTTTGGTGGCTCGGTTGAAAAAGGCCGGTTTTCGCGCTGATATGTCCGAAGCTAACGAGCCTCTGGGTGCGCGTATCCGTCGCGCAAAGACAGAAAAACTGCCGTATGTGCTGGTAGTTGGTGATGATGACGTTGCCAATGGAACGGCAGGGGTGAACCCTCGAGGTGGCGACGTGGAACGTGATGTCACTATCGAAGCTTTCGTTGAACGTCTCCGCCAAGAAGTGGATTCCCATGGCTGAAACTAATTGGGGCTCGCCTTGTCTTTAGAGCGAATTTGGGCTGGCTGGCGCTTTGGGTACATCACGGCCTCAGAAGAACCCAATCCGGCGCTTGAGACCACCGAGGGTACCCTTTTTGAACGAATTCTAAATAGCGGTATGTCGGATGAGGAGTGTTTCATCGTGCACCGTGGCCAGTATGCCTCGGTGCTCTTAAACGCTTATCCTTACACCAGTGGTCACGTGATGGTGTTACCCAATCGTGCGGTGGCCGAACTTGAAGAGTTGAGCTCAGACGAGCACGAAGAGCTTTGGCGCTTCGTGACTCAAGCCACCGTCACGATCAAAGCCACTTACCAACCTCACGGTGTGAATGTTGGCATCAATATGGGTCATGGTGCAGGTGCTGGTGTGCCTGATCACCTCCATGTCCACGTGCTGCCACGGTGGCATGGTGACACTAATTTCATGACCAGCATTGCCGATGCCCGCGTCTTGCCCGAGCCGTTAGGCGAAACTTGGCACAGACTTCGTACAGCGTGGCCTAATTGAGTCTCCTCGGCGGCCCGACAAACTACCTAGGTGGAGAAACCCATGAGCGATGAAGCATATGAAAACGGGGAATCAAGCGACGCAGACAGCCACGTCGGTGACGAACTGCCCGACGATCTGATTCCTTCCGCTTATGTCGGGCCATATGTCTTTCCGAACAACAATCGCCGCCGGATTCCCGGGGTGGTTTACGTAGTTGCCGGTCTTGTTTGTTTGGCGCTGTGGCTCTTTGTCGCCGATGACGCGGTGCTCATAAATGGCGGGTTCATCTTTGGTGGGGTCTTGTTGGTCCTGATCGGTCTTTACCACCTGGTAGCCGGTTGGAACCTGGATGTTGATGAGGGCGACGCCTTGGTTGCGGCCATTATGGCGGTTGGCTTTCCAGTCGGCCACGCCTCGGCACAGTTGGGCTGGCGAGGCCCTCTAAGTCGGCCCACGTGGCGAATTTTGGTTTACTCCAATGAACCCCAACCGGAACATCGTGGCTTGGTTTTTGTAGACGGCGTGAACGGTGCGGTCATCGAACATTTCACTGAAGCCAATCCTGAGGATTGGTCGGTGTACCAACAATGAGCTCCAGCGCTGGTATTATTTCTCGTGTCTCAACCAGAGGAGCTGGTTAATGTTTGATGGACACTGGCGTACCAACCTAGACAAGGGCCTAAAACCTATCGGTCAAGGACTACGCCGCACCGGTTTGCAGGCCGATCATCTCACCGGGCTTGGTATTGGTATGGCTGTGGCCTCAGCGGTAGCAATCGGTATGGGCGCACTGCGAGGCGGGCTGGTATTGCTGCTGCTGACAGGCATGTGCGACTTTCTCGATGGTGCACTGGCCAAAGCCTCCGGCATCACCAACTCTAAACGGGGTGCCTTCTTCGATTCGGTCACCGATCGGCTAACCGATGCATTACTTTTTGGCGGTGTTGCGTGGTACATCGCGTCAACCCGACCGGGCCTCATGGTGATGTTGCCTATGGCGCTCTTGGGTGCTGCCTCATTGGTTTCGTATCAACGCGCGAAGGCCGATTCTCTCGGTTTCGATGCTCGTGGTGGTCTCATGGAACGAGCCGAACGTTTTATTATGCTTGGCTTCGGTTTGTTGTTCAACGAGATTTTGATTGGTGTGTTGTGGGTCATGCTGGCCCTAACTATCTTCACCGCCGGTCAGCGGTTCGTGAAGGTCTGGCGACAAGCAGAACGCCCCCAACCATTACCGCTTGAGCGCCGCCCGGGTACCCGAGCTCGCCGCCGCTCCACGCGACCGGCACGTCAAGCGTGGAAAGAGCGCAACGTAAGGCATAGCCGTTGAGCCTTAACTCGACTAGCTGAGGCGTCTCGTTGGTTAACCCCACCGTAGCCCTTTATCAATCGGGCGCATTTCTGGCACGGCAGCTACCAGCTCCGTTGCTTACTGTTTTGGCGAACAACGGCGGCCGGCTGATTGGGCGTTTTGGCGGTGCGCGGCGGCAGCTAGTGATGAAAAACCTACGCCGAGTGGATCCGGGTTTAAGTGGTCGCCGCCTCGAGCGCGCCACCCAGGAAACATTTGCTTCTTACGCTCGCTACTGGGCCGAATCGTTCCGATTGCCCACCGTGTCACCAAGCCAGATTGACGCCGAGTTTTCGTGGGAAGGTTACGGTCACGTGACCGAAGCTCGAGCTACGGGTAAGGGCGTTATTATTGCGCTGCCGCACTTGGGCGGTTGGGAATGGGCCGCTTTTTGGTTGGCGCGGCTCGAGAATATCCCGGTTACGGCCATCGTGGAAGAGCTTGACCCACCCGAGCTGTTTCAATGGTTTATTAAGTTTCGGGAATCTTTGGGCATGAACGTAGTCCCGCTTGGCCCTAACGCCGGACGGGAAAGTTTGAAGGCGCTTCGATCTAGGCACGTTCTTTGCTTGTTGTCTGATCGCGATATCGACGGTGGTGGGGTAGAAGTCGAGTTCTTTGGAGAACGCACCACCGCCCCAGCTGGTCCCGCCATGTTAGCTTTTCGAACTGGAGCTCCGATTTTGCCTACGGCCATTTACTTCGAAGGTCGCGGTCATCGAGCAGTGGTCAAACCACCACTTAGGGTCGAGCGCCAGGGATCGTTGCGACAAGACGTTTCCCGGGTTACCCAAGACCTCACCTATGCCTTGGAAGATTTGATACGCCAAGCCCCCGAGCAGTGGCATCTTATGTCGCCAAATTGGCCTAGTGACAAAGAGATCGTAGGTTCATAGCCGTGCGAATTGGGCTGATCAGTCCCTATAGCCTCAGTGTGCCTGGTGGTGTTCAAGCCCAGGTTCTTGGTTTGGCGGGGGCCTTACGAAACCTGGGACATCAAGTCCGTGTGTTGGCACCGTGCGATGGTCCACCACCAAATGCCGGGGTGACACCGCTGGGTGCCAGTATTCCTACGGCGGTAAATGGGTCGGTGGCGCCCATCGCCCCCGACGTCTCGGCGCAACTACGCTTACTTCGAATTTTGCGTGATGAACAATTCGATGTGTTGAATCTGCACGAGCCAATGGTCCCTGGTCCAAACATGACGGCATGTTTGATCAAATCGGCGCCACTCGTGGGCACATTTCACGCCGCCGGTCACATCGGGCCCTATATCTGGGCTCGCCCCGCAATAGCTTGGTTAGCTAATCGCCTCGACAAACGGGTGGCAGTCTCGCAAGACGCGATTGCCTTAGCCGAAGGTTCCCTGGGCGGTAGCTACGAGCTGTTGCATAACGGTATAGACGTGGCCGAATTTCGTGACGCCAAACCCTGGCCGACCGAGGGACCTACAATCTTCTTTATCGGACGTCATGAACCCCGAAAAGGTTTGGCCGTCCTACTAGAGGCCATGTCAGATTTGCCTGCTCACGTGCGGTTATGGGTGGCAGGAACCGGGCCAGACACCAACGAATTAAAGCGTGAACATGCCGGTGATCCACGGATCGAATGGCTGGGCCGGATTAGTGACGCGGAAAAAGCACAAAGGATTCGAGCGGCTTCGGTGTTTTGCGCGCCATCGCTCGGGGGCGAGTCATTCGGTATTGTGCTCCTTGAAGGCATGGCAGCTGGAACACCCACGGTGGCTTCAAACTTGCCGGGTTACCGCAACGTGGCTCGACCAGACAAAGATGCGTTATTGGTGCCCCCCGGCGATGCCCAGGCTTTAGCAGAGGCGATCTTGCGAGTACTCAAAGACTCATCGCTCGCCGAAGAACTTACTAGGGCTGGCTTGGCACGGGCTCAGACTTTTTCCATGGAGTCTTTAGCAAGGCAATATCTTCGAATATTTAACGAGCTAGTCGACTCAAAGTGACCACGATCAGTGCGAAGACCCATGCACAAGCCTATGATCTAGAAGTCGCTGCTTATACTTTTTCTATCAGAGCGAGAACGGTCTCGCGAGGAGTACTCCACCCATGATTTTGTGGATTTTATTAGCCATAGTGGTCGTAATTGCGATCTACGCCATTGTTACCTACAACGGTTTGGTCAGTTTCCGAAACCGTATCGAGAATGCTTGGGCGCAAATTGATGTGCAGCTAAAGCGTCGGTACGACCTCATACCGAACCTGGTTGAGACGGTTAAGGGTTACGCATCGCACGAACAAGAAACCCTAGAACGGGTAATTCAGGCCCGTAACATGGCAGTTTCAGCCTCGGGCATTGGGGAACAAGCCCAAGCTGAAAATATGTTGAGCGGCGCGTTGAAATCTCTGTTCGCCCTCTCAGAGTCTTACCCCGACTTGAAGGCCAACCAAAGCTTTCTCCAGCTACAAGAAGAACTCACCGGCACTGAAGGCCGAATCGCCTATGCGCGCCAGTTCTACAACGACACGGTTTACAAGTACAACACCAAGATCCAGTCGTTCCCAGCGGTGATTTTGGCAAATATGATGAACTTCACCGCTCGCGAATACTTCGAAGCTGACGACGAGTCGCGTGGACCGGTCCAAGTTCAGTTCTAGTTTGAGTTCAGGCAAGGTTTGTTAGAACACCAAAGCAATTTTCATCAAAGAGCGCGGCGCGTTACCGGGCTTCAGCTCGTCGTCTTTGCGTTGATCGGAGCCATTGTCGGCGCTGTCATAGCGCTGATAATTCCTCCGGGTTGGCCCTATATTCTCCTTGGCGCGGCTATTGGCGTCGCGGTGGCAACTTGGCTAATTCGGGGTAGTGCGAAGGCTGTTCTTGGCCCCCTAAAAACCTTCCCGCTACTTGAAGATGAAGCACCACGACTGTGGAATCTCATTGACGGCTTGTGCCTATCGAATGGAATTCCCGAGCCTGACATTCAGGTCATTGAAACTGATTCTGTAAACTCGCTGGTCGTTGGGCGCGACCCGAATAGCTCCACCCTGGTGGTTACTAGAGGCATGTTGCAGCGCCTCAGCCGGGTTGAGCTTGAAGCGGTGTTGGCGCGTCAGCTGGTTCAAATTAAAACCGGTGAAACAGCTCTAGGTACCGTTTCGATACCGTTGTTGCAACTGGCTGCCGCCCTACGAATTCACGGGTGGTTGGCGCCCAGGCTACTTCAAGATCAATTTGATATTATGGCCGACCTTGAAGGTGTGAGCCTTACCCGTTACCCACCGGCCTTGGCGCAAGCGTTAACGAAAGTGGCAACCTCGGCCGAGGTTTCTAACGTGGCGTTGGCCTCAGGCCATCTATGGCTCGGCTGTCCATTTGGTGCTGGTAGCCCATACGTGGCATTTTCTCCCATAGAACACCGAATCGACGTTTTGCAGGAGCTTTAAGTCGTTGAAAAATCAGTCCCAACGTATTAGCCGAGTTTGGCTCGGCGCTCTAGCGGTTTTGTCGTTCGGCGTCGCTGCTTGCGGTGGAAACGGAGAGAGCGCGGAGCCCACCACTACGGTGGCACCCACCAGCACCACGAGCACCACTGAAGCCACCACCACCACGACCGAAGAGATGTTCCGGTTTCCGCTGAGCGGTGAGTTGACGAGCGATCAAAGTGCTACCGAACGAGTGGCCATGATTGTAAAGGTTGATAACAACAATGCTAATGCTCGCCCCCAACGTGGATTGGTAGATGCTGACATTGTGGTTGAAGAATCGGTGGAGGGTGGCGAAAGCCGCTTTTTAGCGGTCTTTCATTCCAAGCACCCCGACCCGGTCGGTCCGGTGCGTTCCGCACGAACTTCTGACATCGATTTGATGGCCTTGTTTGGCCGTGCCTCATTTAGTTCTTCTGGTGGCAACTCAGGCACCATGCGCATGATTCGAGACCAAGATCTGGCAATCTTCGCCGGCCATGATTCGCAGTTTGGTGGGCTCTTCTTTAGGAACGGTGATGGCGAGTTTGCCCGAAGAGCGCCCCACAATCTGTTTATTAACTTAACCGAGCTCTATAACGCGATTAGCCCACTTGGTTCTCCGCCACCCATGTTCGCTGAGTTCCGTGACGACGATGAACCGAGACTGGCTTCGGCCACCACGACCGCCGGGGTTCAGCTTCGTTTTGGGCACAACTCATCAACGTGGCGATGGGACGGTAGCAGCCAAACATTTTTGCGTGAGCAACAAGGCACCCCTCACATCGATGCCGAAGGCCGCCAAATTGGGGCTACCAACGTACTGCTGTTGGTCACTCCCTATGGCACTAGCCCGTTCGATCCCACTTCACCAGAAGCGATTTCCGTGGGCTCGGGTGAAGCTTGGCTCTTGAGCGATGGCCATGTCACCTACGGTAAATGGTCACGCGCCGACCGTTCCGAGCCATACTTGCTTACCGATGAAACCGGCAAAACTTTGAAGCTGTTGCCGGGTCAGACCTGGGTCGAGTTGCTTCGTAAAGAACTACCGCCCGAGTTCCTCGCTTCTTGACCTCTCTATTCCTTCGCACTTTTCTCTAGGATGGTTGCTATGTCGAATGAAAATGTGGCTACTGGTACCAACGATGCTGTAGCCAACAACAAGCGTGATCTCACGGCTTCGCTCTGCGGCGGCGTGATTATGGACGTTGTTGACGCCGAACAGGCGCGCATCGCTCAAGATGCCGGTGCGGTGGCAGTTATGGCGCTAGAGCGGGTCCCCTCTGATATTCGTCGTGATGGCGGCGTGGCCCGTATGAGCGACCCTGAGATGATTGAAGGGATCCAGGCCGCGGTCTCGATTCCGGTGATGGCCAAGGTTCGGATTGGCCATTTTGTTGAAGCGCAGATTTTGCAGGCCCTCAACGTTGATTACATCGACGAATCTGAAGTGCTAACCCCGGCCGATGAAACCCACCACATCGACAAGGTGGGCTTCGCGGTGCCCTTTGTTTGTGGTGCCACCAACCTTGGTGAGGCCCTAAGGCGCATCTCTGAGGGCGCGGTTCTTATTCGCTCGAAAGGCGAGGCTGGTACGGGTAACATCGTGGAAGCTGTTCGCCACTTACGGCAGATTCTGGGCGATATCCGTGCTATCACACAGGCTGATGGGGCCGAACAATTTGAATGGGCGAAACGCCTACAAGCCCCGCTCTCACTAGTGCAGCAGATTCATGAAACCGGGCGGTTGCCGGTACCGCTATTTTGCGCTGGTGGTGTCGCCACGCCAGCGGACGCGGCGTTGGTAATGCAGCTCGGGGCGGAGTCAGTTTTTGTGGGTTCGGGAATCTTCAAGAGCGCCAACCCATCCGCGATGGCCAAAGCTGTGGTAGAAGCCACCGCTAACTTCCAAGATCCTGACGTTTTGGTGAAGGTGAGCCGAGGTCTTGGTCAGGCCATGCCCGGAATCGAGATGGGCAGCCTCGAAACCCGTCTGGCGGATCGCGGTTGGTAGCTGCTACCACAAACTAGTCGCGTCGGTCAGCAAATGAGGTTGAGGTAAAAAATGGCTGGGCACTCTAAATGGTCCACAATCAAACACAAAAAAGGTGCCGCCGATAAGGCCCGCGGCAAGCTGTTTGGCAAGCTCATCCGCCAGGTAGAAGTAGCCGCTCGTGAAGGCGGCGGCGATCCTGACATGAACCCATCGCTACGGACGATGGTTCAAAAGGCTCGAGATAACTCGGTGCCGGTCGACACCATTGACCGGGCTATTAAGCGTGGTACGGGCGAACTCGAAGGCGTTAATTACGAGTCGATCACCTATGAAGGTTACGCCCCAAACGGTGTGGCTTTGCTAGTCGAGGTGTTGACCGATAACCGGAACCGCACTGGTGCCGAGATTAAAACGATCTTCAATCGCAGTGGCGGATCATTAGCCGAACCTGGTGCTGTGGCCTGGCAGTTCGAGCGGCGCGGGCTTATCACCGTTCCTAGCACCGTCGAAGAAGACGATGTGATGTTAGTCGCTCTTGATGCTGGCGCTGATGACATTGTCGCCGATGGTGACGTTTGGGATATCAGCTGTGCCCCAGGGGCGTTGAGCGATATTCGTAGTGCTTTGGATGAGGCTGGAATCACGGTGGAATCGGCCGATACTGCCATGGTTTCTTCAACCTTGGTGGCGTTAGATTCGGAAACCGCGGCCGCGGCCGTGCTTAAGGTTGTCGAAGCGCTTGACGACCATGACGATGTACAAGCTGTGCACGGGAACTTTGATATTCCGACCGAAATTCTGGAAAGCATCGAGCTTTAGAAATGTGCTGTCGGGTGTCAATGCTCGACCCCATTAGCGGTATCCAGTAATATCGTACGCATGTTCGTTTTAGGTATCGACCCTGGCTTGTCACGTTGTGGTTACGCCGTGTTAGATGCCACCACCCAGAAGCCAAATGCGGTTGCTATCGGCGTGCTTCGCACCTCACCAGACGAGCCGTTGCCAAATCGTTTGGCCGAATTGCAGGCCGAATTTCGTTCGCTATTCGATGAGTTTGACCCGGTGGCCCTAGCAATCGAGCGGGTATTTTTTCAGCACAACGTTAGAACCGCCATGTCGGTAGGCCAGGCTTCGGGCTTAGTTATGGCCGAGGCCGCAGGTCGAGGTGTGGCAGTCGCCGACTATTCACCCAACGAAGTTAAGCTGGCCGTAACTGGCGACGGAGCTGCCGACAAAACAGCGGTGGCTCAAATGGTGAAAATGCTTTTGAATCTGCCGATTGTGCCCGCTCCCGCGGATGCCGCCGATGCGGCGGCGGTGGCCCTCTGTCATGTTGCTCACGGCGCTATGGCCCGAGCGTTAAGTCGGCACAAATGATTGGTTCACTGCGCGGTACCGTGCTCGCACAACAAGGTTCATCAGTACTCTTGGAAGTGGGCGGCATAGGGTATTGGGTAACTGTTTTGCCAGGTGTGGCTAGTGCCCTAAGCGGGGCTGAAGACCAAGCGTTCGTCCATATCTATCACCACATTCGTGAAGATGCACAGGTGCTTTACGGCTTTGCAACCAATCACGAACGGCGACTGTTTGAGGTGTTGCTTTCCGCCCATGGTGTGGGACCAAGCCTTGCCATGGCTATCTTGTCGACCCATGCCCCGGCCCGACTGTTACAAGCCATTGCCTCGGATGATCTGGCGGCGTTGTGCTTAGTGCCCGGAGTGGGCAAGAAAACTGCACAACGGCTCTTGATTGAACTCAAACCGAAACTAGATTTACCGGAATTCGAGTTTTCCGCCGCCGACGATGAGGCTCAGACGGCGAAACCATCGGTTACCACCGATGCTCACGACGCGTTGGTCGAACTTGGCTACCAGAGCGACGAAATAAGGGCTGTGCTGAAACAGCTACCCAACCACGACGATGCTTCAGCACTGTTGCGAGCGGCTCTACGTGAGCTAGGTGCTCAGAGGTAAGAACAACCGGCATGCGCGAAGAAATACTCAACCCACAACTAGGCCCCGATGATCTAGAGGCCGAAGGCCAGGTTCAATCGCGGCGCGAGCCAGCAGGTTCGTCTGAGATTAGTGGTGAAGGCGCTGAAGCTAGTTTACGACCTCGAACTTTGGCCGAGTTTGTAGGCCAACAAGAGCTAAAAGACCATCTGACCATTATTTTAGAAGCCGCCCGGCGACGCGCTCAGCCGGTAGATCACCTCTTGTTTGCCGGGCCTCCTGGGTTAGGCAAAACAACTCTTTCGGCCATCGTGGCCGCTGAAATGTCGGTGGGGCTGCATGTGACCTCAGGCCCGGCCCTTGAACGTGGTGGCGATTTGGCGGCCATTCTCACTCAGCTTGAAACCGGCGACGTTCTCTTCATTGACGAGATTCATCGCTTGTCACGGGCTGTGGAGGAAGTTCTGTATCCCGCCATGGAAGATTTTCAAATCGACATCGTGATTGGCAAAGGCCCTGCAGCACGCTCGCTTCGCCTCGATGTCGCTCCATTCACATTGGTAGGTGCCACCACTCGCACCGGTCTAATCACCGGACCATTACGTGATCGATTCGGTTTGGTGGCCCGGCTCGACTACTACGGGGCCAGCGACTTAACCGCCATTGTCCTGCGAGCGGCTGAAATTTTAGGAGTGGCGCTTGAACCCGGAGGTGCCAAGGAAATCGCTCGCCGGGCTCGCGGCACACCTCGAATCGCTAATCGGTTGTTGCGGAGAGTGCGCGATTTCGCCGAGGTGCGCGCCCATGGCGTGGTCGATGAAGCCACTGCCAACGATGGACTGGCAGTTTTTGGTGTTGACGAGCTTGGCCTCGACAAGGTCGACCGCGCCATCTTAGAAGCCATCTGTTTGCGCTTTGGTGGGGGACCGGTCGGGCTTTCAACCTTGGCCATTAGTGTTGGTGAACCCACCGAGACCGTAGAAGACGTATATGAACCATTCCTTATTCAGCTGGGCCTAATTATGCGAACACCTCGTGGTCGTGTAGCTACGCCAGCCGCGTGGCAACATCTAGGGGTCGAGCCACCCAAGGATGTTTCCCCTGAGTCACCCCCCAGCCTTTTCGGATAGTGTCTAACCGCCGATGGACCTAGCCGATTTTGAATACTTCTTACCTGACGAGCTGATCGCCCAGACCCCGGTTGAACCCCGAGACAGTGCCCGTCTTTTAGTCGACCGCGGGCCGTCGTCACCACCCTCGCATCAACACGTCTATAACCTGCCTGAACTGGTCGGCGAAGGCGATGTAGTGGTGGCTAATAACACTAGGGTCTTGCACGCTCGCCTAAAGCTCAACAAGGCAACCGGTGGTGAAGTTGAGGTGCTTTTGTTGCACCCCATCGGCGATGAATGGGAAGCACTGGTGCGTCCATCCCGAAAGGTCCGTCCCGGTACGGTGCTAGAGCGAGCGGGCCTGTCAGTCGAAGTAGGTGCAGACTTAGGTGAAGGTCGTCGCCGAGTTCGCCTTCGGTATGAACAGCAGGGAACGAACGGAAATTTGGCTAGCGATGTTGAAGCCTTGGCTGAATTCGGCGAGGTTCCGCTGCCGCCGTATATCCATGAGCGGCTGGAAAACCCGGAACGCTACCAAACTGTGTACGCCGACCGACCGGCGTCGGTCGCGGCACCAACAGCTGGTTTGCACCTAACCAAACAAGTCATAGAAGGTATCAAGGCCACCGGAGCACGTTTTTGTGAAATTGAATTGGTGGTTGGCTTAGGCACCTTTCGTCCAATTGTGACTAATCGGGTTGAAGACCACCAGATGCACTCAGAATTCTATCGAGTGAGCTACGACACGATGGAAGCGGTTCAGGCGGCACGACGGGTAATCGCGATTGGTACTACCGCCACCCGAGCCTTAGAAACTGCTGCTGGTACCGGCCAACTGGAAGGTAACAGTGAACTGTTTATTTATGGTGATTACCAGTGGCGCTTGGTTGATGTGATGTTGACCAATTTCCATGTGCCACGTTCATCCCTCCTGGTTATGATCGATTCTTTTGTGGGTAACCGTTGGCGTGAGCTTTACGCCGAAGCGGTGGCCAATCGTTATCGATTTTTGTCTTTCGGCGATGCCATGTGGTTGCAGCGAGGCCAGCAATGAAGCTTGAAATTGAACTGTTGGCGCAAGATGGGCGTGCTCGAACCGGAGTGGTGCGTACGGCGCGAGGCAGCTTTCAAACCCCAATCTTTATGCCAGTGGGCACCAGAGGAGCGGTGCGCACCCTAACCACCGAAGACCTTGAACGCCTTAGTCCTGAGATTGTGTTGGGAAACACTTATCACCTGATGTTAAGGCCCGGTTCCGAGCTGGTGAACCAGCTCGGAGGCTTGCACGGTTTTATGGGTTGGAACCAGCATCTTTTGACCGATTCGGGTGGTTTCCAAATTTTTAGCTTGGCGCCAAAAGTTGATGATGAGGGGGCCAAGTTCCGCTCGGTGTACGACGGCAGCTACCACCATCTAAGCCCTGAAAAGGCGGCCACCGTGCAGGCCGAACTGGGGGCCGATATTCAGATGATATTAGACGTCTGCCCGCCACTGCCCTCGGAACCACATGTGATCCGACAGGCTGTCGAACGCTCAATATTGTGGGCGCGTCGAGGGCGAACCACGTTTTTGCACGAGCAGGCCACTTGGCAAGAACAAGGCCGTGATCAAGCTCAGTTTGGCATTGTTCAAGGCGGTATCGACCCAGGGCTTCGAGTCGAGAGCGCCAAACGAACTATTGAAATAGGTTTCGATGGCTATGCCGTCGGAGGTTTATCTGTCGGTGAAACTCGCCATCAGATGGTGGAAGCCTTAGGTGCCACTATGGATGAACTACCAGTTTCTCAACCGCGATATTTCATGGGTCTAGGCGATCCGGTTGGATTGGTCGAGGCGGTCAATCTGGGTGTCGACATGTTTGACTGTGTACTGCCTACGCGTCTTGCTCGTCATGGCACTTTGTTGACAACTGCTGGTCGTCTGAATATACGCAACGCCCAATACCGCCATGACGATGGCCCCCTCGACCCCAACTTTAATGGTGATCAAACCGGGCGGTATTCACGGGCCTATCTTCGACATTTGTTGACTAATGACGAGCCAACAGCAGCCACCATCCTCACCCGGCACAACGTGGCGTGGTTAATGAACCTAGTAAAACAAATGCGTGAGGCGATTCGCGCTGGGCGTTTCGCAGCGCTTCGCCAAGAGATTTTAGAAGTATGGGCTTAAGCTGCCTTGGGAAGATTCACTCGGGCGTTACGCAGTTGCACCACTGCACGGCTAGCGTCAGTCACTGGCATTTAAGCGCTTAAAGGAAGCGACTCAAGATGGACGGCATACTTTTACTGGTAATCCTTGGCGTAATGTGGGCCGTATTATTGGTGCCGCAACAGCGTCGAGCCCGCAAAGCTCGCGAGCTTGTAGCTAGTCTCACCGTAGGCGATGAGGTTATGACAACAGCTGGAATCTACGGGAAAATTACCGGTGAAGATGACGGCGACTTGTTTCTTGAAATCTCGCCTGGAATAGAAATCCGAATTGCCCGTGGCGCAATTGCCAATCGGGTTGAGTTCGAAGATGACTTTGAAACCGACTTCGAAAACGACGATGCGAGCAGCCCAGATTTTGATGACTCCGAATCTGCCGATGGGGTCGATTAGATGAAAAACAAGATGTTCGCCAAGTTCCTAGTCACTCTGGTCGTCACAGTTGTGGCGCTTGGTTACACCTTTGCCACTGGGAATGCGCCGCTGCTGGGGCTTGATCTACAGGGTGGCGTTTCGGTCGTGTTACAGCCCACCGAGCATGCCAGTGCCGAGCAGCTCAATCAGGCAGTAGAAATTATGCGCCGACGGGTAGATGCTATTGGCGTGGCGGAACCTGAGGTAGCTGCACAGGGTGACAGTATTATCGTGTCTTTGCCAGGTGTTGATGACCCGCAGCGGGCGCTGGAACTAGTTGGTCGGACTGCCGAACTACGTTTCCGTCCCGTTCTCGACATTGTCGAGCCCGGAACGCCGATCACTCCACCTGAGGAAGCGTCACCCGACGACACCGTTGTGTTCCCTTCAGAAGACAACCCCGATGTGCTGTACGAGCTTGGTCCAACAGCTGTTAGAGGTGATGCCGTCGCCGATGCCAACGCGTCGTTGGTGGGTGTGAACCAATGGATCATTGCTCTAGAGCTAAAGGGCGGAGATTCCGGTATCAACGCCTGGAACGCCATCGCCAGCGAATGCTACAACGCTGCAGTAGGTTGCCCGACCAGAAGCATTGGTATCGAAATTGATGGGGTTGTGCTATCGGCACCCCAGGTGCAAGTGCCGGAATTCAAAGCCGATGAAATCTCGATCAGCGGAAATTTCACCGATCGCGAAGCCAAAGACCTGGCTACGGTTCTGCGTTACGGTGCTTTGCCCATTCAGCTTGAACCGCAGCAAACCCAAACCGTTTCTGCCACCCTTGGTAAAGACGCCCTAAACGCTGGCATCGTGGCTGGTTTGGTCGGTCTGGCGTTGGTCACCCTCTACATGGTGGCCTACTACCGGGTCCTTGGTGCCATCGCCATGTTCTCGCTCGTTATATCCTTCAGCCTCCTCTGGGCGATTATCTCGTGGTTTGGCGCTAATCAAGGCTTAGCCCTGACCTTGGCGGGTATTACTGGTCTCATTGTTTCAATTGGAGTCTCGGTCGACTCCAATGTGGTGTATTTCGAGAACCTCAAAGAAGATGTGCGAGACGGCCGGTCCATTCGTTCTATGGTGGAAAAGTCTTTCAACTCGGCCTTCTCAACCATCGTGAAAGCCGATGTCACTACGCTCATCGGTGCCGCCCTGTTGTACTGGTTGAGCGTGGGCCCGGTGCGTGGTTTCGCCTTCTACCTAGGCTTGGCCACCCTCTTAGATCTGGTGGTGTCCTATTTTATGATGGGGCCACTCGTGATGATGCTTGGAAGCTCACCCAAGTACTCGCAAAAAGGCTGGATGTTCGGGATGCCTAAAAGTTTTGCTTCATCACAGCTTTCTGCGGAGGTGAAATAATGAATCTGGCCCAGCGTCTGTATCGCGGTAATCCAGGTATCAATTTCCAGAAAATATGGCAGCGCGCTCTTGCCATTTCCGCCGTGGCCGTGGTTTTGTGTGTCGGGTCCTTAGTTGGGCGTGGGCTCAATCTAGGCATCGATTTTGAGGGCGGAGGTGTTTGGGAACTCGAATCGGCGCAGCTCTCGGTGGACGATGTGCGCGATGCGCTGCGGCCAATTGGCCATGACAATGCTCGCATCCAGGTTTTAACTAGCGGGTCGGGAGTGCGCACTCTACGCATCCAAAGCGGTATCTCGGCTTTTGACGATTCTGAAGCCATCGTGGACGCCTTGGCGGAAGCCGCCGGTATCGAGATTTCCGAGGTTTCCATCAACACCGTCGGGCCATCCTGGGGAGATCAAATCACTGCCCAAGCTGAACGGGCGTTGATCTTCTTCTTTATCGCCATCGCCGCTTACATCACCATTCGATTGGAATGGCGGATGGCTATAGGTGCGCTGGTGGCAGTGTTGCACGACATTGTGATCACCGTTGGTGCCTATTCAATTTTGCAATTCCAAGTCACACCAGCAACCGTGATCGCGTTTTTAACGATTTTGGGCTATTCCCTCTACGACACGATCGTGGTGTTCGACAAGCTCCAAGAGCTCACTCCCCGAGCTTCGGTATCAACCGGCATGACCTATCGGGACGTGGCCAACTACGCCACCAACGAAGTGCTAATGCGGTCTATCAACACTTCACTCACCTCATTGCTACCGGTGCTATCAATGCTGGTGGTCGGTTCGTGGATCATGGGTGCCACCACCCTCGAAGAGTTCGCAATTGCTCTGGCTATCGGCATGGTGGTCGGCGCATACTCGTCGCTGATTGTGGCGGTCCCAGTGGTTATCTTCCTCAAGGAACGTGAACCCCATTTTGCCGAGCTGAAACAGAAACTCGCCGGTACAAAACCCGCCAAAGATCAAGCGGCGGCATCCCAGGTGGCTTCTCGTGGCGGCGCAGTTTCTACCGGCTCGGACGGTTCTCAATCTAACGAAGGTTCAACATCTTCTGGCACCGCTGTTTCGACTGCTACCAAACCACCCTCAGCAGTGAAGATCACCCCCTCCGGTGGGCATCCTCCACGGCCGCGCAAAAAAGGTAAGCGCCGTTAATACCTGCGCCTAGTCATTTGACCCCGCCATGTTTTGGCGAATGTGTTGGCTCGACGTGTTGGAGCTGGCTAATTCGATCTGGTCTACAAGCTGTATCCTGAGATGAGTACTACTGCGTCGAGGTAGTCGCACTCAAAGTGGGAGCCGCTTGTCGTGCCAACCGTCAACCGAGTTTTGCCATGGAGAAGAGAACTGGCAGCAGCCTCAGTTGAGGTTCGACCGTTGGTGCATGGCTTTCGGGGTCGAGATGCGCGGAACCAAATAGCTGTAGTCACCAAGGCCTTCGAGCTTGGTCGCGATGCCCACGAAGGGCAGATGCGCATGTCGGGCGAACCGTACATTACCCATCCCTTAGCCGTGGCCCGCATTGTGGCTGAGCTGGGTTTGGATGAGGTTACCATCGCGGCCGCGCTGCTGCACGACGCTGTTGAAGACACCGGCATGGAGCTTCGCGACGTAGAGCGTGAGCTGGGTGCCGATGTGGCCGCCATTGTTGACGGGGTAACCAAGCTTGACCGGTTGAAATTCGACTCCAAAGAGGCTCAACAGGCAGCCACCATGCGCAAAATGTTGGTGGCGATGGCCAAAGACCTGCGGGTCATCATCATCAAGCTTTCGGATCGCCTGCATAATATGCGCACCATTGCGGCCATGCCATCTTGGAAGCAGGCTCGCATAGCGCAAGAAACCCTTGATATCTATGCGCCCTTAGCGCATCGCTTGGGTATGCAAGAAGTGAAACAGCAGTTGGAAGATCTTTCCTTTGCTGCACTACACCCCAAGCGGTATGCCGAAATTGATCAGATGGTCTCGACTAGGGCACCCGAGCGTGAAATATATCTCACTCAGGTTCTAGAACGGGTACAGACTCGTTTGGCCGAGCTGAAAATCAGTGCTGAAGTTAACGGGCGTCCGAAACACTACTGGAGTGTTTATGAAAAAATGGTGGTGCGCTCCCGCGAGTTTGACGACATTTTCGACTTGGTGGGGATTCGGGTAATCGTCGACACCGTTAAAGACTGTTACGCGGCTTTGGGTTCGATTCACGCCACTTGGAAGCCGGTGCAGGGGCGCTTTAAAGATTACATCGCCATGCCTAAGTTCAACCTGTATCAGTCGCTGCATACCACGGTGATTGGGCCACAAGGTAAACCACTAGAGGTGCAGATCCGTACTCGAGAGATGCACGAACGGGCCGAAAATGGTATCGCCGCGCACTGGGCTTACAAAGACTCCACCTCCCGTGACGATGTTCTTTGGCTCAATCGAATCGTTGATTGGCAACAAGAAACCTCCGATCCTTCGGCCTTTATGGCCAATTTGAAAATCGATTTGGAACAGGACGAGGTTTTCGTTTTCACACCCCAAGGCAAAGTCATCACGCTACCGGTGGGTGCAACCCCTATTGACTTCGCATATGCCGTGCACACTGAGGTTGGTCACGCCTGTATTGGGGCCCGAGTCAACGGGCGACTTGTCGCCCTAGAATCGAAGCTTTTGTCGGGTGACACTGTAGAAATTTTCACCTCAAAAGTGAACGGTGCCGGACCCTCGCGCGACTGGCTTAAAATAGCGGTCACACCTAAGGCCACCAATAAGATTCGTCAATGGTTCTCGCGTGAACGGCGAGATGATGCCATTGAAAATGGTGCTGATGAGCTCGAACGCGAAATGCGCCGTTTGGGTCTACCGGTTCAGAAGCTCTCCAAGTCTCGTATCTATAAAGAAGTTGCCGAAGCCCTTAATTACACCGATGTTGATGCACTCTTAGCGGCGGTTGGTGAAAACCACGTTTCGGCACGTTCGGTAGCTACGCGAATTCAAAAAGAACTCCAAGGTGGCGGTAGCGAGGTTGAAGAGCGACTGCCACAAAGCACCCGCGCGTTACAACAGCGGCCATCGTCCACGTCTTCTTCCTCGTCTTCTGGCGTGCATGTTGAGGGCTTAGATGATGTGATGGTGCGTTTGGCGAGATGCTGCACTCCGGTACCAGGCGATGAAATCATGGGTTTTGTAACCCGTGGTAGGGGAGTGTCGGTTCACCGTTCTGATTGTGCCAATGCGGTTTCGTTAACGATGGATCAAAGCGATCGTCTGATTGACGTTGATTGGGATAGTTCCCCCTCAGGAACCTTTGTGGCGTCGATGGAAGTGAAGGCCCTCGATAGATCGCGGTTACTCCGTGATGTCTCGGCGGTGCTGGGCGATCATCACGTGAACATTATTGCTTGTGTAACCACCACCGGTTCTGACCGGGTTTCCAAAATGCGGTTTGATTTTGAGTTAGGTGACCCCTCACATCTCGATTCCCTAATTAGCATCGTGAAGGGAATTGACTCGGTATATGACGCTTATCGGGTGGTGGCAGGCGCCGTCATCTAGGCGGTTTGTGGCCTGGTAAATGGCTAAACCGTTAGCTCGGCCCGGTAATCTCGGGCCATGGCTTCAAGTTCCTTTAGCGCTCCTGTGGGCACGCGTGATGTAATGCCGCCCGAGTCGGCTCAGTGGGTAGAGCTGGTGGCCCGTTTCGCCCAACATGTTGCCAATGCGGGTTTCGGTTTGGTGCAAAGCCCCATGTTTGAAGACCTCGGAGTGTTTTTACGGGTTGGTGAAGGTACCGACATTGTCACCAAAGAAATGTACGATTTTATCGATAAAGGTGGCCGCCATTTAGCGTTGCGTCCGGAAGGGACAGCTTCCATTGTGCGTGCCTACCTCCAACATCGACCTCAGCGAAATCCCTGGAAGGCTTGGTATGTAGCACCTAACTTTCGCTACGAACGGCCCCAAGCCGGTCGTTACCGCCAGCACCATCAGCTAGGCGTCGAGGTGCTCGGCTCACCCGATGCTGATCTGGACGTGGAAGTAATCACCTTGCAGGCCGACTTTTATGCTCAGCTGGGCTTGCGGCAACTTCGCCTGTTGTTGAACTCAATGGGCACACCGGAAGACCGTTCAAATTACACCACACTGTTGGGAACCTGGCTGCAAGATCACAGCGATCAACTGCACCCCCAAGATCTTGAAACTGCCCGTACTAATCCAATGCGAGTGCTTGATTCCAAGCGGGCTGAAACAGTAGCCGCTCTGTCAGAAGCTCCCTCGGTGCTCGAGTCGCTATCTGAGTATGCACTTGAGCATTTTGAGCGGGTACAACAAGGATTGCGCGCCGCGGAAGTAGATTTTGATGTTGAACCCCGCCTGGTTCGCGGGCTCGACTACTACACCCACAGCACCTTTGAATTCCAGGCTTTGGCGCTGGAGGGTGCGCAGAATGCAATTGGCGGCGGTGGCCGTTACGACGGTTTAGCATCAGCCTTAGGCGGCCCGGAAACCCCAGGCGTGGGTTTCGGCAGCGGTATCGAGCGGATTTTGCTGGCCTTGCAAGCTGAAGAAGCTCTACGGCCAGCCGAGCAAGTACCGCTAGCCTTTGTGGTCGACACGACCGGCGGCACCCACGCCCGCGACCTGGTTACCCAAGCACGCCGTGCGGGCTTGTTCCTGGATCGAGCCTATGATCGTCGATCGATGAAATCGCAGATGAAAGCCGCCGATCGTTCCGGCGCCGCGTTGGCGTTGATTATCGGTGAGGAAGAAGCTGCAGCCGATAACGTTACTGTCCGCGATCTGCGAGGCCCGGCCAGCCAAATGAGCCTTGAACGTAGCGACTTAATTGAATACCTGAGGAAGCAACCGTGACCACAACCAACTCTGACGCTTTGGCTATGAGAACCGATATGTGCGGCCAATTGACCGCAGTCGACGTGGGTCGCCAGGTGGCGGTTTGTGGCTGGGTTGCCAGACGTCGTGAGCATGGTGAGCATTTGGCTTTTGTTGACGTACGCGACCGAACTGGTGTCATCCAAGCCGTGGTTGACGGCGCAGCTGATCTGCGCAGTGAATATGTGGTGCGCATCACCGGCGTGGTTCGAATGCGCCCGGAAGGAACTATCAACCCCAACCTGGCCAGTGGTGAAGTCGAGCTTGGCGATTGTGAAGTGGAGGTTCTTTCTGTTTCGCAACCCCCACCGTTTTTGCTCGATGACAGGGTAGAAACCGATGAAACGGTGCGGCTGCGGCATCGCTATATCGATCTGCGGCGGGAACGCATGCAGCGAAACTTGCGCCTTCGAGCCAAAGTCAACAGCGCTATTCGTAGGGCCATGGAAGAACAAGATTTCCTAGAAGTCGAAACGCCCATGCTGATCGCCTCAACTCCCGAAGGTGCCCGAGATTTTGTGGTGCCAGCACGGCTTAAGCCAGGGAGTTTCTACGCTCTGCCCCAAAGTCCGCAGTTGTTCAAACAGCTTTGCATGGTCGGCGGCATTGATCGTTACTACCAGATTGCTCGTTGCCTACGTGATGAAGATCTTCGCGCTGATCGGCAATTCGAGTTTATGCAGCTCGACGCCGAGGTGAGTTTCGCCAGCCAAGACGAAGTATTGGCGCTCATCACCCATGCCGTGGTGGCCGCCGTTAAGGCCGCAACCGCAGTTGAGATCGGAGAAATTCCCCAGATGACCTGGACCGAAGCTATGGAGCGCTTCGGTTCTGATAAGCCCGACGTGCGCTTTGGCATGGAACTGGTAGAGCTGACACCAATTTTCACCGAAACTAGCTTCAACGCTTTCAAAGCTTCTTGTATTAAAGGCATTCGTGTCCCCGGCGGCGCCGACACCACTCGCAATCGCCTGGATGCCCTGACTGAAACGGCCAAACGTTTCGGGGCCAAAGGCCTGGTGTGGATGAAGGTGGAAGAAAACGGCGTGATCAACTCGCCGGTAGCAAAGTTTCTCGGCGAAACCGAACTAGCCAACCTGGTGACAGCCACCGAAGCTGCCCCAGGCGACCTTTTGCTGCTCGTGGCCGACGAGCGGGCCATGGTCCGTCACGTTTTGGGCCTGCTGCGTCTTGAGTTGGGCCGGCCCCCTGTTAACGAAGGTGGGCTTCAGTTCCTGTGGATAACCGAGTTCCCGCTCTTTGAAGGCTTAGACGACAACGGCACACCAATTCCAGCCCACCATGCCTTCACCATGCCGAACACCGATGATTTGGATTTGTTGCGTAACGGCAGCGGGGAAGAGCTCTTAGCAGTTCGATCGCAGGCTTACGACCTAGTTCTGAATGGTTGGGAGCTTGGCTCAGGCAGCGTTCGAATTCATCGGCCCGACATACAGTCGTTGGTCCTTGACCGTATTGGTATTGGCGCCGAGGAAGCTCAGACCAAGTTTGGTTTCTTGCTTGATGCCTTCCAATACGGGGCGCCACCTCATGCCGGGTTCGCTTTTGGAATTGATCGCTTGGTGGCCATTTTAGCTGGGGAAGAAAATATTCGTGAGGTCATCGCGTTCCCCAAAACCCAGTCCGGTAGCGATCCTCTAACTAATGCGCCCACACCCATCGACCCAAATCAGCTTGAAGAGCTGGGCCTGCGTTTGTTGCCACCAAAAGGATGAGCTGTCTTTTGCCCGTTGCAACAGTTGCACCGTGATGAGACCCCGGTGGCCAAGCGAAAGTTCAGAAGTTAAGTAGCCAGTCGTATTTCCACCACCGTCGCACCGTTAGTGGCGGTGGAGAAATCACGGTTCAGTTCGGTTGTTCCGAAAAACTCGATCTCTAGGTCACCTTCTGGTTTATGGGCTCGAAAAGTGTTTTGATCAATGGGCACAATCTCAAAGCCGAGCCCGGAAATTTCCTCTAAAAGCTTCTTCTTGGTTTCCTCAAAAGATGCGCTGTCGGTAGCGAAAACAGCGGCCGAGTCAAAATCTAAGTTGGCTTGGCCATGCGTAAGTGGCGCCAGGCCACAAGGTAGTGAAACTCCAGCTAAGAGGGTGGGCAGGTTGGTGAGCATCGAACGACTCTCGGAACTCTCGGTGTCACGGCCAAGCGACCTAGGTGCCGTTGTGTTGGCCGGGTCTGCTGCGGTCAACCTCAGAGGAGACGACATCACCTCAGTAGTGGGTGGATTGGCCGAAGGTTTGTGGTTCATCCGACGCCACAACCATACGGCGGCTGAACCAATGACCCATCCCCAGAATAAAACGGCGTACCAACGCATTTAACGATATTGCCATGCTTGGAATGCCTAAGCAGTGCCTTTGGGGTCAAGCAACTAAGATAGGGGAGTGAGTAACGACCTGTTCTCGGCCGGAATGGAACGCCAGCTTCACCAAGATGGACCCTTGGCAGCACGGTTGCGCCCCAAACACCTTGATGAGGTGTTAGGTCAGGAACACCTCATCGCTCCGGGAACGCCACTGCGTACTTTACTCGAGCACGACAAATTATCTTCAGTAATTTTATGGGGGCCACCCGGCACTGGGAAAACCACTTTGGCTCACTTGGTGGCCGACTACACCAAAGCCCACTTCGAGCAACTATCGGCCACCCAGGCTTCAGTTAAAGACGTGCGGGAAGTAATTAGTGCCGCCCAAGAACGTCGTGCCCACTACAGCATTTCCACCTTTTTGTTCTTGGATGAAATTCACCGTTTTAACAAAGCACAACAAGATGCGTTGTTGCCTTCGGTGGAATCGGGCCTGCTAACGCTCATTGGTGCAACCACCGAAAATCCGTATTTCGAGCTGAACGCGGCCCTATTGTCACGCTCCACCTTGTTCCGCTTAGAACCTCTAAATGATCAAGCGGTGTTTAAGCTATTGAAGCGCGGCTTAGAGCTCGAGGCTGCCACGGCCACACCTGAGGCGCTAGAACTAATTGCCAGCCGAGCGGGAGGCGATGCCCGCCAAGCTCTCACGGCCCTCGAGGTCGCCATCGCACTGGCACAAACTAACGATGATCGCAACCACACGGTTGTAGAGCTTGCCCATGCTGAAGATGCACTGAGCGCTAAAGCCTTAGCGTATGGACGCGATGCCCACTACGACATAACTAGCGCGTTTATCAAAAGCATTCGTGGTTCCGACGTCGATGCCGGGCTCTACTGGCTAGCGCACATGCTAGAAGCCGGGGAAGATGCTCGTTTCATTGCCCGACGTTTGGTAATTCTGGCCTCAGAAGACGTTGGTATGGCCGACCCGATGTCGCTGTTAGTGGCCGAAGCTGCCGCCCGGGCGGTTGATATGGTGGGTCTGCCCGAAGCACAACTCAACCTGGCTCAAGCCGTGGTGCACCTGGCTACGGCCCCGAAGTCAAACACCGTTACCAAAGCACTCTTTGCGGCTAAAGCCGAGGTTGCCCTGGGTGCTGCGGCCATTGTTCCCAAGCATTTGCGTGACAGCCACTATTCAGGTGCGAAAAACCTGGGACATGGTCGAGGTTACAAGTATCCCCATGATGATGAACGAGGCTGGGTGGATCAAACCTATCTACCGGCTGGGGTAGGCTTGTCGCGCTATTACCAGCCGTCGTCGCATGGCTTTGAAGAGGAGATTCAACACCGCATGTCTACCAGGCAAAAGAAGCAGACGTGAGTGCGGGCGAACTAGCGGCGTTAATTGTGGCTATCGCCTCGGTCGTGATTGCCGTCATTGTGACGGCGGCGGTCTTGTCGTTGCTTCGAACGTTACGTACCGCACGGATGGCGATGAATGAGCTAACCAAGGTGGCAAGCGCCGCGGCAGCTGAAGTGCACCGTAGTGCCACCGCGGTCAATCACGAGTTGGTGCGGGTAGACACCATCTTGGAACGGACCGAATCGATCACTCATAATGTCGATGCCACCACGTCACTTACGTATCGGCTTTTGGCTTGGCCGATGATTAAATTGATTGCCTTGGGAACAGCGATCGGCCGACTTTTTGGTCGCCGTCGAAAGCGGAGCCGTTAATGTTTAAGCGAATATTTTGGTTTTTCCTAGGGGCCATCAGTGGTGCCTTAGGAACCGTTTGGCTCTTGTTACAGCTTCGCTCGAGCGCGTCGCGGTTTACTCCCGAAGGGGTGGCCACCCAGGTTGAAGAATCGTGGCGTTCTCTGAGCGCAGAATTGGCCGAGGTCGTGCATGATGGCCGTGAAATTATGCGAGAGACGGAAGCCAATTTGCGCCGTGAACTGTCCAACCATCCGCTTTAGTAGTCTGAGATCACCATGAAAGCTAGCGAACTCCGCCAAATCTGGACCAAGTTTTTTGAAGATCGCCAACACACTCCAGTGGCATCTTCCAGTTTGATTCCCACCCACCCCAGTGCGCCCATGTTTACCAACTCGGGCATGATGCAGTTCGTGCCTTATTTCCTAGGCGAAGAACCAGTACCGTTTAGCCCACCTCGGGCAGTCACTGTGCAGAAGTGCGTTCGTGCTGGAGGTAAGCACAACGACCTCGATGACATTGGTCGTTCGTTACGTCACCTCAGCTTTTTCGAGATGCTGGGCAACTTCAGCTTTGGTGATTATTTTAAAGAAGCGGCTATTCCTTGGGCTTGGGAGATGACCACCGAGGTATTGGGTATCGACGGTGACCGTGTATGGGTCACCATTCACGAAAGTGATGACGAAGCCGAAGAAATCTGGGTTGACGGCGTTGGGTTTCCGCGAGAGCGGCTACAACGACTTGGTGCCGACAACTTTTGGGAAATGGGTGAAACCGGACCTTGTGGGCCTAGCTCCGAGTTGTTTTTCGACTTTGGTTCGGCCTATGGCCCCGAAGGGGGACCAGCTAACCCGGCCGCTGAAACACGCTTCGTGGAGTTTTACAACAGCGTGTTCCCACAGTTTTTTCGACGTGCCGACGGTAGCCTAAGCGACCTTGACAACAAAGGTATCGACGTTGGTGCCGGCTTAGAGCGAATTCTTGGGGTGATCCAAGGGAGCCCCAGCTTATATGTGGCTGACTCACTGGCCACTTTGGTTGAAGAAGCCGAGCGGGTTACCAAGGTTCGTATTGGCCAAAGTGACCTGGGCGATATCGCCTTGCGTTTGTTGGCCGATCACACCCGCACCATGACGTTCCTAATCAGCGATGGTGTTATTCCCTCGAACGAAGATCGTGGCTATGTCCTGCGTCTGATCATTCGGCGCGCCATCCGCTTTGCTTATTTGTTGGGCGTAGAAACCTCGGTTTGTACGCCACTGGTGCAGCATTGTATCGACGCTATGGGCACCGATTACCCCGAGATTCGAACGAACCAAGATTTGGTTCTGGGCATCGTAGAGCGGGAGGAAGGTCGTTTCCGTCAAACACTTCGTTCCGGTTCTCAAATCCTCGACCAAGAACTCGATGCCCTGCCAGATGGTGGCCGTTTAGATGGCGAAGTGGCTTTTCAACTGCACGACACCTACGGATTTCCCCTTGAAGTCACCAAAGAGGTGGCTTTGTTAAAGGGTTTCGAGGTTGACACGGCGGGCTTTGAAACCGCCATGTCTAGGCAGCGTCAGCGCGCCAAAGCGGCTAGTAAAGCTGGCGGTGTGGTCGATGACGATACCACCCGCAGCTATCAACAAATTCTGTCGGAGCATGGTCCTACGGTTTTCACGGGCCGTACCGAAACCAGTTCTAAAGCGGTTGTTATCGGCGTTGTTGGGAACGATATCTTCTTAGACCGCACCCCGTTTTATGCGGAATCGGGCGGTCAGGTTGGAGATACCGGTGAAATTGTAACCGACACTGGTGTGGCGAAAGTGCTCGACACGACCTACGGCGTGCCAGGTTTACATCGTCACCGTGTTGAGTTGGTGTCTGGCACAATTGAAGTGGGTCAAGAAGCAGTAGCTTCAATTGACGAGGAACGCCGTGCCGCTATCAAACGGAATCACACTGGTACCCATATTCTGCATTGGGCGTTACGCGAGGTGCTTGGTGACCACGTTCGCCAGCAAGGTTCACTAGTAGCACCAGATAGATTGCGTTTCGACTTCAGCCATTTTGAATCGGTAACCCCTGAAGAAATAGCGGCCATTGAAGACTTGGCGAACCACGAAATTTTGAACAACGCCGAGGTAAAACACTTCGAAACCTCAAAAGCTGAAGCTGAAAAGCTTGGCGCCATCGCTTTTTTCGGTGAGAAATATGGCGAGCGGGTCAGGGTCTTGCAGGCCGGTGCGCATTCCATAGAGTTCTGCGGCGGAACGCACGTTTCGGCCTTAGGTGACATCGGTCCACTCAAAATCATTTCCGAGAGTTCAATCGGATCGAATATTCGCCGCATAGAAGCCATAACTGGCTTCGGTCCCATTCAACGTTTACGTCAAGAAGAGGCGGTGCTAGCTGATGCGGCGGCGCTGCTTGGGGTTAAACCCACCGACATGGTCGAAGGTGTTTCGAAGCGTCTAAGCGAACTAAAGGACACTCGCAACCAACTAAAAGCCCTGAAGGCGCAGCTAGCGGTAGGCCAAGCCAGCTCTTTGGCTGATTCAGCAGTCGATGGTTTAGTGGTGGCCCGTGTCGACGATTTAGAACGCGATGATCTACGGCAATTAGCGCTCGCGGTGCGCGACCAAAGCGGAATCAAGGGCGTGGTCTTAGGCGGATTGCCTAGCTCCGGTGGTGTGGCCATCGTGGCGGCGGTCACGAAAGATTCAGGTCTGCACGCCTCCGAGCTGATCAGCGAACCAGCACGACTAGTGGAGGGCGGCACCGGGAAGAATGCCGAACTGGCCATGGCTGGGGGCAGAAACCCAAACCGTCTCGATGACGCGCTTGCTTTGGTGCGAGACGCCATGCGTGCTTCGGCTTGAATCGGAACCGCAGCCGATGAGGGCGCTTGGAATAGATTTCGGTTCTCGACGTATCGGCGTGGCCCTCAGTGCTGGAACATTAGCAACCCCGTTTGAAGTGGTAGAACGTAGCGGTGACCGACAGCGTGATCATTCCAAAATTTTGGCTCTGGCCGCCGAAGCTGACGCTGAAGTGTTGGTAGTGGGCTTGCCCTTGTCGATGGACGGTTCAGTGGGTCCGGCGGCCAAGGGCATCTTGGCCGAGGTCAAAGAGCTGGCCAAGCGCACCTCGCTGCCCGTGGAAACCATTGATGAGCGGTTGACGACGGTGACTGCCGATCGACAGCTTCAAGAACAAGGCCTGAATGCCCAAGCCCGAAGAAAGGTTGTAGACAAAGTGGCAGCGTCCATCATTCTACAATCGTGGCTTGACCGTAGGGCCGACGATCCCTCACAAGGAACAAGTACGTGACTACCCCCAGCTCATCTCGCTCCTCGAGAAACGGTGATACCAGGGCCACTCAGGCCGATCTTCGAGGCGACCCCGGCGACTGGCAGTGGGACGATGGCCGCTACGTGAGAATTCGTCCCGAACCGCCTCGGTCACGCCAGGTTCTTTACACCCTGGTAGCCACGGTAGCGTTAATTGCAATGATAGGTGCTGGTGCTATTTTTTGGTTACAGCGCCAAATTAACCCTTCGGGTGGCCTAGGCGATGCCGTGGTGATCACGGTACCAAGCGGTTCCTCAACCGACTCGATTGCAACACTCCTGGCTAAAGAAGGCGTAGTTAATAACCCCACAGTATTTCGTTATTACCTGCGTTGGAAAAACAAAGGTGCTTTCCAGGCTGGCTTATACAACATGAACAAGAACATGTCGTTCGGGCAAGCAATCGCGGTTTTGGAAGCGGGACCAGCGCCAATTGAAACCAAACGCTTCACGGTTCCCGAAGGGCTGACCGTGGCTGAAATTGCGGAACGTTTGGATGACCAAATCGAGAGTTTCGATGCTGCTGAGATGTCGAGCGCGTTGATTCGCATGGAGACCCCGTGGCGACCAAAGGGCAGCAACGACTGGGAAGGTCTGTTGTTTCCCGACACCTACGATTACGCCCTGGGCGATACGCCAGTTGAAATTTTGGAGCGGATGAACCAGCAATTCACCAAGGTTGCTACCGATGTCGGTTTGGTTCCCTATATGAATCTTGACCCCGTCACTGGCGCACCTCAAGGGCTTACGGCTTACGAGTACATCACGATTGCCTCCATGATTGAGAAGGAATCTCGTTTGAGCGATGAGTACGGGAAGGTTTCACGGGTCATACACAACCGATTGGCCATCGGTATGCCTCTAGGCATCGATGCAACGGTGTTTTTCGCTCGTGGTCCCGAACGCAGCGGTCCACTCACCGACGCCGACTTGGCCATCGATTCGCCTTACAACACACGCCTTAATGCTGGCATTCCGCCTGGACCGATTGCGGCGCCTGGTCGTGCGGCATTGGCTGCGGCGTTGAATCCAGAAGACGGACCGTGGCTTTATTACGTGTTGGCCAGCAACGACGGCAGCCATTTCTTCACCGACGACTACGATGAGTTCTTGGCCCAGAAAGAAAAATCGCAGGCCGAAGGAATCTTCTAAGCGCATTTGTTAACTGCCGGGATACTGCAAGAGGTAACCAAAATGATTCAAAACATTGCGGTAAGTGGCAATACAAAGGTGGTAGGCCTCATTGGGCATCCGGTGCAACATTCGCTATCCCCGGCCATTCACAACGCCGCTTTCAACCATCTTGGCCTCGACTGGGTCTTCACGGTTTTTGATGTTGCCCCCGAACATGGCGATCACGCAATTGAAGCGGCCCGAGTCTTGGGAATTGAGGGTTTGAGCGTCACCATGCCGCACAAGGCCAACGTGGCGGCCACTGTTGACCAATTGACATCTCAAGCGGCCAAACTAAACGCCGTAAATTGTGTTTATCGTGCTGGTAACAAAATGGTGGGCGACAACACCGACGGCGCCGGGTTCGTAGCATCGTTGTTAGAAGATGCCGAGTTTGTTCCCAAGGGTAAAACGTGCGTGGTTTTTGGTGCGGGCGGCGCGGCTCGTGCGGTGATTTTGGCCTTGGCTGAAGCTGGTGCTGGCGAGATTGTGGTGGTTAATCGAACCGTCGAGACCGCCCAATTGGCAGTCTCGCTTGCTCCAGAAGTGGCGCGGGTTGGGGAGGCCTCAGCAGTAGGCCGAGCCGATCTGGTAGTAAATTGCACCTCAATTGGGATGCATAGCGACTCCGATCCGGCTCAGGTAAATCGCAGCCCTGTTAACCCAGAGCTATTGCGCCAAGGCCAGGTCGTTGCTGACTTGGTGTACCATCCGCTCCAAACCAGGCTTATGCAAGACGCTACCGCCAAAGGGTCTCAGGTGGTTGGTGGACTGGGCATGTTGGTGCACCAAGCCGCCGTAGCGTTCACGAAATGGACGGGTGAAGCGGCACCTCTGGCCGTTATGAAAGCAGCGGTTGAAGGTCATCTGGTCGACTAGCTCGTGAAAGACTTGTACCCGGCGAGGTTGATTTTTCCCCGACTCCTTTAGATTCATCGCTCTTTTGCCGATAGGTACATTGAACTATTGGGTTGGAGGTGGAGATGTCTCTTTCAGGAACCCTCGGATCGTTCGCCTTGCCAGACGTTTTACGGTTGCTTGCCAATACGGGCAAGACCGGTTTGTTGAGTGTGGAAACCGAGCGAGGCCGAGGCACTCTGGCGTTCGTAGACGGAAAATTGGCACAGTGTGTATCACCCTGGAGTGGCCATATCGACGCTGGCGCTGTGGTGCTCTTCGAGATGCTTTGCGCCGAAGACGGAGCATTCAACTTTGATGGTGATGTGTCCACCAGCGAGCTTGGCGGTGACCATCTCGAGCTTGAAGAAGTCTTGGTTACCGCCGAAGGCTACCGTCGTGAATGGGAAGAGATCCTGCGAGTGGTGCCATCCACCGATAGCTATGTTGCCTTAGTCGCTGATCAGCAAGAAGACACGGTGACCCTAAGCTCGTCGCAGTGGCGGGCAGTCGTGGCCTTGAGCGGGGGTGCTTCGGTGTCGGAGCTTGGTGCCAGACTTGGATTGGGTGAGCTTCCCACCGGTCGAATGGTGCGCGACCTGTTAAAGCTAGGTGTGGCCGCCATCGAATTAGTTGAAAACCCGACTGTAATCAGCGATGCGTATTCTTCGTCAACGGCTTATTCCTTGGCTGATAACTATGCCGCCAGCGAGGATGAATATCAAGGCTTTGCCGATTCATGGTCCGATGACCCGCCTTCATGGTCGGATGACCCGCCAGCGGCGCTCAGCTATCGGGAATCTGATGATGTGCTGACCCCGTTTGGCACTGAGCCGGTATCAGAAGAGTTCCCAGAAGAAGACCCACGGGGCGGACTTTTCGGTGGTGACACGTTTGCCGAGTTGGAAGCCAACCTTCGTGAATCAAACTTTGGTGCAACGCCAGGACCCGAGCAAGGATTGGTTGCCGATCTGCAGGATTCGAACCAGCTAGCGCGTCAGCTGGCCAACCTTTCGCCGCGTGCTGCAGCAGCGGTTGCGGCGGTGGCAGAGTCAACCGGCAATGCTGAGGGAGAAGAAGCTTTTGGCCCAGTTATCGACGATGGTGACGATTCAATAAATCGTGGTCTACTTCTTAAGTTCCTCTCCAACATTAAAGAGTAAGCGCCGAGCATAAACCCCTAGTAGCACGTACCACACTACGCTTTGGGCGGTGGATTCCCTTGAGATTGGCATAGCTGCTGTTGTTGGCCTAGCGGTGGCACCGTTGTTGCGGCTGCTGATCGACGATATTCCCACACGTCCGCTGGTCCGAGCGTCGGCGAATCCGCTAAAAGACGCAGTGGCCAGCCCAGCTTCGGTGCCGGTGGTGTCGTGGTTCGCAGATCAACCGGCGGCCACTTTGGTGCCGGTGGGTTCACCCGATTCCGTTGCGGATGGTGAAACTCGACCGATCGCTTCTATGCGCTGGCGGGCACCCTTGATAGATGTCATCACATCACTGGTCTTTGCTCTGGTGGTGTGGCGATTTGGTTTGCAATTTTCAACAATACCTTTGCTGATTTTCTCAGCCGCTTTGGTGGTGGGCAGCACAATTGATATCGACCACTACCGCTTGCCCGACCGCTTGGTTTTCCCGGCCTTCTTTCTTAGCGCGGCGTTTATAATCTTGGCGGCGTTTGTAATGGGTGAACCTCGAACCGTTCTACCGGCTTTAGTTGGCGCCATAGGCTATTTTTTCTTCCTTTTTGTTTTCTTTGTGATCTCTCCTTCGGGCATGGGCTTTGGTGATGTCAAGCTAGCCTTGCTACTGGGTTTGGTTGTCGGTTGGGTGGGTTCATTCACGGAGGTTGACCAGGTCATTCAGTACCATGGGGTGCCTTCAGGCTTACGCTTGGTATTAATGTCAGGGCTCTTTGGTAGCTTGCTGGGCACAGTCGTGGGCCTTTCGATAATTCCTTTCCGAGGAAGAAAAGCTCATTTCCCGTTTGGTCCGTCGCTGTGTTTAGGAGCATTCCTGGCCATAATTTTTAGCGAGCAGCTGCTATGAGTTTCACAGGCACTAAACAAATTGTGTTGGTGGGGCCGATGGGAGTCGGCAAGTCGAGCGTGGCTCGACGTTTGGCGGCTCTAATGAACCTCAAGTGGTGTGATACCGATGAGCTGGTTGAGGCCGAGGTGGGTTGTAGCATCAGCGAACTCTTCTCTACACGTGGGGAGCAGGTATTTCGCGAGTTGGAATCAGCAGCCTTGCACCAGGTGTTAAACACGAGCGAAGGCTGTGTGGTGGCGACTGGTGGCGGAGTGGTTCTAGCCGAGGTCAACCGCCTCAAACTGATGGAAAACGGTCTCGTTGTATGGCTAGATGCTGATGTGCAAACACTCTTGGAGCATATTGGTGACACCACTTCTCGGCCGTTGTTTCGTCATCGTGAACCGACGATCGTTTTGCAGGAAATTTTAGAGGAACGTGGGCCTCTCTATGCTGAAGTTGCCGACCTTCGGGTGGACGTTTCTTGGTACGAGAGTGCCGATGCGGTGGCTAAGAAGATTCTTGAATTACTTGGAGATAAGAAATGATCGTGGTGCCGGTACCACTTGGTGAGCGCAGCTATGACGTGGTGGTTGGGGATGGCGCCAAGAACGAGCTGGCAGCGCTTATCCCTACGGGCGCCAAGCGTGCCGCAATCGTTACCCAGCCTGGTCTGGCGGTTGAGGTAGAAACCGGCGTCACGCAGCAAACATTCCATATTGGTACTGGAGAAGATGCCAAGACCTTAGAAACGGTAGAAACCCTGTGCCGAGGGTTTGCGTCGTGGGGGCTTACCCGCGCCGATGTTGTGGTTAGCGTAGGCGGCGGCATGGTCAGTGATGTGGCGGGTTTCGCGGCCGCGGTCTATCACCGTGGTGTGGCAGTGATCCATGTTTCAACCACTTTATTGGGCCAGATTGACGCTGCGATTGGCGGTAAAACCGGTGTGAATTTACCGGAAGGGAAAAATTTGGTTGGGGCTTTCTGGCAGCCTCACGCCGTTATTTGTGACACCGCCACCTTAGATACCTTGCCGGAACGTGAATTCCGCAGCGGCCTTGGCGAGTTGGCTAAATACCACTTCTTAGGTGGAGGCAAGCTTGATGAGATGCCACTGCCACAACGCGTGGCAGCTTGTGTTGAAATAAAAGCGCAGGTGGTAGCCAGTGACGAGCGTGAAGGTGGGCGCCGCGCCATATTGAACTATGGGCATACCTTGGGCCACGCCATTGAGCTGCTATCTAACTTTGAGCTTCGCCACGGTGAGGCCGTTGCGATCGGGCTAATTTATGCCGCTGAATTAGCGCACGCCATGGGGCGAATCCCCTCCGAGCGTGTGGCTGAGGTCCGCCGAGTGGTGGCCGAGTATTCGTTGCCAACAATTATTCCTCGAGAACTAGCGGACGATCAGATTATGGAAGCTTTGGGGCGAGACAAAAAGATGCTTAGTTCACTGACTTTTGCACTTGATGGACCCAATGGTGTTGAGGTCGTGCCCGGAGTGGACGCCGCTCTGGTGCGTTCTACCCTTGGAAAGGTACGAGAAAAATGAGCAACACCCATGAATCTAAAGACCAGCGCCGAGTGTTGCTTGTGTCGGGGGTGAATCTTGGCATTCTCGGTACTCGAGAACCAGAGATTTACGGAACCGAAACTTTGGCCGACCATGTGACACGGGCTGAAAAGCAGGCCACGGCACATGGAATGGTCCTCCGTCACGTGCAATCCAACCACGAAGGTGAACTGGTTGACGCGATTTTGGCGGCTCGCCAAGATTGTCAGGCCATCGTGATCAACCCCGGTGCCTTTACCCACTATGCCTGGTCTCTGCACGACGCCTTGGCGGCCTTTCGGGGGCCAATTGTTGAGCTGCATTTGTCTAATCCAGCTAGCCGAGAAACTTGGCGTCATCAGTCGGTTATAGCCCCGGTTGCTAGTGGCACTGTGGCTGGCTTTGGTGGTTTGGGTTACGAATTAGCCATCCGCGCGGTGGCGGCCTTGTTAGAGGCGTAATCTCGTGCAAAATTTGCGCTTTGATTATGAAGGTCGGCTCGGCCGCTTAAGAGCAGCCATGACAGCCAGAGCTGAACTCATGGTGGTGACCAAAGGTGAAAATGTGCGGTGGTTAACTGGTTTTCACGGTTCCTTCGGGATGGTGGTGGTCACACCAAATTCGGCTGTCTTGATCACGGACGGTCGTTACGCCCTAGCAGCTGAGGCCGTCTTGGCCAATAGCAATAGCGAGACTCGCCTGGAAATTAGCTCCGATGTAGGTTCGCTCTTAGCGCGTTTGGCGGCGAACGCCTCGGCTATAGCTTTAGAGGCCAACCATGTCAGTTGGGAGTTTGCTCGCCAAGCAAAAGAAGAATGGTTTAACGCCCAGACAGTAGTGGCTAGCGTTAACCTGGTCGAAGAGTTGAGGGCCATTAAAGAGCCGGTTGAAGTCGAGGCTATTAAGACTGCGGCCAATATTGCTGACCAGGCTTTATCCTCGGTACTACCCAGCCTGGTTAATTCGCCAACCGAGGCCGAGGTGGCCATGGCCCTTGAATTGGCTATGGGTGACGCCGGTTCCGAGAAGCCAGCCTTTTCCACCATTGTGGCGGCGGGGCTTAACTCGGCGTTGCCACACCACGAGCCTTCTGACAATCGCTTGACCACTGGCGATCTGGTGGTGATTGATATGGGTGCTACTCACCACGGCTACTGCTCCGACATGACGCGAACTTTTAGTCTGGGACGTCCGAATGAGCAGACAGCCAAAATGTTAACGACCGTGCAACGCGCCCACGATGAAGCAGTAGCGGTGGCCGCCGCGGATGTGGCTACGAGAGATGTAGATGCCGCAGCACGGCAGATAATTCATGAGGCTGGTTGGGCAGAGTTTTTTGTCCATCCCACTGGGCACGGTGTCGGTCTCGAGATTCACGAGCCGTTACGGTTGTCGGCGACCTCGAATGCTACGCTCGCCCCTGGGAATGTTGTGACCGTCGAACCAGGTGTCTACATACCAGGTGTTGGCGGAGTTCGAGTCGAAGACACGATCGAAATCACTATGGACGGTAGTAGGATGCTAACCCGTGCCCAATTGCCGACTGTGATCGACTGAGCACACCTCGCGCATTCCTGGCTCTGTTATTTTTATTGACGCTCCCTCCCCAAAAGACACTAACTAATGGCAACTATCTCAACGAACGACATCAAAAACGGTATGACCCTCGACCTCGACGGTGATTTGTTTAACCTCGTCGAATTTCAACACGTTAAGCCGGGGAAAGGCGGAGCTTTTGTGCGCACCAAGCTAAAAAATGTGCGCACGGGCGCGGTGCTCGACCGAACATTCCGTGCCGATGAAAAAGTAGAACGGGCCATCGTCGAAAAGCGGGAAATGCAGTTCCTGTATCGTGATGGTAGCGAATTTGTTTTTATGGATAATTCCACCTACGAGCAGTTCAACGTAAGTGAAGCCCTTCTCGCTGACGCTGCTGGTTACCTGGTGGAATCGGCCAATGCGGTTTTGTTGTCGTACCAAGACGAGTTCATCGGTGCCGACCTGCCAGCGGCCGTAGAGTTGAACGTGGCCGAGACCGAACCCGGTGTTCAAGGCGACCGGGTATCCGGGGCTAGAAAACCGGCGACCCTTGAAACTGGGCTAACTGTGCAGGTCCCACTGTTTGTAAACATTGGCGACCGGGTGCGGGTTGACACTCGTTCCGGCGAATACATTACGCGAGCGTGAGCGGTAACCGTCGCGACGCACGCGAACGGGCTTTAGCCTTGCTCTATGAGGCCGAAACACGAGCCATAACGCCCCAGGCAGTGCTCGACTCGCTGCCCATCAAACCTGATGCCTATACCGCAGTCTTGGTGGCTGGCGTCGAGGAACAACTGGGCGCTATTGACGAACAAATCAGAACCTTTGCTAAAGGTTGGAACCTCGAACGCATGCCAGCACTAGACAGGGCGGTGTTGCGCCTCTCTATCTACGAACTACTGTCTCAACCCGAGGTTCCCACCGGCGTGGTAATCGCTGAAGCGGTGTTCTTGGCTAGCGCGTATTCCACTGATGAATCAGGACCGTTCGTGAACGGGCTATTGTCACGCATTGCGAAAGATGTGCGGGGCTCACTATCTGATAACGTGTAATTCTGACCGTGAAGCGAGTCCAGAGAGGCTCGTACGGACAGAAAGGTAATAAACTTGGCTGAACGCGAACGCCCTGCTGCGCCCCCCAACGGGGGCGTTTTTGTTGCTCGAAGTCGCGTCATGGACGCCGCCGATATTCAACGAGCCACCAAACGCATGGCTCATGAGATCGTTGAACGCAACCATGGTGTTAAAGACGTGGTACTGATTGGCTTACAAACTGGCGGCGCGCCGCTGGCCCGTAACCTGCGCCAGGCATTACGAGAAATTGAAGGTGTCGAAGTCCCCGTGGGGCTACTCGACGTTGCTTTTTACCGAGATGACCTCGATCTCCGCCCAATTTCAGTTGAGGCGGTCACACAAATACCGGTAGACCTGGTCAATCAAGTGGTGGTCCTAGTAGATGACGTGCTCTTCACTGGTCGAACGGTTCGGGCTGCGCTTGACGCCGTTGGCGCTTACGGCCGACCGCGTTCGGTACAGCTAGCGGTGATGGTGGATAGAGGCCATCGTGAGCTGCCGATTCGGCCCGACTTTGTGGGAAAGAATCTACCTACCCGGCGCGACGAAGTTGTTGATGTTTCAAGTGAGGGCGTCGTTCTAGGCGAACATGTTCTAGACGAAGATCGGGGAGAACAGCGGTGAAACATTTGCTTTCTGCTCGTGATCTATCGGCCCAAGAGATCGACGAGCTTATGCATCTAAGCGATAGTTTCGTCGAGGTCAGTAGTCGCCCCATTGCCAAGGTGCCCGCGCTGCGATCGCGCACGGTGGCCTGGCTTTTTTATGAAGATTCGACCCGAACTCGTCTCTCTTTTGAAACTGCCGCCAAACGTCTTTCTGCCGACACCTTAAACTTTTCGGTCTCGAGCTCGAGTGTGAACAAAGGCGAATCACTTAAAGACACCGCCTTAACACTTTCGGCTATGGGAGTTGACGCCATTGTGGTGCGTCACCGCAGTTCGGGTGTTCCATGGCAGCTCACCAGGTGGGTTGACTGCTCAATAATTAACGCTGGCGACGGTTGGCACGAACACCCCACGCAAACACTTCTAGATATTTACACCATGCGCCACCATTTTGGTGAAGGCGGCTTAGCCGGCAAGAAACTCACCTTGGTAGGTGATATTAAACACTCCAGGGTGGCGGGCAGCATGATATTTGCCCTGGCCAAAATGGGTATGGAGGTCACCATGGTGGCACCTCCAACCTTGCTGCCACCAGCCGTTGACACCTGGCCCGCAACCGTAAGGCACAACCTCGAGCCGGAACTGGCCGACACCGACGTGCTCTATTTGTTGCGGATGCAAAACGAACGACAAAACCAAGCACTAGTGCCGTCCTTGCGTGAGTATTCACGCCTTTTCGGCGTGAATATCGCTCGAGCGCAAATGCTTTCCCCCCATGCCCTCATCATGCACCCTGGGCCCATGAATCGGGGGGTTGAAATCGATGGAGAGGTAGCTGATCTGCCCAATGCCGTGATGGTCGATCAGGTTAGGAACGGGGTAGCGGTACGAATGGCGGTGCTATTCAAGTTGCTACAAGGAACAGGAGGTACGGGCACGAATGGCTAAAGAAAGCACGACACAGCACATGGCTGAAACCGGAGTTCTAATTGTTGGGGGCAAAATTATTGATGAAACGGCGACCAGATTCGGCGACGTACGTGTTTCACCCGATGGAATTATCTCCGAGGTGGCACCCAAGCTTGAACCCAACCATGGTGAACTGGTGCTGGACGCCAAAGATTGTGTTATCAGCCCCGGTTTTGTAGATCTTCACACCCATTTGCGCCAACCTGGTTCCGAAGAGGCTGAAACGATTGAAACCGGTTCCCGTGCCGCAGCCTTGGGTGGCTATACCGCGGTGGTGGCCATGCCAAATACCACGCCCACCATGGATAATGCTGGCACGGTGAAAGAGGTTCTAGCTCTAGGTCGTGGGGCATTGTGCGAGGTTCTGGCATCCGGTGCAATTACGGTTGGCCGTTTGGGTGAGACTCTGGCACCAATGGCCGAGCTGGCCGAGCTCGGAGTACAAATTTTCACGGATGATGGTACTGGTGTTCAAGATGCCGGTGTCATGCGACGTGCCATGGAGTATGCCCGTGGGCTAAACGTCACCCTTGCTCAGCACTGCGAGGTCTCAAGTCTTTCGGCCGGTACTTGTATGCATGAAGGGGAATGGTCGGCCAAACTTGGTTTGCCAGGTCAGCCAGCGCTCGCCGAAGAGCTCATGGTCATGCGCGATATTGCCCTGGCACGCTTAACGGGTGCCAAGGTACATATGCAACACGTGTCAACCGCCGGCTCGGTTGAACTGGTGCGCGCCGCCAAAGCCGAGGGCTTGCCCGTAACGGCTGAGGCCACTACGCACCATTTCACGCTAACCGATGCGCTGGTTGCCAACTATGACGCCGTCTATAAAGTACATCCGCCTTTGCGTACCGAAGCTGATGTTATGGCCATTCGAATGGGATTGGCCGATGGCACAATCGACGCTATTGCAACCGATCACGCCCCTCATGCCAGCCACGAAAAAGAAAAACCATTTGATCAGGCCCCACCCGGAATGTTGGGCCTTGAAACGGCCCTCGCGCTAGCGCTTAGCGAATTGAACCATTCTCAAGCCGAGCCCAAGCTCTCCACGGCATCCATCTTGGCGCTGCTGTCGTGGAAACCAGCCGAAATAGCGGGCGTTAAAGACCGCCATGGTCGACCAATTGAGGCCGGCGAACCAGCCAATATAACGGTCTTCAATCCCAACGAAACTTGGATCGTGGATCCCAACCAGAGCGCCAGTTTAAGTCGCAATAATCCCTATGCCGGACGCGAACTTCGCGGTCGTGTGCGACACACCATTTGGAATGGAGTTCCGACCGTGATCGATGGAAAGGCAACCCGATGAACAAACTTGAAGCTCGACTCGTCCTCAGTGATGGCACCACTTTCAGAGGTGAACTGTATGGCTACCTTCCCCCCAACGGTCTGGTGGTCGGCGAAATAGTTACTAATACCGCTATGAGCGGCTATTTGGAAACCATCACCGATCCGGCGTCATCGGGTCAGATTATAAACTTCACCTATCCCCAGATTGGTAACGTCGGTGCAAGCGCTGGTGCCACCATGTCGAATAGGGGCGGCGCTCGTGGCATTGTCGTGCGGGAACTAATACAGAGTTATAGCAACTGGCAGGCCGACCAGAGTCTAGAAGCAGCCATGCTAGAGCGAAGCCAAGCCATCATAAGCGGCGTCGACACCCGTCGCTTGACCCGTCAGCTCCATACCAACCATGCCATGACAGCGGCTTTCGGTACCGTTAGCGATGCCGAGTTGCGCAGCGCTGCGCAAGAAGCTGTTTCCCAAGATGACAGCTTGGTCGCTCAGGTAACCACTTCTGAAACTCACAGTATTGGTAGTGAAGAGGAAGCAGCATCAACTCATCGGCCCAAAATTGCTGTCATCGATCTTGGGGTTCGCAGTACTACCGTGCAACGCCTAGCCAAGTTTGCTTCAGTGACCTTGGTTCCAGCCCATACTTCGGCGGCTGATATTAAGGCACTTTCACCAGATGGAGTCGTGCTCTCCAGTGGTCCAGGTAATCCCGCCGCACTCGCCGCAGTGGTGCAAGTGGCGAGCGCTTTGGCTAACGACCTACCGATTTTGGCCATTGGGCTTGGTTCTATGGTCTTGGCACAGGTGCTGGGTGCATCGATTAAGCGTTTAGAACGCCCGCACTACGGTGCCAATATCCCGGTACGCCGTTTGAGCAACCGCCGTGTGGAAATCACAAGCCAAAATCGATCTTTCGGCATTGTTGAGTCTTCGTTGGATGAAGCTTTAATCACTTACCGGAATCTTAACGATGGTGAAATTGAAGGCTTCCGCTCGGCTGATGGGACCGCCGTAGGTGTCGCCTACAACCCCGATCTGGGTCCCGGGGCCTTCGACTCCGACTACCTATTCGATGACTTTGCAAAACAATTGAATTCTGCCGCTACCTCTCCGAAAGGCAACTGATGCCACGCCGCCAAGATCTCAAAACCGTCATGCTCATTGGCTCGGGCCCAATTGTCATTGGTCAAGCCTGTGAATTCGACTATTCCGGTACCCAAGCGGCGCGGGTTTTGCGAGAGGAGGGTTTCCGGGTGGTGCTGGCAAACTCGAATCCTGCCACCATCATGACCGATCCAGATTTCGCCGATGCTACTTACATCGAGCCTCTCGATCTCACCGTGCTCACCGCCATAATCGAGAAAGAACGACCCGATGCATTGTTGGCAACCTTAGGTGGCCAAACGGCGCTCAACTTGGCGATTGAACTGGCGGAAGCTGGCGTGCTTGAACGGTTCGGGGTGGAACTTATCGGCGCCGACGCCCAAGCCATTGAAACCGCCGAGAATCGTCAACTTTTCAAAGAGGCCATGCAAGAAATTGGCTTGGAAGTCCCGCGTTCGGGTGTGGCTACCACGATGGAGCAAGCGCGCAAAATTGTGGCCGAGGTCGGCCTGCCGGTGGTGATCCGGCCCGCCTTTATCTTGGGAGGTAAAGGGACTGGTATTGCCGCCACCAGCGAACAGTTTGAAGAAATTGCTTCCGCCGGCCTTCATGCCAGCCCTATCAGCGAAATTCTGATTGAAGAATCGATTGCTGGTTGGAAAGAGCTTGAATACGAAGTAATTCGAGACAGTAACGATAATGCAATAATTGTTTGTTCGATAGAGAACTTTGATGCCATGGGCGTACACACTGGAGACTCGATCACCGTTGCGCCAGCACAAACTTTAACCGATAGCGAACATCAGATATTGCGAGATGCGGCCTTGCGTTGTGTGCGTCGTGTTGGTGTGAAGAATGGCGGTTCTAATGTTCAGTTTGCATTAAATCCAACCGATGGCCGAGTGGTCATCATTGAAATGAATCCCCGAGTTAGTCGTTCTTCAGCTTTGGCCTCCAAAGCCACGGGTTTCCCGATTGCTAAAATTTCCACCCGCTTAGCCATTGGTTACACCTTGGACGAAATTCCAAACGATATGACCGGGTCGACTTTGGCAAGCTTCGAGCCTGCTATTGATTACGTCGTTACCAAAGTACCTCGTTGGGCTTTTGAGAAGTTTCCGGGTACGTCTGGACGCCTGGGCACTTCGATGCAATCGGTCGGCGAAGTGATGGCCATCGCACGTACTTTTCCCGAGTCAATTCAAAAGGCTCTACGCTCGCTTGAGCAGGGCCGAGGTGGCTTGAACTGTGATGAGGGCGAGGCTATTTTTGACCAACAGGGCGTAGAGGCGTTGTTAGAAGCCGTGAAAATTGCCACACCGGATCGGCCTTTCGAAATCGAATCGCTCCTACGAAATGGTGTGAGTGTAGAAACGCTCAACGCTGCCACCGGTATTGATCCGTGGTTTTTGAACCAAATGTTGCGAATTGTAGATGCCCGCACCACGTATTCGCGCAAGGGGCCCAACGAGTTGCAAGCCAACGACTGGCGAACACTCAAACAGCTGGGCTTTTCCGACCACCAACTCGGTTGGCTTTGGAAGATCGACGAAGACAAAGTGCGACAAATGCGCTTGGCGCAGGGTGTTAAAGCCGTATTCAAAACAGTTGACACCTGCGCTGGAGAGTTCGAATCGAATACCCCCTATCACTATTCATCTTACGATGAAGAAGACGAGGTTGTAATTGGAGATAAGCCGAAGATTGTAATTCTGGGTTCGGGGCCGAACCGAATTGGTCAGGGTATTGAATTCGATTACTGCTGTGTGCACGCCAGTTTTGCCTTACGAGAAGCAGGCTATGAAACAGTAATGATCAACTGTAACCCAGAGACGGTTTCGACCGACTATGACACCAGCGACAGGCTATATTTCGAGCCGTTAACCTTTGAAGACGTCCAAAATATTTTGGATCTCGAAAAGCCGGTCGGTGTAGTGGTTTCACTAGGCGGCCAAACACCACTGAAGCTGGCCGAAGTTCTGCCGCCCGAGCTGGTGCTAGGGACTAGCCCACGCTCCATCGACCTAGCCGAAGACCGTGAGCAATGGAATGCTCTGTGCAGTCAATTAGAAATCCCACAGCCTCCAGGCGGCACGGCGACCAACATTGATGAGGCTAAAGAAATTACCGCCGCCATCGGGTACCCGGCGCTAATTCGACCGTCGTATGTGCTTGGAGGTCGAGCCATGCAGATTGTGTACGGCGATGAAGGGCTAGCTGCTGCTATGGCCGAATTGGCCGATAGCGGCTCGCTTGGGCGGGAAGGCGGTTTGTCAGCTAATCGGCCGGTACTAATCGACCGTTTCCTAGAGGACGCTACGGAAGTTGATGTTGATGCGTTACGTGATGCCAGCGGGGAAACGATACTGGGCGGGATTATGGAACACGTGGAACAGGCCGGAGTTCACTCTGGAGACAGCGCCTGCACCTTGCCACCCACCACGCTTTCACACCAAGCGTTAAGCACGATCGAGGCCTACACCCGGGCGATTGCTGAATCTTTAGAGGTGGTTGGATTGTTAAACGTGCAATATGCCGTCAAAGACGACCAGGTCTATGTGATTGAGGCCAATCCGCGCGCCTCTCGCACCGTACCCTTTGTGGCCAAGGCGACCGGGGTTCCATTGGCCAAACTAGCGGCGCGGGTAATGGCAGGTGCCACCATTGAATCGCTGCGTCAAGAAGGAATAGCACGTACCCCGGTCGTCGGCGACCATGTAGCGGTGAAAGAGGCGGTCTTGCCTTTCAACCGGTTCCCTGAAGCCGATGCTGTGCTGGGTCCTGAAATGCGCTCCACCGGCGAAGTGATGGGCATTGATCTCACCGTGGGTTTGGCGTTCGCAAAATCACAGTTAGCAGCCGGTACAAGGCTTCCCGAATCCGGCACGATCTTTCTGTCATTGGCAGATCGCGACAAGCCAATGGGTGTTGAGGCCGCCACAACATTTAGTCAACTTGGTTTCAAGCTGGTCGCCACTAGTGGTACTGCGCAGGCCCTTAGTGACGCTGGTCTTAAGGTCGAAACCATTGTTGCCAAGATGGGGGAGGACGGCCCGAATGCCGTCGATCTGATACGCGGCGGTCATGTTGATTTGGTGATTAACTCACCTCGAGGCCAAGGTCCTCGATCTGATGGTGCCTATATTCGCCAGGCAGCTGGCCTAGCAGGAGTTTCATTGGTTACCACGGCTCGTGCGGCGCTAGCGGCCGCCAATGGCATGGCCGACATGGCCACCCACGATTTGAAGGTCCGTAGCATTCAAGAATTTCAACAGGGCGTCTTTCAAAGCGACCTAACCTCGAGCGTGTAATGCCACCGGCACCAAAGCAATTATCAAATCTCAACCTTGCTGCGCAAGTAGGTTCGGTTACATTGCCGAACCCGGTTATGACTGCCTCAGGAACCGCCGGGTTGAGCACCGAATTGGGAGCTTACCTAGATCTGGGCGCGTTAGGGGCGGTCGTCACAAAATCGTTGGCTGCCTTCGCCTGGCCAGGTAACCCACCAGTTCGAGTCACTCAAACTAGCGCTGGGATGGTCAACTCGGTTGGGCTGCAAGGCCCGGGTGTTGAAGCATGGTTACATAACGACCTGCCCGCACTTGGTGCCACTGGTGCCCGGGTGGTGGCCAGCATTTGGGGCCGAAGCGTTGAAGAGTATGAGCAGGCGGCAGCCATGCTTGCTCAGGCACCCGCTTCGGTGGTCGCAGTTGAAGTTAACCTTTCATGTCCCAATCTGGGGGGCCATGGAATCTTCGCTCAAGACGCCATGGCAACTGGGGCCGTGATGTCGGCCACCCAAGCTGCTGGACGGCCCCTTTGGGCGAAGCTCACCCCCATGGTCACCAACATTGTGGAAATTGCCGAAGCCGCTATAGCCGGGGGCGCCGAGGCGTTGACCCTCACCAACACGGTGCCAGCTTTAGTTCTCGATCCCGCGACACGTCGTTCCCACCTAGGGGGAGGGATGGGCGGTCTGTCGGGGCCAGCCATGCACCCCATTGCATTACGGGCGGTTTATGAAGTGCATGCCGCGATGCCCACTGTGCCGATTGTAGGTGTGGGTGGCATTGCTCATGGTGAAGACGCCATCAACATGTTCTTAGCTGGGGCCAACGCCGTTCAGGTTGGTACCGCCAGTTTTGCGAACCCCCGGGCCACCGCCGTGGTACTCGAACAAATACGCCAATGGTGTGTAGCCAACGACATAAAAGACTTATCTGAACTGCACGGAGGAGCTCACCGCAATGACTGAAGCTAATTCACCAATTAATGCCAGAGATCACTTAGCCATAGCACTAGATGTTCCCGACTCTGCCCTGGCGTTACGCTTAGCTACCCAATTGAAGCCGTATTTCCAGGTCGCCAAAATTGGGTTAGAGCTATTCTCGGCGACTGGTCCTGCCATGGTTGAAGAACTAAAAAACCTGGGTTTCGATGTTTTTTGTGATCTAAAACTCTTCGACATTCCGAATACGGTGCAACGTGCAGCCCAAGTGATCGGCTCGCTGGGTGCGTCTTATTTGACTGTCCACACCGCGGGCGGCCTCGACATGGTGAAAGCCGGTCATGAAGGGTTTCACGCTGGGGCCAACGAAAACAGCTTCCCCGAGCCCAATTTGTTGGGGGTGACGGTACTAACCAGCGAACCCGACGCCAGCGCCCTGGCGGATCGTGTGGCAACGGCGCTTGATGGCAGATGTGAAGGTGTGATCTGTGCTGCGCCTGACCTAGCGCAAGTACATTCGCTGGCACCGAGTCTTCTGAAGGTAGTTCCGGGTATACGTCCAGCAGGCTCCGACGTTGGCGACCAAGCGCGGGTCGCCACCCCCAGTGAGGCTATGGCGGCTGGTGCCAGCATTTTGGTGATAGGCCGCCCAGTAACTCAAGCACCTGATCCAGTGGCTGCAGCGGCGGCAATTATGCATGAATTGGGCTAAGTTTTATGGGACTTAAGTCATATTCTTGCGGTTTATAGGGTTATTCTAGGCTTTTCTAGCATTTAACAGGTCTTTTACACTCGTATGGGCGCTACTCTGCGAACATGAGCACGCCTCCAGAATTGAGTGTTGAAGAACGACTTGCAGCTCTAGCAAAAGCAGCAGAGGTACGCCGGAGTCGAGCGGAACTAAAAGAACGCTTGAAGATGGGTTCTCTGTCGCTTGAGGAGCTGCTTGAGACTGCGAAGAGCGATGAAGTAGCCGCACGTACTAAAGTACTGGCTGTTTTAGAATCGCTTCCTGGCGTAGGTAAGGTGAAAGCACGCCGAGCAATGGAAGAGATTGGTATTGCCGAATCGCGTCGTGTGCGGGGTTTAGGTCCTCAGCAGCGACAAGCGCTTTTGGACATGTTTCCCCCGTCTTTTCGATAGGAGATAGTTATTCTAGTTGTACTTTCTGGCCCAGGCGGGGTTGGAAAAGGAACGGTTGTGCGCGAGCTGCTGGCCGCCGATAACAATCTTTGGCTTAGTCGTTCGTGGACAACGCGTTCTCGGCGTCCGGGTGAGGCCGCCGATGCTTACCATTTCGTTTCGCCCAAAGAGTTCGACCAACGCATTGCAGAAGGTGGATTCTTAGAGTGGGCCGAGTTTCTGGGTAACAAGTACGGAACTCCTTTGCCGGAACCACCGGCGGGTAAAGACGTACTATTGGAAATAGATGTTCAAGGTGCGCAACAGGTCATCAAAGGTTTTCCTGAAGCTCTATTGATTTTTTTGGAAGTGCCTTCACCTGAGGTTCAAGCGGCTCGGCTGCGTGGTCGTGGCGACAGTGAAGATGCCGTCACACGGCGTATTCAAGTTGCGGCCAAAGAGGCTGCGGCGGGACGAGCCCTGGGGGCCCAACTCGTAATCAACGACGAATTGCACCAGGCGGTGCGCGACATTCAGCGCCTAATAGCTCTGCACCGTGATAGACGAGTGCTCGAACGCTGATAAGCTATTGCCCTAGACCAATTTTTCAGGAGCAATCTTGTCTCAGCAGTACGATTCAATGATGTACCCACGTATCGAGGACCTCCTCGACCGGGCACAAGGTTCGAAGTTTCGCCTGGTTACTTTAGGTGCGCATCGGGCACGCCAAATCAACGCTTACTTTGGTCAGCTTGGTGATGGTCTGGGCACCATGGTGCCGCCACAGGTTGCTTCGGTGGCCCGTAAGCCGCTTTCAATTGCGTTTGAAGAAATTGCGGCCGACAAGATTGTGGCTGTCGACCCCAACGCTAAGACTAAGTCGAAGTCCAACAAGTAATACCCAAGCACGTGTTAAACGGCCGTCGTATCGTTCTTGGCGTCACCGGCGGCATAGCCGCATATAAGGCGATTGAGCTTTGCCGTCGACTGGTAGATGCTGGTGCCCATGTTTCCCCTGTGCTTACCAATGGTGCCAAGCGGTTTGTTGGTGAAACCACCTTTTCGGCTTTAGCTTCCGAACCCGTTCAAAGTTCGTTGTGGAATGAAGCGTCGCCCATTCCACATACCAAGCTTGGCCAAAACGCTGATTTGATCGTGGTGGCGCCAGCTACCGCCAAGGTGATCGCCGATTTACGAGCTGGACGTTCGCACGATCTACTTACGGCCACCTTGTTGGCCACCCGCGCCCCAGTCCTTGTTTGTCCGGCAATGCACACCGAGATGTGGGAACACCCAGCGGTGCAAGACAACCTGAACACTTTGGCGAAGTGGGGCTTCCATATTCTGCCGCCCGAAGAAGGCCGGCTGGCTGGCGGCGATGAGGGTAAAGGCCGTCTGGCCGCCCCTGAAGTAATTTTCGCGGAAATTCAAAGGATCCTCGACCCTGATTCCCAAGGCTCAAACGCCTCCAGTGCCTTGGCCGAGCTGAGCGCCGATCTAGCAGGGCTGAATGTTCTTGTTACTGCTGGCGGAACCCGGGAAGCGATCGACCCAGTGCGTTACATAGGCAATCGTTCATCAGGCAAACAAGGGTTTGCTTTGGTCGAAGAAGCGGTCGCACGTGGCGCCAAAGTGACCTTGGTTTCAACCACCACACCCCCCGCCCAGCTTTCGGCACAGGTAGTGATGGTTGAAACTGCCGACCAGATGCATGCTGCGGTGACCGAGCGGGCCGGTGATAGCGACATTGTGATTATGGCCGCTGCGGTAGCCGATTTTCGCCCTGAAATTGTCGCCCCCGCGAAGATCAAGAAGCACGGTGGACCACCCCAAATCGTCTTGGTGCCTACCGTTGACATCTTGGCCGAGCTCGGAAGTCGTAAACCCGAACGTCAGACGCTGGTGGGTTTCGCCGCTGAAACTACCAACGTGGTAGATAACGCCACCGACAAAATGACTCGTAAAAACGTTGATCTAATTGTGGCCAACGATGTTTCCGCGCCGGGTGTTGGGTTTGAACACGACACCAATTCGGTAGTTATCTTGTCACAAGACGGACGACGAAAAGACGTTGCACTTACCGACAAACGAGCAGTAGCCAAAGCGGTGATTGACGCCGTGGTCGAGCAACGTCAAAGCAACCGCACTTAAGATACGTACCCGAAACCGCCTGAATTGCGCCAACATCTCGCCACAGGAGCACAATGACCTCTTTCATGTTCACCTCGGAGTCGGTCACCGAGGGTCATCCCGACAAGATGGCCGATCAGATTTCCGATGCTGTGCTGGATGCTTTGTTGAGTGAAGACCCAAATAGTCGTGTGGCATGTGAAACATTAGTGACCACCGGTCTTGCCATTGTGGCGGGCGAGATCACCACCAAGGCCTACGCTGATATATCACGAGTGGTGCGCGACACGATTGCGGAAATCGGGTATACCAACGAGTCGTTTGGTTTCGACGCTCGAACCTGCGGTGTGATGGTCACTATCGACGAGCAATCGAGTGACATCGCTCAAGGGGTCGACGCCGCGGAAGAAGTACGATCCGGTAAAGCTGGCGAAGACGAGTTCTTGGACCGTCAAGGTGCTGGCGACCAAGGCATGATGTTCGGCTATGCCTGCGACGACACCGACGTGTTAATGCCGATGCCCATCCACGTGGCTCATCGCATGGCGGAACGATTGGCCGAGGTTCGCAAATCGGGGGTTATTCCTTACCTGCGACCCGATGGCAAAACCCAAGTTTCATTCGAATACGAAAACGGTAAGCCGGTTCGCTTGCGCAACGTAGTAATTTCCACCCAGCACAATGAGGGCATCGACCGCGATTCGATGATCCGTCCCGATCTAATTGATCTGGTTATTCGACCCACCATCCCCGAACAGTTCGCTGATGATGACTATGAAGTCTTTGTGAACCCAACCGGCAAGTTCGTGATTGGTGGCCCGGTCGGTGATGCCGGTTTAACTGGACGAAAGCTGATTGTCGATACCTATGGCGGTATGGGCCGTCATGGTGGTGGAGCGTTTTCGGGTAAAGACCCTTCCAAAGTTGATCGTTCGGCCGCTTATGCAGCTCGTTGGGTGGCCAAGAATGTGGTGGCCTCTGGCGCGGCGGCCCGATGTGAAATTCAGGTGGCCTATGCCATTGGCATGGCACGACCAGTGTCGTTGTTCGTAGAAACCTTCGGCACCGAACAAGTCGATCCGGGTAAGATTCGCGACGCCGTCAGTGAAATTTTTGATCTTCGCCCGGCCGCTATTGTCCGAGATTTAGATCTTTGCCGTCCGATCTACCGTAAGACCGCCGCTTATGGTCACTTTGGACGAGAAGACGACGATTTCACCTGGGAAAAAACGAATCGGGCACCCGATCTTCGTTCCTACCTGGGGCTCTAATTATCGCCCTCCAATTAGAACTACCTCGGTAAATCAGGTTTTCCGGTGGAAAAGCTAACTCCGTCGGAATCTGAGCTGGCCGCAGAACCGGCGGTGACCACACAGGTGGTTCGAGTGCTTCCCGATGTGCCAGCGCTCGATAGAGAGTTTCACTACGAAGTCCCGCCGTCGGTGGCCAGGCTGTCGGTGGGTGACGTGGTTCGAATTCCTCTACGCGGTCGGCGTGTTCGAGGTTGGGTAGTTGGTCTCAACGAAGAACCACCCGATGGCGTTCGGCTCGCTTCGGTAGCTAAACGTTCCGGCTATGGCCCCACACCAGAGCTGGTTGAGTTCTCGACATGGGCGGCTTGGCGTTGGGCTGGTCCAAGAACAGCCTTTATGCGCGCCGCTACACCAGCTCGAAACGTGACCAGCTTGATAACTCACCCCACGAGCGCCCTAAGCTACCCAGTCGCGCTCGAGCATGGTCAACAATCAAGTGTCACTTCTTTCAACCCGGTTTTTGATGCACCCCTCACCTTATTGCGTTTAGGGCCTACGGCTGAACGATTCTCACTAGTCGAAGCAGCCGCTCAAAAAGGCCACGCCCTTATCCTGGTGCCCTCAGTCGCTCAGGCGGCTTCACTTGGTCGTCAATTAACTCGACGTGGCTACCAGCCCGCTGTTTTCCCTAATGACTGGGCCCGAATTCGAGGTGGGGCACCGTTGGTCTTGGGAAGTCGAGCTGCCGCGTTTGCGCCGATGGCTCGACTGGACGCGGTGGTGGTCTTCGATGAACACGACGAGTTGTGGCAGGAAGAAGCGGCTCCCACCTGGCACGCCCGAGAAGTAGTGATTGAACGGGCTCGACGAGCTAATGCACCAGTGGTTCTAGTTTCTCCAACCCCCAGTCTCGAGGCGCTGGACAAATCAGTGTTAAAGAAACAGTCGCGTTCGGCCGAGCGTCGGAGTTGGCCCAAGCTGACCGTTATTGATCGCCGCCACGAAGACCCAAAGCACAAGAGCTTGTGGTCAAGTGAAGTTGTGCCGTATCTGCGGGGGGCCACTCCGGTGGTGTGCGTCTTGAACCGTCTGGGCCGGGCCCGACTCTTGTCGTGTAAAAGCTGCGGAAGCTTAGCCACTTGTGATCAGTGCGGTTCGTCCATGGAACAGATCGAAGTTGATGAACTAAGGTGCCGGCAATGTGGCGAAGTGCGTCCTGTGGTGTGTCAAGGTTGCGGGTCGAGCGGTTTTAAGAACCTGCGAGTTGGCCTCAGCCGTGCGCACGAAGAACTTGAGGCCTTAATTGGTCGTCAAGCAGTTGAAGTCTCAGCAGCTAACCCTCTTCAAACACCTCACGACCACCCAATCTATATTGGTACTGAAGCGGTGTTACACCAGGTCAACCGGGCTGCAACCGTAATTTTCTTGGATTTTGATCAAGAGTTGTTAGCGCCACGATATCGTGCCAGCGAAGAAGCCTTGGCCATGCTTACGCGTGCTGCGCGCCTGGTCGGGCGAAGCCATCCGGTTGGCAATTTGGTGGTGCAGACTCGTTTACCTGATCACGATGTTTTAGCGGCGGTGCGAAACGCTGACCCTGAGCTTTGGTCTATGCCCGAGCTTAAACGCCGACAGGCTCTAGGCTTTCCACCAGCTAAAGCCCTTGCTGAAATCTCGGGTGCGGCGGCCGCTTCTTACATCGACTCACTTGTTGATCGTCACCGGGTGGAAATACTTGGACCGAACGATGGTCGTTGGCTTATTCGCGCTGAAAATTCAGTGGAATTGGCCGATTATTTGGCAAGTCAAACCCGGGTCGAAGGCCGATTACGGATTGCTGTTGACCCCGCCCGGATATGAGCTGGATGAAGCCCGTTTTGGCTTTGGCAAGCTATCGTTAAAGACATGGCAGCCCCGTATGAAATAAGAACCTTTGGTGATCCCGTACTGCGCCGGGTGGCCGATGAAATCACTAATGTGGACGAAAAATTGGTGCGCTTGGTCGAAGACATGGTTCAAACCATGTACGACGCTCCTGGCGTAGGTTTGGCAGCGCCCCAAATCGGCGTTGAACAGCGTCTTTTTGTTTACGACGTCGGCGATGGACCCCAAGCCATAATTAATCCGGTCATCAGCGAATCCGATGGAGAATGGGTTTTTGAAGAAGGCTGTCTATCGGTACCGGGCCTTTCGTGGGAAATTGTGCGTCCCAAAGAGGTCTATCTAACTGGTTACGACCTTGACGGTAATGAAGTCTCCTTTGAGGCCGACGAATATCTGGCGCGGGTCTTCCAACACGAAATGGACCATTTGAACGGGGTCTTGCTAATAGAGCGGTTAGAAAAGGCTGAGCATAAAGCGGCAATGCGAACGCTGCGCGAGCGCGCGTTGGCGCTCGAAGACGCTAAATCCGGTGCTCTTGCCAGCCTGCGTACTCACTAAACCGTGGTCATCCCCGCCCCAAGTAAGCCCCAACGCGTGGTATTTCTCGGTACTCCCGAGGTGGCATGCGAGCCGTTGCGTGCGCTTTATGAAGCTGGTTTCGAAATTCCACTGGTCATAACACGACCTGACAAGCGTCGTGGCCGTGGTAAATCTTTATCTCCCTCGCCCGTTAAAGCCTTGGCGATTGAGCTTGGCCTACCAGTGAGTTCTCAAGTTGATGACGTGCTTACCGTTGGCGCCGAGCTGGGTGTCGTGGTGGCATATGGTCGCATAATCAAGCCCCACATCTTGGACCAGTTGGCCATGATTAACCTGCATTTTTCGCTGCTGCCACGTTGGCGAGGTGCAGCGCCGGTTGAACGAGCCATTCTGGCTGGCGACCACGAGACCGGAGTCTGTGTAATGGAGGTCGACGAAGGGCTCGACACCGGTGGAATCTATCGGCAAGAGACGGTGGTCATTGACGCGAATGAAACGGTTGACGAGCTGCGAGGCAGGCTTTCAAACATCGGGGCCGCGTTGATGGTACAGGCTTTAAGGGACGGACTCGGCGCGCCAAAAGCCCAGGTCGGCGAAATCACCTATGCGGAAAAGCTGAAACCTGAAGAGCTTCAGATCGATTGGTCTAAGTCGGCTCTTGAGATACATCGCCTTGTTCGCCTAGGCGGGGCTTGGACAACACACAGAGGCAAGCGCTTCAAGCTACACACTACTCAACTTATTTCACCTGAGGACCACCAGGAACTTGCCCCCGGTGAAGTTCACCACGACCAAGTTGGTACCGGAGAAGGTGAGTTACGAATGCTCGTTGTCCAGCCGGAAGGCAAAGCCCGACAAGATGCCACATCTTGGCGCAACGGTGCGCGTCTAAGCCCCGGCGAGCTACTCGGAACGTGAAAAAACAAGGTGCCAACGCGCCTGGAGTTGCGGTCCGGCGAGTTGCAATTGAGGCGCTGCAGCGAATAACACAAGAAGGCGCCTATGCCAATCTGGCTTTGCCATCACTTCTGCGAGATTCGGCCCTTGACCAGCGAGATCGCGCTTTCGTAACCGAGCTTGTCTATGGCACGACGCGATACTTGCGGGCTTGTGATTGGATTATTGACCATTACGTGGATCGTGAGCTTGACGCCCCGGTTCGTGCCGCTCTTCGTATCGGTACCTACCAGCTGCATTTTATGAAAGTTGCACCGCACGCCGCAGTTTCGGCCACGGTCGGTGCTGTCAGTACGAAAACTCGGGGCTTCGTTAATGCGGTGCTACGTCGCGTTGCTAAGCATTCTGCGCCGTGGCCAAGCGACGCCGTTCGGCTGAGTTACCCCGATTGGCTAGTTGAGCAGCTAGTTGACGATCTGGGCACGGAATCTGCGATTGCAGCGTTGACCTCGATGAACACGCCCGCACAGCGACACCAACGCGCCGATGGCTACACCCAAGACTTAGCATCGCAATGGGTGAGCGAGTATGTGGGTGCACAAGCTGGAGAATTAGTACTAGATGTTTGCGCCGCGCCTGGTGGCAAAGCAACGGCGATGACTAAGGAGGGTGCCAAGGTCGTGGCGTCCGACCTGCGTCAAAGCCGGGTCTCGCTGGTTGCTTCGAACGTGGCGGCCACCAAGGCAGAAACGGTGCGACCTATCGTCAGTGACGGCACCATCGCGCCGTTTCGAGCCGCGAGCTTCGACCGGGTCTTGCTAGACGCTCCTTGTAGCGGGCTTGGAGTGTTACGGCGTCGAGCCGACGCACGTTGGCGTATAAAACCTGAAGATGTGGAGCGTTTAACCCGGCTTCAGCGCAGCCTAATTGACGAGGCCGTTACGCAGGTCAAGCCTGGCGGCTATCTGTTCTATTCGGTGTGCACGCTTACCAACGCTGAAACGTTAGAGATTGACAACTATTTTGCATCTAAGCATCCGAATTTTGTGCCGCTCGATCGCCCGGATTCGCCTTGGCAACCGTGGGGGAGAGGGGCGCTTTTGTTGCCCCAGGCAGCGAATAGTGATGGCATGTGGGTTTTGGGTCTCAAACGCAATAATTAGCGGTCGCCACACCACCAAGGCAGCCGCTTGGAAGTTCTGTCTAGGCAGAATCAGGATGTAAGCATGGGTTCAGGATTCGAAACAAAAATTGTGACGGTTTCCGACGGTGTCTTCAACCAGGTCCGAGAAGATAAGTCGGCTTTAGCCCTGCGCAGTGCGGTAGAAGCCAGCGGTGCCACGGTTGTAGATACCAAGGTTGTACCTGATGGGATCGAGGTGCTTAGTTCCGTTTTGGTCGACATGGCCGAGGGTTTCAACGGGGTAATTATCACCACCGGTGGAACCGGTTTCGGACCCCGCGACCTGACCCCAGAGGCCACAGCGGCCGTCATAGAGCGTGTGGCACCTGGTTTGGCGGAAGCCACGAGGGCCGTGAACCCCCTTGGGCGTTTGTCGCGAGGAGTTGCGGGCACGATTGGTTCGGCTTTGGTGCTTAACACCCCCGGTAGCCCTGGTGGCGCGGTGGAAGCCTTTGAGGCAGTGGTCGACGTTCTGGGCCATATCGTTGAGCTTCTGGCTGGTCACACACAACATTAGAGCCACCAGGTGTGATCAAGGTCGGTCAACTTTTCGTTCTTCGAGTGCCAAGTTGCCATCCGCCCAAGGTAGGGTAAGTTCACAATTTCATTTTCATGTCTTGCAGGGCAGGGTGAAATTCCTGACCGGTGGTCATAGTCCACGAACCTTCGTCTCGGCGGAGGCCGATCTGGTGGAATTCCAGAACCGACGGTAATAGTCCGGATGGGAGCAAGAGTAGGGAGAGCCCCAAGGCTCCCCTTGCTTGTGCTGTTCGTCCAGCGCTCTGCCTTGTGTTACCGAGAAGGAGGCAGCATTTTGGACGACGAAACTCTCATGCAACAGGCACTAAAAGCTGCTGCTTCCGTTAAAGGTCTGACAGCCCCAAATCCTTGGGTCGGTGCCGTCTTATTGTTGAATGATGGTGCGGTCACCGTAGGTGTAACACATCCCGCGGGCGGACCTCACGCCGAAATTCATGCGCTTGAACAAGCTGGCGATGCTGCTTCGGGTTCAACCATGTTCGTTACCCTCGAGCCTTGTTCTCATTATGGGCGAACTCCACCTTGTGTGGAAGCCATCGTGGCGGCCGGAGTCGCCAAGGTGGTGGTCGCCATGATCGATCCAGATCCACTGGTTGCGGGCCGTGGTGTACAGGCTCTGAGAGAAGCCGGGGTCGAAGTTAAATTAGGTATTGGCGAAACCGAAGCTCAATCGCTGCTGGCCCCGTACATTCACCATCGAGAAACTGGTCGTCCTTATGTGGTGTTGAAAATGGCAGCCAGTCTTGATGGTGGTACGGCGGCCCCCGATTACACCAGCCAGTGGATTACGAGCGCCGTTTCACGACTCGATGTGCATCGTTTACGCGCCCAGAGTGACGCCATTTTGGTGGGGGCTGGAACGGTACGTGCCGATGACCCCGCCCTCACCGTACGGGGCGTAGAATCACCGTTAGAGGGCGTAAGTTATAAGCCGCTTAGGGTGGTGCTTGGCAGCGCCTCAAATGATCGACACGTGCACCCTTGTTTAGAGATGACCGGTCCCCTCGACAAAGTGCTCGACGATCTAGGCCAACGCGGCGTGATCCAGCTGCTAGTTGAGGGTGGCGCCCATGTGGCGGGCGAATTCCACCGAAGCGGCCTGGTGAACCATTACATAATTTATTTGGCGCCCGCCCTCTTTGGTGGCGATGACGCTAGGCCAATCATGAGCGGCGATGGTGCTACCACCATGGATGAGCTGTGGCGAGGCCGCATACTTTCTGCCGAGTTAATCGGTGACGACGTTCGCATCGAATTTGTCCCCGGCGATGCCAAACATTATTCAACCACACTTCTTTGAGCCGAGGAGGCCAGCCCATGAGCGATAACAACACAACCGACGACAACGACTTAACACCTACCTTCGCGCCGATATCCGAGGCCATTGCGGCCATTGGTCGTGGCGAGATTGTGGTCGTGGTCGATGACGAAGACCGCGAGAATGAAGGTGACCTGATCATGGCCGCGGAAGCGGCCACCGCTGAAAAAGTGGCTTTCTTTGTGCGATACACCTCGGGGGTTATTTGTGTGGCTCTAACGGGGGAACGCTGCGACGACTTGGGTTTGCCCCTTATGGTGGCCGACAACACTGAATACCAGCTAACCGCGTTTACCCATTCGGTTGATTACCGTCACGACACGACCACCGGAATATCGGCTGCCGACCGCACAGCCACCATGGTGAATTTGGCCGATCCCACCGTTGCGTGGAGTGATTTCAACCGTCCTGGTCATATTTTCCCGTTGCGTGCCCGGGATGGAGGAGTGTTGAAGCGAGCTGGCCATACTGAAGCGGCCGTCGATTTGGCTCGCCTGGCTGGATTGAACCCGGCTGGAACGTTATGTGAGATTGTGAATGAAGACGGCACCATGGCTCGAGTCCCCGAGCTGCGCGTCTTTGCCAAAGAACACAACTTGTTGATGATCTCTATTGCTGATTTGGTTAAATATCGGCGTCAGCATGAAATGTTGGTGGAAGCAACAGGGCAAGCTCGGGTTCCTACCGAATATGGAACTTTCGTGGCCCATGCTTACCGTTCGGTTCTTGATGGAACAGAACATGTTGCCTTCGTGCGAGGTGAAATCAACGGCGATGAGCCAGTATTGGTTCGAGTGCACTCCGAGTGTCTCACCGGTGACATTTTTGGTTCACTGCGATGCGACTGTGGCCCCCAGCTTCATGCGGCACTGGAACAAATAGCAGCAGCAGGCAGCGGCGTTCTTGTCTACCTGCGTGGGCATGAAGGTCGTGGTATCGGACTTGGCCATAAGCTGCGTGCTTATGGGCTTCAAGACAGCGGCCAAGATACCGTTGACGCCAACCTGTCGCTGGGGTTACCGGTAGACAGTCGCGAGTACGGTATTGGTGCTCAAATCTTGGCTGACCTGGGCGTACAGAAAATGCGAATTCTTACCAACAACCCAGCAAAATATGGTGGATTACAAGGTTTCGGCCTCGAAATCGTGGAACGGGTTCCCATTCAGTCCAAGCCAAACCCCGAGAACATTCGCTATCTTCGTACCAAGCAAGAACGCCTTGGGCATTTACTAGAGGGATTAGATGACGAACCAGAAACAAGCTCCGGCCACCAACCAGTCATGGGTGCCAGCGGTGATTGAAGGCTCACTTGATGGTCGCGGTTTGCGAGTGGCTCTTGTCTGCGGACGTTTCAACGATCTAATCACCGAGCGCTTATTAGCAGGCGCTAAAGGAATGCTCCGCCGTCATGGTGTTGCCGCGGCCGATGTTCATGAGGTTTGGGTGCCAGGAGCATTTGAAATTCCATATGCTGCTGCCACCATCGCCAAAGCCGGTATTGCCGATGCCATCGTGGGCTTAGGCGCAGTGATCCGCGGTGCTACTGGTCATTATGACCAGGTTGCGAATCAGGTGGCCTCTGGTCTACAGAGCGTGTCACTAAGTTCCGGATTACCAGTGGTCTTTGGCGTCCTCACCGTAGACACTATTGAACAAGCCTTGGAACGTGCTGGTACTAAGGCTGGTAATAAAGGTGAAGAGTCGGCCCTGGTCGCAATTGAAATGGCCAACCTATCCCGCGCCATAGCTTCATCGGATTAAGCGATGGAACCTCGTCACGGACAGGTGGCCAGTTTCGATAATCAAGCTGGATACGGCGAACTTATCGACAATCTCGGAAATTCTTGGTTCTTCCACTGCACCGCCATACTCGATGGCAGCCGAACCATTAGCGTGGACAAGTCGGTAACGTTCCGCTTAGTTGCCGGTCGCGTGGGGCGCTGGGAAGCGGCTGAAGTTCAACCGCTTGGTTAGCTAAGGGCGCTAAGCGCTGAATGCGCTAAGTGCTAATCATCATCGGCGTTTCTTAGCGCCGCACTAACCTGCACAAAGGCCATTTGTATCTGGGCCATAGCGTCATTAAGTGTCGATTCGTCGGCGTCGGTTTGGCCCCGCACCACTTCGACTAAGGCCACCAGGGCATCAATGGCCAGCTTTGCTTCGGTCAGATTGGGCTCAGGTGCCGAGAGGTGGATGGCCGCTAGTTCGTAGAGGCCCATGGCATGGTTAGCAATGATGCTGGCGGCTGGGGTTTCCATCATCCGGCCGCGTGCTTCGGTTAGCTCGGCCCACATTTGTACCGTATTGACCTGGTCTTCTTCCGACATGGCGGTAAAGGTGGCCAGATCTTCATCAGACAATGTGGCTAAAAATTCCCGGGTGGCGTCGCTTTGATCCGAGGCTTTGTTATGACTGTCGTCATTGCCTTTGTCGATTGGGTGCTCGCCGTCTGGGGTCCAAATGGTCATAAAATAAAAGGCCTTGTTGGTGGTTGGTTTCTGATTGAACGTGGTTGTTTTCAGCGTTCTCTGATACTCTGGAACGCAAATCTAAAGAGGAAAGTGGGGCTCGGCTCCCACCTGGCCACCAGAGTACTCGCTTCTGAGCCTCTAACAGTGAGCCCAGGTCGATTGATTCGGCGCAACTTCAATAGTTGTGTTCGCGGACGTCGGCTTTCCGACGTCCTTTGCTTTTTTGGCCCTCGCGGTTGAAATGCAAAGTTTGGCAAATGTCCGCTATACGCAATACAAGAGAGGAAATGCGTATCAATGAGGAGTGAACGGCGATAGCAGCGCCAAATACAAACGAGCCAAGGATTAACGAGCGCATTCGTGCTCGTGAAGTGCGTTTGGTAGCCCCCGATGGAGAACAAATCGGAATCAAACCACTTCCCGAGGCCCTGGCAATGGCCCGGGCGTTAGAACTTGACTTGGTAGAAGTGGCCGACCGCGCTAACCCCCCAGTCTGTCGAATAATGGACTATGGGAAGTACAAGTACGAAGCGGCTCAACGCGCTAAAGATTCGCGGCGTAAGAGCACCAACGTCGTGGTGAAGGAAATGAAGTATCGGCCAAAAATCGGCCAAGGCGACTTCGATACCAAAACCCGCAAAGTTGGCAGCTTCTTAGATGAAGGCCACAAGGTTAAAGTCACGATCATGTTCCGAGGTCGTGAGATGCAACACCCCGAGCTGGGCCGCAAGATCTTGGAAGATATTGCTGAAGCAGTAGTAGAGCACGGCCGTGTCGAAGTGTTTCCAAAACTAGATGGACGCAACATGATTATGGTTTTGGCACCCGATAAAAAGGCTCAAGCAGCAGCTGCAAAACGCCAGTCCGAAGACGCATCAGAAGAAGCGCCGCCAGAAGCTAACTAGCGGCACCATTGCCTAACTTGGCAACACAAATTCGATTCACACCGACCAAAGCTTTTTGTTATATCTGAAAGCTTTGGCACAACTATTGAGGTACCTATGCCAAAAATGAAGACCCACCGGGGTGCGGCCAAGCGTTTCAAGGTCACCGGCACGGGCAAAATCATGCGCCGTAAAGCCTTCCGGTCGCACATCCTTGAAAAGAAGTCACCCGCTCGCAAGCGCCGTTTGGCCAGCGAGGCCGAAGTAACTGGCGGCGACGCCAACCACGTCAAGCGCCAGCTCGGCCTGCGCTAATTCGTCCTTTATTCATAAGTATTATTTCCCCTCTTGAAAGGAGCGCTTCATGGCCAGAGTAAAACGCGGCGTAGCAAGCAAGAAACACCGTAAGGCCACGCTCGAGCGTGCCAAGGGTTACTACGGCAACAAGAGTCGCTCGTATCGCGCCGCCAACGAGCAGGTTATGCACTCGTTGCAGTATGCATTCCGCGATCGCCGTGCCCGTAAAGGCGATTTCCGCAAACTGTGGATTCAGCGCATTAACGCGGCGTGCCGCATGAACGACATCAGCTATAGCCGGTTCATTGCCGGTCTGCGCGAGGCTGGCGTCGAAGTTGACCGTAAGGCCTTGGCCGATTTAGCGGTCACCGACTCGGCTGCCTTCGCGGCGCTGGTTGAAACAGCACGTAGCGGTCTCAATAGCGCTGTCGCTTCTTAGCGTATTTTATTAACCCGGTGAGCGGCCTCGTCGCCCAGAACCCACAGATTCGTCGTCTGCGGCGCCTTGCACGGCGCCGCAGAGCGCGTCACGACGAAGGTTTGTATCTAATCGAGGGCCCAGTTTTGGTGCAAGAAGCCTTAGAGCAAGGAACCTTGTTTCAGGCTGTCTATTACGAGCCGCACCAAGAGTATGAGCTCTTGATCAAAGAACTTGGCGCTTGTGGCATTGCGACCTACGAAGTAAGTGCCGGGGTACTTTCTGGAATTACTGATTCGGTTAACCCGCGTCCAATCGTAGGGTTGGCTCATATTCGTGCTTCAGCGGTGGCCGATGTCGTCACTTTGGCACGTGAATCTAAACGCCCACTTCTCGTGCTCGTTGATGTTCGTGATCCGGGCAACGTGGGCACTATCTTGCGTGCCGCAACCGCGTCGGGGGTAGCTGGCGTTGTCTGTTGTGTTGGCACTGTCGACCCCTGGGCACCAAAGGTTGCTCGTTCAGCCGCTGGATCACTGGAAACTATGGCCATCGCGACCGGAGTTAGCCCAAATGAGTTATTACCGCTACTTGCTAGCCAGGGCATACCCACCTTGGCCACGGTTCCCGATGAGGGAAGCTTCTACTTCCAGATTTCATTGGTTGGTTCAGTAGCTATTGTTCTTGGAAACGAGGCGCATGGGCTGGACAGCGAGGTGTTGAGCCAAGTTGATTCGCTGGTCACTATTCCCATGGAAAACAACGCCGAATCATTAAATGTGGCCATGGCGGCATCGGTGTTATGTTTCGAAGCCCAACGGCAACGTTTAACTTCGGGTGCTACACGCGACGTGGCCTCCGCCTAAGTTGGTTTGGTGCATCAAGCGCAATTTGGCGCTATTCCGCCGTGTGACAAGGTGACCTAAAGATGATGAACGAACTGGACGAACTCTTAACCCAAAGCGAAGATTTGCTGCACCAGGTTGATACTTTGAAGGCACTGGGCGAGCTAGAAGCCAAACTGTTGGGCAAGCGCTCAAGCCTGGTGAAGGCCAAAGCCTCACTTGGCGCGTTGCCAGTAGACCAAAGACGAGATGCTGGTCGACGTATAAACGAGGTGCGAACGCTACTGGAAGGTCGTATTGGCGAGCGGCGCCAAGTGCTTGAAGCGGAAGCTCGCCTAGAGCGTTTAGAAGCGGAACGCCTTGACTTAACTGAAGTGATTGGCGCCAATGAGTTGGGTCATTTGCACCTGGTCACTCAAACTCACCAGGAACTGGAAGACGTTTTTGTTGGCATGGGTTTCACGGTGGCGGAAGGGCCCGAGATTGAGACTGAATGGTACAACTTTGGTGCCCTCAACTTCCCGCCTGGGCATCCAGCGCGTGCCATGTACGACACGCTTTACGTTGAGTTTGGCGAACCTGAATCGACTTTGTTGCGCACCCATGTATCACCGGTGCAAATGCGGGTGCTGGAACAGAATGAGCCACCAATTTATGTGGTGTGTCCGGGCCGCGTTTATCGCTCCGACACACCCGACGCCAGCCACATGCCAGTGTTCCACCAAATCGAAGGTTTGGTAGTCGATCGCAATATTTCGATGGCTGACTTGGCGGGCACCCTCGAAGCTTTTACGACTGCTTACTTCGGTGGCGCTATCCACGCTCGATTGCGGCCCTCGTATTTTCCTTTTACTGAGCCATCTGCTGAGTTTGATATAACCTGCACGATTTGTTCCGGCGATGGCTGTCAGACTTGCAAGCGAACTGGCTGGATTGAACTTGGGGGCTGCGGCATGGTCCACCCCAATGTGTTACGAAACGGCGGGTTAGACTCCGAAGAGTATTCTGGGTTTGCCTTTGGTTTCGGCACCGACCGCTTGTCTCTCATGCGTCACGGTATTAGCGACCTTAGAGATATGTTCACAAACGACATCCGATTCTTGGAACAGTTCTAGCCCGTGTCGATTTCAGTTCGATCGTTATTTTCATCTCCTGAGGTTTCGAAATGAAGGTGTTGCATTCATGGCTCCGCGAGTTCGCGCCCATTCCTGAGAATCCAGATCTGGTTGCCCAGGCATTAAATGAGTTGGGAACTGCGGTTGAGTCACAAGAAAACCTGGGGGCTGATCTCGACGGCATTGTGGTGGCCAAGGTTTTGAACCTGCGGAAGCATCCCGAGGCAGATCGAATTCAGCTAGTAGACGTGGATATGGGTGACGGTGAGGCGCTTCAGATTGCCTGTGGGGCCTTCAACATGGCGGTCGGTGATTTAGTCCCGTTGGCCACCCTTGGCACTGTCATGCCAAATGGTATGGAGATCGCCCGACGCAAAATGCGAGGCGAATGGTCAAATGGCATGTTGTGTTCGGGTAGCGAGTTGGGGCTCGGTGATGATCACAGCGGCATAATGGTGCTGCCAAGCTCCGCGGAAATTGGTACCGATGTGAAGGTGGCGCTCGGTATCGAAGCCGATGTGCTCTTCGACTTGGAAGTAAACCCCAACCGGCCCGATGCTATGTCAGTGGCGGGAATCGCCCGCGACCTGGCTGCTTGGTTCAAAATTCCATTTTCGTTACCTAATCCGCGGGTGAATGCAACCTCAAGCAGCGAGGCGCTAGCGCCAACGGAAGTTTTGGCACCCGAACTCTGCGGTCGTTTTCTGACCCGAGTGTTTCGCAATGTCAAAGTGGGCGAATCACCTGATTGGCTGGCTAAACGCCTGCTAGCGCTGGGTATGCGCCCGATAAATTCGTTGGTCGACATTTCAAACTATGTGATGTTGGAGTTGGGCCAACCGAATCACCCTTACGACCTGGCGCGTCTGGGTGGCGGTGGGCTGCGGGTGCGTCGCGCCCATGCTGGCGAATCGATCGTAACTTTAGATGACCTCACACGTTCATTGACCGAGGCTGATCTTCTTATCACTGATCTCCATGATCGCCCCATGGGTATTGCCGGGGTGATGGGTGCCGAAGCGGCCGAGGTTAGCGGTAACACCACCGACGTTCTTTTAGAAATGGCCTGGTTTGACCCCATCAGTGTGGCTCAGACCTCTCGACGATTAGGGTTACGCACCGAGGCTTCGGCACGATTTGAAAAGGGCACCGACCCTAATATGGTCGAGCTAGCGGCCCTTCGTTTTGCTGAACTTTTGGGCGATGGTGGCGAACTTCTCGACGAAGTTGGTGATGTCGTTGGTGCGTTGCCAACGCGGGAGCGAGTAGAGGTTCGCACCAGCCGTGTGAACCAGGTCCTTGGAACACAGCTATCAACAGCCACGATTTCTGAGCTAATTACGCCCATTGGTTTTGCCAACGAAGCGCTTGATGGTGAGCGCCTTTCGGTACAGATTCCAAGCTGGAGGCCTGATTCTTCCAGTGAGATCGATGTAGTCGAAGAGATTGCACGGATGTATGGCTATTCAAAGATTGAACGTACCGTGCCACGCTCTCCGATCAATGGTGGCCTGACCAAGCGTCAAAGAGACGTGCGTCTGGTTCGAAATGCGATGGTCGGTTTGGGGTTCAGCGAAGTCATGCCGATACCGTTTCTCGCCCCCGGAGACCTGGAAGCAGCGAAACTCAGCGACGAGCCGATCATGGTTGCGAACCCCCTGGTAGCCGAAGAATCGGTAATGCGAACGTCTCTATTGCCTGGCTTAGCCAAGGTTTTGTCCTACAACGCGTCTCACCGCCGTGGCGACATTGCGGTATTTGAGATTGGTCACGTGTTCAATCGGCCCACTAATCGCAACGCCGAACTACCCCTCGAGACAGAACGTTTGGCCATGGCTATGGGGGCACAAGAAGCTCCTAGTGTGGTGAAGATTTGGCGCGGCTTAGCCTCACACTTGGGTATTGCTTTTTCGCTAGAGTCAGCTTCAGTCCCTGGACTCCACCCAACCCGCAGCGCCCAAATAGTGGTTCAAGACCAGGTAATTGGGATGATTGGTGAGGTCGACCCCGACGTGCTGCGACATTATGAAGTTCCAGGTCGGGTAGCTTACGCCGATGTTGACCTAGATCAATTGCTGGCACGACGTTTGGCCACTCAGCAATATTTACCGGTCCGTTTATATCCTTCCAGCGACCTCGATTTGGCCTTTGAGCTTGATGACGACACACCGGCCTCAGCGCTAGAGGCGATTCTGCGCCGTAGCGCTGGTGAGCTGTTAGTTTCTCTGGAACTTTTTGATGTCTTTCGTGGCGGGTCAGTTCCAACCGGTCGTCGTTCACTGGCGTATCGACTACGTTTTCAAGCCGCCGATCATACCTTGGGAGAGGCGGAGATTACCGAGCTGCGCACACGTATAATCCGCGCTGTAGAGCACCAACTTCCAGCAACTTTACGAAGCTAATACATTGTGCATCGCGATGCACAGTGTATGCTCAAGCTTGTGAAGAGAGTAGGTATTATCGGTGCGTCGGGTTATACCGGTGCCGAGCTATTGAGGTTGTTGGCCACGCATCCGGGCTTTGAAGTGGCCTTTGCCACCGGTGACAGCCAGGCTGGTAACGCGGTGGCAAGCTTGTACCCGTCACTGGCAGCTGCTTATCCGTCCCTCGTGTTCGAAGGTTGGGATCAGCGTCTCCTCGACCAAGTTGACCTGGTGTTTTTAGGTCTGCCACACGGAGCTTCGCAAAGTATTGTGCCCAGCCTGTTAGATCGAAACATCCAAGTTTTGGATCTCTCTGCCGACTTTCGTCTGCCCGAGGCTGAGCTGTATGAGCGTTGGTACGGTGAAGCCCATAAAGTGCCGCAGCTGCTCGATCGTTTCGTGTATGGCCTGCCAGAACTATTTCGAGACTCAATTACCGGTGCCCAAAACGTTGCGGTGCCAGGGTGTTACCCAACGTCGGCCAATTTGGGTTTGGCACCTTTTGCTCGTGCCGGGGCAATTGAATTAAACGGCATCATTGTGGATGCCGTCTCGGGTGTTTCGGGCGCCGGTCGGCCACCAAAGCCAAACACTACGTTTTGTGCTGTTGATGAAAACTTCAACGCTTATGGACTCTTAGACCATCGCCACACCGCCGAAATCGATTTGGTGCTCGGCGCAACGGTTCTCTTCACGCCACATCTGGCGCCGATGAACCGTGGAATTTTGGCTACTTGTTACGCGAGGCCAACCGGTGGACTAGCAACTTCGGCCGATGCGCTAGAGCTCCTCCAAGAGTTCTATGCCGATGAACCATTTGTGGTTGTTTCCCCAAATTCACCTTCCACCAAGGCAACTTTAGGGGCCAACACGGCGCATATCACCGCCCGTATCGATCCTCGAACTGGCTGGTTAATGGTCATTACCGCCATTGACAACCTGGTAAAAGGCGCTTCTGGTCAAGCCATCCAATGCGCCAACATTCTCAATAATTACGAAGAGACCTTAGGGCTGCCACGAGTTGGCCTTAATCCGTAAGCCTACTTTTCGAGCCAATTTCATTTAGGAGATCGCAAATGAGTGTGACCGCTGCTCGGGGCTTTATGGCCGCTGGGGCTGCTGTTGGCATTAAAGCTGGCGGTGAAAAAGATCTAGCGCTAGTTGCCACCGATGACCACCAACCGGTGCCCACCGCTGCTGTATTCACCCAAAACAAGATGACGGCGGCCCCGGTGGTTACCAGCCGAAAGCACTTAGAAACGACCGGGGGTATGGCCACCTCTGTGATAATAAATAGTGGCAATGCCAATGCTGCGACAGGTCAAGCTGGTCTCGACCATGCCAAACGCATGTGTGATGGGGTGGCTCGACAACTATCAATTCCACCTGAACAGGTACTGGTCTGCTCCACCGGACTCATCAGTATTCCACTGCCAATCGAAGTAATAGAGGCAGGCATTCCGAACCTGACCCAATCATTAGGTGCCACCGATCTCTCCGCCAGCGATGCTGCCACGGCCATCATGACCACCGATACCCATCCCAAAACATCGGTCGTCGAAAGCACCGGATTTGTGGTGGGAGGTATGGCTAAAGGTGCCGCCATGTTGGCCCCCAATATGGCCACCATGTTGGCGGTGTTAACCACCGATGCCGAAGCAAGCCCCGACGAACTAAAAGCGGCCCTGGTAGCAGCTCTTCCAGTTTCTTTCAACGCCCTTAGCGTCGACGGTGCCACTTCAACCAACGACACCGTAATCTTGATGGCAAGTGGTCGTGCCGGTCGCGTTGACTACAAGGCCCTGCATGAGGCCGTCGCTAAGGTTTGTGCTGATCTGGCGGGTCAGATGGCTGGTGATGCTGAGGGCGCCACCAAGGTGGTACGACTTTGGGTAACCGGTGCTGCTAACAACGAGGAGGCGGCGGTGGCCGCCCGGCAGGTGGCTGAAAGCCAATTGGTTAAGTGCTCTTGGTACGGCCAAGACCCGTATTGGGGTCGGATCGCTTCAGAGTTGGGTTCAAGTGGTGTTGAATTTGACCCGAATCAGCTCACCATCACCTATGGCGGAACGTTGGTTGCCTCCGGGGGTGTTTCAATTGTGCATGACGAAGAAAAGGTACGGTCACATATGGCAGAACGCCACCTAGAAATTGTGGCTGACCTGGGGCTTGGCCAAGGCTCGGCAACCATTTTGACCAACGATCTTACGCACGCCTACATCGACGAGAACATGGGTACCTCATGACTCAAAACGCCATCAGCCCCGACATTAAAGCCGAAATCCTGCTCGAAGCACTGCCATGGATTCAGGAATTTCGCGACAAAGTCGTGGTGGTGAAATTCGGTGGCAATGCTATGGGCGACGAGGCGCTATCGCGGTCGTTCGCCCAAGATATCGTGCTAATGCATTCGGTGGGTATCAAACCAGTCGTGGTCCATGGAGGTGGCCCCCAGATTGGTGCCCTCATGAACCGACTAGGCAAAGAGCCCGAGTTCCGTGATGGTTTGCGTGTGACTGACGCTGAAACTCTCGACATTGCTCGGATGGTGTTGGTCGGTAAAATTAGCCGCGACATAGTGTCGTCGATGAACGTTTATGGCCCTATTGCGGTAGGAGTTTCAGGTGAAGACGCCGGATTGATTACTGCTGGGGCGCGAAGCCCCGAGCTTGGTTTTGTAGGCGATGTGGTGGGTGTAAACCCCACCATTTTGCTGCGACTCTTAGCTGAGGGTTTAGTACCGGTTGTCTCAACCATCGGTGCCGATGACTCGGGCCAGGCCTATAACATCAATGCCGACACCGTCGCTGGTGCCATTGCCGTGTCGCTCGACGCCGAAAAAGTTGTTTACCTTACTGATATTGAAGGCTTGCGTTCTAACGTCGAGGACGACAGTTCGCTCATCAGGCGCATCAGCTCGGCTGACTTGGCAGCACTGGTCGAATCAAAAGTCGTCACCGGCGGCATGATTCCCAAGGTGGCGGCATGTATTGATGCTGCCGAAGCAGGCGTTCGCTCAGCCCACATGGTCGATGGCCGGATTCCCCACGTATTGCTGATCGAAATTTTCACTAACCATGGGATCGGCACCATGGTCACCAAGGAGGCCCCAAAATGAGCCAAAGCAACCTCGCGGCCCAAACCCATGCCCAGGCTATGGGCAATACCGATCTCACGAGTTGTCCTTTTATGCCCACCTATGGTGCACCCTCTGTCATGTTTGTGCGGGGTGAAGGTTCGTGGTTGTGGGACCGTAACGGCAAGAAGTATCTCGACTTCCTATCTGGTTTGGCCGTTACCTCGCTTGGCCACGCTCATCCGGCGGTGGCCGAAGCCATCAGTCAGCAAGCCAATACGCTTTTGCATGTCTCCAACCTATTTGGCACCGAAGTTGGCCCCCAGGTTGCCGTCACGCTCGACCGGCTCTTGGGCGGTGACGGACAAGTGTTTTTCACGAACTCTGGCGCCGAAGCGAACGAAGCGGCTATCAAGCTAGCCCGCAAGTGGGGCGGACATGGTCGTTACCAGATTGTTAGCGCCTATGGATCTTTCCACGGCCGTACCTTGGCTACTTTGCATGCCACTGGCCAACCAGCCAAATGGGAGGGGTTTACTCCGCTGCCAGATGGCTTCCGTCATGTGGCTTGGGACGATTTAGAGGCGCTCGATGCTGCTATTGATCCAAGTGTGGCTGCGGTTTTACTGGAACCAATTCAAGGTGAGGGCGGAGTGAACCCTGCTTCGTCCGAATATTTACAAGGTGTGCGTCGAATTTGTGATGAGCGTGGCGTGCTATTGATATTCGACGAGGTACAAACCGGCCTGGGGCGCACCGGCGAGTGGTTCGGGCACCAAGCAAGCGGGGTTAAACCCGACATTGTGAGCGTGGCCAAGGCTTTAGGCAACGGTATGCCCGTGGGTGCCGCCTGGGCACGCCGCGACGTTGCTCAGGCGTTCGAACCGGGTGACCACGGCACCACTTATGGCGGTCAACCGTTGGCTATGGCGGCGGCTCGGGCAGTACTGGCAGTGATGGAAGCCGAAAATGTACCCGTTCGGGCTAAACGCGCTGGCGCTTTACTCAGTGAGCAAGCACTTGCTTTGCCGGGGGTTGTCTCGGTGCGGGGTGCTGGCCTGCTGCTAGGTCTTGAGCTTGAAGGCGACATCGACGCCAAAATTGTGGCGGCCCAAGCGCTAGAGGCTGGCCTGGTAGTGAATGCTGTTACGCCAACCACCATTCGTTTGGCCCCATCGCTCTTAGTCACTGACGAGGAAATTCACACCGCAGTAAACGTTCTAGGCCAGGTAATTGGATGAGACACTTTTTAGAAATCGACGATCTTTCGACTGAAGAGCTGTGGGAAGTGTTGCGGCTAGCGAAAGAAACCCATCCGGCCCCGGTGTTAGCCGGTCAGGGTGGAGCGTTACTCTTTGAGAAGCCATCACTTCGTACCCGCAATTCAATGGAGATGGCCACAGTGGCTCTAGGCGGTCACCCGATATCGGTTATGGCCGATGAGGTGGGCCTAGACACGCGGGAATCAGTTGAAGACGTGACTCGTACCTTGGCTGGGTATCACGCCTTTATCGGGGCCCGAGTCTTCAATCACCAGCACCTTGAGCGCATGGTGGCTGTAAACCAGCTGCCCATTGTGAACTTGTTGTCTGATGCCGCCCATCCCATGCAGGCCTTAGCCGATCTTCTCACCATCGAAGACCACTTCGGTGCCCTAGACGTTTCGGTGGCCTATATCGGTGATGCCAATAATGTGGCGCGTTCGTTGGCCATTGCCACCCTAATGACCGGTGGCACCTTCACAATTGCTGCCCCCGAGGACTATAGCTTCAGCGATTCTGATGCTGAATACATATCAAAGCATGGCCGCTTCACCCAAACCACCTCGCCGGCAGAGGCGGTTGTCGGAGCTCACGTTATCTACACCGATGTCTGGACCTCCATGGGTCAAGAAGTGGAACGTGCCGCACGTTTAGCGGCGTTCAGCAATTTCACGATCACAGAAACATTGCTCGAACATAGCGCTGCGAACTCCATATTCTTGCACTGCCTGCCCGCGCACCGCGGCGAAGAGGTGTCTGAAGCGGTACTTGAAGGTGAGCGTTCAAAAGTATGGGCACAGGCTGAAAATCGGATGCATGCTGCCCGAGGATTACTGTGGTGGTTAATGTCGCAGCAGAAAGGCGCTTAGGCCATGTCAGGCGTCAAAGGCCTTTCTAAAACGCAGCGCCAACATCGGATTGCTCGTCTCTTGGAATCAAACACGGTTTCAAGCCAAGAGCAGCTAGTCGAGCTTTTAGCTGACGACGGCGTTGCGATCACTAGGGCCACTATTTCTCGTGATCTGGAAGAACTGGGCGTGATCAAGGTCCGTGTTGGAGGCGCTAGTGCGGCTTATGCCATTCCTCATCGGGCAGTCGATCCGGCCCCGCCGCAGGATCATCTGCGGCGTGTGCTCTCCGATTGGGTGGTTGAAATCCAATCGTCGTTGAATCTCGTTGTGCTCACCACTCCTCCCGGTTCGGCCCATGTCGTAGCCTCGGCGCTAGATCGTTCTTCACTGGCTGGCTTGATTGGCACGGTGGCTGGTGATGACACTGTGTTATGCGTGGCGTCTGAAGAGCTGGGTGGCCCAGGTTTGTTCGATGTTCTCTACGACCTCGCTGGTCTGAATACCCCCTGAAAGGATGTATCGTGACCGATCGGTCAGATGCTCGAGTCTTAACTTCTCTTCCCGTTGGCGAAAACGTGGGCATTGCGTTCTCTGGTGGTCTTGACACCTCGGCAGCTGTGGCTTGGATGCGCGAAAAAGGTGCCGTGCCCTATGCCTACACCGCCGATTTAGGCCAATACGATGAGCCTGATCTAGCTAGCGTGCCGCAACGTGCCCTTGAATATGGCGCCAAAGTGGCACGGCTTATCGATTGTCGTGAAGAGCTAGTGCATGAGGGTTTGGTGGCCTTGCAATGCGGGGCTTTTCATATCGCAACCGCTGGTAGAACGTATTTCAACACCACTCCCATTGGGCGTGCCGTAACTGGAACTTTGCTGGTTCGGGCCATGCAGGAGGATGGGGTTGAGGTTTGGGGTGACGGCTCCACCTATAAGGGCAACGACATCGAGAGGTTCTACCGTTATGGGCTCTTAGTAAACGCTAATTTAAGAATCTACAAGCCGTGGCTTGATGCCGCGTTTGTGAATGAGCTTGGCGGGCGTGCCGAGCTTTCACAATGGTTGGCCGAGCGCTCGTTTGAATACCGCGATTCCGAAGAAAAAGCGTATTCCACTGACGCCAACATTTGGGGTGCGACCCACGAAGCCAAAGACTTGGAATCACTTGATACTGGCATGGAAATTGTGGCGCCAATCATGGGCGTTGCCCATTGGGATCAGACCATAACCATTGATGCTGAAGATGTTTCGATTCGCTTTCACGAAGGTTGGCCGGTGGCTATCAACGGGGTTGAATTCGAGGATCGGGTGGCTCTAGTTATGGAGGCCAACACCATTGGTGGCCGTCATGGCTTGGGTATGAGCGATCAGATTGAGAACCGCATCATTGAAGCCAAGAGTCGTGGCATCTATGAAGCCCCAGCTATGGCGCTGTTTCACATTGCCTATGAACGCCTGGTCAGTGCGATTCACAACGAAGACACAATTGATAATTACCGCACTATGGGGCGTCGTTTGGGTCGGCTTATGTATGAAGGGCGCTGGTTCGATCCGCAGTCGCTCATGCTTCGAGAACCACTTCAGCGGTGGGTGGGTTCCACCATCACCGGCGAGGTTACGTTACGACTTCGTCGTGGTGATGATTACTCGATTTTGAACACTGAAGGACCCAATCTTTCCTACTCCGGTGAGCGGCTTTCCATGGAACGCTCGGAAAGTGTGTTCAGTCCGTTGGACCGGATTGGCCAGCTCACCATGCGCAACCTTGATATTGAAGACTCTCGTCGTAAGCTCGGCCTGTACAGCAAAACCGGTGTTCTGGGTGGCGGCGACGATGATCTGGGTGTCTTAGGTTTGGAGTCGGGCCAATGAGCACTCTTTGGCACGGCCGCTTCGAGGCCGGTCCCGCTGAGGAGCTAATGGCGTACACGGTTAGCTTGCCGTACGACCAACGGTTATTTCCCGATGACATCGCGGGAAGCAGGGCTCACGTGCGAGGGTTGGGCCGCTCGAAGCTACTGGACGAAGACGAGGTCAGCGCCATCCTAGAGGCGTTAGCCGCCACCGAAGATGAGTTGCGGCTGGGTACTTTCGTTTTTGTTGATGCCGATGAAGACATTCACACCGCTATCGAACGACGGGTGACTGAAATTGCGGGGCCGGTGGGAGGGAAGCTTCACACCGGCCGCAGCCGCAATGATCAAGTTGCCACCGACCTACGGCTTTTTACCAAGCGAGCTTTGGGTCTAGTGGCCTCCCGAATTCTCGATTTGCAAGACGTTCTCTTTGGCCAAGCTCAAAAGGCTGGTGACGCGTACCTGCCTGGCTACACACATTTACAACGGGCCCAACCCGTACTTTTGGCCCATCATCTGATGGCGCACGCTTGGACTTTGGCCCGTGATTTTGATCGTCTGGTCGATACCTACCAGCGCCTTGATGTGTCGCCGCTTGGGGCTGGGGCGTTGGCTGGTTCCTCGTTACCACTCGATCCTGAAACCGTAGCTTCTGATATGGGTTTTGCCCGGGTCTTTGATAATTCGCTCGATGCCGTTAGCGACCGCGATTTTGTGGCCGAAACACTTTTCGATCTGACCCTCGTTGGACTTCACCTGTCTCGCATTGGCGAAGAAATTGTGTTGTGGTCGAGTGAAGAGTTTGGTTTCTGTCGACTCGACGATGCTTACTCCACTGGCTCCTCCATGCTGCCTCAAAAGAAAAACCCCGATATTGCCGAGTTGGCACGGGGTAAATCAGGACGTCTCATCGGAAATCTGACCGGCTTTCTAGCCACTTTGAAGAGCTTGCCATTGGCCTACAACCGTGACCTCCAGGAAGACAAAGAACCGCTCTTTGACAGCGTCGACCAGGTGCTCTTGGGTCTGGGCGCCATGAGCGGTTTGTTGTCAACGGTTACTTTTAATCATCAGAAGATGGCCCAATCGGCCGATGCTCCCACTACAGCGGCAACCGATCTCGCTGAGTTTCTCGTGGTTGGTGGCATTCCATTTCGTGAGGCACATGCCGTGGTGGGTGCCTTAGTGCGAGAGAGCCTTGATCACGGCCGTGACCTGGCCGAGTTGGTGGCGGATCACCCACTTCTTGGGTCCGAGGCTACGCAACTTCTAGAACCAGGCAGCGCCGCTAAACGTCGCACGACCCGCGGTGGGGGAGGGCCTCAACCTGTCGTGGCTCAAAAGGTCCGCTTACGAGAGCGTTTGGAACTCGATCGACAGCGGCTTAACCAAGTCTTTGCCTAGGAAGATGGCGTGGCTGATCTAGAAATACTGTCTCGTGAAAGCCTGGCTCGTCCGGCCCTAGAAATAGCGCCCTTCTTGTTGGGCAAGGTGTTCGTGGTGGGCGAGCGCGCTGGTCGAATTGTGGAGGTGGAAGCCTACGCTGGCCGACACGATCCGGGCAGTCACGCTTATCGTGGTATGACACCCCGTACCGAGGTCATGTTTGGGTCGGCGGGCCATCTGTACGTGTATTTCACCTATGGCATGCATTTTTGTGCCAACGTCGTGGGTGGCGAGGTTGGCGAAGCACAAGCTGTCCTACTGCGTGCTTTGGCACCCATGCAAGGATTACCCGAAATGCGAGCGGCCCGCCCCAAAGCCAAGCGCGATATTGATCTTTGTAACGGTCCCGCCAAACTTTGCCAGGCTCTTGGTATCGACCGTGCTTTTAACGGCGCCGATGTGGTGGGTGGCGACCAGCGGCTGTTTCTCGCCGACGACGGTTTTGTGCTGCGAGATCCACCGATGGTTTCAACCCGAATTGGGCTCTCGGCTGGTGCCGATTTACCGTGGCGGTTTTATATCGAAACTGATCCCCACGTTTCACGCCGATAACAGTCAACAAGATTCAATTCGGGTCATTAAATTAGGCCACTTTCGCGAAGGTTTATCATTGTTATTTGATGGAGATCACCCCGGCTTAGCCGCCAAAACACATTTAGCCGATGCCCGTCGTTTGGTGTCCGATTATCAAGCAATGTCAGCCGAACAGTTTGCTGTGCAAGCACAAATCTTGGCTTTCGTTGACTCCCATTCCAATGCGTTGTGGCGTACCTGTGAAACAGGTCATCTCACCGGCTCGGCCGTGGTGTTCGACGCCATGGGTGCACGAACATTGCTCATGGCTCATAAAAAACTTCGGCGCTGGCTACAACCTGGTGGACATGCTGATGGTGATGCCAACCTGGCTCGTGTGGCTTGGCGTGAGGCCACTGAAGAAACCGGCATCGCCGATCTTAAGGTCTACCCCCGACCCATTGATCTTGATATCCACTGGGTAGAAACCGCCAAAGAACCTGGTCACAACCATTTAGATGTTCGGTTCTTAGTGGTGGCACCACCCGAGGCGGTTGCCGTCGGCAATCACGAGTCGCATGGCCTAGCTTGGGTTGATCTAGCCGATATTGCTAACCCCAGGTGGGCCCTTGATGAAGGCACATTGCGGCTAGTAGAGAGTGCGACAGCCGCCTTTCACCGGCTCGGCTAAGCCTCGCTCGCTTATAGGGCCTGAGGAGATGGCTAACGGTTAAATGCCTAGACGTCGCCTGGGCTCATGCAGGCTTCCATCTCGTTAACCCGGGCGAAACGGTCGATGGGCTTGGTGATGTGGCTACCGTATTTCTCGGTGACTACGAAGCGTGCTTGGGGGTCGTCGCGAATGGCATCGGCATAAGCCAAACGGTCGGCGAGGAATACACGGTAGTCAGCAATCCACAATCGGGTGATACGAGCGTCACGCGAATCGCCAGTGGGCGCGATTTGTTCTAATTGCACCAGCATCTGCTCAACTCTGGCCGTAGCAACCTCGATCGTGTCGGCACGTTCGTCGGCATCTTTGGCTTCATGAGCTGGTGTTAGCTGCGCAATATCATCATGAGCCAGTTGACAAATGTCGTCGGCGGCTGGCGTCCAGGCTAGATCGTCAAGACGATCTAACATGTCTTTTTCGCCTTGATTGGTGAGCTGGTAGTTGAAAGCCCAGGCCCAAAAAACCGCCATGGCCAAAAATGCCACCACCGCTATAACCTTGCCCACGGTTACCTTGCGGGGCGGTTCTTCATCATCAATTGGTACTGGCGTGGCGTGGTGGGTTCTAGACAATGAAGCTCCGGAGGTTTCAGGGGACCAATTGCAGGCTACCGGGCACTGCTAGTCGCCGGGCAGTCGGCGAATCGTTTTAGGCATCGGATGCATGCTGAGAACCGGAAGGTCTTCATGCGCCGGGGCCATGAAGGCCTGCCAAATACGAGCTGGATAGGTGCCACCGAAAACCGAGATGGGGGTATTGGGGTAGGTCATTGGGATTTGAGCATCGGGGAAACCCACCCAAACTGCGGTCGCAAGCTGCGGGGTGTATCCCACGAACCAGGCGTCTCTATACTTGACCCCGGTACCCGTTTTGCCAGCGGCTGGACGACCGGGAAGACGAGCGGAGGTACCCGTTCCAAAGCTGACGGCGTCAATCAAAATGTTGGTGATCGTGTCGGCCACATCGGGGCTGAGAACCCTGCTTTGGCTGTGGGCATGTTGCCATAACAAGGTGCCATCGGCGCGTTCGATGCGCTCGACGAAGGTTGGGGGTACCAATAAACCCGAGTTGGCGAAGGTTGAGTAGGCGGTGGCCATATCAAGGACCGTCACGTTCTCCGAGCCCAATACCGCGGCTGGAACCGGGTTCATATGGGTGTTGATTCCCAACCGGTGCGCCATTGAGATGGCATTTGATGGACCCACGTCGATCATTAGAGCTGCATAGGCAGTGTTTATTGACGAGGTGGTCATGCGCCGCAGGTTGGCCGAACCTTGCCCGCCGCCGGTAACCACCCAGTCATCTTGACCTTCACCCATCTCAAATGAGCGTGTGGAGGGTGCCGGATAGACCGTGTCCAGAGGCATTCCTTGGCTTAGCGCCGTGGCCAAGACGAAGGGTTTAAAGGTAGAGCCACCAGGGCGGCCTGAGCTCATGGCCAGGTTGTACTTGGCGGAACGGGTTTCGCCGAAGAAGTCGCGTCCACCCACCATGGCGCGTACGGCTCCGCTGTTAGGTTCCATGGCCACAATTCCAACTTCAGGGTCAGTCTCGCCGTTCGGCAAAATCTGGTCGCGAGCGGCTTCTGCTTTGGCTTGCAGCGACAGGTCAACGGTGGTGAAAATTCTTAGGCCGCCTCCATAGAGCATATGGGCCCGGGCTTGGCGGGTTTCCCCAAACTCGGGGTTCGCTAGGAACCAATTGCGCACTTCTTCTACAAAGTGCGCCGCTGGGTAACGAACAGCTTCTACCGAAATTCGTTCAGCAATATGTAGCGGTTCTGCCAACGCTTCATCGAGTTCGGTTTCACTAATGAGTTCTTGGCGGTACATGCCCTCAAGAACGATGTCACGCCGGTCAAGAGCTCGGTTGGGCCAGTCGATGGGGTTAGCGGCATTGGGGAATTTGATTAGTCCCGCGATCAGAGCAGCTTCAGCCAGGGTTACTTCTTCTACCGATTTTCCAAAATAGGTTTGGGCGGCTGCCTCAACGCCGTAGGCGCCTTTTCCGAAGTAGATAGCGTTTAAGTACAGCTCAAGAATTTTCTCTTTGGTCAGAGTTCGCTCTAGCTGCAGCGATAGAGATGCTTCTTCGATCTTGGAATCTAAGCTGCGGCCTTGTTCTAATAACAGCACGCCAATCGCTTGTTGGGTCAAGGTCGAACCACCCTGGGCCACGCCACCGGCGCTCACATTGCTTCGCGCGGCGCGAAGGAGTCCGATTAGGTCGATACCGTTGTGCTGCCAAAATCGGGCGTCTTCAATGGACACCACTGCCTCTACCAAATGGTCGGGCAACTGTTCAAAGGTGACATTGATGCGGTTCTCTTCGCCGTGCAGCACCGTTAAGAGGGTGCCGTCGGACGCGTAGATGGCCGAAGACTGAGCGTTCTCAGGTAGCTCGGGCACAATAGTGACAGGCGTATAGCTACAGGCCGTGGCCACCATGGCCAGTGCAAAAAACGCGACTAGAAAGCGCTTCATATAGATATTGTGCCGTTTGGAGGGTCGAATGTCCGGGCGGTCGACCCCTCTTTTGTGGGCGATTTTGGCTGGTGCCGTGAGGCACATAGTTGAAGTATCACCCGGTTCTAGTTGCGCTTCTGCGTCTTTGTTGGTCACCATAAAGTTGTGTCAGAGTCAACCAGTAACATTCTTGATGACCTAATTGCTCGTGGCCTAATTCAGGATTCTACGGATCTTGCCGAGCTGCGCTCACGCTTAGCAGAAGGCCCTATCACAGTCTATTACGGTTGCGATCCTTCAGCTGACAGCCTGCATGTGGGCAACTTAATTGGTCTTTTGGTTATGCGCCGCTTTCAGCTGGCTGGGCATCGTCCCATTGTGTTGGCAGGTGGTGCTACGGGAATGATTGGCGATCCTGGTGGCCGTTCAGAAGAACGGAACTTGTTGGATGACGCTACCTTGGCCAAAAACTTGGAAGGTATTGTGCCTCAGCTTCGTCAGTTCCTCGATTTCAATGAAGATCTGCCTAACGCTGCCCGGTTAGTTGACAACCGTTCCTGGACGGTGGCTACTTCTGTCATCGATTTTTTACGGGATGTGGGTAAATACGTCACGGTCAATCAAATGCTCGCCAAAGAGTCGGTGAAGAATCGCATCGCGAGCGAACAGGGAATCTCGTACACCGAGTTCAGCTACATGCTGCTCCAGGCCAACGACTATGTGAACTTGGCTGAACTTGAAGGTTGTGAGATGCAGATCGGCGGGTCTGACCAATGGGGCAACATTGCTCTCGGTGTCGATCTGGTGCGGCGGCGTTTAGGCCAAAGCGTGCATGGCTTAACGTGGCCTTTGCTAACGCGAGCCGACGGCACAAAGTATGGGAAGTCGATGGCTGGCGACCAAATGTGGCTAGGTGCTCACCGGTTATCTCCTTATGGTTTCTACCAAATTTGGATGCAAGCCGACGACGCCGATATTCGAACCTTGTTGGCACAGCTCACTTTTCTTCCCTTAGCCGAGGTAGAAGAGGTGGCCGCCCTTCACGCCGCCAATCCGCAAGAACGGGTAGGTCAACGCCGCTTGGCCTATGAGTTGACGGCCTTGGTGCATGGTACTGAAGCAGCTGAGGCCGCTGTTGGTGCTTCGGAAGTCTTATTTGGATCGACCTCTGCCGCCACCGTTTCCCAAGCCGCGTTGGCCGCCTTGCGGAATGAAATTCCTTCCTCGCTCGTGCAAGCTCAGCGTTTTACCGCGGGCGTGCCGGTTGTCGATTTGGTGACTGAAATCGGCTTAACCAAGTCCAAGGGTGAAGCACGCAATCTAATTTCACAGGGCGGCATTTACCTGAATGATTCTGTTGTGTCTCTTGACACACTCGTGAATTCCGATAGTCTTTTGCACGAACGCTTCTTGCTGTTCCGCCGTGGGAAGCGAACCTACCATCTGATTGAGAGTCACAATTCCGACGCCTAAATCCATATGATTAAAGGCGTAAGTCGTGCTCGTTCAAGAAACTTCTGGTTTCGAGTTGGTACACCCTGGTGAAGCTGTTACATTGATGTTTCGCCCCAAACGGGCAAGCACAACAAACCGGGTCGAATTTGACTCGAAATGGGAAGTGCTAGTAGCTTTAAAACTCGCCCCAACGGAACGGTTTCACTCTAGAAACCACCCAGTGGGCAACTTGGACGGCCGGGTAATCCCGAGTCCAACGGCAGCAGAATTTAACTGCGGCGCTTCTTGAAAACGGAATAGAGGATGAAAAAGCTAGTGCGAGTGCTCGCAATTGCTTCGGCAAAGCGACACTTATTTATTTAATGCACTAAGACGGACAACACTGTCTGTTCTGGTGCCAGTCGGTCGACGAGGAAGCCCCTCCGAAGCCGGCTCTCCATGATCTTGGCGGTTACTTCGGTAACTCGCTAGAAGATTTCGACGGAGAGTTTGATCCTGGCTCAGGACGAACGCTGGCGGCGTGCCTAATACATGCAAGTCGAGCGAGGTCCAACCAGTGGCAACACTGGGGAAGACCTAGCGGCGAACGGGTGAGTAACACGTGAGGAACCTGCCCCGAAGTCTGGAATAACTCGAGGAAACTCGTGCTAATACCGGATGATCCCAAAAGTTCGCATGATCTTTTGGGCAAAGTTTTTCGCTTCGGGAGGGTCTCGCGGCCTATCAGCTAGTTGGTAAGGTAACGGCTTACCAAGGCATCGACGGGTAGCTGGTCTGAGAGGACGATCAGCCACACTGGGACTGAGACACGGCCCAGACTCCTACGGGAGGCAGCAGTAGGGAATCTTGCGCAATGGGCGAAAGCCTGACGCAGCAACGCCGCGTGGGGGATGAAGGCTCTCGGGTTGTAAACCCCTTTCAGTAGGGACGAAATTGACGGTACCTACAGAAGAAGCCCCGGCCAACTACGTGCCAGCAGCCGCGGTAACACGTAGGGGGCAAGCGTTGTCCGGATTTATTGGGCGTAAAGAGCTCGTAGGCGGCTCGGTAAGTCAGGTGTGAAAACTAAGGGCTCAACCCTGAGATTGCACCTGATACTGCTGTAGCTAGAGTCCAGTAGGGGAGCGTGGAATTCCTGGTGTAGCGGTGAAATGCGCAGATATCAGGAGGAACACCAGCGGCGAAGGCGGCGCTCTGGGCTGGAACTGACGCTGAGGAGCGAAAGCGTGGGTAGCAAACAGGATTAGATACCCTGGTAGTCCACGCCGTAAACGTTGGGCACTAGGTGTGGGACCTTATCAACGGGTTCCGTGCCGTAGCTAACGCATTAAGTGCCCCGCCTGGGGAGTACGGCCGCAAGGCTAAAACTCAAAGGAATTGACGGGGGCCCGCACAAGCGGCGGAGCATGTTGCTTAATTCGAGGCAACGCGAAGAACCTTACCTAGGCTTGACATGTAGAGAAAAGCCGTAGAGATACGGTGTCCTTTTGGGCTCTACACAGGTGGTGCATGGCTGTCGAAAGCTCGTGTCGTGAGATGTTGGGTTAAGTCCCGCAACGAGCGCAACCCTTGTCCTATGTTGCCAGCGGATAATGCCGGGGACTCGTAGGAGACTGCCGGGGTCAACTCGGAGGAAGGTGGGGACGACGTCAAGTCATCATGCCCCTTATGTCTAGGGCTGCAAACATGCTACAATGGCTGGTACAACGGGCTGCGAAACCGCGAGGTCAAGCGAATCCCACAAAGCCAGTCTCAGTTCGGATTGGAGTCTGCAACTCGACTCCATGAAGTTGGAGTCGCTAGTAATCCCGGATCAGCATTGCCGGGGTGAATACGTTCCCGGGCCTTGTACACACCGCCCGTCACACCACGAAAGTCGGCAACACCCGAAGCCAGTGGCCCAACCCGCAAGGGAGGGAGCTGTCGAAGGTGGGGTTGGTGATTGGGGTGAAGTCGTAACAAGGTAGCCGTACCGGAAGGTGCGGCTGGATCACCTCCTTTCTAAGGAGATTATTCCTAAGTGGTCACATCAATTAGGTGTGCACCCACATTAGGACTCCCAGTTGATGCATTAGCTACTAAGTCCTAGCTCGTTTATAACTAATCGTAGGTTTCGATCTCTTGGTTATGGGCAGCTGGTTCTGTCATCTTCTATTCCGCTTTGAGGGAGTGCCCTAGTCCCCGTCTCTGACGGGGTCTTTGTGCGCCCAGGAACACTTTTGTGAGTGTTGTCTGTTTCTTGAGAATTGCATAGCGAGCACGAGCATCTTTGTAATTTATTTATTTATTCAAGCTACAAAGAGCCAACGGTGGATGCCTTGGCGTCTACTACCGATGAAGGACGTGGGTGGCTGCGAAAAGCCACGGGGAGCTGTCTACCAAGCTTCGATCCGTGGATGTCCGAATGGGGAAACCCGGCACTCGTCATGGAGTGTCACTCCGGTCTGAATATATAGGGCCGGTAGAGGGAACTGGGTGAACTGAAACATCTCATTAACCCGAGGAAAGTAAAGCAACAGCGACTCCCTAAGTAGCGGCGAGCGAAACGGGATCAGCCTAAACCGCAGTGGTGTTAAAGCCTGGTGGCCTTGCCATTGTGGGGTTGTGGGACTCAATAGATAGCGCACCAGAGCTATCACGGAGTTACAAAATTAATAAGTAGTGGAACTATCTGGAAAGGTAGGCCGTAGTGGGTAATAGCCCCGTACACGAAACTTATTGATCTCCGATTGATGTTCCCGAGTAACGCCGGACCCGTGAAATCCGGCGTGAATCTGCGAAGACCACTTCGTAAGGCTAAGTATACGTAGACGACCGATAGTGAACTAGTACCGTGAGGGAAAGGTGAAAAGCACCCCGGGAGGGGAGTGAAATAGTACCTGAAACCGTTGGCTTACAAGCAGTCAAAGCGTCGCCACCTTCGGGTGGTCGTGATGGCGTGCCTTTTGAAGAATGAGCCAACGAGTTACGGTGTGTGGCAAGGTTAACCAGTGATGGGAAGCCGGAGCGAAAGCGAGTCTTAACTGGGCGTTTAGTCGCATGCTGTAGACCCGAAGCCGAGTGATCTATCCATGGGCAGGCTGAAGCGGGGGTAAGACCCCGTGGAGGGCCGAACCCACTTAGGTTGAAAACTGAGGGGATGACCTGTGGATAGGGGTGAAAGGCCAAGCAAACTCGGTGATAGCTGGTTCTCCGCGAAATGCATTTAGGTGCAGCGTTGCGTGTTCAGTCATGGAGGTAGAGCACTGGATGGGTTAGGGGGCCTACAAGCTTACCGACCCCAACCAAACTCCGAATACCATGACTCCAGAGCGCAGCAGTGAGACCATGGGGGATGAGCTTCATGGTCGAGAGGGAAACAGCCCAGACCGCCGGCTAAGGCCCCTAATTCTAGACTAAGTGTAAAACGAGGTGGGATCGCATAGACAGCCAGGAGGTTGGCTTAGAAGCAGCCACCCTTGAAAGAGTGCGTAATAGCTCACTGGTCGAGTAATCCTGCGCGGATAATGTAACGGGGCTCAAGTCTAGAGCCGAAGCCGCGGATCCGTCTTATGACGGGTGGTAGCGGAGCGTCGAGCGTGCACTGAAGCGACGGTGGAAACCGGCGTGGAGCGCGTTCGAGTGAGAATGTTGGCATGAGTAGCGAAAGAGGGGTGAGAAACCCCTCCGCCGAATACCCAAGGGTTCCTGGGGAAGGCTAATCCTCCCAGGGTAAGTCGGGAGCTAAGGCGAGGCCGAAAGGCATAGTCGATGCACAACCGGTAAATATTCCGGTACCACTGTGAGCGCGCCCATTCCAAGTTGGAGTTGCTAAGGGGCTGTCAAACCTACGGGTGCGACGAACCGACCCACTCCGAGGCGGAAAGCAATGAGGGGACGCAGGAGGGTAGATGAGCCCAGGCGACGGTTGTCCTGGGGTAAGTGTGTAGGACGGGGACTAGGCAAATCCGGGCCCCATAAAGTCTGAGACACGAACCGAACCGAATGGTGAAGTCATTAATCCCACGCTGCCAAGAAAAGCCTCTAGTGAGCTCTCACGGTGCCCGTACCCCAAACCAACTCAGGTGGGTAGGTAGAGAATACCAAGGCGATTGGGAGAACTGTGGTTAAGGAACTCGGCAAAATACATCCGTAACTTCGGGAGAAGGATGACCTCATTAGGGTGACGGGACTTGCTCCCCGAGCTCGAAGAGGTGGCACAGACCAGGGGAAAGCGACTGTTTACTAAAAACACAGCAGCGTGCGAAGTCGAAAGACGATGTATACGCTGTGACGCCTGCCCGGTGCTGGAAGGTTACGGGGAAAGGTTAGCTCCCATAGGGGAGCGAAGCTTTGAACCTAAGCCCCAGTAAACGGCGGCCGTAACTATAACGGTCCTAAGGTAGCGAAATTCCTTGTCGGGTAAGTTCCGACCTGCACGAATGGCGTAACGACTTTCCTACTGTCTCAACCACAGACCCAGCGAAATTGAAGTACGAGTAAAGATGCTCGTTAGCTACAGAAGGACGGTAAGACCCCGTGGACCTTTACTATAGCTTGATATTGGATTTTGTTATACGTTGTGTAGGATAGGTGGGAGGCTAGGAAGCATTGGCGCTAGTCAGTGTGGAGCCACCCTTGAAATACCACCCTGCGTATGACGGAATTCTAACTCAGACCCATAATCTGGATCGAGGACAGTGTCAGGTGGGTAGTTTGACTGGGGCGGTCGCCTCCTAAAGAGTAACGGAGGCGCTCAAAGGTTCCCTCAGCCTGGTTGGCAATCAGGCGTCGAGTGCAATGACACAAGGGAGCTTGACTGCGAGACCTACAAGTCGAGCAGGTGCGAAAGCAGGACATAGTGATCCGACGGTTGCGTGTGGAAGCGCCGTCGCTCAACGGATAAAAGGTACCCCGGGGATAACAGGCTCATCTTCCCCAAGAGTCCATATCGACGGGAAGGTTTGGCACCTCGATGTCGGCTCATCGCATCCTGGGGCTGAAGCAGGTCCCAAGGGTTGGGCTGTTCGCCCATTAAAGCGGTACGCGAGCTGGGTTTAGAACGTCGTGAGACAGTTCGGTCCCTATCCTCTGTAGCCGTAAGGAACTTGAGAAAGGCTGTCCCTAGTACGAGAGGACCGGGATGGACGCAGCTCTGGTGTGCCAGTTGTTCTGCCAAGAGCATGGCTGGTTTGCCACCTGCGGAAAGGATAAGCGCTGAAAGCATCTAAGCGCGAAGCCCGTTTCAAGATTAGGTTCCTCACCGGGTTAACCGGGTAAGGCCTGTGGTAGAACACCACGTTGATAGGCCGGAAGTGTAAGCACGGTAACGTGTTCAGCTGACCGGTACTAATCGGCCGAGGGCTTGAATTTTACACACTCATGTGTATTTGAGATGTTCGTGCTCGCTATGAAGTTCTTGAGAGCAGATAACTGCTTTCCAACAGGTTTCGGTGACCATAGCAGTGGGGTCACACCCGTTCCCATTTCGAACACGGAAGTTAAGCCCACTAGCGCCGATGGTACTTGGGGATAGATCCCCTGGGAGAGTAGGACGTCGCCGGATTTCTTATTAACAGGGCTGTCGCATTGCGGCAGCCCTGTTTGCGTTTTGCGGCTTAAATTTCACTACAGCCGGTAGCTAGGATGATATGTATGGCCAATGACGACCGACGATCTGCTAAAGAGCCTGCTGAACCCCCCAGAACCTGGGGAGCTTTGGCGCGCAAGGGTGCATTCAGGCTCAGTGAAGATGTTCGTGATGCGGGTACTGCTCTGCCCGATGAGCGTATTCCAGATGCGTGGGTAGCTGAAGAGTGGCACGATGAGGGCCCAATTAGCGACCGAGAGTATCCGAAATCCCGGCGAGGGACGGCACGTCGTCGATCAGATGAAGCTTCGGTACAGGTGGATGTTGATGTTGCGGTGGCTGACCTAGTCAAACTGTTGGGCGAGGTTCGGGGTCAGCGTGCCGAAGCTCGTTTGCGCGAGGCTGCCGTGGCCTATGCCAATGAGCGTTACGGTGAAGCCCGTTCTATTCTGGTGCCGTTGGTGGTGGATGCGCCTTCTTCGGTGGCTCTGCGAGAGTTGTTTGGTTTAACTCTGTATCGGCTAGGCCTCTGGAAAGAGGCTTTGAAAGAGCTCGTGTTTGTTGCCCAAACCGGAGGCAGCCTGGTTCAAGCACCAGTGATTATGGATTGTTATCGTGGCTTACGTTTGTGGCATGAGGTAGATGATTGGTGGGCAAGGCTGCAATCACCGCACGTCTCTGCGGATACCCTAGGTGAAGGCCTAATTGTGTACGCCGGGTCACTGGCTGATCGTGGTGATTTAGCGAGTGCAACCGACCTGTTGCGAACTGATTTCAAACTGTCACGTAAACCAAGAGAAATCGATCTGCGGCAAGCTTATGTGCTGGCCGATTTGTATGAACGCGGTGGTGATGTGCCTTCAGCTCGAACCTGGTTCCGAAGAATTGCGGATCATGATGTTGATTATGCTGATGTCTTTGAACGTCTGAAGCAGCTTTAGATCGTATGATACTGCACACTGACTTTATTGGAATTGTATTGGAAGCTTCGGCTTCTGGTGTTAGTGCCAACCTGCGCATGATCGGTCAGAATGAGCTGCCTGATGGCGATATTACGATAAACGTTGAATACTCGACTCTTAATTTTAAAGATGGATTAGCGTATACCGGTGCTGCGGGCATTGTTAATGAGTATCCAATAGTTCCTGGTGTTGATTTAGCCGGAACGGTACTGGAGAGCAACGATTCGAGGCTCTCAGTTGGTGATCGGGTCACAGTCAATGGCTGTCGAATGGGTGAACGTCATTGGGGCGGTCATGCCCAGCGCGCACGGGTACCTGCTGGCTGGGTTGTTAAGTTGCCCGAAAATATTTCGACACGTACCGCGATGGGCATTGGCACCGCAGGGTTGACCTCCATGCTTTGTGTACTGGCGCTGGAACGCCATGAAGTGACCCCTGCTGGTGGCCCGGTGGTTGTCACGGGTTCTTCAGGTGGTGTCGGTAGTGTGGCGATCAGTTTACTATCGAAGCGGGGATACGAGGTTTGGGCTGTTACGGGACGTCCCGAAGAGGCGGCCTACCTCGAAAGATTAGGTGCTCAGAAAATCTTGGACCGTAGCGAGTTCAGCCAACCGGTGCGGCCGCTGTCTTCGGCCCGCTGGGCAGCTGGAATAGATGCTGTAGGTAGTCTTACCTTGGCGAATGTGTTAGCGGCCACGAAATACGGTGGGGTGGTGGCAGCGTGCGGTAATGCTCAAGGTATGGACTTACCGGCATCGGTGGCGCCGTTTATTCTTCGTGGGGTGACTTTGGTAGGGGTAGAGTCGGTGGAAACGCCCTTAGCCAAACGCATCGCGGCTTGGGATGCACTCTCGGAAAGTCTCGATCAAGAATTACTAGAAACAATGATCACCGAGGTCAAACTGGCTCAAGTTCCCGAGCTCGCCACACAAATTGTGAAAGGTCAGGTTCGCGGTCGAGTTGTGATCAATCTGCAAGAGAGCTGATCATCCAATCCGGGCTTCCAGGACAGAGGGCTAAGAGTTCACCTGGTTTAGTGGTTCGTGCCACATCCCTAAGCTCTCGTCCTATAAAATCCCTAAGTTCTAGTCGAGCAAACGGATAACCTGACCGGTGCGCGGCTTGGGATGAAAGAAGGTGCTCTTAGGTGGCATGCGTTCGCCGCCGTCAGCGGTTGCGGATATGGCGTCGATACCCACAGGTCGTACCAAGATTCCAGCCTGGGCTTCACCGCTGCGAACCAGGTCACGGATTTCTTCTACTCCGTGTTGATAAATCAATTCATGGGCTGGCAATTGTGCTAAGGCCGCGTCCACCCGGCTGGTGTCAAGATCACGCACAACATCGAAAGCACCTGGTCGTGGGCGTAAAATTCTGGCGGTGTTTGGCAACACCAAAACCAAAACACCTTCGCTGATCATGGTGTCTAGGGTGTGTGAACCAAGGTCAATTTCTTCTTCAATGTTGAACCAAGGCGCGAGGGCTTCCACCAGGTCGAAATCCTCGGGCAGACCATTGATCAAACGGTGAATTGGCAGCACCGTAAGTTCGCTTGCGACAAGTTCAACGACGTAGATCATGGCCGCTTCAGCCGAACCGGCGTTGCCGTCGTGGATCTCGCGCTGTTCATTCCGGTAGGCAACCGAAGTCTCATAACGATGATGTCCATCGGCGATCACAATCGGATGTCGACCCACTGCTGTTTCAATGGCTTGGATTCGAGCCGGATCAGAAATTATCCACATCGAGTGTTGGGTTCCGTCTTCATCCACCCAAACCGGGTCGTCAGAATGAGGCTCGCCAATGAGGGCTGTTAATCCATCAGCGGGTGTTAAACCCCAAATGCAGGACAGATTGGCACGACATGAGCGCAACATCTCTAAACGATCGCTTTTGGCTTTAGGTGTTGTGTGCTCGTGCGGCAGAATGTTGCCTTCGCCAGGTTCCGACAGGGTGAGCGCACCGATGACCCCGGTTGTATGCAGTGAGCGCCCCATCGAATCGGTAAAGGTCATGCGGTAGCCATAAAAAACGGGTTTCTCATCGGTGAGCAGAATGCCATCTGTTTGCCATTGCTCAAGCAGCCCGGCGGCGACCTCATAGCGCCCTTTACCGTTTTCCTCCATAGGCAGGTCAATCTTGACAATGTTATTGGGGTGACGATCTACCAGGGCTTGACGTGCTTTGTCATTAATCACGTCGTAGGGGGGTGCCGTCACGTCGGCCAATGAAACCTTGGCGGGGTTGTAGCGCAGACCGGCAAAGGGGGAGAAGGTGGTCATACTTTCAATCTTGCCAGATTGGGCCGCGAACCACCTAGGGCGGCACACTTGGTGAATGGGTTGGGTAATAGATCTCGACGGTGTGATGTGGTTAGCGAACACCCCTATTGCCGGTTCTGCCGAGGCCATTGCACAACTGCGCCAATCTGGCGAAGAGGTGCTCTTTGTTACCAACAACTCTTATTCCACCCGTGCTGAAGTGGAAGCCAAACTGGCTGAAACCGGTGTGGTTGCCCACGGTGCGGTGATTTCTTCGGCGATGGCGGCCGGTTCGTTGGTTGAGGCTGGCGAGAGGGTGTTCGTGTGTGGTGGCCCTGGAATTGTGGAGGCCGTTACGGATGCTGGCGGTGAAGTTGTTGGCGGCATTGTGGAGGGCACGATGCTAGCGGTGTTAACCAATATCGATGTGGTCGTGGCCGGCTTAACTCCGGCTTTCAACTATCAGATTTTGCATCAAGCAAGCAGTGCCGTACGCGATGGCGCACGCTTCGTCGCCACTAATTCCGACCCCACCTATCCCACTCCACAAGGCCTGTTTCCTGGCGGAGGGTCAATAGTGGCCGCCATTGAAACAGCATCGGGGCAGTCTCCTACATACGCTGGAAAGCCGCATGAGCCGGTAGCCAAGCTTATTCGTCAAGAGCTGGGATCTCGAGGGGTGGTAGTCGGCGATGTTCCATCGACTGATGGGCGCTTGGCACACCAACTTGGCTTTCGCTTTGGGTTGGTCTTGAGCGGGGTAACTTCCAACCCTGCTACGGCCGTGCCTCCCGCTGATTTTGTTGGCGCGAACCTGCAGGCCTTAGTGCGACAGGAGCTTGGATCATAGCTGCCAAACGTGTTCGCCGACGGCTCGACCGTGAACTGTTGCGCCGCCAAATGGTTAACGACCTAGCTGCCGCTCAGCAGTTGATCACCCAAGGTCGCATCACCGTAGGAGGTGCTATGGCTAACAACGCTGAGCGACAGGTGGCCGCCGATGAAGCTATTGAGATTTTGGCCTTACCAAACCGTTTTGTGAGCCGGGGTGGTGAAAAACTAGAGGCCGCGCTCAAGCAATTTGAGGTGACAGTTGAGGGACGGCGTGCCATCGACGTCGGCGCATCAACCGGCGGATTCACCGATTGCTTGTTGCAACATGGTGCCACGAAGGTGACCGCCATTGACGTTGGCTATGGACAATTGCATGAACGGCTGCGTGATGATCCCCGGGTGCGAAACTATGAACGCACCACCTTGCGGGACCTTGATGTGGCGAGCGTCGGAGGACCGGCAGACGTGGTGGTCGCAGATTTGTCGTTCATCTCGCTGCGATTAGTGGCGGCAGATCTTGAGAGGCTTGGCACAGCCAACGCCGTGTGGCTAATTTTGGTGAAGCCCCAATTTGAAGCTGAACGTCAAGAAGCCGATCGTGGGCGTGGCGTCATCCGCGACCCCGCTATTTGGGAACGTGTTCTGCACGAGGTCAAAAGTACCTTCGCTGGCTACGGCCTCTTTGTGGGAGGGGCTATGGTTTCACCTATTACTGGTAAGGACGGAAACACAGAATTCCTCGTGAAACTTACTCGCAGCGAGACCTTCCTCGGCGACCAACATATTGAATCGGCAGTGGCATCCGCCAAAGCGTCGACGTCAACTCCTTTGCCAGCAGAGGGAGTTTAGATCTGGTGTCAACTGTAGGAATTGTGTTACACACCGAACGCCCTTTGGCCCGTACTTTGGCGCGTGAAGCACGAGAATGGTTAATAGCCAACGGTCACGAAGTACGATTTCCGGCTAACGACGCCGCATTGGTCGGCGTTAGCGAGGCTTGGGATGAAACCAAATTCGGTCACGGCCTGAACCTTATTCTAAGCATGGGTGGAGACGGAACGATGCTTCGGGCGTTGCGGTTAATCTCACCCCACGACGTAGACATTTTGGGCATTAATGTTGGTCGACTGGGGTATCTGACCGAGGTTGAACCCGCCGGCATGGTCGAAGCGTTGGAACGGTATTTCCAAGGCGATTACAAAATTGACGAACGCATGCTGTTGTCGGTTTCGAGCCCCGAGGTGGCAGAGCTAGCACTCAACGAAGCTGTTGTTGAAAAAACGGCGAGTGGTCACACCATTCGCCTGGGCGTCTATGTGAATGGTGATTTTTTCACTAACTACATCACCGATGGATTAATAGTGGCCACCCCAACTGGCTCCACTGCCTATTCGCTATCTGCCCGTGGACCGATCGTGGATCCGAGCCATCAGGCGTTGATCCTCACCCCAGTAGCACCACACATGCTTTTTGATCGCTCGCTAGTGCTGAACCCTAATACCGAGATCATTATTGAGGTCGGGGATGGACGTCCGGCCAGTCTGTCGGTTGATGGGCGTAGCGTGGGAGTTTTCGAGCAAGGTCATAGAATCTATTTTCGAACATCCCCTCACCGGGCACGCTTGGTGAATTTTGGTTTACGCGAATTTCATGCCATCTTGAAAGACAAGTTCGGCCTGAACGAACGCTAAAAACCCGTATATGGCTTATGAAATAGCAGGTTCAGAATGCTAGTTGAGCTGGCGGTACGTGACCTCGGGGTGATCTCCGAACTGCAACTTGTATTCCACTCGGGTATGACGGTACTCACCGGTGAAACCGGTGCTGGAAAAACACTGCTGATTGATGCCATCGAACTTTTAGTTGGTAGTCGTAGCGATCCAGCCTTGGTGCGTAGCGGTGCAGAGGAGGCCTGGGTTGAAGGCCGCTTTATTCTCGATGGTGAAGACGTAGGTGGCGATGAGGTAGAGGTGGTTTTGGCTCGTGCCGTGCCGAGGGTCGGACGATCGCGGGCCTATATCAATGGTAATTTTGCCTCGGTTGCTCAGCTGCGCGAATGGGGCGAACGCTTAATTGATCTACACGGCCAACATGCGCATCAGTCGCTACTTTCGACCGCGGCACAACGCCAGGTGCTTGACCGTTTCGCCCAAATCGACCTCACCCCGCTAAACGATGCTCGCCAAAAGGTAGCTTCAATCGAGCGCGAAATGGAGGCTTTAGGTGGTGACCCTCATGCCCGAGCCCGTGAGATTGATTTGCTTCGATATCAGATTGAGGAGCTTGAAGCGGCCAATCTGGTCGATGAAGACGAAGAATCGCGCCTAGAAGCCGAAGAAGACGACCTGAACAATGTGGTGGCACACCAACAAATAGTGGAATTGGTGGCACAAGCCCTTGCCAGCGACGGAGGGGCCCTAGAGCAGGTGGGAGAAGCTATCAGCGCGGTTGCAGGTGAGAGCCGATTCAAAGAGGTGGAAGATCGCTTGCGGGGCTCTGCGGGAGAACTAGCCGACTTAGTTCAAGAAATCCGTAACCTTGGCGAAGCCTTGGAACCCAACCCACAACGCCTGGAAGAGCTTCGCCTTCGACGAGCTTTGTTACGTGACTTGCAGCGCAAATACGGCGATTCTTTGGCCAAGGTCATGGCTTTTCACCAGGAGAGCCAAACCCGTCTTGATGAACTTCTAAGCCATGACCAAGCCATCGCAACCTTGTCACAATCTTACGCTGAAGCGAAGGCCACGCTGGCCAAAGTGGAAGCGTCCGTAGGTGAGCGTCGCCGTCTTGGCGCGGCACCACTGGCCCTCTCTATCGAGTCGCATCTGAGTGAATTGGCGATGCCAAAGGCACAGGTTTTTGTTGCCGTCGGTGCTGAAGATCCAGGTGACGCAATTGAATTTCAGATTGCCGCTAACCCGGGCCTAGCGTTAGCCCCACTTACCAAGGTGGCCTCGGGTGGTGAACTCGCTCGGATCATGTTGGCAATTCGTTTGGTGTTAAGTTCTGGCCCCCCGGTTTTGATTTTCGACGAGGTCGATGCCGGCATTGGCGGAGAAGCCGCGGTGGCTGTGGGACGAGCACTGGCGGCGCTGGCACCACAACGCCAGGTGATGGTGGTAACCCATTTGGCCCAGGTGGCCGCCTATGCTGATTGGCAAGTGAAAGTAGCCAAGTCTGAGGACGGAAACACCACCGTTTCACAAGCGGTAATGCTTGAAGCCAACGAGCGAGCGGCCGAACTGGCAAGAATGCTCTCGGGCGATGGTGCTAGTCAGGTTGCGCTTGCGCACGCCGAAGAGCTGTTGGAACGCGCCGGAGATTCGCGCCGGTGAGTCACCCTCCGGTCCCGCCCGCGGCCAAGCGCCGTCGTTCCCATCGTCGTGAAAACCTGGTTGTTACTGGTCCTGTCCGAGCTGGGAAAAGGACCAAAGAGTTGGTCAGTCGGATTCAACCCGGTGACATTGCAGTCATTGATCATCAAGATCTCGATCCAGTGGCCGCTGAATCACTCCTTTTGGCTGGAGTGAAAGCAGTAGTTAACGCGGCGGCATCGGTATCGGGCCGTTACCCCAATCGAGGCCCACTTATTCTGGCATCGGCTGGCATAACGATTGTCGACCGAGTGGGTAGCGATGTACTCGACGCGTTGTCAGACGGCGAAGCTTTAATACTTCGTGGCGGTGATCTTTACGTTGGAGATCGCTTTATTACCCGTGGTATTCCCCAAACAGTTACCACCTTGTCGGCTGCTATCGACGAGGCACGCCAGACCATGGGTGTCGAACTGGTTCGTTTCGCGCAAAACACCCTGGGTTATCTCGAAAGTGAAAGCCACTTACTTCTCGACAATCTAGAAATTCCTAGACTGAAGACCGATTTCGCTGGTCGGCAGTGCCTAGTGGTGGTGCGAGGCAGTGACTATCGTGACGACCTCGAAATGTTACGTCGTGGCGGCTACATGCAGGATTTTCGACCGGTTCTGGTGGGCGTCGACGGTGGTGCCGACGCGCTCTTAGAAATGGGTTTGAAGCCCGACTTGATTATCGGTGACTTCGATTCAGTGAGTGAAGAAGCACTACGTAGTGGTGCCGAACTTGTTGTACATGCCTACCGCGACGGTCGAGCTCCTGGTGCTGCACGACTAGACAACTTGAAGTTGCCCTTCGTCACGATTGCTTCGGAGGGCACCAGTGAAGATATGGCCATGCTGGTGGCCTGGGAGCTCGGGGCCGAGTTGATTGTGGCCGTTGGAACGCACAGTTCGATGAGCGACTTTTTGGATAAAGGTCGCGCGGGCATGGCATCCACTTTTTTAGTGCGGTTAAAGGTGGGGCCAATCTTGGTCGATGCTAAAGGCGTTTCGCGGCTTTATCGACAGCAGGTCCGTAAACGTGACCTGCTCTTCATGGTGATAGCGGCAATAATCACTATTGCCGTGATCTTTGTGGTGAGCGAACCGTTACGCCTAATCATTCGCGGCTATCTTCTCACTTTCTAAATTATGATAAATCTGCGCTACCACATTGTTTCTATAACCGCGGTGTTTTTAGCGTTAGCGATTGGTATCGCTCTCGGCTCGACGCTGCTTGAGCGCGCCACGGTTGGCACGCTCAATGACCGCCTTGACGCTCAGGCGGAACGCTTGGACAAAACTGATGGTGAAAACGCTCGTTTGCGACGAGATAAGGAAGCCGAGGCCCGCCGCCAAGCCGAAGTGTATACCCAGGCCCGGGCGCTTTTCGCCGGTCATCTTACCGACCAGGTGGTACTAATTGTTGCCGTTCAAGGCACCGATGATGACTTGGTAGAAGAGGCCCGCTCGGCGTTGGTGGCTGCCGGTGCCGTTGTCCCTGGGGTGCTGCAGATTTCGTCGCGCTGGAATGGTTTGAGCGCCGATGAGGCTATGTCTTTGGCCCGGGCGGTTGGGCTTACCAGTGCCAACGAAACGGTGGTGCGTTCAATCGTAATAAACCGCTTGGCCGATGAGCTGGGAGCGGCCGCAAAACTGCCGGCCGCGTCCGAGGAAGGCGAGAGCGACGAACTTGGCGAGGTCGATTTGGAAGGCACCGGTAGTGGTGATGATTCGCCGACCCCAGATGGTGCCGCTGATGGGGCGGGACTACCCAATGATGTATTGGGCTTGGCCGATGCAGAGGTGATAGGAACAACCGGTGAAGAGGTTGGCCCTGAGCAGGACCTTGAAGCTCAAGCCCAAGCCCAGGTAGATGGCGATGCCGATATCGTGACAAATCCGGAAGCACCGACCCTCCAAGCACTTCTAGACCTTGGCTACCTAGAATTCTTTGGCGATAATTCAGCGGTTCCATTACCAGCGTTCAACATGCGCATGGTGATTCTGACCGATGATTCGAGCTCGTTGTCACCATCTCAATTCATGACGACCCTCGTCCGAGGGTTAAGCCGTGGTGGTGCAGCACCAGCATTGATTGTGGGCCCCTTAAAAGAAGAGGATCATGAAGGCGATGAAATTCCTGTTTTGAGCGCTTCGGAGGTCATTGTCGAGATTCGTAGCGACAGTGCTTTACGAGAACGTGTTTCTACTGTGGACAATCTGAATGAGTTCACCGGGCAAGCTGCTTTGGTGCTTGGTCTTCGAGATCTATTTGGTGATGATGTCAAGATTGGCCATTACGGCCGGGCACCAGACAGTGGTCTCATGATTCCTCAGCTGGGTAACTCATGACCACGATCGCGATTGTCCCGGCTTACAACGCTGCCGCCGGGGTGGGCCACACGGTGGCCGCTCTACGTGAAATCACTACGATCGATCGTATTTTGGTGGTTGATGATGCCTCAAGTGACAACACCGCCGAGGTGGCGCGTGCAGCTGGGGCTGAGGTGGCTGTTTTACCCTATAACCAGGGGAAAGGTGGCGCCGTTTTAGCGGGAGTGGCTGCGAGTCCTGATGCTGATGTCTTCCTGCTAGTCGATGCTGATCTACGCGGCACAGCTAGTGAAACGAGGCGCTTATTAGATCCGATCTTGGCTGATGAAGCCGACCTGGTCATCGCCGTGTTGCCACCAGCGGCTGGTCGTGGCGGGTTTGGCGCTGTCAAGAATTTGGCGCGGCAGGGGATAAAGACGGCCAGCGGTTACGATGCACGATCGCCGTTGTCGGGCCAGCGTGCGATAAGAGGGCCGCTTCTGCGTCAACTTGCTGATGCCGATCGGTTTGGGCTTGAAGTGGCGATGACGATCGATGCGGCGCGCGCCGGTGCTCGTATTGTTGAAATCGAAACTGAAATTGAACACGACCACACCGGGCGTTCCCTTGGCGGGTTTCGTCACCGTGGTCAACAAGGGCTTGATATTTGGCGTTCACTCTGGCCGCGAATTACTACAGAGCGTCAGCGGATTGGTGCCATTGGTCTGATTACCATGTTGCTGTTGGGCCTCATGTTGTGGTCGGGCACGCGCTGGGCACCCACTACTAGCCCTTTGGCGGCTACACCCAAGAATGTGGTGGTGTTTGGCTTTGCTCCCTTTGACTTCACCGTTATGGGCGGTCCTGAAACGCCGGTTCTTAATAGTTTGCCTGAAAAAGGGGCACTTGGGGCCATGACCGTTCGTACCTTGGCACGGCGACCAGCCATGGCTGAGGGCTATTTGAGTTTGGGGGCGGGGGCTCGACTGCGTGCTTCTGGCAATGCTGCCTTGGCGTATCCGGTGAATGAAATCTTGGATGAGATCACCGCTGGTGAAACGCTAAGTGAAATTACCGGCGAGGTCGCAACCGGCGAAATTGCGGTGGTGGGTGCTGTGAACTCGGTACGAGTGAACCAAGGTGTTGAGGTGGCGTCGCCGCCGGGCGCTTTGGCCAGCGTGTTGTCTGAGGCGGGCCTTGAGACTGCGGTGGTGGGTGTTGCCGATCGCAGCCTCGATCCTGAACCCGAACAAATCGAGCGTCCTTTGGCTCTGGCGGCCATGGACGAGAACATGAACTTGGCGGCCGGTAATATCGACCCCGCTGAGCTTTTGGTTGAAGACGTCAATGCTCCTTTCGGCGTGACATCAAACCACCAAGCCATGCTCGCTGCATTAGACGCCGCGTTAGATGAAGCAGCAGTGGTCTTTATCGATCCGGGCGACTTGCAACGGTCGGCTCGCTATAGGCCAACGGTGCTGAGCGACGTTGCTGATGAAGCTCGCTTGCAAGCCTTGGCCAGTACCGATGCTCTGCTGGGTCAGGTTTTGGATCAAGTGGGGCCTGAGACTCTGGTACTAGTGGTCGCGGTGACACCCATCGGCGGGTTTCGTCTGACGCCCGTGTTCGCGGTTGGCGATGGGGTTCCAGCGGGCACTTGGATCACCTCTCCCTCGACAAAACGCACCGGCTTATCAGCCATAACCGACATAGCGCCGACCATCGTTTCAGCGTTAACCGGCAACAATCCGACCAGCTTTCCCGGCAACCCACTTCGATACGAAAGCGGCCCGGTCAATCTTGCTGAGCTGGAACAATATGATCGCGATACTATAATTCGGGAACGCACCTATTATCCGCAGGCGCTGGTGTTTATAACTATTCAGGCTGTTATTTACGCTGGTGCTCTGCTGGTCCTTTCTACCCGTCGAGACGACCAGCGCGCCAATAGAGCTACCCGCTGGTCTGTTCTGGCGGTGGTTTCCTATCCGGTGGCTACTTTCTTAGTTAAATTCATTCCAAGTGCTACCCAGCACGTGGCTTTGCCGACGGCTCTGGCAGTGCTGTTTTCGATGGTCATTGCCACCGTTTCGATTCGACGACGTGGCCATCCCTTGGCAGCGTTCGAAGTGGTACTGGCCCTGACAGTGGCGGTGCTTCTCTTTGATGCTTCCACAGGAACCAAACTGCATCTGTCGAGCTGGCTAGGATATTCGCTCCACAGTGCAGGCAGATTCTATGGCATGCCAAACACCACTTTCGCGGTCTTCGGTGCCGCTACGATTTTGTTGGCCAGTTCATGGGTTTATCGGGCCAAGCGACGTCACGAAGCGCTCTTTATGGCCGCCGCCTTGTTTTTCTTGGTCACCGTGGCCAACGGTTTACCATTCTTGGGCGGTGATGTGGGCGGCATCATCACTTTTGTACCGGTTTTCACCTTGACCCTTATGGTCTTGGCGGGCGGACGTTTAGGCGTGCGAACCCTATTATTGGTTGGGTTGGGAACCCTGGTCGTGCTATTGGCAGTAGCCGGTTTAGATCTGCTTCGCCCGGAAGAAAATCGTACCCATTTGGGACGCTTCGCGGCCCAGATGTTAGACGAAGGTTTTCAACCTTTAGTGCAAACATTTCTACGGAAGCAGGCAGCTAACTTTCGAATTTTCCGTGTTTCAATCTGGACTTGGATGATTCCTATTGTGGTTTCTTTTGCCCTGTACTTATTGGTATGGGCTCGTGGCTGGACGAAATTGCTGCCCTTGGGTTCTCCACTGCGGGTGGGGGCAATATCGGTTATGTCGGCAGCCCTCTTAGGTTTTATTGCAAATGACTCAGGACCGGTAGTTATAGCATTGTTCTTGGTATACCTTTTAGCTTACTTGGCAACAGTATCGCTCGATGTCGTTGATCATGATCTACCAGTGGTGGTTCACGGTCCTAGAAGGTCGTCAACGGTGTAGCAATGGCACTACTGTTTGCGTTACTTATAACCGGATGCCTGTTCAGTTTTAGTGTATATGTTGTTGTAAAAGATATTTTTGCTAACCCCATTTTAAGCCGGACTAATGTGAATCAAAGGCCGGTTGCTACCGCAGGTGGTTTGGTATTTATCGTTGCGTTAGTGCCCATATGGCTAGTAATTGCATGGCATGAACGCTCTGGCTATCAGATTCTCAGTGGTGAATACCTGCAGGCGGTATTCTTGGCCACAGGCACCGTTGGCCTCTTTGGTGTCTTGGGCTTGATAGATGACCTATTGGCAAGTGGCACCGAGCGAGGCTTTCGAGGTCATCTTGGTGCTCTTCGCCGCGGACAGCTCAGTACCGGTGCGCTAAAGCTCGTTGCGGGTTCTATGGGTGCGTTGGCCTTGGCGGCGCTTTGGTCGAGTGGCTCGTGGTGGCGCATATTGCTTAGTGGGGCAGTGGTAGCTTTGGCTGCCAATCTGGCCAATCTTTTTGACCGTGCTCCAGCACGGGTAACCAAAGTGTCAACGCTTCTTACCGTGGCAGCGGTCGCTATCAGCTTGGTGTTTTCCGCAGGATCGCTGCCTGAACCACACGCCGCGTGGGGTGCGGCGGCGCTAGTTTTAGGCATGTCTTGGGGATTGTTGGTACCCGAGCTTTCTGAAAAGGTTATGTTGGGTGACACTGGCGCTAATCCACTTGGTGCCACCATTGGTTTGACGGCGGTTTTGGTGGCACCAGCGGCCATTGAGTTGGGTTTGCTGGTTGTCTTGCTGGGCTTGAACCTGGTTTCTGAGCGGGTGTCTTTCTCGAAGATCATTGCCAAGAACAAGCTGCTCAACAGCTTCGACATGTGGGGCCGCAACTCCGGAGCACCATTTTCATAGCGTCTGAGTGACGCCAGTTGGCTCCATTGCGTTAAGATGAACTCCCGTCCTAATACTCACGGATGGAGGCCTGCGTGACGAAGCACATCTTCGTAACCGGTGGTGTTGTAAGTGCTCTAGGCAAAGGTCTCTCGGCGGCCTCATTGGGCCGCTTGTTGAAGGCTCGTGGCTTGCGAGTAACCATGCAAAAGCTCGACCCCTACATAAATGTAGATCCGGGCACCATGAACCCTTTTGAGCATGGCGAGGTGTTTGTTACCGAAGACGGTGGCGAAACTGACTTAGATTTGGGTCATTACGAACGCTTTATTGATGTAAACCTGACCAAAGCCTCAAACGCTACCTCGGGTAAAATTTATTCGGCAGTCTTAGCTGCTGAGCGGCGTGGTGATTATATGGGTAAAACTGTGCAAGTAATTCCCCACGTCACCGACGAGATTAAACGTCGTATTGCTCAATTAGACGCCGAGGATATAGATGTTGCCATTACTGAGATTGGCGGCACCGTTGGCGACATTGAAATTCTGCCCTTCCTGGAAGCCATTCGACAATTTCGACTAGACGTAGGACGCGACAATGTTTGCTACGTTCATGTGACTTTAGTGCCTTATGTCGGGCCGGCCGGTGAACAAAAAACAAAGCCCACCCAACACTCTGTGACTGAGTTACGAAGTCGAGGCATTCAACCCGATGCCATTGTATGCCGTTCGGAACGGGCCTTAAGCGATGACCTAAAGCGGAAAATCTCGAATTTGTGTGACGTTCCGGTGGAAGCAGTTGTGAACGCTGCCGACGCTGAAAGCCTCTATGAAATTCCCTTGGTTCTCCGGGACGAGGGTTTAGACGACTATGTGTGCCGACTCTTGGGATTACCCGAGGTGGAACCTGACCTAGATTCCTGGGAAGAACTACTAGAGCGGGTTCGAGGCACTACCAAGGTTCTTCGGGTGGGAATCGTAGGCAAATATGTAGCGCTGCCCGACGCCTACTTGTCGGTTGTTGAAGCGTTGCGCCATGCCGGCTTTGTACATGGAGCCGACATTTCAGTCGACTGGATCCAGGCGGAAGAGGCTGAAGGCCTGTTAGCTCAAAGTCGCCTAAGTAGCCTCGATGCCATAGTGATTCCCGGCGGATTTGGCGAGCGGGGTAGCGAAGGCAAAGTTTCGGCAGCCGGGTTCGCAAGGGAACACAAAATACCGTGCTTGGGCATTAGCTTGGGCATGCAAGCCATGGTCATTGAATACGCACGCAATGTCTTGGGCTTAGAAGGTGCAAATTCCACCGAATTTGACCCTGAAACGCCGTATCCGGTGGTCGATCTTTCTGAAACCGGGTACGACGGTGCCGCTTTTGAAGGGGTTATGCGCCTCGGTGCTCAACTGAGCGAACTCGTACCTAATTCCGCGGTCGCGAAAATGTACGGTAAAGCAGTCGTGAGCGAACGCCATCGTCATCGCTACGAGCTGAACCCCAAACTTCATCACTATTTCACCGAGAGCGATCTGATCTTCTCGGGAAGTTCGCCCGATAGTCGATGGGTAGATTTTATCGAGCTTAAGAACCACCCTTACTGGGTTGGATCGCAAGCAAATCTAGAGTTCAAAAGTCGCCCCGATCGTCCCACCCCATTGTTCGAAGGTTTAATCCGCGCCGCGGTTGAGCGTGCTCAAGCCGCCGGTCGAGGACGAAAGACCGTTGAGTCTGCCCAAGGTTGAACTGCCGCTGCCTATGGAGGAGTTCCTGGGCTGGTTGCGGGTAGATAAGGGCCGTTCCAGCTCTACAATTTCGGCTTACCGCCGTGACCTTAGGGCCTATCAAGCGTTTTTGCTGAAACACAACCTGAAGTTGGTGGCGGCTAACACCGATGACGTCAACCGCTATATCGAAGGGCTTCGCCAGAGCGGTTTAGCCCCAGCTACACAGGCGCGCCGGGTAGTAGCAGTGCGAGCCTTGTACCGTTTCTTAGCCGACGAAGAGGAAACATCGATCGAGGTGGGCACCGTTGATTCACTGAGGGTTCCGCGTGGGTTGCCCCGAGCCTTGAGTGAAGAACAAATCTCTACGTTGCTGAACATGGTGGTTGGTGATCATCCAGCGGCGTTACGCGACCGCGCCATTTTGGAAGTGCTCTATGGAACTGGAGTGCGAATTTCAGAACTAGTGGGTCTCTCACGGGGTGATATTGACCTTTCGGAAAGGCGAATCCGTGTTTTCGGAAAAGGCTCCAAGGAACGGGTGGTGCCACTGGGAAGCTTGGCTCGAGAAGCTTTGACGAGCTGGCTTCAAGTCGGTCGAGCGGAAATGATTCCTGCCAAAGGCCAGTTTCGACATGATGTGGAAGCGGTTTTTCTGAACGCCAGAGGGGGTCGTCTCTCGCGTCAAGGTGCCTGGGGAGTAGTTAAGAAATATGCTCGAGCCGCCGGTTTGGACGACGTAATTTCACCCCACGTGCTTCGACATTCTTGCGCCACCCACATGGTTGACCACGGTGCTGACCTTCGTGTGGTTCAGGAATTGTTGGGTCACTCATCAGTGAGCACAACTCAGGTGTATACCCTGGTCTCCAATGAACGCTTATGGAAGGTTTATGAACAAGCCCACCCAAGGGCCCGAGGCGCTGACTTCTAGCGTGTCTGATTCGTCTCCCTCAAGCGAGATCAACAACGCCGAATTAGCCAGCGAAATCACCGTAGCGCTTGATGAAATTGAAGTCGCCTTAGAACTTCTTGAGACTAATCAAGGCCCCGATGGTGACGGTACGGTCGACTTAGCGCTACGCAACTGAAATGCCTTCTATTACGCATCTTGCCGGACGTTTTTTCGGCTCATTGAGGGCCCGACCACTAAACGAAGCGGAAGCACAACGGGTCACAGAGTGGCTGAGCCCTACGGAGATGGTGCTCTGGCGTCGGATGTCAAAGGCCGACCAACGCCACGCCTTTGGTGTTGCTAACACCGTGTCAGATGTTCTAGGCACCGCTATTACTACCCCCATCGTGCGGGCAGCTTTGCTTCATGATGTGGGCAAAGTTGCCGCCGACTTGGGTACCTATGGACGGGTTATAGCTACGCTGTCCGCCAAGGTGGCGGGTTATGAGATGGCATCTGTTTGGGTGTCGAAGCGAGGCTTTACACGCAAGGTCGGTTTATACCTCGAACATGATCGCGTAGGAGCCGACATGTTGGCTATGGCTGGCTCCGACGAGTTGGTGGTTGCTTGGGCACGTGAGCATCATTGGGCTGAAGATCGCTGGAGCGTGCCCCGCGAAATTGGCCGGGTGCTTCGAGCCGCCGACGGGGACTAAGCATTTTCTCCAACGGGGGACCCCCGGTGCGTCAAAAGCCTCAGGAGCGGGGGAGAAGGCCTACCGCTTCTCGGGCGCGAATGATGACAGGGGCGGCTTTTTCACTGGCCGCGGCTGCTCCGGCTAACAAAACCCGCATGACTTCGGCCGGGTCATCAGCGAGTTCGTAGTAACGCTTTTGCACTGGTTCCAAGACCGCGATTACGGCGGCGGCGGCATCGGCTTTTAACGGCCCATATTGGGTGTAGTGGCTGGCTAGGGCTTTCGGGTCAGCGTCGGTGGCGGCCGCCAGAATTGAGAGCAGATTAGAAACTCCGGCTTTGTTCTCTACGTCGTAGGCCACCGTGGTTTCATTATCGGTTACGGCGCGGCGGAATTTGCGTTCAATCACCTTTGGTTCATCTAACATGCCCACCGTGCCTTGCGGCGACTCCGCCGATTTCGACATCTTCTTGGTGGGATTTTGCAAATCCATCACTCGGGCGGCGGCCACAGGAATTATGGCCTCTGGTACGACAAAGGTCTCGCCATAGCGAGAGTTGAAACGCTGGGCCACATTCCGGGCTAACTCGAGGTGTTGACGCTGGTCATCGCCTACCGGCACGCGTTCTGTGTCGTAGGCCAAAATATCGGCGGCCATTAAGGCCGGGTAGGTGAAGAGCGCCGCCGAAATGAAATCGGCTTGGGCACTTTTGTCTTTGAACTGAGTCATACGGCTGAGCTCGCCAAAACTAGCGGTGCATTCCATCAACCAGGCCAGTTCGGTATGGGCGGGAACGTGACTTTGCACAAACAGCGTGACTTGGTTGGGATCAAGACCCGAAGCCAAATACAAACACGCCATTTCAATGGTGCGTCGGCGCAGGCTGGCTGGGTCTTGGGGCACGGTGATGGCGTGTAAATCAACGATGCAAAACAGGGCATCGTCGGAGGCTTCTTCACGAGCGAAGCGCCGCAGGGCGCCTAAATAGTTGCCTAAATGCAGGTCGCCGCTCGGTTGAATGCCAGAAAAAACTCGTGCCATACCATGATGCTAGGCCGTTGGTTGTCTATGAGTTATATCCATCCGGGTTGTTACGCTGCCAGCTCCACGCGTCGCGGCACATGTCGTGCAAGTTGCGGGTGGTGTGCCAGCCAAGCTCGGCGCGAGCGAGCGACGGATCGGCGTAGTAAAGGGCAATGTCACCCGGGCGCCGTGGCGCTATTTGGTAGGGGATAGCGATCTGGTTGGCTTCTTCGAAAGCCTGGATGACTTGCAACACGCTGTGGCCTTGACCACTACCCAGGTTCCAAGTGTGATGTCCGCCGTGTTTTGTGAGGTATGCCAGTGCTACTTGGTGGGCCTCGGCCAGGTCCATCACATGGATGTAATCGCGTACTCCCGTGCCATCAGGGGTGGGGTAGTCATTGCCAAAAACGGCTAAGTATTCCCGCTGACCAGTGGCAACTTGGGTGAGGAATGGAACCAGGTTATTAGGAATTCCCCGCGGATTTTCTCCAATACGGCCTGAAGGATGGGCCCCCACAGGGTTGAAATAACGAAGTGCAGCAATTTGCCAGCGAGGGTCGGCATGGTAGAGGTCGGCCAGAATTTCTTCAATCATTAATTTGGTACGACCATAGGGGTTAGCTGCTCCCAGTGTGGCGCTTTCCGGTAGTGGTTGCACCGGGTTTTCGGCGTAAACGGTGGCCGAAGATGAAAATACCAAGGTGCGACAGCCGTGGGCCGCCATAGCCTTGGTCAGCGACAAGGTAGAGCCCAGGTTCACCTGGTAGTAGCGCTGCGGGTCGCTTACCGATTCGCCCACCGCTTTTAGCCCGGCGAAATGGATTACCCCGTCGGGCTTTGTTTCCTCGAACAGCCGGTCAGTCGCCTTTTCGTCAAGTAGGTCTAAGCGGTGGAACTTTACCTCTCGGCCTGCCAACTCGCTGATACGCCCAAGGGCACGCAGATCGCTGTTCGAAAGATTGTCAACAATCTCAACCTCATAACCAGCTTGAGCCAAAACCACGGCAGTGTGAGAGCCGATGTAACCCAAACCGCCAGTAACAAGAACCTTCTCCATGGAGTCCTTTCGTGCTGGCAAGCTATCCTGCGCAGGTGGCTGTTGCGGTACAAACCGAGGTCTTTGATGGACCCTTCGACCTTTTATTGCATTTGATATTACGGGAACAGGTCGATCTTTACGAAGTGTCGCTCTCGTCGATTGTGGATGCCTACCTGGCTGAGCTCGACCGAATGGTCGATCGAGACCTAAATGTCATGACCGAATTCCTCTTAATCGCAGCGACCCTGGTCGAGCTGAAAGCGCGCCGGTTGCTACCCGGCCAAGTTGGGGTGGAACTCGACGATGAGTTGGCGCTATGGGAAGAGCGTGATTTGTTGCTCTCTCGGCTCTTAGAAGCCAAGACCTTCAAAGACGCTTCAGCGGTGCTACAAAACCTTGAGATGCAAGCATCACTTAGCGTGCCTCGCCTGGCCGGTATGGAAGAACCATTCCTGAATCTGATGCCAGATCTGTTAACAGGCGTGTCGGCCAATCAACTGCGAGCTGCTTATTTGCGGGCTATCGAACCCAAGCCAATTCCTAGGGTTCAACTGGATCACGTGAGCCCTATTCGGCTCAGCGTTGCTGATGCGGTAGTGGAACTGCTAGATGAGCTTCCCCGAGTTGGGACCATCAGCTTCCGCCGTCTCACCATTGGCTTGGTAGAACGCCTGGAGGTGGTAGTGCGGTTTCTGGCGGTCTTAGAGCTATATAAACAAGGCTTGATTGACCTACAACAACCCGGCACTTTTGGTGAAATCTCAGTAACCTGGGCGCCGCTCGACGATACGGCAAACGCTAATTTGGCCCAGTTAGATAGTTACGAAGGATGACACACTTAAAACCAGCCTTGGAAGCACTTTTGATGGTGAGTGACCAGCCCTTATCAGCGGAGTTGGCGGCTTCCGTATTGGAAACCAGCTCCCAAGAAGTTGACATGCTAATGGGCGAACTGGCCAATGAATATGCCCAAGACAAGCGTGGCTTTGTTTTGGTGCAGGTGGCTGGTGGATACCGGTATCAAAGCCACCCGGCGCAGTCGGCTTACATCGAACGCTACGTTCTGGAAGGCCAGTCAGCGCGGCTATCGGGGGCGGCTTTAGAAACATTGGCGATTGTGGCCTACAAACAACCCATTTCACGAGCCCAGGTTTCGGCTATTCGCGGTGTCAGCGCTGAAGGAGTGATGCGCACCCTCACCCAGCGCGGCTACGTCGAAGAGCTAGGTCGAGATGATGGGCCAGGCCAGGCGGTGCTTTTTGGCACTACTTCGCTGTTTTTAGAGCGTTTGGGTTTGAACTCATTGGACGATCTGCCAGCGTTAGGTGATTTTGTGCCCGGGGCCGATGTGGTTGAAGCACTTGAACATGGCCTAATGGTGGAACGTGGAACCTGAACGTCTGCAAAAAGTACTAGCGCGAATAGGTCTTGGTAGCCGCCGGTATTGTGAAGAGCTGATCGAAGATGGCCTCGTCACCGTGAATGGTGAGGTGGCTATTCTTGGCGCCCGGGTAGATATCGACGTTGACCAGGTGGAGGTGGATGGCGTACCGGTTGGAGTGAAACCTGGTTTGGTTTATTACTTGTTAAACAAGCCAACTGGCGTGGTTTCCACAGCTTCTGACACTCGTGGCCGGCCGACAGTGGTGAGCCTGGTGCCCGATGAGCCGCGAGTTTTCCCGGTGGGACGACTTGACGCGGATACCGAGGGATTGTTGTTGATCACCAACGACGGCGATTTGGCTCATCGCCTCAGTCACCCCTCATTCATGGTGGACAAAGAGTATCTAGCTGAGGTCGAGGGTCAACCTTCGCGTGGTGTTATGCGTACCCTCCGTGAAGGTGTTGAGCTTGATGATGGACTAACCGCTCCAGCGCAGGCTTCGCTCTTGCAACCTAACTTGGTGCGCTTGATCATCCATGAAGGCCGTAACCGTCAGGTACGGCGCATGTGTGCGGCGGTGGGACACCCCGTGAAACGACTGGTGCGGGTACGTATTGGACCGCTTCGCGACACCAAACTGCGCCCCGGTACGTTCCGCCATTTGAGTGTGGAAGAAGTTCGAGCCTTGGAACGTTACCCCCGCGAGAGCGGTGCGAACTAGCATAAAAACAATGAACGACGACACCGCGAGCAATGCCTCGAATCGCCTTGCCAATGTGATTGGCACCGGTTTAATCGGCGGGTCGATTGCGTTGGCCTTAAAAGAGCGAGGCTGGCATGTCAGCGGTACCGACAACAACCCCCAACGCATTGAAGACGCACTGTCGTTGGGTGTCATTGACGAGGTCGGCATAAATCCCCAAGCGGCCGTCAGCTTTATCGCGACACCAGTCGGGCAAATTCCTGAAGCGGCCCGCGAGGCATTGACCCAAACCGCGGGCGTGGTTAGCGATGTGGGAAGCGTAAAGCTGAGCGTGATGGAACAGGTGAACAACCCACGATTTGTGGGTGGCCACCCCATGGCTGGCTCAGAGCATGAAGGTGTGAAAGGTGCCACCTCCGATCTTTTTGAAGGGGCGGTGTGGGTGCTCACACCGATGTCGGAAACCGACCCCGATGATTTCACCTTGGTACGTTCGCTGGTGGCGAGTTTTGGGGCTGAAGTGGTGGAAGTTACACCCGATCGCCACGATTATTTGGTTGCCGTAGTGTCGCACGTTCCACATTTAACGGCCGCCACACTAATGACGTTGGCTTCAATGCGTTCCGAAGAACACCCTGGCCTCTTACGCCTGGCCGCCGGCGGTTTTCGTGACATGACCAGGGTGGCGTCGGGGCATCCCGGCATTTGGCCTGACATTTGTGAAACTAACCGGCCAGCTATTGTGACAGTGCTTGATGAGATGATCACTGGATTGTCGCGGGTGCGGGCCGTGGTTGATAACTCAGACCGCGCCGGACTGTACCGTTTCTTAGATACCGCCCGTTCAGCGCGTGATTCGTTGCCGTCGCGTTCCGTGCGTCCCGGTGAACTAGCCGAAATTCGAGTGCCAATTCTCGATCGTCCTGGCGAATTGTCGGGTATAACCACCCTGGCTACCGACCTCGATGTAAACATTTACGATATCGAAATAGACCATTCCGCCGAGCGGGCCCGTGGTTTGTTGGTGCTGGTTGTGGCCCAAGCAATGAGTGAGCGCTTTATTGGCGGGTTAATGGCACGTGGTTATCGTCCAGTGTCACGACCGCTCGACAAGTGAGGCCTATTTTTAATGCGTCACCTACGAGTTGTTTATGACCCAAAGAGGAGAAGATTTGCCGTCTCGCGCTGTTGTACCTTTGCTCAGCCCACCTGATGCCACTGTTGTGATTCCGGGTTCGAAGAGTTACACCAATCGCGCCCTCATCTTGGCAGCTTTGGCTCAGGGAACTTCGACGATTACTAACGCCTTGGTGGCTGACGATTCAGAGGCCATGTTAGAGGCACTTGATGCTTTAGGGGTTGTAGTCGAGCGCGACGACAAGCAGTGGTTGGTGCAGGGGTTGGGTGGTGCTATACCCGCAGGGCCGCTCAACATTAACGCCCGTTTCTCGGGTACCACGTCGCGGTTTTTGTTGCCAGTGTTGGCCTTGGGTGTTGGCCCCTATGTACTTGATGGCCACGAACCGCTTCGTAAACGTCCCATCGGGCCCATTGCCGAGGCGTTGTTGACTCTTGGTGCGGAGGTAGAAGATGTCGACGGTACGGGCCTTAATTTTTTGCCGCTTTCGGTGCGTGGAGGCAACCTCAGTGGCGGCCAGGTTGAAGTGTCGGCAGAGTTTTCAAGCCAATTCGTGACCGGATTATTGCAGGCCGGGCCCTATATGCGCCGTGGTCTAACTCTGAACATGGTGGAGGCTACCGCATCTAGGCCGTATCTCACTATGACCACTTCGGTAATGTCGGCGTTCGGAGTTACGGTAGAACGGCCGAACGAAAACCAATTCGTGGTGCCCGCGGGTGGTTATGTGGCCACCACTTATGAGGTTGAACCAGACGCTAGTACCGCATCATATGTTTTCGCGGCGGCCGCCATTACTGGGGGACGAATTCGGGTGCCTGGTTTAGGTCGTCGTTCGTTACAAGGTGATATGGCATTTCTTGATGTGCTGAGCCAAATGGGTGCCCACGTTGAGGTGAATGAAGATTGGAGTGAGGTGAGGGGCAGCGCTGATATTCGCGGCGTTGATATCGACATGTCTGATTTCCCCGACATGGCCCAATCCGTGGCGGCGGTAGCTGTTTTTGGTGACAAGCCCACCCGGGTGCGGGGTGTCTCCCTAATCCGCCATCACGAAACCGATCGAATCCGTGCCGTGGTGACCGAGATGCGACGCCTCGGTATTCAGGCTGAAGAGTTTGACGACGGTTTTGTTATTCACCCCGGCACCCCCCAGCCTGCACAGGTTGAAACGTACGATGATCACCGTATGGCGATGAGTTTCGCCTTACTTGGTCTGCGGGTGCCAGGTATCGAAATTGTAGACCCGGTGTGTGTGGGCAAAACGTTTCCTGGGTTTTTCGATGTGCTTGATTCTCTCGGTGCAAATTAAGTGCGTGTGATAGCAATTGATGGTCCGGCAGGTTCGGGGAAGTCGACGGTGGCTAAAGCCTTGGCTGCCAAGCTGGGCCTTTCATATTTGGATACGGGTGCCATGTACCGAGCGGTCACCTTTGCGGCGCTTCGCCAAGGGGTCGATCTGATGGATCCTGAAGCCGTGGCGGCAGTTGCCCACCACATGGAACTTGACCAAGCCAATTCGGTGGTCGTTAACGGTGAAGACGCCACCGAAGCTATTCGTAGCCCCGAGGTCACTTCGCAAGTGAGCTTGGTGGCCCGCAACGCCGCAGTCCGTAAAGAGCTGGTAGCACGCCAGCGTGCCTGGGTGGCTGAACGCGGCGGAGGAGTGTTGGAAGGTCGCGATATTGGCACCGTTGTTTTCCCCGACGCTTCAGCCAAGATTTATCTAACGGCTTCGCCTGAGGTGCGTGCACGGCGTCGCAGCCAAGAACTCTCTGAGGCTGATGTAACCCGAATTGCGGCTGAAATTACCGAACGCGACAAAATGGATTCGGAACGGGCCAACGATCCGCTGCGCCAAGCTGAAGATGCGTTATGGTTCGATACTTCTGATTTAACCATCGAGGATGTGGTGGCAGAACTAATGAGGCTTATTGATGGATGATGATCGACCGGAAGTTTCAAGCGCGCCACTTAGTGCTCCGCAGCGAGCTCTTTACCAGCTGGCCCGGGCGGTAATATTTGCGGTAGCGAAGCTGTGGTTTCGGGTTGAAGTTGAAGGTCGTGAAAACGTGCCCACAACAGGGGCCTTTATTGTTTCCCCAGCGCACCGTTCCAATCTCGACACGCCCTTAATGGCGATTATTTCCAAACGCAACCTGCGAGCGATGGGCAAAGATTCGTTGTGGAAAGCCAGCAAGTTTGGCGGTTGGTTCCTAACCTCGGTGGGTGGATTTCCAGTAGCGCGTGGCAGCGCTGATCGCAGTGCCTTAAACGCGGCTGAAGTGGTTGTACGCCGAGGAGAACCGCTAATCATGTTCCCAGAAGGAACCAGGCGCACCGGCCCCCACATCTGGAGACTTTACGACGGCCCGGCCTTTGTTTCGGCACGCACCAACACCCCCATTGTGCCCATTGGTATCGGAGGCTCTGAATACGCTATGGGCAAAGGTGTGAAAATACCGAAGCCCGCCAAGATCACCATTGTGATTGGTGAGCCAATCTACCCACCAACACGTGAAGAAGGGGCTCGAGTGCCGCGTCGAGTGGTGAAAGAATTGTCGGGAACCCTACATTCGCGTATTCAGGCTCTCTTTGATGAAGCACAGCGAAAAGCCGGACGTGGTCACGAGGTGGTTTTGCCACACCCCGCCAATCCACCACAAGAGTCTTGACCCCACGGCCCAAGCGTGGCAATGTTGGTAACTGTGAAGACTTTCAACCACCTCCTTCTTCTCATGTAGGCGAGTAACCGTCATAGGTGCTCGCCCAACCTCTCGTGCCTTCGGCCGGGAGGTTTCTTCGTTTTCTGGCCCAATGTCCACCCGCAACCAACTAAAAAGTCGCAACAAGTTAGGAACAGCTCATGTCCCCCGAACCGGCCCAACCCCGAACAATGCCATTCGACAAGTATGTACCGTTTCGTCCTCTTGAGCTTCCCGATCGTACCTGGCCCAACCGTCGTATCGAGGCGGCCCCGTTGTGGTGCAGCGTTGATTTGCGTGATGGAAACCAGGCCCTGATTGACCCTATGGACCCTGAACGCAAGTTGCGCATGTTCGAGACGTTGGTGGCCATGGGATACAAAGAAATTGAGGTGGGGTTTCCATCGGCGTCGCAACCCGACTTCGATTTTGTCCGAGAATTAATCGCTAAAGATCTAATTCCCAACGATGTCACGATCCAGGTGTTGACCCAATGTCGACCCGAGCTGATTGAACGTACTTTCGAATCTATTGAAGGTGCGGAAACCGCCATCGTGCACTTTTATAATTCCACGTCAGTTCTGCAACGACGGGTAGTTTTTAACCTCGACCGGGCCGGTATCACCCAGATTGCGGTGGATGCTGCCAAACAGTGTCGAGAACTTGAAGCTAGCGTGCCAAACACCAAGGTGCGTTATGAATATTCGCCCGAAAGTTTCACCGGTACCGAAATCGATTACGCCATAGAAATCTGCGAAGCGGTGATGGATGCTATTGCCGCGACCCCAGAAAACCCGCTTATTATAAATCTGCCGGCAACGGTTGAGATGTATACGCCGAATGTATATGGCGACGTGATTGAATATTTTAATCGCACGATCCGAAATCGTGACGCCATGATTCTAAGCCTGCACCCCCACAATGATCGTGGCACCGCGGTGGCGGCGGCCGAATTTGGGGTTATGGCCGGTGCTGATCGGGTGGAAGGTACTTTGTTCGGTAACGGCGAGCGTACCGGCAACGTTGATTTGGTGACGTTAGGTCTCAACCTGATGAGCCAAGGGGTAGATCCGGAAATCGACTTTTCAGACATTGACCGCATTCGGCGGGTGGCCGAGTATTGCAATCGTCTTCCTGTGCATCCCCGTCATCCTTATGCCGGTGACTTGGTTTACACCGCATTTTCAGGTTCGCACCAAGATGCCATTAAGAAAGGCTTCGCGGCCCTGCGCGAGACCGAAATTGACGGCCAGTATCCGGTTTGGGAAGTTCCGTATCTGCCCATCGACCCTGCCCATGTAGGTCGAACCTACGAGGCCGTTATCCGGGTGAACAGCCAGTCGGGTAAAGGGGGTGTGGCATATCTGATGGAAGCTGAATTTGGTTACGTCTTGCCACGACGCCTGCAGATTGAGTTTTCTCGCTCCATTCAAAAGGTTTCCGAAGATACCGGTACCGAAGTGAGCCCGTCACAAATTTGGCAGCATTTCGATAACACCTATTTGGCCCCATCTCGTATCCAATATCGAACGGCCGAAATTTCGAGCAACAACGGCACTACCCACATCACAGCTCAGCTGCTTGTCGATAATGAACCGCATACGGTTTCAGGCACCGGAAATGGTCCGCTTGACGCTTTCGTGAACGGCCTTCGTAAAAATTTGGGTTCTGTGTTGGGGCCACTAGCTGCCATTGATATAACCGACTATTCCGAGCACGCCGTCAGCGCCGGTTCTGAGGCCACCGCAGTTGCTTACGTGGAAACTAAGCGACCCGATGGTGAGTTGCATTGGGGCGTTGGCGTCGATGGCAGTATTTTGTCGGCGTCGCTGCGAGCGGTCATTAGTGCGTTGAATCGACCTGCCGACGATGACGTGCGTTTAGATTAACCGCTTCACCTTTGGCCAGGCCCAGCTACACTAGCGGGAACGCCGGGGGGCGGAGTTCCTTGAACCTCAATCGAAAGGCGTAGCGATGAGTGAAATTCTGGCATGGTCGATCGCCGGTACGGTGTTCGTGGTAGCGGTGTTGGTAGCAGTCTTGTGGGGTCGTCGTTCAGAAGAACCCATGAAACCCACCAACACCACCGAACAAGCCCGCTCTACCGATCGAACCTTCGACGTAATGTAAATACGGTCTAACCGTGTAGCAGGATGCCGTAGAACAAGGCCACTATGGCGAACACGAAACCTAAGGTTCCGCCTACGGCCAAGGCCACCTTCGACCGGCCATAAATGTGCCAACCCACTCCAATGGCTGAAATAGCTACGAAGGCCAGTTTCAGAGCGAAGGTCACCTGCCATTCAATGGTACGACTGCCCACGTTGATCGCAAAAATGTGCCAAATTCCGGTGGCGATGAGGAGTGCTAGTCCACCCCAAGCCAGGTTGTTGAAACGGCTGGCCACGGCTTGGGGTGCGGCTTCTCCCTGTGCTTTCACTGTTTTTAGAAGCCACAACATGGTTATCTGACCGCCTACCCAAATAGTTGCGCCCAGCACATGCAAAAACAGGCGGATGGTGTCAACGGATATTGGGAGCATCCTGGTTGGCCTCTTATCTATGGAGGAAGAACGTGTTTTCAGGCGGCAAAACCTGGGCGCGGTTTGCTCTGGTGTCACCGTGGTCAAGCCAAGAAAACCGGGCCTGACCGACGCGATTAGTCAGCCAACATTGGGTTGGTTGTCTGCTAAAGCGACGCCAACACAGCGCTTGCTGAAAGCTCGCGGTCGTTCAACATTGGCCTATCGGCTAGTGAAGCACCAAGTGAGAAGGTGGCAAAAAGGTCAACGCCTAAGAGCATGTCTCGTAAAGACCGAGGTGGAGGGAAGTATTCTTCTTCATCTCGAATACGAACTTCTTCCACTCCTTGGGTGGGGTTTAACCTTTCGATCACAGCTTCCACTAGCTCCTCCGACGCGGAGGCCCCAGCCGTTACGCCCACGACGCCGGTAATGTCGTCGGGTAGCTCTTCGGGCCCGTTCACCCGAAACACTCTTTGGCAACCTTCTTCAATGGCCAGTTTTTCAAGGGCCCGGGTGTTGGACGAGTTGGCGGAACCAATTACCACCATGGTGTCGCATCGAGGTGCTATTTGCATGAGGGCGCTTTGACGGTTGGTGGTGGCAAAGCACAAGTCACTCTTGCCGGGCATCCACACTTCGGGGAAACGCTCTTCGGTAGCGTCTTTCACGTTTGCCCAGTCACGGTGGCTAAGGGTTGTTTGGGCCAACAGCGCGACCGGTTGGTCGAACTCGGGCAGATTTGCCACTTCTTCTAATGTTTCCACGCGATGAATGTTGTCGGGCGCTACGGCCATGGTACCGGCGGCTTCTTCATGGCCAGCGTGGCCTATATACACAATTTGGTAGCCCCGACGGGAACGTACTTTGACTTCGTGGTGAACTTTGGTAACCAGGGGGCAGACGGCGTCAACTACGTACCCCCCGCTGGCTTGTGCTTGGGCCACAACCTCGGGTGCTGAGCCATGGGCCGAAAGCATAATGGGCCGTCCAGCGGGTACCTCGTCGATTTCGTCCACAAAAATTACGCCAAGGTCTTCGAAGCGTTGCACCACCTTTTGGTTGTGCACGATTTCGTGGTAGCAGTACACCGGAGGTTCAAAAGCCCGAACCATCCAGGCCAGTGCTTTGATGGCCATTTCAACCCCGGCACAAAAGCCCCGAGGAGCAGCAAGTAACACCCGGTCAACGTTCACAAGCTCTGAGGGTATCCAAACTTGTCGCGTTCGGCGTATCCTTTGAGCGTGATATCTCGTCCTCGTGTAGTAAATGTGCTGCCTAACTCGCCGGCTGCGGCGGCTGGGCTGGAAGTTGGTGACGAGATTGTTTCGATCAACGGTGACGTTCCCCGCGATGTGATTGCTTATCGGATGCTGGTTGATGATGCAGATCCGATCTTAGAGATTGACCGCGGTGGATTGAGTTTCGATCTCACGGTTGAGAAACGAGAAGGCGAAGCCTTGGGTGCAGAGGTTGATTCGGCACTATTTGATCAGGTTCGCACCTGTGATAACCATTGCGAATTCTGTTTCATTTACCAGCTGCCGCCGGGCATGCGAAAAAGCCTGTATTTGAAGGATGACGATTATCGCTTGTCATTCCTTTACGGCAACTTCACCACTTTGACGCGTTTCACCGAGTTGGACTTAGAACGGATTATCACCGAGGGGCTTTCCCCGCTACATGTCAGCATTCATGCCACCGATCCAGAGGTGCGCGTTGATATGTTGCGAAACCGGCGTGGTGCTATGAGCCTGCGTTGGTTGCGAGCATTGTTAGATTTCGGGGTCGAAATTCACGGCCAAATTGTGGTGTGCCCCGGTATCAATGATGGTGACGTTCTCGATGACACCTTGGCCGGGGTGCTCGATGAGTTCCCTGAGCTGGCTAGTTTGTGTTTGGTGCCCTTAGGTATTAGCCGTTTTTCAAACGAGCCGCGGATGCGTGCCCATACCACGGCCGAAGCGCGCCGGGTGGTGGAGCTGGTAGGGGAGTGGCAAGAGATTTATTTGGCTCTATTGGGCCATCGTCTAGTGTTCGCGGCCGATGAATATTATCTCTTGGCCGACGCGGCGTTTCCCCCGGCTGAAAGCTATGAAGGTTTTCCCATGCACGAAGATGGTATTGGTATGGGCCGCACCTTCGAAATGGAATTCAAGGGCGAAGTTGACCAAGCCACGGGTGTTGCAGCGGGCTTCTTCGCCTGGGTTGATGGCGCGCCGCCCGAGGGTTACCGCGCGCCGCGTTTAGCTCAGGGTTCAACCCTGCGGATTGGGCCCAGCCGCAAGAGCCCGGTGGCAGTGCTAACAGCGCCATTGGGCGCGAAAATTATTGGGCCGCTCATTAATGATCTTGGGCGTGATGATGTGCGGGTGTTGCCGGTTGAAAATGACTATTTTGGTGGGAACGTGGGTGTTACTGGTTTGATGGTGGGCGAAGATGTGGCGCGGGTGCTATCAACGCAGCCAGAAGGGCATCGTTACTTGCTGCCTGATGTGTGTTTGTCGCAAGGGCGATTTCTCGACGGGGTGACTCCCGAAGAGTTGCCCCGACTGGTAGAGATTGTTCCCACTGACGGCCTGGCTTTGCGCCAAGCAATTGAACCCGGTTGGGTGCCAGGTAAAGGAATTTGATGAGCGAAACAACGCAAGCGTTGCCCACGGTAGTGATTGTGGGTCGCCCTAACGTGGGGAAATCTACGCTAATGAACAGGGTGTTAGGCCGCCGCGAAGCAATCGTGGAAGAACGCCCTGGTGTTACCCGTGACCGCAAAGAAGTTGAAGCCGAGTGGCTAGGGCGGCCGTTCTTATTGGTCGATACTGGCGGTTGGCTAGCTAGCGGTACGGTGCTAGACGACAAGGTTTCACGCCAATCGGAGCGGGCCATGGCCGAGGCCGATGTGGTTCTGATGGTGGTGGATGCTTCGGTGGGTATCACCGAGGAAGATGCTCGGGTGGCCGAGTTGGTTCGACGTAGCGGTAGCCAGGTGATGCTGGTGGCTAACAAGGTTGATGATGAGGGCCGCGAGGGAGCGATTTGGGATTTGATGGCCCTTGGCGTTGGTGAGCCTTGGCCGGTGAGTGCTTTACACGGTCGTGGCAGTGGCGATTTGTTGGATGCTTTGGTAACTCGTTTACCCGAGTGGACCCCGAGTTTTGATGATGAAACGGTGACTGAGTCGGCCTTAGATGCCGAACGAGTTTTCGCGGTCGCTATTGTAGGGCGGCCCAATGTAGGCAAGTCCACGTTGTTTAACCGGCTAATTGGAGAAGACCGTTCGGTTGTTCACGATATGCCTGGTACTACTCGTGACGTGGTCGACACGGTGGTTGAAACGCCTGATGGCCCAATTAAGTTTGTAGACACCGCTGGTATGCGTCGCCGGAGCCGAATTGATGAAGGCACCGAATATTATTCGTTTGTGCGCGCCCTAAAGGCGGTTGATGCTTCTGATGTGGCGCTGTTGGTTATCGATGTGACCGAGGGTATTACCCACCAAGACCAGCGTTTGGCGGAACGAATTGATGCTGCTGGTTGTCCGATTGTGGTGTTGTTGAACAAGTGGGAACTACTAGATGCGGAGGGCCGGGCCGAAGTGACCTATCAACTGGGTCAACGTCTGCATTTTTTGGGTGAGGCGGCTGTTCTGAAGATCAGTGCCCTTACCGGTAAAGGCGTTCATAATTTGTTGCCCGCATTGGCTGAGGCAATCACCAGCTACAACACTCGCATTCCAACCAGGCGGGTTAATGATGTTATTCGCCTGGCGCAACAGGCCCAACCGGCACCGGGCGGGGCCAGGGTGTTATATGCCACCCAGGGTGCCACCGACCCGCCGACCTTCACTTTGTTCGCGAACCGTGAGCTGCCTGGAAGCTACCTGCGTTACCTAGAGCGCCGGCTGCGAGAAGATCTCGAACTGGGTGCCACACCTATTAAAGTGCGGGTTCGCCGCCGGAATAACTAAATGAGTGCCCTTGAAACCATTGCCCTAGCTTTAGCTGGGGTGGCTAGTGTCATAGCGGCTGTGCTTTGGGCCCGCTCGGCGGTTCATCGGCGTCGGGTTTGGAAACAGCTTGAACGCCAAGGTACTGACGACAAAGCCGTGCTTTTGGCTTTGTCTGATTTCCGCAAAGACGGTCATACGGCGTTTTTGTATGTGTTGCTCGTGGCCCTCATTGTGGCTCTGTGGGCGGAGCTATCTCCAGCATTGATGGCGGTGCTGGTGATTCCTGCCATGTTGACTATGGCTATTGGCTGGGAGTTCGTGGCTGATGCCCGGCTTTCTCAGCAACGTTTAGAGCTTGAAGGTAAAGCACTTGAGGTGATTGATCAGGCCGACACTGCCCCCAAACGTTGGGCAGCGCGCTTGGCGCCGGAAGATCTGCCCCACATTGACGGTTTCGAGGTTGGTCGGGTGTATGAAGCTGGAACCGGTTTGATGGCTGGAGATTTTTACGATTGGTTCCGGGTCGCTCCGAGCCGGGTGGCGGCAGTGATTGGTGATGTTACCGGCCATGGGATCGAGCCGTCGATCACTGCTTTTCAGGCCAAATACCTGTTGCGAAGCTTTCTGAAACAGTATCGTGACCCGGCTCAGGCGTTGGAAGAACTGAATGTGCAAATGTCGGCTAGTCGGGGTGACGAGTTTATTTCGTTGTGTGTGCTGGTCTTTGACACGGATGCCAACACTTTGCGTTACGCCTCGGCAGGGCATCCACCGGCCTGGTTGTGGCATGGCCGTGAGGTCACGCCGCTGCATGCCACCGGTCCGCTTTTGAAGCTTCTGCCCGATGGAACCTATTTTTCTAGGGAGATTTCTCTGGAAGAAGGCGACATGGCAGTGATGTACACCGACGGCTTGGCCGAAGCTAGAGCTGGCGGTGTGTTATTCGGCGAAGATCGAATCGGTGCCACGCTGAGGCGTGATCCAGGTGCGTCGCCTTCGTCGCTAGTGCAGGGATTGCTTGAAGCAGCCCGCGATTTCTCCGACGGGCCCATCGAGGATGATGTGGCGATTCTTGCTATTAGGTGGTCTTAAATGCCTTGGTGTAATACTTGCGACCGTTATCTCGCACCGAATGCCTTAAACGAAGATGGAACCTGTCCTAGCTGTGGCCGCAAGGTCGAGATTCCAAGCCATGAACTGAAATTACCGGCCGATCAAGTCGCTGGTGAAGCTGGGGCCGCCACCGAGGAACGAGTTCGCGCACCGTGGCATTTTTGGCTGATGATTGTGGCGTTGGTTATCTACCTAGGCTGGCGCTTTTTGCAGGGTCTCGACTGGGCTTTTAGACACTGGTTCTAGGGCGCGTCTAAGCTTTCAACCTCACGGGCTGTGGCGCAGCTTGGTAGCGCGTCGGTCTGGGGGACCGAAGGTCGTGGGTTCAAATCCCGCCAGCCCGACTCAATAAAACAACAGGTCAGAGCCAGTTTCCGTCAGTCGCGGGGCTGGCTCTTCTGCTTTAAACGAGCGTTGTGGACGAATGTTGCTTAGACACTGACGTGGCGTGGGTTAGGTCGCGTCGATAACATCCGTCAGCTATTAACCTTTTGCTCTATATAAGCACTGTGCTTATAGTGTTAAAGTGCTTATGGATATGGTTGAGGGCTTATTGGCGGCGGGAATCGGAGCGCGCCTGCGCAGGGTCGAGGTCGACGATCAGTGTGACGCATATCTTGAACTTGATGTTGACGGGGAGCAATTCATCTTCGCCGTGGTTCAAAAAGGCAGAGCGCCATACCCAAACGAAGTGCCTCATCTACAAGAGCGTCGAGAGCAAATCGCTCGGGTGGCTCGTCCCTTGCTGTCTGCTCCCTTCATCACCCCGAGGGTAGGCGATCATTTGGCGGCCGCGGGGTGGTCGTGGGCAGACGAGCAACGTAACTATTTACTGGTGGCACCAGGGCTTCGTTTGCATCAGCGGGTGAGCTCTAAACCTAATCGTTCGCGGGGGCGGCAACTGCCATCCGGTTCGGGTAGCGGTGCTATCATCCGCAACCTTATCTACGGGTGGCATGACCAGCCCCTAGCAACAATCTCGGCACTGGCTGAGGCAGCGGGTGTGTCTCAACCTCGTGCTTCCCAGGTGATGGCGAAGCTGACTGAGCTGGGATTTGTGGAAAAGAGCGGGAGCGGCGAACGACGTGTCGTTGATCGGGAGGCACTGTTAGATAGGTTCCTTGCCGAGTATCGAGGACCGGGAGGGTCTGAACGGTTGCTGTACTCGCTTGACCCGCCTCTCGTCACGGCCCAGCGTGGGGCGAAAGCAGTTGACGAGTACGGCCAGATCGTTGCATCTGCCGACGTTGGCCCCGATTTGGTGGTGCCTTGGCGAAAACCAACCACTCTCGTTCTCTATAGCCGCGGCAATATACCCGACCGTGCACTTGGTGCTGTTCGGGCCGAGAATCGTGACAGTGCCAACGTAATCGTGCGGACACCTCGTGATACATCGGTGTTCTCGGTTCGGCAGCGGTTCGCCTCCTACCAGGGCATTGAGATTCCGTTGGCCGATCCCGTGCAGATGGTGTGGGACCTGCTCGATCTTGGTGGTGCAGAGCGTGAGGAAGCGGCCGGGATGTTACGCGAGTGGATTGTGAGCCAGACGTGACCAGATTCGATCTTCGGGCAACTTCGGTGGCCGACGATTTAGGGTTCGTCGCTCTCACTGACATCGCCGAGTTGATGAAGGTGCAGCCGTACCGTGTAATCGGTGGGCACATGGTGACTTTGCTCGTCGCACGATGGGGCCTCGGCCGAGAGCTGTACCGTGCCACCGGTGACACTGACCTCGGTGTTCCGCCCGTGGTAGTTAATGAACCAACGCTGATTAACGCCTTGATCGAGCGTGGTTACCGGAAGATCGACGGCAACCGATTCAGCCGCGAGGTAACCGATCTACCGAGCTTAGAACTAGGTCACGAACCATCAGAACGGTCGGCTCTGGTCGACGTGCTCGTGCCAGCCTATACGTCGCGGGCACGTCAGAACCGCAGATTCGGGGATCACTTAGTGACCACCGAGGTACCTGGATTGGCCGTAGCGTCGCAACGCCCGGCGGTAGCAATTGACGTTGAGATGCGACGGTTAAACGGTAAGCGCCTCGTAGCCTCCTTGCTACTGCCAGATGAGACGGCAGCACTGATACTAAAAGTTGGAGCCACGCGAGTTCGAGATAAGGCCACGGATCTTGTGGATATCTGGAGGTGTCTCGAAGTTGCCAACGCGGCTGGGGTAAAGCCAAGGCACTTCACGACAGAGGAAGAACTCCAGGCAGCCGAGCACATTCGATCGCTCTTCGCTTCGAGTGCCTCAACCGGAATAATTGCAATTGTTAAAGAACAAGGGCTGTCAGAAAATGGGGCCGCGATACGTCTCACCCGGATCCGTGCCCTGATCGAGCGTGTGCTGCCATAGCGCTCAAGGGTGGCCGATTGGTGAGCGTCGTCAGCAAGGAACTGGCTTCCGAACGCAGAGTCGTCTCGATGTGAGTCAAAATTTGTGTTCACCAACCTCGCCTCGGCTACCTGGGCGGTGGTGAACGACTTTTTAACCAGCGGTTATAAGGTTGGCGAGATAGACCTAGAACCCTACGCGACACCACTGTGGGGATCCCCTCAAGAGTGAACTAGTGCACTAGCAGGTATATCATCGGATTGGGAGGTTCTCCTGTCCTAAATCGGCAACCGTTTGAGGGAGCATTATGCTTTCTTGTTCCAATAGCCGCACGTTTTTTCGTAATTAACAGTTTTCGAAACTCTATTATTCGGTCGTCTCGGACTCGATCCCATCATCGATAGTGGCTGGCTAGGGCACTCTGGCAACATTGTTTGGACAAGTCCGAAAGCAGCAGCGATCTGTTCAAAAGACATCCCATCGGTGCGGCTTTGAGGAACCCGAACCGCATCAACACGAAACTCCCACGGGTAAGGCCTGGTCATGACGACATCCTCGGCCGCCGAGTCACATGGGCAGCGCCTGCAGGGCTGATGAGGTGTACTCGCTCCGGCTCGATACCGCTGCATGGAGCTAGCTCAGCCGAGGTGAGCAGTGATGACCACAACGTCGATCACGAAATGGTCGTCCGGTTCCGCGCTCTCCGCATGCCCTGCATGCGTAACGCCGGGTACCTACCGAAACGATGCGCGCCTAGCGAGCCAGGAGCTACTCGGTCGCGGGGCCTCGTGTTTCAGCCTGAATACCCCGGCGCCCTCGACGGCTGCCACATAACGGACGTCATGGACGGTCGAACGACAAACGAATCATCTGTACCGGTGTCATCGTTAACGATGACACCGGTACGCTCCTCAGACCCACCGAGATCGCCGAAGCGCTCTACTGGCTTGCCGACGCCGCCTAGGAGGAACACCCGCCCGCTCTCCTCCCGCTAGCGCCAGTATCCGACCCACTCGACTAGCCGCCAAAAAGGGGGCGACGCCACTGGACTGACCCGCGTGAGCTGCTCAGTTTACCTGGTCACCACCGCGCAGATCCTCAGGATTAGTTTCGGACAGTTACATGGTAACCGTGCCTCGGGCTAAAGAAGATCAACCGTAAGAGCCCAACCAGACTATCGACGGTGGACTGTTACGAGTAGGCCTGTGTGACGGGTCGCCAAGGGCTGCTTGCTGGGTACCGACAAGCCACTTGCCTCGATAAGGCAATTTCCGCCGCTAGATCAACCGGCCAGGGCAAGAAGCCAGCACGAGACCCGGCAAGTTGGCTCTATCTCCCGGAAATTTAAGCAAGCAATTTCACGTTCATGGGTTAACCGCTGTTCGACGCGGTGAGTTATCTACCAGGTAAGACCGAAGTGGTTCACACGTTCCCAATACGTAGTGATTGTGACTTCTGCCCCTTCGGTCTTTTCTTTGCGTAGCCCATCAGCGATGAGGTGAGAAATCAAAGCCACAATCGCAGGTTATGACGTTACGCTGTCGCGTCCACAAGATGTCGCAAAGCGGCCAGCAAAGGTGGTTTGACACCGGAGTATTGTGCTCGCAGCCGGTCACTCCTTGGAGGAACCGATTGCAGAACTCTCGATTCACGACAGACATCGAACTGGAAAGGACAAACTGCGTATTTCGTTGCAGCTATGGCCGTACCCCACCTTTAGGGCAGGCTTAATGTTCTGGGCTGTTCAGCTGCCAGGCTAGCCATGACTATTCCGTATATGCCAAGTATTACTGGGTATCGCTCGAGGCTGTTCCAAATTGGACAACCAGACGCAACTGATTAGGCAGATAGGAGTCGCCGCATGATGTCGCAGAGGAGCCTGTGTGGTTCTGACTGGTCAGTGATGTAGGCGATCGTTGCTTCACTTGCGTCAAGCCGCTCGCTAGCGAGAGGTTTCCGGGTATCGACCATCAGTTCTATCGTGTCATCACCAACTGCGTTTGCTGATGTTTTCGATCGTCGTGTCTTTAGCTGGAACGTCGCGTCGCTCTCAGTCCGGAACGGGTTACGCGTTCGTATATCCAAGACCTAGCAATGCTATATGCCGCTCAGACCTCAGCCACCGGTTGGCCTTTCCTGACAACGGAGGTTGTATTAAGAAACGCTATGGACTCCGGTCACAGATTGGTTAGAATTGCCTGAGGTGTTACGCGTTATCTGTGGCATGTCCTGAACGGATATATGTTCGCCAGCCCGACTCAAAAACCCCTACTGGTAAGGCGTTTCTCCAAATACCCGGTTGCTGGAACGGCGGCGGGTGGCCGTGGAACTGGCTTAGCTTGGTGGGTCTAGGGGGCTACGCATGGGTTGCGCATGGTGCCGATGCCTTCAACCCAGGTTTCCAGGGTTTGACCAGGTTGGAGAAACCGGGCCGGGTTGCGGGCCATGCCCACCCCAGAGGGAGTGCCGGTGAAGATCACATCACCTGGTAGTAGAGGTAACACTACAGAAAGTTCAGCCACCAGTTGGGGGACGCTAAAGATCATGTCGCTGGTGCGAGCATTTTGTACCGTCTCGCCATCAACGGCACAGCCCAGCACCAAATCGTTAGCGTCCGTGAACTCGTCGGTTGTGACCAGCCACGGGCCCATCGGTCCAAAACCTCGGTGCGATTTACCCAATGAAAACTGTCCGCCGGCCGCCCGCTGCAGAAACCGATCACTAATGTCTTGGCCTACCGTTAGCCCAGCTACATGACTCCAAGCGTCGGCTTCTTCGACCTGGTGGGCTTGTTGGCCAATTACGGCCACTAGCTCTACTTCCCAATCAACCTTGTCGCCCACGATTGGAATATCGTCGTAAGGGCCGCTTAATGATGCTGGAAATTTGGTAAAGGTGGCCGGTACCTGAGGGATTTCCATGCCAGCTTCTTCAGCGTGTGCCCGGTAGTTAAGCCCAATGGCAAACACCTGTCGGGGCTGTGGGACCGGGTTGCGCAGTAAAGCGATGTCGAGGGGGCCCGTGGTGTCGGTGACGGTTTTGGCAAAGGTTGTGAAGGCATCCCAATTGTTATAAAGCGACATCACATCGGGGCCGAACTGGCCCTTGGAAACGGTGGCTACGTCAGCGACTGCGTTGTTTAACACCAGGGCGGCACGGTGGTTGTAATTAGCTAATTTCACGAGGTTTTCTCCACAAGAAGGTTGTTTGATCCTGCCAGCAATCTTGCCGTAGAAGGTGACTGGTAAGCATTAGGGATTTCCGGCTAATTGTCCCATCGAGCATAAACTCTGTTACGAGGACCTCGGTTGCGTGTGTTACGTTCCGCTTTCGAATCTGGCTCTAAATCTCCCTCCCTGTGGCTTGATGTGGCATCGAGGTCTAGAAAGGCTGGACTATTATCGAATGGTGTGATGTGAATAGCGAGTCAGAGCTCTTTAGAGACGATGACTGAGCGCTTGCTGGGGGCATATATGCTCAACGAGAATAAATTTCGAGGGACAGTTACGCTGTTAGGCGGATTGGCGTTAGCGTATATGGGCGCGCTTTCGCCGCAGCCGGTAGACGCACACCCCTTAGATCATGAGTCTAGGGGGAACTGGCTACGACGATAAGCCTTGTACGACTACATATGAGCAAGTTCATCGTACGGGGTTGTCACATAGTCATCGGACCGTAGAAGGTTCAGGCACGGAACCATCCTCGAGTACCCTAATGAGAGGTGGCGAGCATCTTTAGCAGTGTCATGTAGCCAATCCTCCAGCCTCGCCTCGATCACACGACATTTCAGATATTAATGCAAAATATTAGCTCACGTCTTTGAATCGGAGAGGAGCTAGAATGAAAAGTTTCAAGAGCCGCATTAGGGTGTCATTTGTCCTAGTTGCTGGTTTTATGACTTTGGCGTGCGGACCAACATCCAATGCGAAGTCGCCTGGGCAAGACATACTTGATCGTGTTTCCGTCACCTCGTCGGCCGATGAAACATCAATGAACACATCTCCTGATTCTGCAACGTCCCGTGTGGAGGATCCATTGCCCGGCGTATCGGTTAATCTTGGCGGTGTGGGAATCTTGTCTGACACAGTTGCTTTTACAACTGTCGATGAACTTATTGACGTTAGTGACCTAATAGTTGTTGGAATGCCGTCACGCCCTATGCGAAATATGGTTGTAGATAGTGAAGGATATTTCGTCGGATATTCACAGGAAGTTATGGTTTCAAAGGTAATCAAAGGTGATCTTATTAGTCGCCTTACAGTATTTTCAACTTCTCCGAACTTTGAAAATGATGCTTTAAATGAGGCTAAGGAATCCGGAAACGTCGTTGTATCCGCTGAAGGTTTAGGTGTCTTACCCCAAGTCGAGGGTGTCTTGTTTCTTCAGGAAGCGTCTGCGGTTACCAACCAGATTCGGGGCTCAGATGGATGGTGGATTACAGGACTGTACCAGGGTTTTGTGCCGTTAGTTGATGGCCGATTACTTCAAGATAAGGAGCCGCGTTCGGATGTGATTCCCGGCGAGACCGTAAATATGACCGTGCACGATGAGCGTAGATTGGTGGAGGGTATTGATGGGCTTACCATAACTCAGCTTGAACAGTTGATTGCTTCCAGAGTTAGGTGAGAGGCCGTGTCCAGAACTGACAGTCAATATATGCTGCATCAGCGCAGAGCACTCGGATTAGGCCTGCTGTCAGACATAATCCATTACGTCGGAGAGAGTTTCTAGCCCACATCGTAGGGGAAGAGCGCTAAGTGAGCGCGGGTTTGGGGTTGTAGAGATGGCTAGTTTCCTGTTGCGACCGGTGCACGAATGGTTCTTTTTGTGGGAACAGATTACCCCTGCTCTTTATCGGGTTATTGCCGTCGGAGTTGGGGCTCTAGTGACGGTGGTTGTTCTGGTTGGACTCGGGCTGCATCCTTTGGTGGCCGTCGGGCTGGCATTAATGCTTTGGATTGGACTAGCAATCGCACAAGAACATGATGAGCGAGTACGGTTGCCGCCCGATCCTGATTTCGTGGCGGCCCTCACCAAAGCAGTTTTGGTCCCTCCACCTGGATTGAAGGTTAGGCGAGCAATTGGACCAGGCCGCGCCCGACGCGAAGATTGGGACTCACTGATTGAACTCACCGCTACTGGCGAGTCCGATCATCCGCTGGCCCGCCACTACATTAGTGTGCAACGAAATGCTCGTAGGGGTTGGATGGAAGTCTACGTAACGAACGACATTCCAACCGAGCCAAATTCGATTCAAGATCGACTTCGTACACGTGGCGAGATCAATTTAGCGCTCCGAATTACCCGATCGAGCGACGCATTCGAAGATTCCGAGGCTATTGCCTTAGCTCTGACCCGCGCCTATTGGTGATAGAACTTCAGTTGGCAAGCTGGGAGCAGACGAGCTAAAAGTATTTTCCCGAATCCCGTTACGAAACGGCTGTTGCCGGACATTATCTATTAGTAATGGTTGCGGAGTGGGAGCGTGAAGAAAAAGTTGACGGCTCGCAACACACTCGCGCCCAAAATTTTCAGTCGACAAACCCTGCGTTCGATGCCGCGTTTATCGCCAACTACCAGCGGATACGTGATTATGTCAGCCGTCGAACGATCACCCACGAAGTCGATGATGTCGTTGCTGAAACCTTTACCGTGGCGTGGCGGCGCTGGGACGAAATTCCCACCGAAGCGGAAATCCAGTCGCTGTGGCTGATTCGCACCGCTCGGTTAACACTCTTGAATCTCTATCGTTCGAATCGTCGGCGAAATAACTTGCAACTGCGGCTAATGGCCGAATCGCAACAGGAACCGTTGGATACCTTGGGCATCGACGAAGCATATGAGTTTACCGATTCCAACCTCGGAGCGATATTTGGGTCTCTCTCCGACGATGATCAAGAGATATTGGCGTTGATGGCATGGGAAGGATGTTCAATTGCCGAACTGGCGATAATCCTTGAGTCTTCGCACAACGCCGCCAAAATGCGTTTGCAGCGTGTCAAAGATCGTGTGCGAGAACTGATTCGGGGGGTTGAGCAATGAGCGACAACGATTCCCGCCGGAACGAGCTCGACCCACTTGAAAGCTTCGAGCTAATTGAGTGGCTTAAAACGCGTGATCCGCTTCTTGGGCAGCCCACGCAACCTCCAGTTAATGAAGATCCGGTTGCACAACGGATATACGCCCAGGTGGTTCAAGAACAGAACCGCAATGTGCCCCACGATGCAACTGGTAAACGCCCCAAGTCTTGGTATGCGAAACGGCTGCTTGTGCCAGTGCTGGTGGCGGCAACTTTGCTCTTAAGTGCGGCTGCCCTGTTGCGTACTAAGCCCGCCGTCGACCTCACCCAGGTGGGGTGTTACAACGTAGCGAGTTTGGTTGATGCCAGTGTGGTGGTCTTGCCGTTAGAGAAATCACCGATCGCACAGTGCCGTGAAGCATGGCAAAACCCGGAATACAAAGAAGTATTTTCTCAAGAACGCATACCCAGCCTGGCGACCTGTGTGCTTGAGGGGGGAGTAGTTGGGGTCTTCCCTAATGAGCCACCGAATGTATGTGAAAGATTAGGTCTGGCAGTGTGGGACGAGGACCTCGAACCCGCCGAGCTCCAACAAGAGTTGGTATCACGAATCACCTCGCAATTTCTTGATAAGTGTCTCGCTCTAAGCGACGGGGCCCAAATTGCTCGTAATGAACTAGAAGCACTTGGGCTTTCTGGTTGGACCGTTACTGTCGCCCCTGCTAGCGAACCGGAATTTGTGTGTGCCTCGTTGGCTTTCGATTGGGCTGCCTCGTCGATCACTATTGTTCCCATAGCCAATCTTTGGGTTGATTAATAGAAAAGAGAGGTACGTATGCGAATTAGTCCGATACGAGTGTTGGCGATATTTCTAAATATTCTTTGTGCTTAAGCGCTTAACTCTCATCAAACTAATGCTCAAACAAATACCGATGAAGTGAAATTAGTAACTGATATGTAGTTGGAGGGTGTGGTGAAGGTAAAATCTGTTGCTGTCGGGTTGACTCTCATTGCTTTTGTGATGACGTTGGTGGGGTGTGGGGGTGATTCGAAGCCAGCTGGTGAGGCTTTGGTGGGTGTGGTGGGGAATGACAATACCGCAACGACTGTGGCAGGACCCGAGACGGCTTGGACTGGTGCGGCGTCACCCACGGCTGCTGATGTTGAGGCCGCGTATGCCGAGTTGGTGGCGTGTTATTTAGAGTCGGGTTTATCAGGTTATATGCGGTTTGATCTGTCACGTAGCCACGTGCTGACCGCCAATATTGTGCTAGGCAAAACTGAAAAAGAGGCCGAGACCAATGAAATTATTATGCAGCGGTGTCGACGTGATTTTGAGGCAGTGATGGATCCATATTTGCTGTCGCACCCTGAAAATGATGCTCAGCTTGAAGCAGTCCGTCAACGTCTCCTGGCCTGTGCAGATAAGTTTTTTCCCGGCAAGATCGATCCCGATATTTATCTTGACGACCTGACAACTGAATACAACTCACATCAGAAAAACAGTGACGAAATAATTGCCGCGGGCGAATGCCTGGACGAAGCTTGGGCAGGTCCGAAACGACATTTTGGTGAGTCATGAACGAAACTATTAATAAGTATGTCAGGTCGGCCGCGATAGCACCGTTGTTCATTCTGATGATGCTGGTGGCCAGCTGTAGTAGCGGAAATAGTGAAAACAATGCGAATGGCTCGAAACCAGGAGATAACGCCACCGACAGTAAGGTTGGCAGCGAAATAACCCCAACCTCCGTTGCCAGACCAGAAACCGTTTGGACTGGTGATGTGCCGCCAACCAAAACCGAGGCTGAAGCAGCCTTCACCGACCTGCTTGAGTGCTACGAAGAAGGTGGCCTTTCAGGTTGGGTTCGCTTCGACCTGGAACGCAGCTATGGGATGGAGTCCAATATCACCGTTGGGGGAGACGAAGCTGAGATCCAGGTCAATCAACTAATCATTAAACAGTGTGGCGATGCTTTCGACGTGGTGATGGAGCCCTACATAGCGGCGAACCCACTAACCGGTGATCAACGAGAAGCATTACGCCAGCGGCTCTTAGATTGTGCAGATGAGTTTTTCCCAGGTCTAGTAGGCGCCGACATTTCACTCGACGATCTGGATGCGGCATACAGCCAGAAGTTGGACGGTCCCGCCGGCCGACTGTCACAGGCCGGGTTGTGCCAAGAGGAAGCTTGGACAGGCAAGCCCCAGTTTTTTGGCGAGCAACCTACGTAAAAGGTACGAACCGATGAGCCTGGTTGGTCAGCCATGAACCGAGTTGTCGCAGGGTTTACAAACGTGGCGTTAGCACTAGTGGTGTTAATACCATCAGTTGTATTGGCGTTAACTATCGTTCGGCGATCAGACCACATTTCGGAACTTGCCACCGACCCCACACCCTTGTTGGTCAGCGCCACGTTGTTAGAAACCAAAGAACCTATCGACACCCAAATGAAGTTGGTGGTGACCGACGGGCTAGAAATTTCTGCCAATGTTTCGGTTGGGTTGGTGACAGCGGTGTGGGTAGCAGCTGGCGATGAAATTACCACCGGGGAGCGACTCTTCGATGTGGACGGGGTGGGTCGCTATGGTGCTCATAGCCCCGAACCCTTCTACCGGAACCTTGAAGCCGGTGCCGTTGGTGCTGATGTGGTGATGTTAAAAAACCTGTTGATCGGTTTTGGGCTCTTGGCCGAAGATGCCAACCAATCAGCACGCTTTGATAACAGCACGGCACGCGCAGTAGGTGAGTTAAACCGTATTTGGAGCGTACCGAACACTTCGATGAGCTTCGACCCTGATCTCGTAGTCTGGCTTCCAACCCCACAAGTGGCGGTGGCGGAGATGGCATTAGTCCAAGGTAAACCAGTACCCCCAGCGGGCGAAGCTATCTTCAAGGGCGGAGCCCAGGTTTTGTTAAGCCAACTTAGCCTGGTGAACAACGAAAATTTCGTCGATGGTTTTGTGGGTGGCGAGGTGACCGATAGGACCACCGGAACCCTACTTGGCACCTTGGCTTCGCCTGATGGCACCGTAAAACTCGACCCGGAAGGCTTCAACCAGTGGCTCGCGGCCAACGATACCGCTGTCCCCGGCGCTTCGGCCGAAAGTGGTGTTCAGATCCAGGTGACACTGTCGCGCCCCAGCATGGTTGAACGCCAGGTGATACCAGCTGCTGCCATTATGACTGATGCTTCTGGGCTCACCAATTGTATTTGGAGCCAACGAAACAATTCCTGGGAGCCGTTACCAGTGCTGGTTTCATCAGCGGGTGAAACCGGACAAGTCACCCTGGCCGAAGCTCTGCCTGAAGGCACCCAAATTCTTGCCAACCCAATTGAAGTGTTGGAGCGGGCCGTATGTCCGTCGAGGTAGCCGGGGTCTCGCATCATTTCGGCACCCACACCGTCTTAACCAACATCAACGCCAGCTTTCACCCTGGCACTATTACGGCGCTTCTAGGGCCGTCGGGTTCGGGAAAAACTACGCTCCTAGCCATTATTGGTGGCCTTATTAAACCATCGGTTGGCCAGGTGACCCGACCAAATATCAGCCCTGGCAAATTGCAATGGATACACCAAAGCGTGAACGTGTTGGGCCGTCGCAGCGCTATCGACAACGTGGCGGTTTCACTTTATGCCCAAGGCAGCACACGAGCCGAGGCACTAGTAGTGGCCGAAGCAGCCTTGGAGCGAGTGGGGCTGGCCGGTTTCGCCACACGTCGGGTAACCACGCTTTCGGGTGGTGAAATGCAACGGGTATCCATTGCCCGGGCCTTGGCTTGTAGGCCCACCTTGGTGTTGGCCGATGAGCCAACCGGCCAACTAGACCGCTCCACCACCCAAACGGTGGCCGATGCTTTGGTGGCGTTGCGCGAAAGTGGTGCCGTAGTGATTATCGCCACCCATGATCCGATCGTGGCGGCGATTTGTGATCGCAGAATTGAAATCGTGGATGGCCAGATAAACGAGGCAGCATGATTTGGCGGCCAAGCGTGTTGGTAGGCGAGGTTTTCCGCAACCTCAAAAGCCGTCAGCTGGTGTGGGTGGTGCTGTGGGCTACCACCACCGGTCTAATATCGGTCTTAGCCATAGCCGAGCTGGATGCGGGGTCGCGGGCCATCGAGCTACGTAATCAACTGGATTTTGCCGGTGCCAACGTGGCGGTGGTGGAACCAGTGTCAGACAGTTTGGCAGGCGGTGGTTTGAACCCAGGGCGGTGCGTGGCGCTAAACGGCCAAACCGGGGTGCTGAGGGCGGGCAGTGAGGGTTTGTTAAACCAAATCGAACTAGCCAAGGCCCCTGGTTCGCCGATCTTGCCGGTGGAAGTGTCCGGACCCATGGTGGCCATATGGGACCCGACCCAGGCCAACCACCCAGCGGTCAGCAACGGTTTTTGGATAACTAGCTCACTTGCCACCCGTTTAGGGGTTACCGATGACGCTTTGTTAGCCCTAGCGGGTGGAAAGTCTGGTTCGGAAGTCGCGACCACAGTGCAGATCACAGGACGGTTTGAACCAGTGCGGGCCCCTCAGATGGGGGCACGGCTTATCTACCCGGCCAGCCCAGCGAGCAGGGCTGATCGTTGTTGGGTGGAAGTAGATCGGCCCCTCACCCAAGACAAACTGTTTGGGCTTTCGGCATGGTTCGCCGTAGATGCGCCGGTGCTGGTGCGGCCGTTGCTTGAAACTAACCTCTTCCAAAGTGACCCTGCTGCCCAATATGCGGGTCGAGTAACCCGACAAGCCTGGTTAGCGGTGGGTTTTGTGGTTGGGGTGTTATGGGCGCTTCTGCTGCGAAGCCGCCGGGGCGAGATGGCTTTGTTGTTAACGTTGGGTACCGGCAGGCTGTGTACCGTGGGGCAGGTGGTGGCCGAAAACGCTGTTGTGGCAGCCCTTGCTTGGAGTAGCGGCACCGGGTTGGCTCTCTGGTGGTGGGGATGGACGAAACCGCCCGTATTACGGCCCACTTCGGTGCTATCAGCGTCCATTACCTCAACGGTGCTAGCTATAGTCTTGGCGCTCACCATCGCTACATTGGTGAGCTTTGCCCTGACCTTCGGCTCAAGGCTCCAAGCCCTTAAAAACCGTGACTAACCCCGCCTAGATGTGAGCGGCCTGACTGAGAATTTCGATCGCTAACCACTGTTGGATGTGTAGTAGCTCTTTCGCTACGCGGAGCTCCATTAGAGAATCACGTGGTCTTCGAGGATGTCACGGTCTAAGTCGGGATCAAGACCGTTGTAGCTGATCAAGTCAACCATTCGACCTAAAATTCTCGAAAGTATCTCTTCAAAATGTAGAAGATCGAACAGGTCTGCATTCATCGGCGGTTGAACCAATAGATCAACATCGGAATCGGCCCTCTATAAGGCCACTGGAAGGAGTTTTATGCGACAGCCTGCACGAAATTACTTGTTTAACGAGGAAAAGCAGGGTTAGGACGATTAATGTTTCCAGGCCGTGTGAGACAATAGGGTTGAGGTGCTGGCCAGCGATGTCGAAGCATGAACTAATGTTGACTGTTCTTGTTTGCCCGAACGAACCCAACAGTTTCCTATTGGCAACTGCCTACAACAGATGAGCACTAAGCCCAGCCTTCGTCGTCGCTTAGACTACCGACTGCTGCGTTGGCAGGCCCGCCTCGACGGCTCATGGGCCGACCATATTTTCCCGTGGTTCGCAGCTTTGGGTCTAGCAATCGTCTTCATATCTACAGCCCTGGCACGAATCCACGGGTTTTCTACCGGCAATGACATGGCTACCTGGGTACAGGGCGCCTGGTTGATCCGGAACGGCTATCCCGCCGACATTACTGTGACCGGTCAGCACCTCTTAGCCCCCCAATTAGCATTTGGTTTCTACCCGATAGCGCTCGTTACTAAATGGCTCTCCGCTATGCCAACCCTGGTCGTGTTACAAGCTGTGGCGCTCAGCCTTGGTGCCCCGGCGCTGTGGAAAATTGCACGACGAGTGTGTTTACTTCGGGTTGGGGCCAGCGGGGCAACCATAATCGCCTATGGAGCGCACCCTATGGTGCACCATCTGAACCTGGCTGATTTTCACCCGGAAACTTTAGCTTTACCCACACTACTTTGGGCGGCTTACTTCAGCCTGAGTGGGCGATGGCGCATTGGAACCTTACTTTTTATCTTGGCGATTAGCTGGCGTTCCGATTTGGGCTTGGCAGTGGCCGGCTTTGGTGTTTTGCTATTGCCTACCAAAGACAAAAAATATGGTTGGCGTTTCATTATCTTTGGATTGGCTTGGCTTTTTATTGCACAGTTGTTGTTGCAACCCTTAATTGATGGGGGAGTGGTGGCGAATCTCTCGTGGGATTCTATCGCCAACCCGCAAGATGCCCTGGCTGATATGGGCTCTCGCCGAAGCATTGCCATCTTGGCATCCATGCTCTTACCAGTCGGATTGTTACCTCTGTTGGTGCCGGGGCGTCTTTTACCGTTCTTTCCGCCCGTCGTCTTAGCGCTGCTCTCAAGTGCCAGTTTTGATGAAAGCCGCGACATCACCTTATTAATAGCCGGACTATTTGGCGTTCTGTTAGCGGTCCCTTTCGCTCTAGGGCATCTTGGACGTCGCAACATTGAAGTCATTACGGTCGATGGCCGAGTGGTGAGCGGCCTAGCTCTGGTGGCCGCCTTGTTTTTTGTCCTGGCCAGTCCACTTTCACCATATGAACAGCCTTGGAGTTGGGGTCGGCGCGACAACACCGATCAAACCAGAGTGATTGCTATCGAGCGAGTGCCAGACGAGGCCCGAGTGCGGGCGGTGCCAGCCTTCATGGGGCATTTAGCTACTCGTGAAACGCTTTTGCCATGGCCTAAAACCGATTATCTTGAGAATAATAAAGCCCAAACACAAAGCGGTATGGCGAGTTCTGATCTCGGTGGAGGTTGGTCACGCCAAGCCGTTAGCAACCTGGCCACCGACCTAGTGGCTGGGGTTGACCTAGTCGTCGCCGATACCTCTATCTTCCCCCAAAATACCAGTGCCGCTTTGTGGGGAACTCTTCGTGAAGAGTTAGACCGGCGTGGTTTTGAAATGACCTATCGCCGTGACGGCATTCGTATCTATGAACGTCAGCTTTAGCCTTAGCTCGCTACTTGATGGTGCCCATCGGCTCGAAGCGCTGCACGAATTCGCTCAGCGGCTGCTTCAATATCGTCACCATGGGCGTTAGAGTCGGCGTTCGAGAAGTCCATATCGTGCACCCCCCAAATTGGCACCAGGTGAATATGCACATGCGGAACTTCCAAACCGGCCAGCATCATGCCCACTTTCTCGGGCTCGAACGCGGTTTGAATAGCTTTACCAATGGCGTGGGAAACTTTGGTGAGGTGTTCTAATACCGAAGCCTCAAGGTCAACCCAATGGTCAACCTCGGCAATAGGCACCACCAAGGTGTGTCCGGGTTTGAGTGGGGCAATGGTCATAAAGGCGACAGCTTGATCATCTCGCCATACAAAGCGACCTGGTAGCTCGCCGTTGATTATCTTTGTAAACAATGTGGCCATATGAGAAGCGTAGAGTGTTTGAGTGACCTCTGAGGATGAATCAACCGATCGGATTGTCACAATCCCCAATTTTGTTACCTTGGTGCGCTTAGCCTGTGTCCCTTGGTTTGTGTGGCTGCTCTTTGCTAACGAGAATCGTTTAGGTGCTGCTTTTTTGTTGGCCGGCTTGGGTGCCACCGATTGGATTGACGGCTATTTAGCTCGTCATTTGAACCAGATTTCTTCGGTGGGCAAGTTGCTTGACCCCACTACTGACCGCATTATGCTGTTAGTCGCTGTGTTTTCCATTGCCAAAGACGGAAGCGTACCAATTTGGTTCGCGGCGGTGGTACTGGCGCGAGAAGCGGTCGTTTCGCTTATAGCCCTTGGTTTGGGGGCCATGGGGGCGCGTCGTATTGATGTGACCTGGTGGGGTAAAACCGGCACCTTCTTTCTTATGTTCAGCTTCCCACTTTTCCTGGCATCACATGCGAATTGGGCTTTGGCCGACCCCAGTCGAGTCTTGGCTTGGCTCTGTGGTATCCCCGGTGTGGCCATTGCCTATTATGCTGCTGCTGGCTACATCCCTATTGCCCGTGAGGCCTTAGTCGAAGGCCGCGCGGCGCGAGGCTGATCTTTAATATTTGCTCGCCCTAGGCCTAGCTTCGGTACTAGCGTTCTTGCTATGAACGTGCCTGTTGAACTTCGTTATTCGTCCGACCATGAATGGGTTCGGGTAGAGGGTGAGCGTTTACGCGTTGGTATCACCGACTACGCCCAAGATGCCCTGGGTGATGTGGTGTATGCCGAACTGCCCGAGGTGGGCCAGGTAGTTGAGGCTGGTGAAGCTTTTGGCGAAGTGGAATCCACCAAGTCGGTGTCCGACATCTTTGCGCCGGTTGCTGGCACGGTGGTTGAGGTCAATGCTGAGTTAGCCGACTCTCCAGAGCGCCTTAACGATGATCCTTACGGTGAGGGTTGGCTCTGCGTGCTCGAACCCCAGGATGCTTCGGCAATTGATACGCTGATGAGTGCTAGTGAGTATGAGGCGTTAATCGAGGGCTGAGATATGGCGGATGTGATTTGCGGAACGTGCGGGCACCATAACTCCCTTGGTGCCAATTTTTGTTCGTCGTGTGGTTCGGCCCTACGAGACGCGCAAATTGAACATCCGACGATGTCGATTCCTAGCCAGGAAATTCCCAGCCCAGCCCACCCGCAAAGCAGCAAGCCACCGGTGGCTGAGGTGGGTGTTTTGTTGGTGCGCCGAGGTGCCAAAGCCGGTTCTCGCTACATCCTTGATGAGGAAGTCACCTCAATTGGTCGTCACCCCGAAAGCGACATTTTCTTAGACGACATCACCGTGTCACGTCGTCACGCCGATATTCGCCGAAACGGCAACGAATATGTAGTGACCGATGTTGGGTCGCTGAATGGTACCTATCTAAATAGGCATCGGGTTGAGAGCTCGCCACTGTTGGATGGCGATCTGCTGCAAATCGGTAAATTTAAGCTGATGTTCGAGCTAGGTGACCTGCGGGAATGGCCCGAGTGAACGAAGAGGGCGGTACAGGAGGTTCGTACCGGTCGATTGGCGAAGTTCTTAGCCTGCTCCAAGACGAATTCCCGGACATCACTATCTCAAAGATTCGTTTCTTAGAAAGCCAAGGTCTACTTGACCCGGAGCGTACACCTTCGGGGTACCGTAAATTTTACGACGCTGATATCGAACGTCTGCACTGGATTTTAGATCAGCAACGCGAAAACTTCTTGCCGCTTAAGGTGATTAAAGAGCGTTTGGAAAGTGGCGAACTACACGGAGTGGGTGAACCTTCCCATGAGGTTGACCCATCTGCTGGCTCCTCGAATTCTGCCTCCAAGGCCACTTCAGCCAAAAGTGGATTGACCGACGATGTCTCAAGTGGTGCTGTTGCTAGCGACATAGTAGCGACGACATCGGAACACGCAGCTATTGCCGCTATAGCCGCTGGCACTGAGCTGACCCCACCGAATTTTGAGCGCAACTTGGCGGCGTCGGTGGCGGCCGAAGCAATTCCAGCAGCCATGGGTTTAAGCCGCGACGAGCTAGCCGAAAAAGCTGATCTCACCTTGACTCAAATAGCTGATTTGGAACGTTTTGGTTTCTTGGTAGGACGGCGCTTTGGTTCGGTCGTTCTCTACGACGAGGAAGCTTTAAGCATTGCCCGGCTGGCCAAAGGGTTTTTGAAATATGGGATTGAAGGCCGGCACCTGCGTATGTACCGCACCTCGGCGGAACGTGAAGCCGCGTTTTTGGGTCAGGTGGCCATGCCAATTCTGAAACAACGTGGGCCACAAGCTCGGGCCGAAGCAACGCAAATGTTGGAAGAGCTGGCCCAATTTGGAGATCAACTACGTGGTGCCATGCTGTCACGAGCACTTCGAGAGCTACTGAGTGGCACCTAACCATGCTGGGTGCACCTTTGAAGGCGAGACCTAAGCGATAGGGTTGAAACATGGTGGAAATGGAACTGTTAGGTGTACGTGTAGAAGTTCCGGCCACTACACCGGTGCTTGTCATGCGAGAAAAAGGTGTTGCTGGACCACCTCGGATGCTCCAAATATTTATTGCTGGGCCTGAGGCCACCGCCATCGCGGTCGCCATGGAGGGTATACAGCCTCGACGGCCCCTCACTCACGATCTGTTGAAGACTTTGCTGGAAGAATTCGGCGGGGTACTTGACCAGGTGGTTATTACCGAAGTTCACGACGGAGTTTTCTACGCCGAGTTACATATTGCGACAACTGGCGGTACCGGTGTTGTCTCTTGTCGACCTTCCGACGCTATTGCTTTGGCGGTTCGTACCCAATCGCCTATTTACGCCGCCGAGGCGGTGCTGGCCGAGGCGGGTTATGTTGAGCCCGACGAAATTGAAGGCGAAGCCATGACCGAAGACATGGTGGAAATGTTCCGGGAATTCATCGAAAACGTAGAACCGGAAGATTTTGAGCCCTAACAGCGGTTTAACGACTTAAAGTGAGTTAGCGCGCCCGGCATCTAACCATTGCGCCTTATGGCCCATAGCCAAGCGGGCCATAGTATGCTACAACCGTGTAACTACGTGTATGTATTGAGCCCAGTTGAGGAGTAACAAGGCTAGATGGCTTCCAAACCTGAATCGGTAGCAGTTGAGGGCTTTTCTGGTCGGAGGGCAGCCGAGGTAGTAGGCATTAGCTACCGCCAACTCGACTATTGGGCTCGAACCGATTTAGTGCGTCCGTCGCTTATGGATGCCGCAGGTAGCGGAAGCCGCCGACTTTATTCCTACACCGACTTGTTAGAGCTCAAGGTCATCAAGAACCTGCTCGATGCTGGCATTAAGCTTGAGTCGGTTCGTGAAGCGTTTAGCTTCCTAAAAGAACACCTTCAAGCCGATGTGGCGAGCAGCAACCTTGTCATTCGAGGATCCAAGGTGTTGCTAAGCACCGATGAAGAGCTAATTGATGTGGTTCGTGGTGGCCAGGGTGTGCTGAATGTTTTGCCACTTGAGGGTGTCCGCGACGAAATAGATGCTGCCATCGTGCAGCCATTGGCCAACCGGAAAGTTAACGGTGTGGCGGCTGCGGCCACCGAAACGAAGACCGGTACCACCCCATAAGAGCTATCAGCGTATTCTCAAGCGCCAAGCGCCTTAACCTTCTATCTGATTAGATAAAAGCGGTCAGCCCAGCTCATCGATGGCAGCCACTTCGCGCATCATAAGCGCCGCGGCGCGCACCAACGGCACCGCTAACATGGCACCGGTTCCTTCACCCAAACGAAGGTTGAGATCGAGCAACGGTACTAAACCCAGCTGTTTGAGGGCCACGGTGGCTGCTGGTTCGGTTGAAAGGTGACCCGCAATGGCCACCTGCTTTACGCCAGGGAACAAGGCTTGCGCCGCTAGCAACGCCGCGTTGGCAATTACCCCGTCGATCAGTACTGGTTTTTGCTGGATCGCGGCGGCCACAATGAAACCAGCCATTGCCGCAATTTCTAGTCCACCAAGTGATGCTAACAACTCAAGTGGGTGAGCCGATGGGGCATTGGGTGTGGCTAAATCGTGACGGTTTAGACCCTGTTGGATAGCCTCGATTTTGCGAGCCAAAGTAGCATCATCAGCACCGGCACCCCGCCCGGCCACCACGGCTGGGCCAAGGCCGGTAAAAGCAGCAATGATGGCGGCGGCGGCGGTGGTGTTGGCAATACCCATTTCCCCGGTTACCAAGCAGTTGGCACCGCTGGCGATAAGGTCTTGTGCGACTTGGTAACCAACCTCTATGGCCGCAGTGGCTTCAGCCAAAGTCATGGCCGCTTCCAGAGCCAGATTGCGGGTGCCGGAACGAACCAGGTAAGGGGTAGTTTCGTCTTGGGAGGGAATGCCATTAGCCACCCCCACATTGATCACCGCAACCGTGGCATCCACCGCTTCGGCGAAGGCGTTGATAGAGGCACGGCCACTTAGCATCGTTTCAGCCATAGCAACCGTTACCTCTTGGGGCCAAATGGTTACCCCAGCCGCATGTACCCCGTGATCAGCGGCAAAGACCGCGGCTGCTACAGGGTGGGGAAGTGGAGGTGGGCACTGGCGCGCAATCAGACTGAGCGTGACGCCCAAATCTTCGACCCGACCAAGCGAACCAAGCGGCTTTGCCAACGAATCAACGTGGTTCCGTGCCGTCTTGGCGAGCAGTTCCACTTCATTTTGGTCGTGATTGTCTTGGCAAGATTTCCAGGATTCTTGAATTTCCAAATAGGTGTTAAAGGGTGGGTTGGCGAACCGTTCCCACGTCTCGGCCACCGTGTCGCGGATGAAGGCGAAGTAGGTGCCCGCTGCTTTGGCTGCTTCAGCATCTATCATCCGGTCACCAACATAAAGCACCTCACCTGGCCCTAAACCCAAACGCGAGATGGCGGTGTTTAACGAGGTGGGGTTGGGTTTTGTGGCTCCAACATCGCTGCTGGTAACCACTACCTCCAACATTGCTGAAATGCCGCTCGGCGCCAGCAGTGAACGTAAATCAGCTTCTAACATCACGGCGGTGTCGCTAACGGCACCCAAACGAAATCCGCTCTTCGCCAGCGCCCTTAGATCTTCTATTACCTGAGGCCGAAGCGTAACTGTCAGCTCACCAACTGGCGTGTGTCCGGCAGCCGCCACCACCAAAGTGTCACCCACATCAAAGAGAATGGCTTTAATGTCATTTGGTACGGGTTTCGACATGTGTTGGGGGTTTCTTTCTCGATCAGTTCAGGAGGTAAGTAAAGGTGTCGATATTGATGACGCGGTGACAGTGGTGCGTCGTGGCTGCATCAATGGTTAAGCGGTGTTGATTTCTAAGATTGCATCAACAGCAGCCAATAGCCTTGGTAGATCTGTGCTCGATGGAATGGCAACTCGAATGGTTTCTGGCAGCCCGAAACTTGTGCAATCACGCACCAAAACCTTGTGGTGTGCCAGCTGAGTGCGCCAATTGGGGGCCTTACGGACAAGCACCCAAGGGCCCTCGTGTGCCTCAACGGCAAGGCCGCGTTCTTCCAGCGCCGCTACGACCTGGGTCTTAGCTTCGGTGATTCTTTGGGCGACGGTCCTCAAATTTGTAAGCGCTAAGGCGTCGCGCATAACAGCGGCCGCCAAAGTTCCCACCGACCAGCGAGGTTGCAGCTGGCGTAGCTTGGCCGCCAAATCAGGTGTGGGGGCGATGATATAACCGAGGCGCAAACCGGGCGAAGCCCAAATTTTGGTGAGCGAGCCGAGTACCACCGCACCTTCTTGGTGTATCCCTGAGGTCCAGGTGCCGGTAGCCATCGGCCAATAGGCTTCATCCCAAATCGACAGTGGAAGCTCTTGATTTGGGAATGCCTGATTGTCGTTGGTTGGAACATCGATTAGTCGGCCGCTCGGGCTGTGAGGGTTCGAACGCCACCGTGGACCGGTTGGATCAAGCTGTTGAAGATGACGACGATAAAGAGAGAACTCGGGTTCTTCCACCCAACCGCTAGGGCACAGCTGCGACACCAGCGTAATGGCCTCACTCCCGCCGTTAGTTACCACCACCAATTCGGCGTCGACCTCTAAATAGTCGGCCAACGTCGACTCGGTTTGTTTGGTTTCGCTGTAGCGGCCAAGAGCACCCAGATTGGCGCTGACCAGTTTCGCTATGGGTGGCGGGTACGGATTCAGCGAAGCCGATAAATCTAAAATCGATTCGGCAGCAACACCCAAGAATTGCGCCACGGCGAGAACATCGCCACCGTGGGGGCCAAGCGGCAAGACACCAGATTCGGTGGGTGAACCCATAACTACAGGCGAAACGCCCTACCCGCCCCAAAACCAGCTAACAGAGTTGCCGCCGCCAGTGAAACGTCTTTTGATAGCTTCACGGCTGCCGCAATATCGTCGGCCCCAGGTACCGGACCAAGACCAATGTAAGGCCGCTCCACAATGTCGGTCTCGTAGCGCACTGGTCCGCCTAGTTGCACGTTGAGGGCAGCCGCGAATGTGGCTTCAACCACTCGAGCGTTGGGCGAAGTATGGGCATTGCTTTGTTGGCGTAGAGCCTTGAAAACCGCTCGCGTTGCTTCGGGGCGTACCAAAGTGACAAGACCCACCGTTAAGCGTGCGGGCAAATAGGCCATGGCATCATCGAGCCGAGCGCTGGCAAACCCAAAATTCTCGTAGCGTTCGTTGCGGTAACCCACCATTGAATCCATGGTGTCTACACTGCGATGGGCCAATACACCTGCCGAACCGCCGACCGTCGCCCAAAAAGCCGGCGCAATGATGGCATCGACCGTGTTTTCAGCCACCGATTCAATCGCGGCCCGTGCCATGCCAATTTCGTCCAAATACTCGGGTGCGCGACCCACCAACGAAGGCATTAATTCTCGGGCCCCCGCCAGGTTCTCGGTTCGAAGACAGACGGCCACTTCTTCGGCCACATCGTGTAGCTGTGCGCCACCCACACACAACCAAGTGGCAAGTGCCCGAGAAGGCACCAAGCGTGAGGCCAAAACTGCGCTACCCAACCCGACCGCGGTGTATGCCAAACCGGCTTTAGCGTCGTCGCGATAGAGGCGCTCTTCAATCCGGTTCATGAAACTACCGAAATATGCCAGCGGATGAGGTAAACGTTTCGGAAACCTCACCAGCGGATCAGCCAAAAGACCAACCGCAGCCGCCGCTGAATTCTTGCCTTTCATAGGTTTGCTCCCATTAGCAATAAGCCTCCAGTCTCGCCGATTACACCACCGGCACCCAAGGTGTCACCGCTAAAACCTCCGATACGGTGCGTGGCTAACCATGCCACCCCAAGCGACGCAACCACCGTAGCGGCCACACTAATTATCCCGGTTACCCCGGCGCTGACACCGGCCAAGGTCAGTGCCAAAACAAGTCCGTATAACACGCTCAGGTGGCTTCGTTTGCCTAAGAAGTTACTAGCTAAACCGTTTTGGCGAACATAAGGAACAGTGGTAGCCACGGCCACCATCATGGTGCGCGAAGCGGTGGTGATGGCGGCCATAAGGGCAACGTTCACTGTCGTTGTGCTGAGGGAGGCAACCTGGAGCCAAAAGGTGGCAATTAATGCGAGCACCCCGAAAGATCCGATATCGGGTTGTCGCATTATGGTTAGGCGTTTCTCGCGACTGAGGTGGGGCAATAGACCATCGGCGCTGTCGGCCAGGCCGTCGTGGTGCAAGGCACCGGTGATGATTAGGTTCGCAACCACCACCAAGGTAGCGGTAACCAGAGGGGGCCAATATTGGGAACAAACCCACCAGATGCCACCTAAGGTGGTGCCGATTAGGGAACCAACCAGTGGGAACCACGCCATAGTCCTTGGTGTAGGGGCGGCCGATCCACCAAAAATTGTAAGAAAACCTAGAGCTTCACGAAAACTCGCCGCTGGTGACTGATGGACGGGTGGTTCGGATGGTTGGGCTGGCTGGGGTGAGGTGTCCACAGGTACGAATATTCCCTAGTCGCCAACTAGCCGAGCAGGGTTTCAGGATGAAACGGCGTAAGGGGCATTACTCTGCCCGCTATGGCGAGATAAACATGATCGGCGGTGTTGGCTACCGTTTGGTTGAGCAAACCAAGACCATCGCGAAATGCCCGACCACTAGAGGTAGCCGGGTGGACACCCATGCCTACTTCGTCACTGACAATTACGGTGTGACCCTGGCGATTTCGCAGGGCCTGAACGAGCTCCGTGTAGTTGGTGCGTTCGAGGTCGGCTTGGGCATCACCAGCCGCCGTTGTATTTTCTGTGGTTGGTTCTAGAGCGCTGAACCAGGTAGCCAAAGAATCGAGCAACACCACACCGGTGGTTTCGATGAGTTTCTGGGCTAAATCGTAGGGTGGTTCTACTGTTTGCCAATGGCTAGGACGGCGATGACGATGAATTTCAATCCTCTCGTCTAAATCGCGGTCATCACTACTGTCATACATGGTGGCGAAATAGGAAACCGAACCGTTGGCGCCAGCCAAGAATGAAGCTAGATCTTCGGCCAATTGCGATTTTCCCGAGCGGGAGCCACCTAAAAAAAGCACGATCACTCTAGGCCAACCCTTTTAAACCTTCCGTCACCGCGGTGTGCACCACCCGGGCAACCTTGGCACCCCAAACCGAGCGAATACCACCATAGAGCTCGTCATCCCACAAGGTGCGCGTGGTGCTGGGCGAAGCGCCGGGGGACTTGGCGTTGGCTGGTTGGTTGTTGTCGAGTACCGGCGCTCGAGGTTCGTTGGGTGCCGCGCCACGAGCGATGCACATTATGCAGAAGGCGTCGGTGGCGGTGCCAGTGCCTTCGTGTCCAGCCTCAAAGAGTGCCTGCACCTTGGCTTCGGTAACGGTGCTCGCCAGGTTCACCAATGCCCCAGGGTTGAGTGTGGTCTCAACATTGACCACGATGTTAATGGTGCCGACCTTGTTGGTTGCTGGCGTGGCGGATGACTGGTGCCAAATGGGCGAGGGCGCTGCGGCCCATAATGCATGGTCAACTCCGGTAGTAACCCAAGCTGACACCCCATCTTCGCGAGCAGAGGTGTAGGAATCGACCCAAACCGCCGTCATCAGCCCAACTCCAGAGCCAGCAAGACCGGCGTTGGTGGCAAGAGATTGTAAGTGCACCGCCGGATCTTCGCGACTGTAATTGTGGTGAACCGTGGCGTTTAGAACCCAGTCTCGAAGGCCTAATCCGCCTCCCAAACTGGCTGAGCTGAGTGTGAGTCGTGGTTCTGGCAGCCGCCAAACTATATAGGGAAAGCTTTGCCCGTCCTCAGTTCGTTCAAAACGTTGCAACTTCATCTAGGTATGAAGGTAGTGCCTGGTCGGGTGTCACCTATTATTTAGCTGCATAGTTATGGCGGGTTGCCGGGTTGCCTAGGATGGGCGTTGTGGAGGTGGCGAAATGTCTGCAGAAACCCGTTTCGGTCCGGATGTAACCAGCGCCCAAATTGTGGCGTCGATGAACAAGCATGGTTATGCCATCGTCGAAAATTTCTTAGACTCTGTTCGGGTCGCAGAGATGCGGGACGAGCTCGAAAAAGTCTTGGCTGAAACACCGTATGGCCGCAACGATTTTGAAGGATTTGCGACCAAACGGATTTATTCGCTGTTTGCGAAGACCAGGGCCTTTGATGATTTGGCTACGCACCCGGTGCTGTTAGAGGTGCTTGATGAAGTGCTGGGTTATTACCAGCTCAGTGCGCCCACCGGCATTGAAATTGGCCCTGGATCGGTACCGCAACCTTTGCACCGCGACGACTCTATTTACCCTTTAGCCGATCCACATCCCGAGTTTGTGGTTAACACCATGTGGGCATTTGTGGATTTTACCGAGGAAAATGGGGCCACCAGAGTCATTCCCGCTAGCCACGGCGGACAGCCAAAGCCCGATAAACCCACCATCGCAGCCGAGATGCCTGCCGGTTCGGTGCTGTTTTATCCGGGAAGTCTGTGGCATGGGGGAGGGGCTAACAACACTGACTCACCGAGACTAGGTGTTATTTTGGAATATGCGTGGGCCTATTTGAGGGCTCAAGAGAGCCACTTATTAGCAGTGCCTCAAAACGTAGCCGCCGAGTTGCCAGAGCGTTTGCAGGAACTATTGGGTTACAACATTTGTCCACCCTTTGTGGGCTATGTAGATGGCCGACACCCACGTCGGGCTTTAGCGCAGCGGGTTTCCACGGTGCAGTAAGAACCATTAATAAGAATCATTTACTGATGCGGTTACCTAAAGCAATGGTTTGGGTATTTGGAGCGAGTATTTCACCAAAACTGATTCGCTAGAACATATTCGCCTTGTATCGGTTCAAAATATGGGGGAGAACCAATGTCGATCACCAATGATCCACGTCTAGACACTTTCGTTTATGACGAGTTTGCCTATTTCGCAGAAAACGCTGCGGAAGCAGGATTGGCCTGGACCGGCCCACCCGAGGTCACCAGGATAGAAACCGAAGTGGCGCCGGGCCGTAAACTTAGTGCGTTGCGGTGGGGCAGTAATCCCCCCGAACTGGTGTTTATCCATGGCTCCGCCCAAAATGCCCACACCTGGGACACCGTATTGCTGGCGCTTGGCCGACCGGCAATAGCGGTTGATTTGGCCGGTCATGGCCACAGCGATTGGAAAGATGATTTCCGTTATCGTCCTTACCTGCATGCCGCTGATGTGGCCGCCGCCATGCGGGCTTGGTGTGAGGGGCCAGTGGTGTTGGTGGGTATGTCGCTAGGTGGTTCCACGGCTTATTCCGTGGCGGCTGAACACCCCGAGTTGGTGCGGGCCTTGGTCGGGGTTGATATTTTGCCTAATCCATCGAGTAGCGCGGTGAAAGATATCGAGGATTTCGTGTCTGGTCCGCAGAGTTTTCCTAGCTTCGGAGACATTTTGGATCGCACGATGGAATTCAACCCGACCCGAAGCGAGTCATCCCTGCGTCGGGGTATCATGCACAATGCGTATCGCAACGAAGACGGTTCGTGGCAGTGGCGTTACGACCGGCGAGAACGACCCCGGGCTGAGACCACGGCATCAGCCACACCAATTCAAGACCCTTGGCAGGTTATTGATGCCATTGACGTACCGTTTTTGTTGGTGCGTGGCGGGGCCAAAGGCTCAGTGGTGACTGATGAAAGTGTGGCCGAACTGTTGCGCCGCCGCCCCAATACTCGGGTTGAACTGGTGGAGGGCGCAGGCCACTCGATCCAGGGTGACAAGCCCCTGGAGCTAGCCGCCTTGGTGGAAACATTCGCTTTTTAGGTTGGCGGCGCTGACCTCGCTGTAAGGCCACCCAAATGGCCAGTGTCATTAAAACGTCGCACCGCCCAGAAATCTTTCGAAATGACTAGGTGGTGTATCGAGCCATTGTCAGCTCCGAGGAACGCGAATGGCCGTGACTTTGAGGCGTAAGCCAACAGGGCGCCAATAACACCCCCGTGTACCACCACCGCCACCATCTCATCGGGGTGCTGCTTGGTGATTTGGTTAATTGCCCCCACAGTGCGCGTGGTTAATGCTTCGTTCGATTCCGCCCCAGGAATCGCGTCCCAACGCTCTTCGCGACGCATGGCCAGGGCCGCGGGGTGCCCTTCCGCCATGCGTTGCCGGTATAGGCCGCCTTCCCATTCTCCTAGGAACACTTCGCGTAGATCGGGAATCACAATTGGGTCAAGGTGAAGCTGGTTTGAGAGGGGAGCGGCAGTTTGGTGGGTGCGTTGCAAGGTGGACACATAGATGGCCGAAATGGGCTCGCCGCCTAGGCGTTCGCCTACCCGGTCAGCTTGCCATCGGCCCAGTTCGGAAAGGGGCGGGTCGCCGTGACCATCCACCAATCCAAATGATGCGCCCGCTACATGGGGGGCTGATTCGCCGTGACGCACTAACACAATTTGGGTAGAACCCGCCGGTGGGGTGAAGTTCACTTGCCGAAACTCTTGAGCCATATTCTCCCTCGTACAAATCTCTTAGCCGCATTCTATCTAAAGAAGATTTCGCCCAAGGCCCAGGCACAAACGGACCAGACGCGGACTGAGGGCCACCGGAAACCGCTCGAGCGAATGCTACAATGTGCTACATGAAGAAAATAACTCATAGAGAAATGAGGAATGCGAGCGGGGAGATTCTGCGACGTGTTGCCTCAGGAGAAGCAATCTTAATTACCAATCATGGCCAGGTAGCAGCAATCATTGGTCCGCCTCCTGTCGACGCTTTAGCTCAGCTAATTGATCAAGGGCAGGTACGTATACCACGGCGATCGATAAGCGACCTTCGTAAGGTGGTACCGCATGAGTCGAGCTTAACCACGACAGAAATTCTGGCTGATGTCAGGGGGCCATGGTGAGCTTGGCATATCTGGATACGTCTGCAGCCATGAAACTGGTGGTAAGTGAAGCCGAATCAGAAGCTCTAGTTGAGCATCTGATGAGTCACGACCGTTTGGCTTCTTCATGGCTACTACATACCGAGCTTTACTGTGCGGCCGGTCGACACCCGTCCTTCGTTAAGACTTCCATAATTGGCGAAGTGCTAGACGCTGTACACTTAGTTGACCTCACCCGAGGTGACATGATTTCTGCGGGATCCCATGCCCCATTGCGGTCACACGATGCCATTCACCTGTCGGTGGCCATGCGTCTGGCGGTAGATGAAATTCTCACCTACGACCAAGAACTGTCGAGCGCGGCTCGAGCGGTAGGTCTAGCAGTTTCAGCGCCAAGTTAAGAGTTGAGTGGCTGTTATTGAGCCTTAGCTAGCTAGTCGCCGGTGGCGACGGGTCGTGATGAGTCGGCGCACCACTCCGACCACGAACCGGGGTATAAGTCGGCTTTAATGCCGGCTATTTCTAATGCCAAAACTTGGTGTGCGGCGGTAATGCCGGAACCGCAGTAGACGCCCACTTGGCTCTCAGGTGTTAAACCCAGACCTTGAAAACGTTCGGTTAAGGCTTCTTGTGAGAGAAACTGGCCCGTCTCTGCCAGATTGTCGGTAGTGGGAGCATTCCGAGCACCTGGAATATGCCCAGCTACAGGGTCAATCGGCTCTACCTCTCCGCTAAAGCGTTCGGCGGCTCGGGCATCTAATAGCGTGCCAGAGTCGGTGTAGTCGATTACCGCATCAACCTCGATTACCCCCATTGCCCCGGGTGCACCAGAAAAGTTGCCGGGATAGCGGTAGATGGAGGTGTCGTGCAGAATGAAGCCGGCTTCTTTCCAAGCCGCTAGACCGCCGTCGAGCACCTGTACGTTTTCATGTCCGTAATAGCGCAGTAGCCACCAGGCCCGTGAAGCGGCCGCTCCATCGCGCTCGTCGTAGCAGACCACCAATGAGGTGTTGTTCACGCCAACCCGCTGCATGGCTTTCACAAACGTTTCGGGTGAGGGGAGTGGGTGGCGACCGTTACTACCCGGAGGCCCGGAAAGATCATGGTCGAGGTCGACAAATTGGGCACCTGGAATGTGAGCTTGGTTAAAAGCCTCTCGATCGGCGCCCACACCTAGGGCCCACCTCACATCGAGCACGAGCGGTGAAGTGGCCGTTCTCATTGCATCTTTAAGGTCAACGGCGGAAATAAGCGGGCTAGCTGGCATTCTTCGAGCATAGCCCCGCGACTTGGGGCTGCTAATACTTACCAACTCTCAACTCGTAGTCATGTAATCTTTCATGGTTCTCATGTTGCTAGGCACAGTTGGCAACGGTGGAGCACTAGGGGCATGGGCGTCTTCTTGAAGAACCGAGGAAGTGGTGGCGTTCACAATGTCGAGGTTTCGGCGGAAGGCATCGCAGGGAGGAACACAAATCATCTTTGTCCGAAAGTTTGCCGTGTTGTAGCACTTTCTGTATAGGATAGCCGACTATTCATAGTAGGATTACCTAACATAGAAGATATGGAGCATCTATGAATCGTCTGCGTCGCTCTAAAATCGCGGCTCTAGTATTAGCACTCACCTTTGCCTTGGTAGCGGCTTCTTGTGGATCTGACGACAACGGATCTTCAAGCAGCGACACCACCTCTACCACCGCAGCTGCTGGCGACAACGGTGACAACAACGACGACGCTGACTCGCCCGAGCAACCGAGCGTGCTCGAGATTGAACACGCCCAGGGCACGACCGAAGTGCCCTTCAAGCCCCAACGTGTGGTGGTCTTCGATGTCGGTGTTATCGCCACCCTCGATGCGTTGGGTGTTGACACCATAATTGGTGTTCCCACCATCAACTCGTTGCCTGCTGATCTGAAGAAGTTTGAAGGCGGCGACTACACCAAGGTTGGCACCCTTTTCGAGCCTGATTACGAAGAGGTGAATGCCCTCGAACCCGACCTAATCATCGTGGCTGGTCGTTCGGCCGCCGTGTATCCTGACCTTTCAAAAATCGCAGCTACCGTCGACCTCAGTGTCGATAACGGCGACTTTCTAAACAGCGTTCGCCAACGGACCGAAACCTTGGGCGAAATTTTTGGTTATGAAGACGAGGTCGCGGCACGCCTTGACGCCATTGATGCTGAGATCACCGAACTTCAGGATTTGGCAGCCGATGCAGGTACCGGCCTGATTGTGTTGACCACCGGTGGTGAAGTGACTGCTTATGGCCCTGGCTCACGCTTTGGCATTATCCACGACGCATTCGGCGTAACACCAGCGGTTGAGGAAGTGGAAGAAGCAACCCACGGCGACGCCGTCTCATTCGAATTCATCTTGGAAGCTAACCCAGACATTCTTTACGTGATCGACCGTGACGCCACCATTGGGGAAGAGGGCGCCACTGCTGAGCAGGTCCTCGACAATGAGCTAGTAGCACGGACTAACGCTTGGAAGAACGGCAAGGTAACCTACCTCGATGGATTCTCGTGGTATATCGCCCCTAGCGGACTGACCTCCATCGAAACGATGATTGCTGACGTACGTAGCAGCCTGGAGTGAGTTCTAGCCCGACCAAGCTCGACCGGGCCGTAGACTCTTCTCCAACAGAAGGGTCCGGCTCGGTCAGCAATCCCGAACGTGTTCGCCGCTGGCACTTGGTGGTGGCGGCCATCGGGTTGGTTGGGCTTTCACTTTTTTCCCTTTTTGTCGGTGTGAGCAATATTTCTTTCACCGACTTGTTCTCGGGTGATGAAGAAAAACTTGAGATTTTCTTTGTCAGCAGAGTGCCTCGCTTATTTGCCGTGCTGCTCTCGGGATCAGCGATGAGTGTGGCCGGACTCATAATGCAACACCTGGCGCGGAACCGGTTTGTGGCACCCTCCACAGCAGGCACGATCGAGTCAGCCAGTCTGGGTATCTTGGTGGCTACCATGTTCTTTGGTACCCAGTCGGTTATGGCCAAAATGGTTATTTCGGTGCTGTTTGCCTTGTTAGGCACCCTCATTTTCTTGCAGCTACTGCGCCGTATCACCTTTGCCAATGTGATTGTGGTGCCACTGGTAGGCATCATGTTCGGTGGAGTTATTTCATCGGTAACCACCTTTTTTGCTTACCGTTACGATCTACTCCAAACCATGAGTGCCTGGACCAACGGCGACTTCTCCGGTGTTCTACGCGGTCGCTATGAAATGCTGTATTTTGCGGCCGCCGCCACGATAGTTGGTTACCTCTTTGCTAATCGGTTCACCGTGGCCGGTATGGGCGAAAGTTTCGCTACCAACTTGGGCTTAAACTACGAACGAACGGTTAACCTCGGGCTTGCCTTGGTGTCAGTGATCACGGCAGTCGTTGTAGTGACAGTAGGGGCGATCCCATTTTTAGGGCTTATTGTGCCCAACATTGTCACCATGTCACTAGGTGACAACCTCCGCCGAATAGTGCCGGTCACCGCCATGAGTGGCGCGGCGTTCGTGCTGGTAGCGGACATAATTAGCCGAACCATTCGATACCCCTATGAAATCCCCGTTGGTACCGTGGTCGGCGTACTTGGAAGCGCCATATTCATTGTTCTAATTCTTCGCGGTCGTACCCGTGCTAGCTAACGTAACCCTTGGCCGCAGTGCGGTAGATGACGGCACCAATCGCAAACGTGCCTGGCTCATAATAACTGTGTTGGGCTTGGCAGTAGCTGGTGCCACCATTGCTTACATGACCATGAACGTTCGTGGATCTTGGTCATTCGTCTTTGAGCTTCGAAGCCGACGGGTCATGGCCATGACCTTGGTAGGCGGGGGTATTGCCTATTCCACGGTATTGTTTCAAACCGTTACAGGAAACCGAATACTTACCCCTAGTATCATGGGGTTCGATTCTCTCTATGTTTTAATTCAAACTGTAATAGCTTATTTCTTTGGGACTAGTGTCTTTAGTAACTTCGGACCCCGAGGCATGTTCCTGCTGGATGTATCGTTAATGATTGTCTTTGCCGGAATCCTCTATAAATGGCTATTTGGTCGTAAAGATAGCGATATTTACGTGCTGGTCCTGGTGGGAATCGTCTTCGGGGCCATGTTTGGCAGCTTGACTTCGTTGGTCTCCCGCCTTATTGACCCCAACGACTTCGTAACTCTACAAGACCGTTTCTTTGCCAGCTTTGGTTCAGTTGATAAAGACCTGCTGGGAATTGCTGCCGTGTTGCTGGTTGCAACCAGCCTTTACGGTTGGCGCCTAACGCGCACCCTCGACGTGGTGGCCCTTGGTCAAAGTCACAGTAAGAACCTCGGAGTCGAGTACCACCGGGTTGTTAATAAGGTGCTGATTCTCGTGGCAATTCAAGTTTCTGTATCCACTGCCCTGGTTGGGCCCATAACCTTCTTTGGACTGTTGGTCGCCAACCTTTCGTACCAACTGTTAGGCACGTTCAAACACCGCTTCACCATTCCAACCGCGGTTCTCTTGGGTGTGCTCGCCTTGGTTGGTGGTCAGCTTATACTAGAACAAATCTTCCGTTTTAATACCACGCTGAGTATTATTATTAACTTTGTTGGTGGTATTTACTTCATTGGTGCGCTCATTAGGGAAGCGAAACATTGATAGAAATACGAAATATCAATAAATCATATGGCGCGGTCAAGGTGTTAGATGATATTTCTACCACCATTCCTGCTCACCAAGTAACGTCAATCATCGGCCCGAACGGCGCTGGAAAATCAACCCTTTTATCTATCGTAGGCCGCTTGCAAGATGCCGACAGCGGCACTGTGGTTGTCGGTGGTCTGCCGGTGCACACCACACCTAGCCGGGAACTAGCGAAAAGGCTGTCAGTTCTACGCCAAGAGAACTTTTTATCGGTCCGTTTAACGGTTCGTGAATTAGTGGCTTTTGGACGGTTTCCCTACTCGGGAGGTCGTCTAACCCCAGAAGATGAAGTACATATAAATTCAGCGATTGAATATTTAGAACTAACCAACCTCAGCCATCGCTATCTCGACCAGCTTTCAGGTGGTCAACGCCAACGGGCTTACATTGCCATGGTGTTGTGTCAAGACACCGACTATGTACTATTAGATGAACCGCTCAACAACCTAGATATGCGCCATTCGGCCAGCATGATGAGGTTGTTCAAGCAGCTGACCAACGAACTTGGCAAAACCGTAGTTTTGGTAGTGCATGACATTAATTTCGCATCTTTCCATTCCCAAAATATTATTGCGATGAAAGATGGTCGAATAATAAGTGAAGGCACACCAAACCAAATTATCTGTTCTAAATCACTTGCCGAAGTGTTCGATATGCATATTGATGTGCATGAAATTGATGGCAAATTAGTTGGTGTTTATTTCGACTAACGCTTATGGAGGTACATAAGTGAGTAATAACGCTGCCGCTCCATCCGCCCCACAAAGTGGCCGACGGGGCCCGCGCAAGCCACCCCGGCCAGTCGAAGTGGCTCGGGTAGAAAATCTTTCGCCCCATATGGTACGCATTACCGTTACGGGTGAGGCCTTGGCTGACTGGCCCGAAGGTGACCCCACTGGCCACTGCAAAGTGTTCTTGCCCGCCGAAGGTGAAACCGAACCGGCGCTACCAGAGATGGGACCCGATGGTCTGATGTATCCGAAAGACCGCCCGCGTCCCGTAGTTCGAACATACACTCCACGACGAATTGATCGTGACGCCAAAGAATTGGTCTTAGATTTCGTGCTGCATGGACACGGTGAGGCTAGTACCTGGGCGCAAAGTGCGAAGCCCGGAATGAAACTAGCGGTTGGGGGAGTTGGACGAGGCTATGTAATAGATACCGACGCCACAAAATTTCATCTGGCTGGTGATGAAGCCGCCATACCAGCCCTGGCAGTGCTACTTGAATCGCTACCAACATCGGCACAAATAACCGTTGACATTGAGGTTCGGGGTGAGGATGCTCACATTGTCATGCCAGAACATCCAAATGCGAGGCTGCAATGGCATACCCTAGCTGCTACTGAACAGCCCGGTAGCACCTTAATTAACGCCCTGGCCGATGTGGCGCCCGATGATCAGTTGCGAATCTGGGTGGCCACTGAAGCCAAAGCAGTACGGAAAATTCGCCGAGCGCTTCTTGATCGCGGGATGCCGGTAGAAAACCTGGTCACACGGGGCTATTGGAAACTTGGAGAAAGTAATCACCCCGATGGGGACTACGCCACCGACGCCTAAAAGTGTCGTCCGTCACTAAGGAGTGAATTCGACCCAGAGCTGGAGGTTGATCTACTAACGTTGAGGCCAGACGCTAGCTACGTTCCGGGGGGTTGGTCGGTGAGCGTGCGTAAATCTCAATCAAACGGCACCAAAGCAAGTGGTGCTGGAGACGCTAGAGCACCTTTTCCTGGTCATGGCTCTGTGAACAGTGCTAGTCATCTTGATGCGGGTAACACCAGCCCAAGCGGGCTAACACACAAAGAGGTATTAACCGCATTTGGCGGCTTGCTCATCGCCTTATTCTTGGCTGCTCTCGGATCCACGGTGGTCTCAACGGCATTACCAACGATGGCAGGTGAGCTAGGTTCGGTAGACCAGCTGCCCTGGATTCTCACCGCCTATTTGCTCACCACCACAGCCTCAACCCCGTTGTGGGGAAAGTTCTCTGACCTCTGGGGTCGGCGGCGACTTTTTGAGATCGCTATCGTGTGGTACCTGGTGGCGTCGGCTCTGACCGGAGCTTCTCAAGACATGACGCAACTAGTAATAGGTCGAGCGATTCAAGGTATCGGCAGCGGTGGTATTACCTCGCTGACTTTTGTGATTATTGGTGACTTGGTTTCGCCCCGGGAACGCGGTCGCTATATCGGCTGGTTCACCAGCGTATTCACTTCGGCCGCGCTAATTGGCCCTCTGATTGGTGGCTTCTTTGTTGACGGCCTGCACTGGCGCTGGATTTTCTATTTCAACCTGCCGGTCGGGCTTGTGGCTTGGGCCATAGTGCATCGAGTGTTGCGAATGCCGGTGCCTACCGTCAAGCGCCGTGTGGATGTGGAAGGCGCAGTGCTGCTGGTGGTAGCAGTAACCGCTTTGATTCTGGTGATGACCTGGGGTGGCGATCGATCTCCGTGGACATCTCCAACAATTTTAGGACTGAGCGCATTGGCTCTGGTCAGCACCGCAGCATTAGTTCGCCAAGAGTTCAAGGCCGCTGAACCAATGATTCCGCCCCGTATTTTTCGTTCAAAGGTTGTTACCTTTGCCGTGCTAATGAGCTTGGCCGCCGGGGCTTCCATGATCGCGGCAAACGCGTTCTTACCCCTGTTTTTGCAGGTGGTGGGCAATACCTCGGCCACCGAATCGGGGCTAGCGCTGGCACCTCTGATGGTTATGATGACCGGTGGTTCGATCGTGGCGGGCAACCTAATGACCAGACTTGGCCGGTACAAGGTTTTTATTGTGGCTGGCCCGGCTTTGATTCTGGCGGCGTCGGTTGCCTTAACCCAGATAGACAATGAAACGGGTACTTTTGGGCTGTTGCCGTGGCTGGTGGTGATGGGTATTGGTATGGGTTTTGTTATGCCCACGGCTACCACGATCGCCCAGAATGCGTTGCCAATGTCGGATATGGGTGCTGGCACGGCCACCATTACCTTTGCCCGAAATTTGGGCCAAACAATTGCAGTAGGGGCCTACGGAGCGGCCTTGGCGGCGCGAATGGGCAACGTACTGGCCGAGCGTTTGCCTAGCGACGCCGACTTCGATGCTAACGAGCTTCTCTCTTCGCCCAGCCAGATTCGTTTGCTGCCAGACGAAATGAGGTCGATCGTGATCGACTCGGTAGTGGCAGGCACCAAGAGCGTTTTTGTAATCGCGGTACCGGTGGCCATCATCATGTTGCTCTTTGGCTTGCTGCTACCCGAAGTGCCTCTCAAGACCTGGCCAAGTGATGAACCCAATGTGACAGATGGTTCAAGAACAACAGACCGTTTGGTGCCGCCGCCCAGTGCAACTCAGGTAGTTCCTGGTGTGCAAGGTGGCATGGAACCAAGCTAAGAAACCGGACCCGACTAAACGTCCTTGGGGGATCGTTGCAGAATGCCGTCAACAAGAAGCAACACCACTCTTGATCCGTTACGTATGCTGATTGCATCGCTCGCTATTCCGGCTGCGGCGGCACCCATGACCGCCGTTTCAACACCAGAGTTGGTTTCCGAAGCAATCAAAGCCGGAGTTATCGGTTCCTTTCCAACAAGCAACGCCATTTCGCTTTTGCAACTTGACGAGTGGTTTGATCAGATTTGCCGAGCTACAGCGCACGATAATCGTGCAGGTTTGCTAATGGCCAACTTGATAGTTGGTCGACAAAACCACCGCTTAGAGGGTGACCTTGAAACCATTGTAAAACACAAGGTGCCCCTGGTAGTAACGAGCGTCGGAAACCCGTCGGCCGTAATCGAGCCGCTACATGAAGCGGGAATTCTGGTAATTGCAGACGTAGCTTCAATGAGACACGTAGAGAAAGCACTGGAACTTGGTGTCGATGGTTTAGCACTCCTTAGCGCTGGCGCTGGAGGTCATACCGGATGGGCAAACCCTTTGGCTTTCGTGCGCGCAGTGCGAGCAATCAGTGATATTCCCCTGGCGGTAGCGGGCGGAATGAGTGATGGTTATGCACTTTGGGCTGCGATAACAGCAGGCTACGACCTTGGTTGGTTCGGAACTCGCTTCATAGCCACCCATGAAAGTGGTGCTCACGAGGAATGGCGATCGGGCCTGATAAATGCCTCGATCGATGATGTGGCAGTAACCGTAGCTCCAAACGGTGTGTCAGCGAGCACTTTGCGGAGCGGTGCTGGAAGCGGTGGTCATACGGTGAGTGCTGTTTCTCGCATTGTTAGTACCAGTGAACTGGTCGCAGAGCTAATCGAAGATTGGCACCATGCCCGCGCACAAACCAGAGCCTTGCTTGCCTAGTAAATCTCTAGAGGAGAGTTGAAAATCCTGTGAAACTAACGAGCTCGATCATCCTGCCGCAACTACATCCATATCTGGGTATGAACGTTTCGAGTGTTCTTCGTGAGCGCGCTGCGGTTTATGCCGATAAGCCGTTTCTCTATTGGGAACCTGGGCCCTCTAAACAGAAAGCTGCTTGGACATACCAAGAGTTTGAAGATCTTGTCAACCGGACGGCCAGTGGTTTGATCGAACGAGGAGTTCGACCGCTTGATGCAGTCATGTTGGTGCTGCCTAATTCTCCAGCCTTCTTGATTACCTGGTTTGCCTGTGCACGTATTGGTGCCGTAGCCGTTGATACCAATGTGCGCTACAACACCGACGAATTAGTACATGCTGCCAGCCTGACCAAGCCTGTTGGGATCATCACGCACCAACCGATGTTGGAAACGTTAGAGCCGCTGCTCGACGGCCGTTTTGTAGAGCTAATGGACGATGAAACCGGACTTTGCGAACAGCTTTACGGTGATGCGCAGGCACTTCCACCGATAGACCCCGTGGCTGAACGCCCGCTTTGCGTGCAATTCACCTCAGGTACCACCGCTCGGCCGAAAGCGGTTTTATATACGCATGCCAACGCGCTTTGGGGTGCCGAGGTTGGCGCAAGCCATGCTGAAATGACCTCGTCCGACATTAATTTGGTTTATGCGCCTCTTTTTCACACTATGGCGCTTTCTTGGCAGTTCCTCGCGACGTTTTGGGTCGGCGGCACGGTGGTGTTACAGCCTAAGTTTAGTGCTAGCCGGTTTTGGTCTTTATCCGTGGAATATGGCTGTACAGTGACTGCGTTCTTGAAGATTATGCTGACGACTCTGAAAGGACAGCCAGTTCCGCAGCATAGTTACAGAATCTGGTCGTCGGGTGCTGAGGCACCGATGATCGAGGAACTGTTCGGAGTTCGTCTTATGACAGCGTGGGGAATGAGCGAAGTCGTCACGGAAGTCATTATCGGCAGTATTCCGCACCGTGGCAGTGCGGGCGTTATCGGCCGACTGAGCAAGGAATACCAGGCTCGGATTTGTGACGAGCGTGGTATGGAGGTCTCAGCTGGCCAAGCTGGCGAGCTTCGCGTGGGCGGCATCCGCGGCTTGTCTCTTTTTGCCGGTTATTTGGGCGATGACGCAGCCAACCGCGAAGCCTTCGACGAACACGGTTTCTTCCGTACCGGTGATTCGCTGCGGCGACTAGCCACAGGCGAGATCCAGTTTGTCACTCGAATAAAGGACATGCTGAAGGTAGGTGGTGAAAATGTGGCGGCCGCCGAGATTGAGCGGGTACTGAACAGTCATTCACTTGTGCGTGAATCCGGGGTCGTAGCACTGCGCGATCCGTTGCTCGACGAGGTACCGGTGGCCTTTGTAAGTTTGACGGCGGACAACCATGAGACCGCTGAGATTGGTGACATGCTTATCTCGTTTTGTCGGGAACACCTGGCCGATTTCAAGGTTCCGCGTGCCATTCATGTTCTGGAAGAGTTGCCCGAAGTCAGCATCGGAAAGATTGCTAAAGGCCAATTGACAGCTATCGCGCAACAATTAGCGGCGTCAGGTTAGCTTCGACAACGACCAATTAGGTCGAGCGGTGGTATGTGAGTTCATTGGGATAAAAAGACACGAGACGCGGCCGCTGTACCATATTTAAATAGGAGGGGGATATGAAGGTTTCAGTATCGGTAGGCAGCGCGTATTACGACGGTTCTGGGTGGGGAGAACTGGTGGAATACGTTAAAGCTGCAGAGCGTTTTTGGGCCTGATACGGTTTGGTCGGCCGAAGCGTGGGGAATGGATGCCGTAGTGTCATTGGGGTATTTGGCTGCGGTTACCAACACCATTCGTTTGGGTTCTGGCATTATGCAAATAAGTGCTCGCACCCCGGCTGCCACGGCACTCACAGCTTTGTCGCTGGCACAGATTTCTAACGATCGTTTTTCACTCGGACTAGGTGTGAGTGGGCCACAAGTGGTGGAAGGGCTACACGGTATGCCCTTCGCACATCCGCTGGGGCGTTTGCGTGAATATGTAGAAATTGTACGAATGGGGTTGCGAGGAGAACGCATTAGTTATCAGGGTGAACATTACGTTTTGCCTAGGCCAGGTGGTGAAGGAAAGGCGTTGCGACCATCGATTCCACCTCGGCCAGAGCTGCCTATTCATTTGGCCACACTCGGCCCCAAGTCGTTAGAGCTAACTGGCGAGCTGGCCGATGGCTGGATTGGTACCTCGTTCATTCCTGAACAAGGTCATATCATGCTCGATCGCATTCGTGCTGGAGCCGAAAAAGCGGGGCGTAATTTTGGGGACATCGAAATTCAAGTGAACGCGTCGGTCGCCATTGACGAGAACGTGGACAAGCTGATTGAGAATGCAAAAATGCAGATGGCCTTCTCACTGGGGGCCATGGGTTCAGCAGATTCGAACTTCTACAACGACGCATACTCTAGAGCGGGATTTGCCGATGCTGCAGCCAAGGTTCAAGAGCTTTGGGTGAATAATGAACGTGAGGCAGCGGTAGCGGCGGTGCCAGAAGAAATGGTGCTGGCAGCATACATAATTGGTACGGAAGACATGGTCCGCGACCGGATAAGAGCTTTTAAGGATGCCGGAGTAACCACATTGCGCCTTGGAGCTCGCGGTAAAACCGCGGCCGATCAAATTTCGCATTTGGAACGCACAATCGACGTAATTAAATCAGTAACGGCTAGCAGTGATTGAGTTTGAACCGGCTAGTAGCGTTTATCGAATTGAACAGTTGAAGGCACCCCGCCGTAAACGTTTTTGGTCGTGGGTGGGTACTTTAGTCACCGCCGGTGCCATGCAAGACATGGGAACAGTTATGCCCATTTTGAAGCGCTATCGAATCGTGGAAATTAGAGATAACGCAACCATTATCGATCTAGATGAAACCGCCTTCGATCGGCTGGATTTGGGCACCTTGTTGCGTGAAGACCTAGAAAATCTAAGCCCGGAAGATTTCATTAGGCGGTGGGTTCTCAACCGACAAAGTGATTAGCCACAGCGTTTCTCTGTTCGTTGGCCCGCTCGCCTTTTGGAGGCTCACCGCTAAGCAACTCGGTTTTAGGTGGCTGGCACACCAAGGTAAATAGGGGAGTGCTGCCCTTCTCCTAGCAGTACATAGCGCCCGTCGTCAGCTATCGCCACTGCTTCCCCATAAATATCGAAGCGAGAGGGGAGCGAGCAGCGCCGGTTCTGGTTTATAGCCTCGGCGATAGTTTGGTTTGGTTCTCGATGCCAATACCAAAGGTTTGCTGGCGTTCGAAGCACTATGTTTAGTCCATCTGGGCTTATATCGCCAGCCAACACAGCGCCGAAGACTCCTAAATCAAGCGTACCTACAAGCTCCAGCGGCACTGGAACGTTAGGGTTCCAAGTGGTGAAGGCTAACTCTTCCCCTACAAATAGCTGAGCCAAGCCGGTCACACTTTTTGTTACAACTACAACGTCACCGCTCCGTGGGTCAACCAGCAGCGCTTCGGCATTGGCTGGTTCTGGCATGCGGAGCTGCACCGTTTCAAAGTTTTCAACTTTCGAAGGTGTTGTGTTGAGCTCCGGTACCGGTAGGCGCACTAACTCCAGGTAGTCGCGGCTATCGAGGTTATCGCCAATGTCACCAACAAACAGGTAAGTTGCGCCATCGGAAGAGGTAGCTAATGACATGTCTTCCCAGTCGTATTGTTCGTGTCCACTTAGATTGACGCGCACCAGGGTATTGCCGGTGCTGGTGTCAATGGCTATTACGTCGGCCGGGTTGGCCGAGTCTTCATGCACCCAAACCACGTTTGGGTCGCGGTGATCCCAAGCGGCACCAGAAATCTCGAACAACGAATCATCGGCCACACCACCGATGTGTGCCAGTGAATAGCTGGGGCAGGTCGGCCTTGGGTCAGTTGTTTCTTCGGCAGACGTGGTTGTGGTGGTTGATGACGTAGCGAATGTGCTCGGTACTTCAGGCGCAGCGGGTGTGCTAGGAGTGGTAGCGGAACATGAGATTCCAACTACTGACACAATTAGTAAGGCAGTGAGGCGCAAAACGGCGCGACTGAACATGGTTAAGTGTCTGGATCGGTGTATGTTATCGGCGCCGTTCGCCAGGCTTTGGAGCAAGAAAAACCAAGGCGAGACCGCCAAGCAGCGCCACTACGTTGGGTATGTAGGCCATGGCGCTAGGAATTATCACCGACACGATAAGTAGAGCGCCGGCCACGCGGTATTTGCCACGGTACGCCAAAGCGGCAGATCCCAACGCTGCGGCTACACCAATTAGGGCAGCCGCAATTACGATCCACAGAGAATCGCGGTTGGTGTTTCCGGCGGTGTAGATAGCAAGACCAGCGCCCAATAGCGCCCATAGACCAATCAAGATTGTTAAAACTCGATTATTGCTCATTTGGTAACCGTCTTGTCTGCAATCTCAACGACCACTTGGTCGTTCTCGGCCACTGTTAATCCATATGTTGTCACCATGGTGACACTGGTTTCATCTTCCCAGAACTGGGTACGCGTAATTCCGTTGCCCGCGGGGGCATCGTAGAACAGATGGTAGATCGGCCGCTCATTATGTTCGATGATCTCGACGGGTACACCGTACCACCAGCTCATTGCTTCGGCACGACCAATATCTTTGACTTCTTTGCAGAAGCGTGCAATAACGACGGCTCGTTGGTCATCGTCAGGGTGACGGGAGTGATTATTAGTGTACGATTCAATCGTGCCGCTACGCGCTCCAGATACGGCAACTGAACCCAGACCCGGTATATCGCTTGGTTGAAGTAAGGATACCAGTTTTGCGGTATGTCCGGGGAACATAATTGTGCCGTCGCTCTCGACCGTGGCGTCAGACGCAATTCGTATTAAGTTGTCGGTTGGGATAGACCGCGACATCAGGGCTGCGATTAGAGAATCGCCTTCCAAGATGTTCACCCCCATAATGCCGAGGGGGCCTGTCGTGCCTTCGACTGGTTCAGCTACGGCCCTCTGAGGAATGAGTGGGCCAGCCTCTAAGGAATGGAAAACAAAAACTGCTAAATCACCTGTTGGTTCTTCGAGACTTTCAAACTCGAACATCGACATAGACAGCTCTGCAGCACCAGGCATTTCAATTGGCAGAATTTGTTCGGCGGTCTCCTTTAGATCGCGAGGCAACTTAAGATCATTGATAGGGCCTAGCGATGTGCCGCAGTTTGTTCGCGTGTGAGCTGCTCGATCCGTTGAGGAGGAGCAGCTCACACTAAGCAATACCGCCGCGGCCAGTGCCGCGATTATGCGTTTTGCCATTACAGATTAGTAAGGTGGCGGCGTTATTGATGTCCACTTGCTAGTGGCCATATGGGTACCTGAACATGTCTGGCTCTGACGGAACTTTGCATCATATCCACCGGGAGCCCAGGACTGCAGTTCAGTCGACAGAGTGAAGTTCTGTCCTGGTTGAAGATTGCACCATAGGAAGTCACTGTGGAAACTACCATGAGCGAACGAACGTGCAATCGTTGGCTGCCAGGTTGTGTCCGCCGTGTCAAAATATGCTCCTACCGGATGGTTCCAAGCAACTGAAGTCGATGACTCGCCCCAATAAACGTCACAGCACTCCGAAGCTGCCTTGAACCGGGTTGCGTTATAAACATCGTCCCATTGACGGTCGTGTGTCCACTTGAACTTAGCGATGTCAATCGAGAGGATATCCTGCAGTGTCTGGGAGGATCTCACATAGTTCCCATATAGTGCCATTGGAGCGAAATGTGAAGTGTTCTCTCCGATTGATGACGACTCCGAACTAACCTCTACGCTTTCTCGAACGACCGAGCTAATTTCTGGCGCGAGTGGTGCTCTTACCTCCTGTTCTACGATTGTTACACCGCATCGTTCATCGATTTCGACGATAACTGTACTGACAAGATCGGGAGTTGGGTCGTCAACTCTTCCGCTAATTACCTCAATAGATGTGCCGTCGCAATCGTTACCACGTTCAACGTGCACCTCAGCGCCATGGTCACCTAGGTAGGTCTCTGTGGCTTTGATCGAGTTTTCGGTGGCACCGACGCTCGAAACGGTTGATGTCAGAGCGACAATCGCAATGGCCACAACCACCAAACGTCGCTTTTTATGCCTCGGTATGGATTCTTTCATGCCGGGTCTCCTTTTCTTGGATCGACTCCGGACACCGAAACACATTCATGGCGACTCTAAGTCGATCGTTGGCTACAACAAGGGCTTTTGCTCAAGTTGCTCCTGTAGTGTTCAACTGCTGTCCCTATCACTATGGGCAAATCCCGAAGAAATGTCAACGGAGATTTTGGAAAGCGCTGTCCATTCGAACCGTATTTACGATATGTAATACCAGCTAGTTGATACTTTATCGTACTCGCAACTTCACAAATATAATTTTCACATTATCTTTGAAAGGGAAGAAAGCGGGTCTTGAAAGAGCGTTTTAATAATTAAAACGTGTCAAATTTATGGTAATTAGTCTCATCATTTGGCTGGCGAGGGTTCGTACGGCGGCGAAGTGCGAGGATGAGTGAAGCCATCAGAGGGTGGTTTTCTGATTGTCGTCAGTAGCGAGCGGGCCCGGCTGTATCTAGGGATTGCTTGATGAATTTTAGCTACACAGTCACACAGCTTAACAGAACGTGCATTATCGGCGTTTTGTTGGTACCGCGTGCCACCATACTGATCAACCATTTTGGAGATCTCATCTGGTTTCAGTTTCAAGTGAAACCCTCCGCGACGACTAGCGTTGTATGTTATGCCAAGACGCATTGAGGTTGAACTTACCAGCAGCCGTGAGGACGGTGTTTGGACGTGGCGTGCCGCCGGTGCCCGCCAGCCCAAAGGAGAGCTGGATGGAGCCCTTCTCTATGAAGGTGCAAAGGTTGGAGATGTAGTACGTGCAGACGCTGAGTTTGACGTCGAAGGCATCCAAATCGTTGGTGTGCTACCACCAAAAGGGCCCAGGAAAGAGCCCGAGCGAATCGAGATAATTGGGCGACCAATTAAAGAGGACGAACTCGTAACGTCACAGCTTGCGCCCAAAGGTCGTCGTTCCCGGGATGACGGTGATAGAGAAGGCCGCCGGCCGCGCCGCCCACGACGTGATCGTGACCGTGCTAAAGACGGCGAAACCGGTCGTGGCGAAGCCGACGGCGAGCGGCGAGGTCCTCGTCGTGACCGGCGACAAGATGGTGCCCGTGACGGTGAGGGCGAAAAGCGTCAACGTCGCGAGCGAGGCCCGCGTGCAGAGCGTACGCCCCGTCCTCAACAAGACGCACGACCCAAGCCAAAGCGTCTTCGACCAGGTCGCAAGCATCGTTCCGAACTAGTAGCTGCTTTGCCTGAGGAAGAACGCCCCATTGCTGAGCAGGTTTTACGAGGCGGTATCCCAGCCGTTCGCCAGGCCATCGACAAACAAAATCAAGAAGCGGTTGCTAATGGGCAACCCACTGTTAATGGTGATGCTCTGGTTGCCATTGCCGAGCGGATTCTGCCGAAGCTGCGTAGTGCTGAATGGCTTGACCGCGCTGACGCGGCCTTAGCAAACCTCGACGAGCTCGACCTGCGAGACTTACGTTCAGTAGTGACAGCCGCCGACGGAGCTGCCCGCGACGAACAAAGCCGTGCCTTGGCAGCTCAGCTTCGTGAAGGCCTGTCAGCCCGAGTGGAATCCGAGCATGCCGCTTGGCTTGAGGACATGAAGCGAACCTTGACCGAAGGCCGGGTTGTGCGTTCGTTACGCCTGAGTTCTCGTCCTCCAAAGGCGGGCTCTCCCCTGCCTGGTGATGTCGCCGGTGCCTTGATTAGCGCCGCTAGCGAGGCTTTTGGTCCAGACATTACCCAAGAACGTTGGGCAACGGTGCTCGACGCCGTGGCTTACTCCCCAGTGCGCCAGCAAGTTAAACCGGTTGCAGTTCCAACGGAACCATCGGAAAACCTATTGGTCGTGGTACGTAAGCTGGCCAGTCGTGTTCCTGAGATTGCCAAACTCTTTGGTATCGAACCCGAGGAGGCCCCTAATCGGCGCAGGCGGACACGCAAGCCTGCCGCTAAGGCCGATGGCACCGACACCACCGACGGCACGCAAACTAAAGAACCAACGCCAGAACCAGCGCCAGAACCAGCGGAAACAACTTCGACAGAGGTTGCCGACACGCCAACTCAACCGGAAGCTGCGACAACAGCTGAAAGCCAAGCAGAAACCGTGCCAGCGGTGACGGAAGAAACCTCTGGTGAGGTAGCCCCTCCGCCGAGCGCTGAACCTGCGGCTGAACAAGGCGCGGAGGCCGAGGTTGAAAAGCCAGAATCTAGCGACGCTCCGTCAGCCGACGAGTAAGGTTTCAGCCATGATCGATTATGAAGTTCGTGGTCACGTTGCAATCTTGACCATCAATCGCCCAGACGCCCGCAACGCGGTCAACGCCGCGGTGGCCTCTGGCATGGAAGAAGCACTCGACAAGGCCGAAGCTGACGACAACGTCTGGGTAATGGTCTTGGCCGGGGAAGGTCCAGTCTTTTGCGCTGGCGCTGATCTCAAAGCCATTGCCAGTGGCGAAGGCGGAGGACTGGGAACCAAACGCGGTGGTTTCGCCGGCCTCGTGCAGCGTGAGCGCACCAAGCCCTTGATTGCAGCCGTGAATGGTCCTGCGCTAGCTGGTGGCACCGAGATTGTGTTGTCTTGCGATCTGGTGGTGGCCTCTACCGAAGCCCGATTCGGCGTGCCCGAGGTTAAGCGGTCGTTGGTCGCAGCGGCTGGAGCACTTTTCCGCCTTGCGCAGAAGATGCCACAAAATATCGCAGCCGAGCTGCTGTTAACTGGTGACCCGATCTCGGCTGAGCGGGCCCATCATTTCGGTTTGGTAAACGAATTGTGCGAGCCTGGCCAGGCCGTAGACGCCGCTCTGGCTTTAGCTGAGCGCATCAGTGAGAACGCTCCCCTGGCGGTGCGTGAAAGCCTAAATGTCATGCGTGCCAGTCGCATGGTTGACGACGAGGCTGCTTTCCGTCTTTCGGGAGAAGCGTTTGCTCGTTTAGCTTCCACCGAAGACTACGCCGAGGGTCCACGCGCTTTCATCGAGAAGCGTGCTCCGCAGTGGAAGGGCCGCTAGAGCCTTCACAGGGCCGGGCCTTAAAAATGCTGGCCGTAAAACGGAGCTAGTTACTATGGCGGTCGCTTGGGCGGCCGCCACATCTTTTTGGCTACACAACACGACCCTACGGTCTGCTACGGCGCAAACATCCCCATTTGAAAGACCGGTTTTATTGGGTTAGATCAGCTCGCTAATCACGCCAGTATCGAACAAGAACTCAGCTAGGCCTCTTACCAAGGGACGGTTTTCAACCTCGGCCAATGGCACCCATTCAGCGGCGGCCGCGTCATCACCGGGCACCGGTGGCACCGGGTCAAGCGTTGAGGCGAAAAAATCAAAGATTACAAAGTGGTATTCATCGGTAATCTTTTCCACATAACCGGCTAGCTCACCACAAAAAACAACCAAGCCGGTTTCTTCTTCGACTTCACGAACCACGGCTTCGGCCATGGTTTCTCCCGGTTCTACGCGTCCACCGGGAACGCTCCACTCGCCCACCGCTGGTGGGCGACCACGTTGCACTAACAACAATCGTTGTTGATCGTCCACAACGATGGCACCAACACTTAGTTCCACCTTGCGAGGTGTTGCAGCCATTTTGGTAGCCGTCTAGCGCAACGACTTGTGCACGATGATGGCTCTGGCAACTAGCCCAAACGTTTCGAAGAAGTTCTTGGTAGCCCGATTTCCAGGCAGAGCCATGGAATCAACCCCGATACAGCCTTGCTCCTGCGCCCAGTCCATTATTTGATCCATCATCGCTTCGCCAATACCAACACTGCGAGCATCGGCTTCTACATAGATATCGGTGATGACCGCCAGTTTTTCGCCATTCGAAGTGGTCTCCACAACCACAATGGCATAACCCAAAATCGCTGCGTCTAAGAGACCGACCAAAACCAATTGGTTGGGATCGTCAATGGCCTCTTTTATTGCCGGTTCAATTGGGTTAACTCTGGCTTGGGTGATGGACCAAATTGCGCCCCCACGAGTGTCAACCAATTCCGTGATCACGTTGCTGGCGAGTTCGGTGAGCGTAGGAAGGTCGTCTTGGGTTGCGACGCGAGCTTTCTCCATCAACTTTCGTCTCCATTATTGCCATCCTTAGGAGCCGCCACCCGTGAAGCTGCTGCCAGGACGCTTGAGAGCCCACTTCGAACTTTGTTACACGCATCGTCAAGCGAGGTGTTGTGCTGCTTTAGTGTCATTTGCCCGATAAGTCGGGCGTTTTTTACATCTTGGCGACCCTTGTTGGCCAGGTCGGCAACTGCTTTGGGACCGTGCAGCATCGCTCCGATTGGCGCATACACGGTGAAGTCGAGAAGTTCACGTAACGCATCAGAGCGATCTTGGTTCATTTATACACAGTCCTTACAGTATTGAAGTTCTGGGTCGGCTAGCTGGCTTGGGTGCTTCACTAAGAAACATGATTGGCAGACGAATTCCCCTGGTCGCCGAGGTTGAATTCCATCGACTGAATCAGCTCGTGATCCAGTGTCGGTGGGTTCTTCATCCTCATCTTCCTCGTCTTCATCGGCCGCGGCGATACGAACCTTCAAGATAGCGTCGAGATCGGCTTCTACATCGTCAGGGTCGATGTCTTCATCGTCGTCATCTTCGTCATCAACGGTTTTTGATGGGGTGCGCTTGGCCTTGGCTTCTATCTCTTCGTCTTCGTCCTCAATGTCGAGCGAATCTTCATCGAGGTCATCCGACATCTCGTCTTCGAGCCCTAGGTCATCTTCTTCTAGGTCAAGATCGTCTTCCTCGAGGTCGGGCTCTTCCTCCTCAAGGTCTTCATCAAACTCGTCTTCGAGTTCTTCGTCTTCGAGTTCTTCGTCTGACATTCAGTCCTCAGATCGTCTTAAAGAATTGCAGAGAATTGGTGCGTTAGCGACGGCGGATTTTAGGCACAAGTTTCTCGATTTGCACAACTCCGCCACAAAAATTGCCTACTGGATGATACAGGGCAAGTTATTGGTTACCTCGGCGACTTTCGGCACGTCGTTCGGCTTCCAAGCGTTCGAGGTCGCTACCTCCGCTTAGATCGACATATTTCATCATCTCGGCCACGGCGTGGTGTCCAGCGGTATCACGAATGTGTGTATACATGGCAGCTGCTACGGCACGATAGGCAGTGTGTCCTTGAGGTGTGGTGCGTAATTCAATGGTGTGCATGGCGGAACGTGCATTCAATTGCATTGCAAAGCGCACCCGATAGGCAAGCGCCACGGCGTAAGGAGCTTGTTCGGGGAAAGTGGGTGCTAGCGCTTCATAGAGCGAAAAAGATCTCTCCATGGCCTCGCGAAAAGGCAGTTCATGTCCCGAATCTCGAACGGCATCGGGCACAACGTAACCATGGTATGGGTTTAGTTTTTGCCATTCGATGGTGAGCATACGATGTCGCTGCAAGTCTCGGAAGGCGCCGTAGTCGGCTAATACATCGAAGCGATAGTTAATGCGTTCTAGCGCCCGACCAGGCTTGTGCCGCCGATTAGAGCGTTCACCAACGTAGGTTTGCATGACCCTGAGACGGTCTTCCACGCTCATAGCGCGAGCCGTTTCTATCAAGGCGGTCTCGGATTGTGAGGTGTAGGGGTAAAGCATTGAGGCCACCAACTTCACCTCAGCGTCGGGGTCGAAATCGACCAAGGTTACCTCTGGGGTGTCTTCGCTGTGGGTGGTCGGTGCTGTGGAGCGTTCAGGTCTAAAAAGTGATTCGGCTAGTTCTTCCATGCCGCTGCGGGTGGTGCTGAGGTAATCGCTCCAAGCACTACCCCGGTCGGGCAGGTCAACTCGTTTCAAGAAGGAGGGAATTACTTTGCGTAATTCTTGGAGCATGAGATCGGCGTAGGCCTGTGCTTCTGGCAGTGCCAACGATCGCATCCGTAACAGCAGCATTTCGTAGCCCTGGCCTGAACCATAGATGCCCACGTTTGAAAGCGAAGCAGCTGGCAGAATTCCACGCAGCGAGTCGAAGGCCTTAGCCCGAAGTGCTTGGCGATAAACAAAATCAGAGTCTTCAGGTTCTTTGGGGTATCTGGCTTTGAACCACTCAAACATCTCGGGCACCAGCGCCGCGTAAGAGTCGAATAAGCGATCCATGTCACCCACGTAACGAGTGCCTAGGTTCGAGGTCAGAATGGCTGGGTCGCGATAATATCGATAACGCCCACCCAAACGAGTGTCATAAGCAATGTAGCGAGTAGATTGCTCTAAATACGACATTAGTCTTCCCCACTCGAGAACCTTGGTGAGTAGGTTGGAAGACTGCTCGCAGGCGAGGTGCACCCCACCTAGCTGGGCCACCGAGTCGTCGCCATATTCAAAGAAAACACGTTCGTAGAGCTGTTCGGCGCGCTCGAGACCAATAGTGGCGTCGATTGATCGGTCGCCTTCAATATCAAGATCGCCCACAAATTCATCTAAGAATAAGCGCCGCAGACTCTTCGAGGAACGTGAATAGCGAGCAAATAGTGCTCCTTTCACGACCTCTGGCAAATTCACCAGGGCGAAAACCGGTTGGTCAAGATTGGTGAAATAGCGCCGTAAAATGTCGGCTTCGGAAGGAGAAAATTCTTCGGCTGCGTAAACGCTCACGGTGCTTAACCCTACGCTGTTTAGCGCTGTTGTGTGGGGATGCCTAAGGGGGCGCTGGTCACATCACTGGCGGGTGGTTGTGGCTAGTAGCTTTTCGGTATTCCTCGGTGGCTTCTACTAAAAGGTTTGGCTGGGTCCACAGGTCAATAACCGTGGCGGCCATCATTATTGCACCGTCGATCACAGCACGATCACCGGCTTCGCTGCCAGCGTGTAAGGCGAACTCGGGAGTGTGGATTGAAACGCCAGCGGGTGCCACTTTCACCATGGGGTGGATAGAGGGAACCAGGTAACTGACATTGCCCATGTCGGTGCTACCAACGACCGCGTAATCACCTTCCGGCTGGCGATACGTGCGGCCCACCAATTTAGCATTAGCAGTGAAAGCGTTGAGCAGAGCACGATTATCAATCATGTCGGCGAATGCTGGAGATTCAAGCTCTATCTGCATTTCACAACCAGCGGCTAAAGCACCAGCTTCCAAACATGCAAAAACTCTTTCCTTGAGCGGTGCCAAGGTGGTGAGGGTGCCTGAGCGGATGTACCAAAGAGTCTCGGCACTAGCGGGCACTATGTTCGGTTTCGCACCGCCGTTGGTGAAAATGCCATGTACACGTTCATGTGGGGCGATGTGCTGACGAAGAGCAGCCACATTCATGTAGCCCAGCACGGCGGCGTCGAGTGCATTGCGGCCCGCTTCAGGATGCGCAGCGGCATGAGACTCTTGCCCTTTATAAGAGACTCTAATCGGTTGCACAGCAATGGTACTCATGGCGTCTAGATCGTGATCGGCTGGATGAATCATCATCGCGGCGTCAACGTTGGTGAATGCTCCTTGGCGGGCCATAAATACTTTGCCTCCCCCACCTTCTTCGGCTGGAGTGCCAAGCACCACAACCCGTCCACCCAATGCTTCGGCGTGTTGGGCCACTGCCATGGCCGCACCAAGGCCCGAGGCCGCGATGATGTTGTGGCCACAGGCGTGTCCAATCTCAGGCAGAGCATCGTACTCACACAGGATGGCAATGGTCGGGCCGCTCGTGCCGGCGGTGGCCGAGAAGGCGGTTTCTAGGCCAAATGCGTGTCGCGTAACCTCGAAATTGGCGGCCTCTAGGGTGTCACACGCTAAGTCGTGGGCCTTATATTCGCCAAAGGCCAGCTCAGGCTGGCTATGAATCTGGTGAGATACATGGAGAAGCTGGTCGCTAATCGAACGAATATACGCGGCTGTTTCGTCTTTATGCACCATAGAATCCATCTTTCAACCGTAGCCTGGCTACACCACGCACTGAAGAGCGTCGGGCACTACCCGAATCACGACCTCTTTGGTGCGAGCCGACTTAGTGCCATCGATCCACACTGGGGTGAGACGTGCGAGGGTAATGTGATGCTCTTTGCCACGTCGAATGGTTAGATCAGGGTGCGGAACATGTTCACCAGTTAGTGCCAGCTTTCGTGCTTTGAGACGGTCGTTGAATCCCAGCGACCCATCTAGGGCGTCTAACAACCCATCGTTGGGGTGCGCACGCGGGGCCAGTTTCCACGGACCGAAAAAATCAGAGTTCATAACGGCCACAAAACGGCCCTGCCACCACAGCTGTCTAATTACCAGATGAGCGACAAAATAGGTGGTGTTTCCATTAAAGGTTGCTACGCCTAGGTCGAGCGGCAAGGTTTGGGCCGCCGCCGACCGAAGTCGTTCATCGCTGCCAGTAGCGCCAAGAGCTCGTGCTAAGTCACCGCCCATCAGCCCAAGCGTGGGGATCTCTTCCCCATTTTGAATTGCATGATTGACTATCTGGTTTGCCTCAGCATCGGTTCGGATGATTACGCCATTGCTTGGTAAGGCACCCGAGCGGCCCCAGGGCTCACCCTTGCGGATCGTCACTGTTCGCACCTACATGTACCTTAGAGGAAGCCTCGACCACGTCTCGTAACAATAGGTTGGCGGCGGCTCGAGCGTTTGAGGCTGTGACAGGGTTCGGTGCGAGTCCACCAATTTGTCGCAGTAGGTCAATTAACTGCTTGATGTTTCGAACGAAATCACCACCGCTTAACATTTCTTCGGCCAACACATCTTGTAGATAGTTTCCCGAAGCCCACGCGTGGGCGATGGCACAAAAGCCAGCATCAGGTGGTCGGGTTACGGGCAGTTTGGCCGCCATCTCGGCCCGGTTAAGCGAATGCGCAACAGCTTCAATTTGGGTTACACGCTCGCGCATTGGTCCTGGCGGAAACCAGGGGTTTGGTGCCGCTTTTGGGCTGCGGTGCTCGTAGGTGAAGGCCGAAACGACGCCTGCTAGCGTGGCCGGGTCTAGACCATCTAGCAGACCTTGGTGCAGAGCTTCAGCGGCGAGTAGGTCTACCTCGGAATAGATACGTGCCAGAAGCTCACCCGCTTCGGTTAGATGCCAGTCTTGGAGATAATCCCAATCTTCAAGGAGCTCCAAGAGACCATCAAATTGTTGGGCCAGGCCACCGCTGCTGTTCGAACGTTTGCGTTCGAGGCGCTTGATACGGGCATCCAAACGTTCGGATTGGCGAAAAGCTTCTATGTGCCGCGCAAAATCATCACAGTTTTCAAGGGGGTGACCGGTCTCCCCAACACGCCTTGGACGTTTTGAATTTCGATGACGCTTTGGCGCGCTGAGGCGGGCTTCTCGTAGTCGTCGCCGCACTTCATTTATGAATTTGCGTTGATTGGGAGCAAACGGTGTTGGAAGTTCGATTGACCCGCGACGTTCTGGAAGGTGGTTAAAATTGGTATCAGAAAGGGTGATGATTCTGGGCGCTTGGCTTACCAGCCGAAGCTTTACCGCGCCCCCGCGGCGCTCAGAAACGGAAAGCACGACCGCCGGCCCGCCGGATTTGCCACCTTCAATTTGTAAAATTGTGCCTGGCTTAACGCTGCGCAAGGCCCGAGCAACCTCTTTACGGTTTGGTAAAGGTGAGGGTGCCGCGGACTTGGTGAACTCGGCCATGTAGGCCGCGATATCACCCTTTTCGCAGATAATTTCGTCGTGCAAGGCATCTCGACGGCGCTTAAGTCGTTGAGTTTCTTGGGCCGTTTCAACTACTCGACGGTTTAGCCGATACTGTGCGAATGAATTTTCTATCACCGCATGGGCCTCGTCGGCGTTGTAGCGTCGAATCAGATTGGCGGCCATGTTGTAGGTAGGGCGAAAAGCTGAGGTGAGCTCGAATGATCGACTTAGCGCTAACGCTGCCGTCTCATCGAAGGAAATGTAGGGGCTCCATAACACGACAGCATGGCCCAGGCTGTCTTTGCCCCGGCGACCAGCCCGCCCGGTTAGCTGGGTATATTGCCCCGGGGTCAGTCGTTCATGGCGTTCACCAGTGAACTTCGTCAGTTTTTCGATAACCACGGTCCGTGCTGGCATATTTACACCCAGAGCCAAGGTTTCAGTAGCAAACACCGCCTTAACCAGACCCGCAGCAAATAGCTCTTCAACGGCTTCTTTAAACGGCGGCACCATACCCGCGTGATGAGCGGCGTAACCTTCCTCTAAGGCCGCCACGAATCGGTCGTAACCAAGCAACATTCGATCGGCCTCAGTTAGAACCGAGGCGTGTCGGGCCGCCACTTCTCGAATTATGCTTCGCTCAGCAGGTTTGGTGAGACGCAGGCCGTATGCCATGCATGCCCGAACGGCATCATCGCAAGCAGCCCGGCTGAAAATGAACGTGATGGCCGGTAACAAGTTGCGCTCGTGAAGTAGTTCAATCACCTCGGCGCGCCTAGGGGTGTACCAACGCCTTTCATCCGAGCCGCCGCTAGGACGAAAACCCACGTCGAAGCGTTTGCCCCGAGGGTTTGGTTTTCCGTCGACTAAGAGATCGGCTAAACGAAGATAACCAGCAGCACGATCGCCAACAAGATAGTGGTTTTCTAGCCTAACCGGTCGGGTAGTTTCGACTATCACATCGGTAGGGCCACGTAATGTGGTTATCCAATCTGCTAGTTCGGAAGCGTTAGAGACCGTCGCAGAAAGGCAGACCAGTTTAATGGGCGCTGGGGCATGGATAATAACTTCTTCCCATACTGGTCCCCGATACTCATCTTGTAGATAGTGGACTTCATCAAGAATGACCCACGATAAGTAGTCTAAATCGGATGATCGCTCGTAGATCATGTTGCGAAGTACCTCAGTGGTCATCACAACGATAGGTGCTGATCCGTTTATCGAATTATCACCCGTTAACAAACCAACCTGATGGGTGCCATACAAAGCACAAAAGTCGTGGTATTTTTGGTTTGATAACGCCTTAATGGGAGTCGTGTAAAACGCTCGGGAACCCTCGTTGAGGCTACGTTCAATCGCATATTCTGCAACGACCGTTTTGCCGGAACCGGTTGGCGCCGCAACCAGAACCGAGTGGTTGTTGTCGATTGCTGAGATGGCGTCACGCTGAAACTGGTCAAGAGGAAAGCCTAGCCGTGCTTCAAATTCAGCCGAGTGGCTCATTTGCGAAGGAACCTACCAATTACAATTGAAGACTCGAAAAACAGGTACATAGGTACCGACAAGATCATGAGGCTAAATGGGTCGCCGCTAGGCGTGAGCACCGCCACCAAGGTCACGATACCGACAATGGCGTAACGTCGCACCCTTGCTAATTGGTGGGGATGCAAGATGTGGGCGATCTGAAGAAAAATCAGCACAATTGGAAATTCGAATCCAATACCAGCACCAACCATCATCTTGGTGAGAAATGATATGTAAGCCGAACCTGTAAAGCGCTGCTCAAAACTACCCCCACCAATGGCGACTAAAAACTCGAGGGCTTTAGGTACTGTCCAAAATGCTAAAGCTGCCCCAAGCAGAAATAGAATGACGCCTGCCACTACAAATGGCACCGCATATCGTTTTTCATTACTGCTTAAGGCAGGAGTTATAAAGCGCCAAAACTGGAATAATAACACTGGCATGGCTAGAGCAATACCGGCATAGGTGCTTACCGTAATACGAATCGCAAAGCCCTCAAGAGGGTCTGTTTGCAAAAACGTACATTCACCCGGTGGTCTAATATCACAGTATGGACCGGTAAGTACGTTTAATATCGGCTGGAACAAGGCGAAGGCCACGACCGCTGCTACGGCCACCGCGACTAGCGAAACAATAATTCGGTGCCGAAGCTCGGCCAGATGACTAACAAAAGGCATTTGAGCATTCGGGTTCGCATTCCGCTTCGCTCGGGATCGAGAAGGACGGTTAAAGATCATCCGTTGTTGGTCGTATCTGGTTTCTCAGGCGCAGGCCCGTCTTGGTCGTTGTTCGTCAGGTCGGAAGGTGTTTGATTCTGTGTCCCCGACTCTTCCCAGGTTTGAGGAACTTCGCTGCTGTGATCGCTCGGGTCTGCCGATAATTGTGATGCCTTGGTGTCAGGCGAATTTAGCCCTTGGGGTGGATTTGTCGGTGCGTCGTCCGTGTCGCGCATGGCGCTTTGCATCTCAGCCTGAAAACCAGTAGAAACATTGCGAATTTCGCCCATGATTTGGCCAAGTTTGCGTAATGCGTCGGGTAGCTTGTCGGGACCGAGCACGATTAGAGCAACTAGGGCGATAACAATTATTTCGCCACCACCAACATTGAACATTGGCCACAGCCTAGTGGTCGGTCCGCGGTAATCTCATAGCGCGAAGCCGAACGCGTGCTGTGTTGAACTCGTTCTTTGTTTCCTGTGTCGATGTCAGCACTTCGTTCAACTGGGCGATATCGGCGCGTAGTTCACGTGAAGCCGCAGCCAGGCGCTGCTTAGCCATGAAGGCCAGCACCAGCGCAACCAAGCCAATGATCGGTGTTAAAGCCCACCAGGGATTCATACCGTCAGATTAATAGCCTTTTTCTCTTGGTGGTGGCATTTGAGGTATGCGGCTGTGATGATGGCTATATGAGCTTACACCTGCCTTCCCTCCGCTTCCCCCCTATTGGATTCGCTCATCGTGGGGCCAAGGCTCATGCACCAGAAAACACGTTGGAAGCGTTTCTGCTGGCGGTGAAACTTGGGGCAACCGGTTTAGAGAGCGATGTTTGGATTACTGCTGATGGTGAAGCTGTTTTAGATCACGACGGTGTGGTTGGCTCCTATGTGAGCCTGCGTCGAAGAAAGAACATTGCAGATGTTAAACGTGCTGATTTGCCGGCCCATATTCCAACCTTGGCTGAGCTGTATGAGGCCGTCGGCACAGAACTAGAGCTGTCGCTCGATATAAAGGATCCGGCGGCTTTGCCTCGTGTCTTGGAATGCGCCTATGAAGCCTCGGAGACTGCTGTTCGACGGTTATGGTTGTGTCACCCGGACCTGGAGTTGCTTGAGGCCTGGCGAAACCAAGATGACCAGGTGCGTTTAGTGAATTCGACCCGGCTGGACCGACTAAAAGAAGGTCCCGAACGTCGTGCCGCCACCCTAGCTGAACTTGGTATTGATGCTATGAACATGCATCAGTCTGACTGGTCGGGTGGTTTAGTAACCCTATTTCATCGCTTTGATCGCTATGCCTTAGCGTGGGATACCCAATTCGACTATGTAATCGATCGAACTCTAGATATGGGTGTCGATGCTATTTACAGCGATCACGTTGATTTGATGATGGAAGGCATAAAAGCGTACGGCGAAAGTGTTAACCGTCCTGGCTAGAGCCGCCCGATGCGACTGGGAGGCCAAACCTTTACGAAGGCATGCCCCACGATCAGATCGGTGCTGATCGGGCCGAAGAACCGACCATCTCGAGAGTCGCCACGGTTATCGCCCAACACAAAGACGTGACCGGCTGGTACGTGGATGGTGGCGAAAGTGCTGGTGTAGGTCTCTTCGGGCAGGTACGGCTCATCTAAGGGCAAACCATTGATGTAAACCATGCCGTCGCGGCCTTCGACGGTGTCGCCTGGTAAACCAACCACTCGTTTGATCAGGTCTTCGATGCTGCTCGGAGGTTCATTGGGAGGTCGGCGAAACACGATTACGTCACCGCGATGCACGTCGTGGAGCCGATAGCTGACCTTGTTTACTAGTACTCGGTCGCCAGCTTTAAGCGTTGGTTCCATTGAGGCTGAAGGAATATAGAACGCTTGAATCAGAAAGATTTTGATGGCAAATGCGACCGCTAATGCCACCCCAACAACTAGCACCCATTCAACAGCGTTGCGCCACGGTGACCGTTTGGCGGTCTCGCCGTTTTGTTTGGTGGCGCTAGTTTCAGTCATGTTGGTCAAATTTTACTCGCTCGAGCTTTGGGTCTCGCGTTTGTGATAGCGATTAATTATTCGTGCGGCAGCTGCTCGATCTACGCCGAGTAGATTCTCGGGCGCTTCAACCACCTTCGCCTCTTGGCCCAAACCAAGCAGTAAACGTGCAAGCCATGCTTCGCCAGCTACGCGCAACCCTACTACCTGGGTTCCCCGACTGGTGCTCTCAACAGATTCCAACGGATAGTTTTCGATATATCGAAACGCTGAGTTCGTTACCTCCAACCTAACAAGCGGGCTGGTCTTAGACGGTACGAATTCGCTCAGCGCTAAGGTGCTTTCAATCGGTTCAAAAACACTTTCGGTGAGCTTCGCGCTCTCGATACGATCAGCCCGAAACACCCGATGGCCCTCGGCCTTGTGACACCAACTTTGTAGGTACCAGTATCCCCCTTGGCCAGAAAGCCGGTATGGATCGATGCGGCGCTCGGTTCGTTCACCTCTAGCAAAGCTGAAATAGTCAATGTCAACGCTGCGGCGCTCGGCGATGCCTTGTTGTAAGACGTTCATTATCTCTGGTTGGACTCGATCTAAATCAACCTGAAGGGTGTTTGTGCCGAGGTCGAGAGCTGATTCCAACTTGTCTAGGGCACGCCGAAGCGGATCGTCAGAAGGTTTTCCTGGCAGAGTGGCCATGGCCTGTGCTGCTCCAAAGACCGACAAGGCCTCGGCGGGAGTTAATCGCAACGGTCGATCGAACGGTTGAGCTAAGCGCAGCTCAACAATTTCGTCGTCAAAGAACACTTCGATCAGAGTGTCGGGTGTGAATGGGGGCACTCCAACCAAAGACACGGTTGAGAGTTCCCGGATTAATTGTTTCCGGGTGACATCAAAGCGTTGGGCGACTTCATCAAGCGAAATTGGTGAGTTCTTGGCCAGCCAAGGAATAAGTGTTAGCAAGCGTGTGAGTTGGTCACTGGCCTGAAGCCGGCTCATGACTCAGCCCCTACGATTTTTTCTAACCAGTCCACTAAATCTTGGCGAAGCTCTGCTGGTTCAAGAATTTCTGCGTCTTCAAGGTATCCCAAGACGACACTTCGAAAAGCGCTGCGATTGGTGACCGTGACCTCGAAGACTGCCGAGCCGTCGTCTAAGCGCTGGACAATGGCATCTTCGCCAAATTCGTGAATTGCGAGGAATAAGCTCCGCTGATCAATCCATACTTTGGCGGTGACTGGCGGATCAATCGAGAGTTTCCAACCCTTTGAAATTCCAGCCAATGTGGAGCGTTCAATCTCGCTTCGGCGAGTGAATTTTTGGTCGTGGTGAACGTCGATTTGGTCAGCAATCCGGTCAAGTCGAAAGCTCCTGGCGGCATGACGAGTGCGATCGTAGGCCAGCAGGTACCACAAGCCTTGCTCGAGGTGAAGTGAATAGGGTTCCACCGTTCGAAGGTCGGGGCCATAGGTAAACGAAACGAGGCAGCGGTCCATGCAGGCACCGAACAGTTGGACCAAATGGTCATCATTAGGCAACGACACCAAGGCCGAGTTGGAGGTATCGACGCCATGGCCACCGAGTTTCCAGATAGCGTCTTTGTGCGAACGTTCGCTGGTGCGTACTAAAGAATTGGCTAAGGCCAAGGCGCTTAATTCTTCGGAATCGAGGCCCGGGTCGGGAAGATAGTATTGCGATGCTTGTACCTGATAGGCATCGATGAGGTTATTACCTCGCGCAACTTTCACTATTTCAATAGGAACACCCTGCTCACGCAGTTCATTCTTATCACGGTCGAATTTTCTTAAGAATGCAGCATTAGATTCGGTCGCGTAATCGGGAATCTCTTGACGTAGCTCGTCGGCTGTTATTGGAGTACTTCGATGGAGAAGTATGGCCGTCAAGGTAAGTAAACGCTCTATCTTTGACATATTTTGGTATACGGTGAACTAAGGGATAAGAGATATTGCATAAATGGCACTAGCTGCACATGATTTAAAAAACAGTGTATCTTCGGTTACGTTGCGACCCATAGTGGTTAAGTGGGTTGAATAATTAGCAGTCGTCACCAAGTCGTCAGGAACAGAAATTGGAATCACTCGATGTGATTCGATTGGGTCGGCCACAAACTCAGTTGGTATTGGTACTGCTATTTCGTGAACGGTGAGCGCCAAGGCACTCAGGGTGTGGTGGCTGACGCCTTGGTGGCGGTCGCGTCCGTCGGCGCTCGACATGCGCGCACAGCAAATTCCCCTTCCTGCTAGCGCCCCGGTGGTGTTGAGGGTGTTAGCTACTTCAACTCCGCTATGACCAAAAGGCGTACCGGTACCTGCAATCCCTGGACCCATGCCAACCACGATCACATCGGCTTTTTGTACATGTCGAGCCATCAGCAGAGCCGAAGGCAGTGCGACAGCCTCCAAGTCTCCCCCGAAAGCGTTGCCCGCGGTTACGGTGGCGTTAAGTACTTGTTCTTGTTGAAGTTCGTGGACAAGATCGGACAACGCCAGTGGCAATGCCCCACCATCGGTCATCACATAGCTAATCTGCAGCTGCGGTGCCAGATTCGCCAAGGTTCTAATCACGGCACCCACCTGGCTATGCAGCCCACACGCAATTACCGGCGTGTTCTCAAGTGTTGTGGGGATATCTTGGTGGGTTTCTTCAGCCGCACCAGCGTCAAACTGTAATGAGGTGTATTTCAGCTTCATAATGTGACCTGGCCCGGGCCTCACAAACGATTCCCTAGACAGGTTCCAGTGCACAAAGTGCCATCCGCCGGTACCAAGCCCCAATTCAACAGCGGTGGTGTTGATAATTACTTCGTCATCAACGTGCACCTCACCCAAAAGATCGGTGAGTACGTAAGCTTTTTCAATAACACCATTTCGGGAAATACTAATTTTTTGTAGTCCCGAACGCCGATCCAGGATTTCTAACACCTTGGCAGGATGGAAAGAGGGCATCTTTTACCTAGCGCTAAAGGGACGAAATGAAGCGGTCCACTCGCGTGTCGTCAGCTGCGAACGGGTCCTTCAGAACCAAAGTTTTTTGTGCTTCATCATTTAGCTTAAGGTGAACCCAATCAACTGTGTAATCACGCTTGCGAGCTTTAGCCGCTTTAATAAATTTGCCCCGTAGGTGCGCCCTGGTCGTGGTAGGTGCGTATTCGACAGCCCGCTCAATATCCTGGTCATTGGTTATACGTTCGACCAGGTCGCGATGTTGTAGCTTATAAAATAAGCCTCGTGCAGGGTTGATATCATGATATTGTAAATCTAATAGCGCAATTCGCGGGTCGCTTAAGGGAATACCGCGCCGTTCCTGGTAATTTTCCATCAACCGATATTTGATAACCCAATCTAGTTCACGATCTAACTTAAGAGGATCATTCGCCAAGCCATTCATGCAGTATTCCCACATGTTCAGGGCCTTTTGTTCCTCGTCGTCGAGCTGATGGTGCTCGGCGTAGCGAAGGACTCGTTCCAAATATTCCGTCTGCATTTCAAGTGCCGTGAGCTCTCGGCCATTTGCCAGGCGAACTTTGGCTTTCAAGGTGGGGTCTTGGCTGATTTCTCGAATGGCACGAATCGGGTTCTCAAGTGTCATGTCACGCATAACAACACCAGGGTCTTCCAGCATGCGTAACAACAGTCCAGTGGCACCCATCTTCAAGAAAGTGGTGTACTCGCTCATATTCGAATCGCCCACAATCACATGTAAGCGACGGTACCGTGTGGCGTCGGCGTGTGGTTCGTCTCGGGTGTTAATGATGGGGCGAGAGCGGGTGGTTGCCGACGACACACCTTCCCAAATGTGTTCAGCACGCTGGGTTAATGAGAACATGGCACCGCGAGGCGTTTGCAGTATCTTGCCGGCACCTGTGTAAATCTGGCGACTGATCAAAAATGGAATTAGAACCTGGGTAAGGTAGCCGAGGTCATCGGTGCGGGTGGTCAGATAGTTTTCATGACAGCCATAAGAATTACCGGCCGAATCGGTGTTGTTCTTAAAGAGGTAAAGATCGCCCCGGATTCCTTCGTCGTTGAGGCGTTGTCCGGCGGTTTCTAATAGTTGCTGAAGAATCCACTCCCCTGCTTTGTCGTATACCACCAGGTCGTAAAGCTTGTCGCACTCGGGCGTGGCGTATTCGGGATGCGAGCCGACATCCAAGTAGAGCCGAGCTCCATTCCCCAAAAATACATTTGAGCTGCGACCCCAGGCCACCACCCTACGAAACAGATAGCGCGCTACCTCGTCGGGGCTTAAACGGCGCTTTCCATCGAGCGTGCAGGTAATACCGTATTCGTTTTCTAACCCATAAATACGGCGCTGCATAGCACCATCCTAAGGTTTAGCCTCCCGCGTTAGCGGTCGTGCCTAATAAGCTTTCAAGCTCGGGCAACAAGATTCGCCTGAAAGCACGTCCGGTTACCGCTCGGGCCAAGATGGCGACCTCAAGTTGGTTGTTGGCCAAGGTACGTTCAGGTCCGGCTAAAGCATCACGGGCCACGGTTATGGCTTCGGCGAGGGACAACTCAACATTCCAGGCTTGTCGAAGTCGTTCAAGAATAGTGTCTGATTCGCCACCAAGAACGGCGAAGTTTATTTCATCGGAAATTGTGCCGTCGTACAGAACCCTAAAAAGCAGGTCGGCTTCGGGGGTGTCACCCACTTCAGCAACCAACAGTTCCACTTCCATTGGTTTCATCTCGTGGGTAAATACCTGCCCGATCAACTGACCGTATTGATTGGCGAGAGAGCGCGAATCGACGTCTTCACGGCTGTATGAATAGCCCTTGAGGTCGGCGTGGCGAACCCCGGCGATGCGAAGCTGGTCAAATTCGTTGTACTTACCTACGCCCGCAAAAGCAATGTGATCATAAATCTCAGAAATTTTGCGTAGCCGTTGGCTGTTTTCGGCGCACAGCAGAATGCCGTCTCGAATAGAAAGCCCCACCAAACTTCGCCCTCTGGCTATACCTTTACGGGCGTAGTCAGCGCGGTCCTTCATGACCTGTTCGGGTGCTACATAAAAAGGCATGCTCATGATTGCGCCCCTTCGCCGTTGTTCACAATTGAATTCGGATTTGCCAAGGTGTTGATCAAAGCACGAAAGCGTTCCGCTATTTCGGCATCTTCAACCGAAACGAAACCTTCGGCGGTGATAGTAGCAATGCTTGGGTAAATGCCTCGCACGAGATCGGGGCCGCCGGTAGCCGAGTCTTCATCAGCAGCTTGGAAGAGCGCTGAAATTACCAGGTCAAGAGTTTCTTCTCTGCTTAAACCTTCGCGGTAACCAAGCTTCACCACAGTACCGGCGTGCAGGCTGCCCGAGCCTGAAGTGGCGTAGGCGCTTTCCTCGTAACGGCCACCGGTAACATCGAATTGAAACAGTCGGCCTAGGCCTCGGCGCACGTCGTAGCCAGCAAAGATTGGGACGACTGCTAAACCTTGCATGGCGGCCGGAAAATGATTTCGGACCATTTGGGCAAGCTGGTTGGCTTTGCCTTCAAGACTCAGCGATGAACCTTCAACTTTTTCGTAATGCTCTAGTTGTAGCTGAAAGAGTTTCACCATTTCAACGGCTGGTCCAGCAACTCCAGCAATAGCCACGCCTGAGTGTCGGTCGGCCATGAAGACCTTCTCAATGGTGCGATGCGAGATGAAGTTTCCCGATGTGGCGCGACGATCGCCAGCGAGCACTACGCCATCAGCGTATTTAACTGCGATCACCGTAGTGGCGTGTGTAAAGGCGGCCCGATCGGCGGCATCGATTTGGAATTCGGGATTTTGATAGCCAGCCCGGTGTAACAAACCAACGAAACTGGGGCCTGGGTCATCGCTCGGAGAGAATCGTAAGAAGGTCACGACATTGAACTCTAGCGCTTACTGGCCACCTTTTTGGATGTATGACTTAACGAATTCTTCGGCGTTGGTTTCGAGTACGTCGTCGATTTCATCAAGCAGATCGTCTAACTCAGCTTTAATTTTTTCACCGGTCTCAGCAGCCGATGAGGTGGACACTTCTTCGGCCGTGACATTTTTAGAGGGGGCTGCCTTTTGGCCTTTTTGTTGCTCAGCCATATGAACGTCCTTTCTTGTCTCGAAGCTTGCTTTGCGGTTGGGGTTAGGCCCGTTTTGCCAGGCGGTTAACTAGGTCTTGGGGGCTGGTACTGGCGCGCAGCAGGTCTTCAACATGATCTTTCGTTCCCCGTGAAGGTTCTAGCATGGGTATTTTGCGAAGTGTATGCGCTCCGAGGTCGATTACGACGGAATCCCAGTTGGCAGCGACTACCGCATCTGGAAACTTGCGCAAACATTCGCCTCGAAAGTAGGCACGCGTATCTTCAGGCGGATTCGTCATCGAGGCTGCCGCCGCTTCGTCGTCGACCAGCTGGTAGAGCCCTAATCGTGCCGCCAACGATTTTTCTGGTCGCAGGTCGTGGTATTGAAGGCCAATGGCGGCCAACTGAGCTGAATCCCAGCTCAAATTATCGCGATCACGATAACGCTTCAGGAGCGATAATTTAGTTGGCCAATCAAGTTGACCAACTAGTGAATCTGGATCGTGTTCTAATCCCGATAAGACGCGTTCCCAGTGTTTGAGCAGCAGTGCCGTAGAGTGAGATCCAGTCGCTTCACTGCCAAAGTCTTGAACATATTGGACAGCCTTTTCGAAGAGCAGCCATTGGATCTCAAGAGCGCTCAGTTCCGTGCCATTATCAAGCCGGAGGGGTGACTTGAGCGTTAGATCATACGACACCGTGCGTAACGCCGTAACCGGATCTTGAAATGTTAGGGGCTCTGCTAAGTAACCATCTTCAAACATGGCCAACACCAGCGCAGTAGTACCAAGTTTAAGGAAGGTTGCCAGCTGGGCCATATTGGCATCGCCAGTTATGAGGTGTAGTCGACGATATTTTGTCGGGTCGGCGTGAGGTTCATCACGAGTGTTTACCAAGGGCCGTTTAAGGGTGGTTTCAAGCCCCATTACCTCTTCAAAGAAGTCGGCGCGTTGCGTAAGCTGAAACGTGATTTCCCCATGGTTTAAGCCCAGGTGTTCCGCACCAACCTTGCCTGCCCCGGTGTAAATTTGGCGGCTGACCAGGTGGGGAATCACAGCCCAAGCAATGTCTCGAAAAGCGAAGCGGCGGTCTAGTAGATAGTTCTCATGGCAACCGTACGAGTTGCCTTTGCCGTCGCTGTTGTTTTTGTAGGTCACGATCTCGCGGCCTTCGCCCACGACCTCGTTGGCGGCCTCCATGGCGTGCGCCATTATCATCTCGGCACCACGGTCATAAAGGGTTGCTGAGAGTGCATCACGACACTCGGGAAGCGATATTTCGGGATGGGCGTGATCTACATAGAAGCGTGCCCCATTGGTTAAGACGGTGTTAACCAGATGTGAATCAGCTTGAGGTATGAGGGCGCTGTAGTCGATATTTGTATCTCGTGCGTCACGCCCTGGTGATTCACTTTGATAGTCCCACAGCACGGGGCCAGGCGAGGTGTTGTTGCGCTGACCAATCGAAGTGAGATATGAGGAAATCAGGGTCGATGAGGCGGCAATCGGATTAATTTCCGGAGTGCCTCGAACAGTGATTCCGTATTCAGTTTCTAAGCCAAGAATCTTTGCTACCGCCACAGTGCGCACCTTAGCGGTTAAAGGTATTGACCGGTCACTACCCTTTCAATACTGCGACCACCAGTGGTTTCTTCATCTTCTTCACGAATGAGGGTCCTCACGTAGATGATGTGTTCGCCCTTCTTGCCCGAGATCTTGGCCCAATCATCGGGGTTGGTGGTGTTGGGAAGGTCTTCGTGTTCTTTGAATTCCTGCCGTACCGCCTGGATCAGGTCGTTAGTCGTAATGCCTTCCTCGCCGTTGGCGATCAACCGTTTTATAGCGAGTTTCTTGGCTCGACGCACAATGTTTTCGATCATGGCACCCGACGAGAAATCTTTGAAGTACATCGTTTCTTTGTCACCGTTTTGGTAGGTGACTTCAAGGAACTCGTTGGCCTCATCGGCACGGTACATTTCTTCAATGGTGGCCTCAATCATGGCTTGGGCAGCCTTGGCGCGGTCTCCCCCGCCGAGCGATTCGATTTCATCATTGTTGAGCGGCAAATCAGGAGTTAAGTAGCGCGAGAAGATGGCGTAAGCACTGGCCTCGCTGGGGCGTTCGATCTTGATCTTCACATCAAGGCGTCCCGGTCGCAGAATGGCAGGATCAATCAGATCTTCGCGGTTGGACGCCCCAATCACGATCACATTCTTGAGGGTCTCCACACCATCAATTTCGGCCAGCAACTGTGGCACGACGGTTGATTCCATGTCAGAGCTGATGCCAGTTCCTCGAGTGCGAAATAGCGATTCCATTTCGTCGAAGAACACGATTACAGGCCAACCTTCGGCGGATTTCTCGCGGGCTCGTTGGAAAATTGAACGAATTTGACGTTCAGTTTCGCCGACGTACTTGTTCAATAGCTCAGGGCCTTTGATGTTCAAGAAATAGCTGCGCGCACCGCTGTTTCCTGAAAGTTCGGCAACCCGTTTTGCTAATGAGTTAGCCACGGCTTTAGCAATTAGCGTCTTTCCACAGCCCGGTGGGCCGTAAAGTAAGATTCCTTTGGGCGCCGGTAGTCGGTATTCCGAGAAAAGATCTTGGTAAAGAAAAGGCAACTCAACGGCGTCGGTAATGGTCTCGATCTGGGAATCTAATCCGCCAACGTCATCGTAGGTAACGTCGGGTACCTCTTCTAATACCAAGTCGTTGGCATCGCTTCTGGGCAGCACTTCAACGGCCAGATTGGCGCTGGCATCAAGCAATAATCGATCACCGGAGCGTAAACGCTCGGCATCTACATGTTCTGCCAGGTCAACGATGCGTTCTTCATCGGCACGACTAACGATGATTGCTCGAGTCGTATCGATCACTTCCTTCAATACCGCAATTTCGCCGGTTTGGCCCGGGTTGCGGGCTAAGACCACGTTGAAGGATTCATTTAAGGCGACTTCCTGGCCGCGCTGCAGTAGATGGGGGTCTATTCCCGGGTGAAGCTCAACCCGTAATTTTCGACCACCTGAGTTGATGTCCACCGAGCCGTCTTCGTTGTGAGCGAGGAAGGTGCCATAACCTGAGGGCGGTTGAACGAGCTTGTCCACCTCTGAGCGCAAGTCTTCAATGTGCTCACGGGCCTGTTGTAGCGTGTAGGTAAGTTTTTCGTTCTGCGACAGGGAACGGGCCAGCTTTCCCTTGACTTCGAGCAGCTGTTCTTCTAGATCTCGCACCTGCTGCGACGCATTGTGTTCTTCCACATTTTTGACCCTACACGGGAATACGGATCATCGTTATCCAGGTACGTTATTGTCGGCAAAATAATTTATGTATGAAATGCCGTGTTTATTCATCGACGTGTCTATGCTGTGTGTAGGCGAGTCGCCGCTGCGGCCGCTCACTTAGCTAACAACCCCGAGCGAGGTGGCCATGAAGGTCTGGATTGATCAGGATCTATGCACAGGTGATGGTCTCTGTGAAGAGATCTGCCCCGATGTGTTTACCCTTCTTGATGATGGATTGGCATACGTCAAAGAAGGCGACAAAATCTTCTCCGACCCAGGCGGTGCCGCTGGTATGGCAAACATTCCAGAGAATCTGCTCGATGACGTCATCGAGTCGGCTGAAGAATGCCCTGGTGAGTGCATCTTCATCGAGGTTGAATAACATCTAAGTGTAGCTGGTGGGCGGTGGTCGCCCGCTAAGCTGCTACAACTGTGACATCTTCTAAACAACCAAGCCACCTAAGAGCTGGCTTGGTTGTCTTTTTTCTGGCTATTTCGTTGTTGGTGCCTCTCATTAGCCTTCTGGCTCTGGGGTTGCCTTCGCTCCCCTGGGTGTTTCGAACCCAGCGTTCCGCCATACTCAACAACCTGATCTGGGCCATTGGCACCTTTGGCGGCGTTGGTGTGGGTAGCTTGGCCGTGGCGTATTTAACCTTTGAGCGGCCACGGCTTCAACGATTATTGACCGTGACTGTTCTTCCAGTGGCGATGGGTGCTTCCGCCGTAGCAGTGGTGTGGAGATTGGCGTTTGCTTTCCACCCCAGCTATCGACCCCAAATAGGAGTGGTCAACTATGTTTTCACCTCCCTCGGCTTACCCTCGGTTTCGTGGATTACCCAAGAGCCGCTCGTCAACACCGTGGTATTAGGTTCAGCCATGGTTTGGCTGGGTGCTGGTTTGGCCGGTTGGTGGCTATGCAGCGTTATATCGCACTTACCGGCGGAATGGTTGACCACGGCGCGACGTTATGGTGCCAGCAAGCCGCAAAGGTTCCGATTTGTGGCGTGGCCATGGATAAAACGTCCGCTAATAACCGCGGTTACCCTGGCGGTGCTGGTTTCGCTCAACGCGCACACCCTGGTTCAGGTGGCTACCAGCGGTTCTTTTGGGACGTCCCTCATAGAGGTTAATGCTTGGGGTCGGCTCTTTGCCGATCAACAAAGTGGGCGAGGCTTGGCCATTGCGTTGGTTGCCTTGCTGGCGAGCGGAGTGGTTGGGGCCGTTGGTTGGATTCTGTGGCAGAAAAGCGTGCCTGTAGCTCCCAAGCTTTCGAACCTACGCCGAGGTGGCCGCCGTAGTGCACCGCCCGCCTCAGCCGACCTGCCCGACAACCAGTTTTCGTGGCGGCTGCTTTCAATCGTGGAAGTCATAGTCCTGGTGGCTTTTGTGCTTATAACCTTGCTGCCCATCATCGGTATGTTGGTAACCGCATTCACGCCCGCTGATGTCATTCGTGATGGCAGTTGGTGGACTAACCGTGGTTCATTTACCCTACATAACCTCCAAGATTCGCTTGCAGGCCTAGACCAAAGCCGAGGTTTATGGCCAGCGTTTGTTAGCTCATTGGTAATTACGGTGCCGGTTGTGGTGGCGTTGGTTGCTCTTGGCCGCTACGTTGCACCCTGGCTAATTTCCTTGTCGACCAGGTTGCGCCGTTTCATTGTGGCCCTATTGGTGGCGGCGGTGTTCATACCAACTAGCGCTGTGCTCTTCCCGGTTGAGGCGATTCTGCGAACTTTAAGCTTGCTTGGCACCTATCCGGCAGCTTGGATGAGTGAAGTGGTGGTGTTCGCCCCGTTGGCTATTGCGGCCAGCTACTTATTCGCCCGGAATAGTGGTGAGCGGCTAATTGGTTTCGTCGCTCCCGCGCTCGTGGTGTTTATTGCCGTTTGGAATGATTACACGGTGGCCTTAACGGCTTTGGGTAACAAAGGTAGCCAACATTGGCCGTTACCGCTGGAGCTAGCCCGACACGTTGGTATCTACGGTGAAACTCAGGCACCACTAGCTGCAGGTGCCCTGGTGGCCGCCATAGTTCCCATGGTAATCGCTCTCGTTTTTGGGACACCTTTAATGCGAGCTATCAGCCGTCACGAAACGGTGATTCCACCAGACGAGCTGTCGTTAAAAAGCCAGTATGACCAACCATACGATGGTCGGGGCGAACAGCTTCGCCTTTGATGTGCCAACCGCGTTCTAACACTTCAATTGTTGAAGCCAACGCGAACGAACTTTTGGTAAGCCGTTCCCGAAGCTGCATGGCTTGTACCACAGAAGGCGTGTAGGCCAAGAAGATTCCGCCTGGAACCAGAGCTGCTTCGGCATGCCCCACAATCTGCCATGGTTCAGGCAAATCAAGCAGAACGCGATCAAAGCCGCGTTCGTCAATACCGAGGTAGCAATCACGGTGCTCGATTTGGTACCGGCTAAGGGCCTCATCGCCCAAATAACTCTTAATATTGTTGAGGGCACGATTGGCGAAGTCCTCACGGATCTCGTAACCAGTTACCTGAGCTCCACTGCGCAGAAGTGCCATTGAAAGCGCACCGGAACCGACACCCGATTCAAGGACCCGCACGCCTGGCCTAATGTCGGCGTGCATCAAGATTGGCCCTAAATCCTTGGGATATATTACCTGTGCACCCCGGGGCATCTTCAGGACGTAGTCGCTTAAGGTTGGTCGCAACACAAGGAACTTATTGCCTCGGTTGGTGGCCACCTTCACACCCTCGGCTCTGCCAATCATTTCGGTGTGGGCAATTATGCCAGCATGAGTATGAAACGTGCCTTGATCGTCAAGCGTTATCAAATAGCGCCGACTCTTTTTGTCGATTAGAAGAACTTGTTCGCCAGCACAAAGAGGCTTGCCTAGGGATAATTCAGCCTCGGGTGCGTCCACGACTTGGTTTACCTCGTTGGTCTAACAGCGAATGGTCAATATGTAGGCTTTCGCCTGGCTTCAATACCGATCGGTATACAACCTCGCTTTGGCGTTTGCGCAATGTCAATGCTTTGCGTACCAGCCACAGCGCCGCAGCGGCGATTAGCCAAGGTTGATTTCTCTTGTTGGTGAGGCCTCGCGCAAAGGCCAGACGTTGCAGAGAGGCCAGCATTATACCCGTCGAATTTCTACCACGGTGCTGCGACGTCGACCCAGCCGTCGACCAAAAACGAAGGCTGAAACTACTACCGCTAGACCTAGGGCTACACCCACAGAAAGTGCCATGCCCAACGCTTCTTCTTTGCGATCTTCAACTTCTCCTTCAAGTTCGCGAAAGCCTTGGAGAAGATCGTCACGGGTAATAGGTGCGGTGTTCGTCATCACGATCGGTCCTTGGTTATCAAGCGGAGCAGAACCCAGATAGTGAGCCCTAATGCAGCGATTACGATGAGATAGGGCACCCAGGTGAGGCTGCCGGTAAAGGTACTGCCTGTTTCGCTTTGTAATGCACGCAACCCGGCCAAGGACAACATGATGATGCCAATTGCTACCAACACTGCCCCACCAAGCCCAAAACCAAGGTAGCGGCCCAGGCTTCGAAGCGGATCGATGGTTTCTTGCTTCGCGTATGCGATGAGCAGATCTTTGAGGGAGCTAATTGATTCGGTCGGGCTGGAATTTCGCTTGAAGTTAACCACTGGTTCTCTCTGCGATTGACGCCAAATTGCGGCCTGGATGAAAACAAAGCCTACTTGAACATTTACCCAGGTATGCGAGTAGGTAGCATTTTCGCAACAATTTCAAAATGGTTGCCTACCCCTACACTAACAATTAGAGTCTCTAATGATCTTGGTGAATGTTTATCGACTGTGAGAATGCCTAGTGAGCCAACTTAACGACCGCGAGCGGGAATTCTTTAGTTCAACCGATTCCCTAGACGCTCCCCCTGTAGTTGGTCGAAGCACGCCTCTAGACAGCTCACACCGGGCCCCACTACCACCCGAGCTTGACGTCACCCCACCAGAACCCTCGCCGCCTCCAGCGGGGCGAACCTCTACCTTTGCTGCGTTATCAGTCCGGCGTTACCGACATCTTTGGTACGGCGGGCTATTTTCGTTCTTAGCGGTCCAAATGCAGGTAATTGCCCGGGGGGCTCTGGCGTGGGATTTAACGCACAGCAACTCGGCGCTTGGGTTTGTAATGTTTGGCTTTGGTTTGCCAATGCTATTGCTAACACCAATGGCCGGGGTGGCTGCCGACCGCTTACCAAAGCGCACCGTCATTATCTTGTCACAGTGGCTATTGGCGGTCTCGGCCTTTTTGGTGGCTTTGGCGTTGGTATTCGATGTCATGGCTTTTTGGATGCTCGTCGCCTCATCGGTAGCACAGGCGGCGTCTTTCGCGTTTTTGGGCCCTTCCAGAATGGCTTTCACCGGCGAACTGGTGGGTAGAAAACTGTTGTCGAATGCTGTGGTCCTGCAACAGATGAGCATGAACGGCACCAGGGTCTTTGGACCAGCAGCCGCTGGCATGTTGATTGGCGTTACCTGGTTTGGCTACGCCGGTGTCTACTTTTCGACCGCCGCGCTGACCCTTATCGCATCGGCCTTCACCTATTCCCTGCCACCAGGAAACCCGCCTCCCAACAAAGAAGCGCGCAAGCCAATGCAAGATTTTGCTGACGGCCTACGATATGTTCGCGCCAACCCCAACCTCATGTTGCTTTTGCTGGTTTCATTGGCAGTGATCGTCGGTGCGTTCCCATATATTTCGTTCCTGCCAACGCTCGCCAAAGACATTTATGAACGCGGTGATACTGGCTACGGCTTTATGAGCGGTGCTACCGCTATCGGTGCCGTTTTGGCATCTCTCTTTATTGCTAGTCGTTCGGGTGGGCCAAATGCTTGGCGAATTCAGGCCTTCGCGGGGCTTATGTTTGGCGTCGGGCTAATCGTGTTAGCGGTGGCACCGACCTTCGGGTTGACTTTGGTGATTCTCACGGTGGTCGGTGGTTCTACGTCCGCGTTCCAGTCGCTAAACAACACCATGGTGTTGATGGGAAGCGAAATGGCTTATCACGGTCGAATGCAGTCGCTAATGTCGCTAACGTTTTCTGGTTTCGGCCTGATGGCACTGCCGATTGGTGTGGTGGCCGATGCCATTGGCCTGCGAGCTACCTTCGCGATTATGGGAAGTTTCACCAGCTCGGTGATGGTGCTGTATTTCTTTATACGGCCTCGAATTGAACGTCGGTATCCCATGACGTCGATTGTCGATTAAGGCTTAGGCGCACCTATTAGACACCCAATTCGGAAGCTGCGAGGTATGACAAGCGCCCGATATTGAAACGTGTTGGCCTAGGCCTTTGGCGAACTAACCAATTGGAACCGGCAAGATAGCGGTTGGTGGTTCTACTTCGTGCAGCGAAGCTAAGCCCGAACCAAGAGCGCTTTGTGCTTCGGCATCGCCCGCAGGAATCGCTGAACCGCCGGGAGCGTTGTCGATGTAGGCAAATGTATAGGTTCGTCCGTCATTGCCACGTACGTATCCGGCTAACGCCGAAACGTTGCGCAGGGAACCGGTTTTGGCCCGTAAATTCCCCGCAGCGGGCGTGTCAACCATCCGTTGCGCCAGGGTGCCTGACTCACCGGCAACAGGTAGGGCTGAAGCAAGCGGCGAATTAGCACCGGCTGCGTTTAACACCTGTACCAACGCACTACACGTCACACGGTTACCAAGATCGAGACCAGAGCCGTCGTTTAACACCAGGTTGGTGGTATCCACTCCGAGGCTCGCCAGATTGGCCAAAATGGCTTGGGTTCCGTTAGCGCTGGTGCCCAAAGCCCCTGTGCGCACAGCGATTTCTTTTGTTAGCAGCTCAGCGGTGGTGTTATCGCTATATTCAAGCATTTGAGCGACAACTTCGCGCAGCGGTGGTGACACAATTTGTGCGATTTCAACCCGTTCTGGCGGAACAACACCCGAGGAGGGTCCACCAGCCACGCTCACACCACGCTCCTGCAACAACTCGGTCAGAACCTTGGCCGTATTAGCAGGTGGATCGGAGGCCGGTGTGCCCGGATACGAAGGCACTTCGGTTTCCGTAAAAGTGGCTAAGCCGTCGTTCACACCTAACCCTGACAGCGGCCCAGCGGACACCTGGTCAAGATATCGGGCCTCCCAAGTTGGAATTGAACGCTCGGCATCGTAGCGACTGCCATCGCCAATTATGGCCCCGGTGATCGAGGTGACTCCTTGAGCCACCAGTTGATCGGCTAGCTCATCGAAGTTGGTATACGGACGATCATCGTCTTGACGACGGGCAGCATATTTCGTGGTCTCTAAAATCGGGTCGCCACCACCCAAGAGATAAAGATTGCCTTCAATAGTGCCATTGTTGGGGGCCGCTTCAGCGAAGGCGGTGGTGACGAAACGATCATCGGCATCCATCAACGACAATATGGTGTGAGCCACCAATAGTTTTTGGGTTGAAGCCGGGGTGAAACCTTCGTCTAGCCGCAGCTCGTAGACATTTTTTTCACCGTTGCTGACTACCACACAAGCGTGACCCGGGATTGAGGGCACCATTGACGCCACCGCGGCGTTTGCGTTGGCATCTCGGATAGTGCCAAGCATCACGCGTGGTGTTCTCTTGGGTGAAAGAACTGGTGTTATAACGCTTGCTTGGCCTGTGGCTGGTCGATCAGAGGGCGTAATGTAACCGCTCTGAAGTGCCCCGGCAGCGCTTGTAACACCAAGCACTGCCACTACTAAAAGCACTAAAACGAAACGCACCGGCTATAGCCCCCGACGTTGTCGGTATTGTGCATAGCGCCACAGGTGATCGAGAGCCGTTACCGCTCGGTTGGCTGAGGCATAGCAAAGCCGCCCAGTGGCACGCACCGTGCGAGGCCCGGCATTGTTAGGGTCTGAAATCGCTAGCTCGGTGGCTGTCAATATCGGTTTGCCACTCGCCATGGAAATATCGTGCGCAGCTTGCGCGAAACGTTCGTCTTGACGTTCGTGATAGGCCACAATGCGTTCAAGACCGTGGTCAGGGTAATAGCTTCCATCGCGCATGAGTTTGGCTTGGTTCGATTGAATGCCTAAACCCAGATAGACAATGGCGTCGACTTCAGGGTGGTCGGCAATTAGCTGCATTATCTCTGGAATTGTGTCACGAGTTTCTCCACCGGCTAGGTCGATTGGATTGCTGCGGCTCCATCGTGGTGGCAACTTGGTGTCAATTTCGGCCCGTAGGTCTTCGGGTAGGTCAATCAGCTTTAGCGAGGTGTGGGCGAGGGCATCGGCGGTCACGACTCCCCAACCACCAGCGGTGGTTAAGACTGCTACGCGATTACCCTTTGGCAGTGGTTGGGTGGCGAAGGTGGCGGCGGCTTCGAAGGCTTCTTCCACATTGGCTGCCCGCGTAACGCCAGCTTGGCGGCAAGCACCGTCGAAAACCTTGTCGTTCGTAGCGAGTGATCCAGTGTGGCTGGCGGCGGCTTGCTGGCCACTTGAAGTGGTACCACCCTTTAGCAAAACCACTGGTTTCTGACGGGTGACGCTTTCGAGGCGAGAAATAAAATCGCGGCCGTCATTCAGCCCTTCTACATATGCCAAACCAACCGAGGTTGCCTCATCGCTAGCGTAAAACTCGAGATAGTCAGCGACATTGGTCATAGCGGCGTTCCCGGCACTAACCCCGCGGCTAAAACCAATTCCGGTTTGTACGCCTAGGTTCATAAACGATGACACAAAGTTGCCTGATTGGCTGGCCACTCCAATTGATCCTGCTGGTGGGTAGGGCGCCACGATTTGAGCACAAAGATTTATCGGAGTGGACACCACGCCCTGGCCGTTGGGACCAGCAATCAAAATACCTAAGCTCTTAGCCACGGCCACTAGTTCGTCTTCAGCGGCCTGGCCTTTTGGGCCAGCTTCGCCGTAGCCGGCAGAGGTGATGAAGGCAGCTTTAATACCGCGTTCGGCACATTCATGTAGCAGCTGGATGTTGGTGGAAGCTGGAGTGCAGACAAAAACTAGGTCGACCTCGCCGGATGGTAGATCCAAAATTGAAGGCAGAGTTTGGATGCCTAGAATCTCTTCGCCATTCAGGTTGGTGGCATAAACTTTACCCTGGTAGCCGCTAGCCAAAATGTTGTGTAGCGATACAAAACCAAATTTTCCGGGATGGCTGGAAGCCCCGGCCACCACCACACCACGGGGTGAAAAAAGTGCTTGGAACTGTTCGATGCTGGGCACTTAACTTCTCATTTCCACTAAGGCGTCAACGGCTATTGGTCGTCCGTTACTCACAATCAACGGGTTCAAGTCGGCTGACACGATTTCAGGGTTAGCCACGGCGGCCTCAGAAAGTGCCAGAAGCACCTGTGCGAGGGCCTCCCGATCGATGGCTGCTTCACCGCGAAACTCGCCCAACAAGGCTTGGGTTTTTAGATCGTCAATCATCTCTTCGGCATCGATCGGCGAAATTGGGACCAACCGTAAGCTGACATCGGCCACTGCTTCAGCGAAGATTCCGCCGATGCCGACCATGATGGTGGTTCCAAACTGTGGATCGGTGGCCAAGCCCGCAATTAGTTCACGGTTTCCCGAAATCATGGGTGCTACCAGCAGATCGACGTCGCCGTCTTCAGGAGTCGACTTGGCTAAGAGTTCGTTACCAGCTGCCAAAACAGCCTCAGCGTTCGATAATCCTAAACGAACCAAACCGCGTTCCGTTTTATGGGCGATTTTGTCGCCATTCAACTTAACTACGACCGGAAACCCAAGTTCGTTAGCGGCCTTTACGGCCTCGGAAGCATTGGGAGTAATTCGTTCAGCAGCAAAGGGCACTCCATAGCGGCCGAGCAGCTGCTTTGACGCTGCTTCTGAAAGCGTGGTTGTTGTTTCGGCATTAGACACGCCTCGAGCTTAGTGGGCTCTACAACCATGTGTCCGGTGGGTACCGCAAGCGGTCATTTGGCCACCTTGCCCTGATGCAAACAACCACAGGTGTTGATACCCCGAGGTCATTGGCTGGGTTAGCCCCGATAGAAGTGATTCCCGGAAGAAGTGATTAAGGAAAGACGCCCGAGGGTTCAAGAGCGGCGCGGAAAAACTCGCGAACATGATTGAGCCGTGTTTCTAACGCTCCCGGACTCAAGGGGTCTTCACCTATGAGGCCGTCGATGAAAGGCACGTCGCTGAAGTAGCTGAGCAGGGCACCGTAACCAGTTATCAATAGTTGCGCTGGGTCTTGACGACGGAAACGGCCAGCCGCCATTTCGCGTTCGAAGAAAGCACACGCTTGGTCGAACCCAGGCTTAAGTGCCTGCCCCAAGTCGACTCCCAGATGTGTGCCACCCTCAAGCGCTTCACGTCGCACTAAACGTACGAAATCAGGATTTTCCATAAAGAAGCGGAAACCGGCGCTTAAGACATGATCGACCAGAACCCAGCCTTCACGATGGGTTTCGTTGGTTAGGGCCACTTCAAGACGCTCATACCATTCGGCCAGTGCTAGCTCGAAGACTTCTCGATAGATGGCATCTTTCGATGGAAAATGATGCAGTAAACTTGGGCGGCGAATACCAACACCAGCCGCAATGTCATTTAGTGAAGTGCCGTCAAAACCGTGTTCCGAGAAACACCGTTTAGCTTCAATTAGAATTTGCTGGCGGGTAGTCAGGGGCGGTTCAACTTCGACAGAAGTAGCAGGAGTGTCGATTCTTTGATCCTTCTTATCCTGCAGCTCACTCACCGCCATGAGGCTACCTGAAATTCATAGTGAGGTGGCTAACCCGTGTTAACCATGGGCTGTATAACCCTGAGGCCTCTAGTAGTTGGCCAGCTCAACCTAGTACGGTCTTGGTATGCAGATACTCGCCGCGCTCTTCATTGACGACATTGAGCTTCGAGCGGTTCCAGGCCCTTCAACCCGAATAGATTTGACCGGAATTCAATTCTCGGTGGCTGCGCAGAGCCCCCCGCCCATCACGCTGATGCCGCACCTTTGTGTAATAGTGCATGCCCCATCTAATAGCACTGGCGTAGGAGCGCTTGAAGCGGTGTTCTATCGCGACGGCGAACAAATCGCTCGCAATGTTCAGCCCCTAGAGGTGGAGCCTGGCAAGTTCAACTACCGGCTGATTCGCGCTGAGCTTGAGTTCTTGGATTACCAAACCATCGAAGCGCACTGCCGGATCGACCAAGGCGAGGTCACGGTGGTGCCCTACACGCTTTTGCCTCCGCTCAGTTGAGATTTCGCCAAAGCCAGCTATCAATCGCCAGTGGAGTTTCGGAACACCCCATTCCCACCCATGCCATCGGTGAGGCTTTGGGCAGCGTGCTTGAAAACATCAAAGGCCGCATCGATTTAGCTCTGGTAACCGTTACCTTGGGTTTTGGCGGGGCCTTGGGCGACATGTGCGACACGGTGGCTGCCATTACCACTGCCAAAGTAGTGGTTGGTGTAGTGGGAAGCTCGATTGTGGGCGGTGCCCATGAGATTGAAGATCGCCCAGCGGTGGCAGTGTGGGCGCTTTCTGGTGCATCCGTTGAGCTGGTTCGCATCGAAACCCAGCGGCGCGGTGCTGGTTGGTTGGTGAGTGGCATCCCAAAAGCGGTGTGCCACTCCCCTCGCCTACTGGCTCTATTTGCTGATCCTCAAACCTTTCCGGCCTCACAGTTTGGCGAATCAATTCGACGAATATGCCCGCAACTGCGTGTGGTTGGCGGCCGAATAGCTCCCCGACATGGCTTTGGCCAGGCTCGGTTTTCGCTGAATGGATCTTTGTATTCTGACGGTGCTGTTGGCGTGCTCTTTCCCGCCGAGATACCCATAAAGACTCGTGTCGCCCAAGGCACGAAGGCCCTGGGCGAGCCCCTAGTCGTCACGAAGTCACAAGACGCGCGTTTAATTGAACTGGCCGGAAAACCAGCGGTTCAGCGCATGCGAGAGTTGTTAGAAGCTTTGGAACCGAGAGAACGCGCCAAGGTGGCATCAAATTTGTATTTGGGGCGTGTCTTGGACGAAAACCAGCTCGAGTACGACAGCAACAATTTTGTGACGCAACGAGTAATGGGCGCTGATCCAACCGAAGGTATCTTGGCACTGCGCGAATCGCTTGACGTTGGTCAAATTGTGCAGTTTCATGTGCCCGATGCTCACAGCGCCGACGCGAATCTGCGCAATGCATTAGATGGAATAACCGGTAAAGGTGCCCTTCTGTTCAACAGCGCCGCTCGGGGCTCGGGCCTCTTTGGGTATCCCGATCATGATGCGGCGGTAGTTGCCAGCGCCATTGAAAGCAACGCCGTGGGTGGTGTCTTTACTGTTGACGAATTCGGTCGAAATGGCAATACGACCCTACTTCACCGTGGCACTACTTCGGTGGTGGTCTTTGGTGATTGAGTCAATCAATCCGAAACTCTTTATGATCGAGCACATACGGGGAATATGTCTATTGGAGGACAGATGACCAACGACATCGAAGCCAAGGCAGTAAATGTGATCCGCGGTCTTGCGATGGATGCACCGAACGCCGCACGTTCAGGCCACCAAGGTACCGCCATGGCTTTGGCCCCCCTGGCACATGTGCTGTGGACCCGTATTCTCCGCTACGACGCTAATGACCCCAACTGGCCCGACCGCGATCGAGTGATACTTTCAGCTGGTCACGCATCAATCTTGTTGTATTCCATGTTGCACCTGACCGGCTACGACCTGACTATTGAAGATCTGCGTCAATTTCGTCAGTGGGGCAGCAAGACTCCTGGGCACCCAGAGGTTGGTTTTGGAACTCCAGGTATAGAAGTGACCACCGGTCCCCTCGGCCAGGGTATTGCGAACAGCGTGGGAATGGCCGTGGCTGAACGTTTTGTGCGAGCAACCTATGGCAGTGAAATTTGTGATCACCGTATTTGGGCAATCTGTGGCGATGGCGACCTATCAGAAGGCGTGAGCCACGAGGCTGCGTCGCTGGCTGGTCATCTTAAACTCGATCGTCTGGTGTGGATTTATGACGATAACCACATCACCATCGATGGCCCAACCGACATTTCCTTAGGTGATGATGTTGTGCTGCGTTTTCGTGGCTACGGCTGGAACGTCATTGAACTGGGCGAAGTTGCCAACGACCTAGATGCCATTGAGACTGGTTTGCGATCGGCCATGGCCAATAATGATGCTCCGACTTTGGTGGTCTTGCGGAGCCATATTGCGTATCCATCGGAGCGGTTTATGGATGACCCCGAGGCACACGGCTACGTCCTAAAAGACGATGAGATTGCAGCTACCAAGGCCGCAATGGGGCTCCCCCCCGAGAAGACCTTCTATGTTCCCGACGATGTGAGCGAATTCTATTTAGCTGCTGGTGAACGTGGTGCTGCCGATTCGGCAGCGTGGCAAGAGCGGCTGGATCAACTAGACGAAGCTTCACTCTTGGCCTGGGTCGCCAGCCAAGGCGGCACGGCAGTTCCCGGTGTTGAATTAGATATGCCCAGCTGGGAAGTTGGCGAAATGGTGGCTACTAGAGCCGCCAGCGGCAAATGCCTGGCGGCGGTAGCCGAAGCCGTGCCTTCGATAATCGCGGGTGGCGCCGACCTGACTTCGAACACTGGTACCACTCTTGGTATAAGCGGTGCCCAAAGCTTCAACAATCCCGCTGGTCGTCAGTTCTACTTCGGCGTCCGTGAACACGCCATGGCGGCCATTATGAACGGTATGGCCTTACACGGCGGCGTACTACCGGTCGGTGGAACGTTCTTTGTATTTACCGATTACATGCGTCCTGCAGTGCGCCTAGCGGCACTGAGTGAAGCCAAGGTCATCTTTGTATGGACTCATGACTCGGTGGGCGTTGGTGAAGACGGACCGACACATCAACCAGTAGAACAACTGGCCAGTGTTAGGGCTATGCCCGGCCTGACCGTGATTCGGCCTGCTGATGCCACTGAAACCGTAGGTGCTTGGCAACAAGCATTGCACGCCGAAGGACCAGTTGGTCTTGTATTGTCACGCCAAGGCTTGCCCGTTCTCGCCGGAACTGATGCTGCTGAGGTTGAATTCGGCGCTTATTCGGTGGTTGAGAGCGAAGATGAGCCTGATCTCATTCTAATCGGGACCGGCAGCGAGGTGTCGGTCTGCGTGGAGGCAGCTCAAGAACTCGCCAAACACGATATCGATGTGCGAGTGGTGTCTATGCCCTCGTGGGAACTTTTCGCCCTACAATCTGAAGAATATCGCGAAGAACTTTTACCTTCGGACATTCCAACATTGTCGGTTGAGGCCGGTTCTACCTTTGGTTGGGAACGCTGGAGCGACGCTTCAATTGGTATTGACCAATTTGGTGCCAGTGCCCCCGGTGAGGTGGTGCTCGCCAATTACGGCATGACAGCCGCCAACGTAGTGACCCAAGCGCAGGCATTGCTTGAGTCGCTCGATTTGGGCTGAGTAGCGGGCCGATAAAACTGCCAGAGGAGTGATTATGGCGACATTATCTGAACTTCATGAGCTCGGGGGGCAAAGCCCTTGGCTTGATAACCTGCGACGTGATTGGATCAAAAGCGGTGAGTTAGCGCGATGGGTGCACGACGGCATCCGCGGTGTGACCTCGAATCCAACAATTTTTCAACGGGCTATGACCTCAAGCGACGCCTACCATGAACAACTAAGAACTCTGGTAGCCGACGGTGTGGATCTTGAAGATTCATATTGGCGGTTGGTTATAAGCGACATTGTCGACGCTGCTTCGGTCTTGGCGCCGGTTTATGAAAATTCGAACGGCGAAGACGGTTATGTCTCGGTTGAAGTATCACCTGAGCTGGCCAACGACACACAAGCCACTATCGACGCCGCTCGAAAGCTGCACGCCCAGATCAACCAACCAAACGTCATGATTAAGGTGCCTGCAACTGCCGAGGGTATTCCGGCAATCGAAACGCTAACTGCCGAGGGAATCAACGTGAATATCACGCTGATCTTCAGTTTGGCGCGATATGGCGAAGTGATGGCTGCTTATTTGAATGGTCTTGAGGCCGCCACTGGTGATCTTTCCAAAATTCGTAGTGTGGCATCGTTCTTTGTAAGCCGCGTCGATACCGAGGTTGATGCACGGTTGGCCCAAATCGCCCCGCCAGACACCGAGCTCTACGGCCAAGCCGCCGTGGCCCAGGCCAAGCTTGCCTATGGTCTGTTTCAACAAGCTTTCGACACCTCCCGCTGGCAGGCCTTGGCCGCACTCGGGGCCAACAAACAGCGGCCATTGTGGGCTTCAACCTCCACCAAGAACCCTGCCTATGCAGACACGTTGTATGTTGACGCATTGATCGGGCCTGAGAGTGTGAACACTTTGCCCGAGTCGACGATCGCCGCCTTCTTAGACCACGGCACTATTGCTCGAACTATTGATACTGACCTTGCGGCGGCGGAAAACACTTTTGAGAAACTTGAAGCTTTGGGCATCTCGTTTGCGGACGTGGCGAACAAGTTAGAGATCGACGGTGTCGATTCGTTTAAGAAGTCATTCAGCGATGTGCTCGATACCCTACAAGGTGTTAGGCAATCGTTCCTTTAGGCCTGGCTTTAATATAAATATCTTAACTTAAATCTTGATATGATTTACATTAAATGACTAAATACAGAGCGCGCCCGGGTCAGATCCCCCACGGTGAAACCAGTTTCGGCGATGATGAAGATGAACAAGCCACCCCTAAAGACCAAGGTGAAAGCCCATTTATAAAGGGGTTACCACGATATCGCACTGGTATTGCTAAGCTCGATCGTCGAATCGCCGAGTTGGTTGAAAGTACCAATGCCCGTTCTAAAGCGGCACTAATTTTCGAAATTATAGCGTCGTCGCTTCGTATGGAATTAGAAAACGTGGCGCGTGGCGAAGTGAAAATGGCGAACTATACGCTAAAAGAGCTGCGTTATGTTTACAACGTCTTTGCGCCTTACCGTGGTGTGCGCAAGGTAAGCGTATTTGGCTCAGCTCGAATTGCTGCGGATGACCCTGCGTATCAATGCGCCAAAGCATTTTCTGCCCGGATGGCCAAGGCTGACTGGATGGTTATGACCGGTGCCGGGCCCGGAATAATGCAGGCAGGCATCGAAGGGGCCGGACGGGACAAATCCTTTGGTATCAATATCAACTTACCGTTTGAACAAGTCGCTAATAATGCCATCGCTGGCGATCCAAAACTTATTAATTTTCGTTACTTCTTTACCCGTAAGCTGACCTTTGTAAAAGAGTCAGATGGTTTCTGTATGCTGCCCGGTGGGTTTGGAACCCTCGATGAAGCGTTCGAAGTTTTAACCCTCTTGCAAACCGGTAAGTCATACCCGATCCCCGTGGTACTTCTTGACCCGCCGGGTTCGAGCTATTGGCCCGGATGGTTAAAATTTGTCAAAGACGAACTGGGCGAACGACGGCTGATAAGCGAAGACGATTATCGGTTGCTTTTTGTGACTAACGACGTTGAAGAAGCGGCCGCTCATATTGAAGCGTTTTATGCTAATTATCACTCGATGCGAATGGTTGGCAAGAATTTAGTAATACGTCATTCTCGACGATTGAGCGACGCAGAACTGCAAGCCTTGCAGGATGAGTTCTCTGACATTATGAGCGAAAATGGCATCAGCCGACCGAAGCCGTCGCCGGGTGAGGTGCGTGATAACGACGCTTTAGATTTAGAGCGGTTGTCGTTCAAGTTCAACCAGATGAGTTTTTCTCGTCTGCGGATCTTTATTGATCGTCTAAACGAGCTCGGTACTTCTAAGAACGAAAGCGAATAGCTTGTTTTAGCTCTCACGCTTCCGAGCGAACGGTGAGTTGAAGCAGCTGCGGCTTTCGGTATAGAGCACTATAAGTCTAAGGTTTTTTGGTATTCAGGCTGAGCCTTAATCCAGTCCACTACCTGAGCTACATCGACACGATTGTTGGTGTTCACTTCCAACAACGGTCCGCCCAGTCGGAGCGGTTCTAAGCCCTCCTCAACTAACTCCACCAGTCGGTTTCGGGGTTGTTGGCTATCGAGGTGGCCGGGGTGGCGTTCATCGGTGGCTCGTTCTTCAAATCGCTGCAGTGCGACTTCTTTATCGCACTGACAATGCAGCTCAATCAACGGTTTTTCGAGGGCCTGCAGGTCGGCCACGGCCAGATCGTGGTGGAACACTGATTCCAACACTGCCGCCGGAGTGTTGGCTGCTATTCGATAGAGCACGGCCACACTGGCACGACCAAGCCGGCGTGACCAGAGCCGATCACCGATGCCTAGTTCATCGAAAAGCGCTTCTTTGATGGTGTCTTTGGACAGCAGCGGAAGGCGTAGTGCTTCCGCTACCGGGCGCGCTAAAAGAGTCTTGCCTGAGCCAGGTCCACCCGAAACAACGATGTAGAAGCCTGGCAAAATTGGTTTAGTTTTAGGTGTGACAAAATCAGAATGTATATTCGTCATTGGGATCACGCAGGATGTTCACTGCCTTTTCTACTGCACGCCTGGCCCGCGTCAGGCGCTTCTCGTCTACTGGTAGCTCGTGGCCACCAGCGTCGATGGATTCGCGCAACCGAACAATAGCCAAGTCAGCTAGCTCTTCACTGATAGCTTCTAGGCGACTGCGTATGTCTTCGAACTCACCAGCCATTAGCTACCTACTCTAGGCGCGTCAGCTCGAGAAGACGCTAGCGTATTGAAACGGCAATCTACCGACCTGAACAGCGTAGGAGCTGACAATGGCAAGATTTGATCGGGAATCGTTGCAACGGGCCATCGATGAGCATGGAATAATCTTTCCACCCTATGTGATTGACCAGGTTGTGGCGGCAATTGACGCTGGTAAACATGTGGTGCTTACCGGACCTCCTGGCACCGGCAAAACGACACTGGCTTATGTAGCGGCTGAAGTGGCGGCCCACTCTTTAATGTGCACTGGTTATCTGCCAACCACAGCCACCAGCGAATGGACCACCTTCGAAACTATTGGTGGACTACAACCGACTGCGGAAGGCCTAATCTTTCGACCCGGCCTCTTCGTAGAAGCAATTATGAGCGGACGTTGGCTAGTGATTGACGAGATGAACCGCTCCAACTTTGACCGAGCATTCGGTCAGCTCTTCACTGTACTGTCCGGTTCGCCAGTGGTCTTACCTTATAAACGGGCTGGGCAATCTAAACCCTTATCGTTGGTACCCGCTGGTGTAGAGCCACCCGATGATACCGACGTGATTCGTTTGCCGGCTTCTTGGCGGATCATCGCCACCATGAATGTCTTCGACAAGAACCTGCTCTTTGAAATGTCATACGCGCTGATGAGACGGTTTGCGTTCATTGAGGTCGGCACACCGGCCGAAGCTGATTTCCGACAAGTCCTAGAAGGACCTGGCGACATGGTGGCTGACTTGTTGATACTGCGGAAATTCAAAGACCTTGGACCGGCTGTCTACCTCGATGCTGCACGTTACGCGGCACGCCGTGAAAGCGATGTGGTGCCCAGATCACGGGTCTTGTTCGAGGTTTTCTATGCGTATTTCCTGCCTCAATTTGAGGGTATGGACGAACGTCGGGCCACGGAACTATATCGCGCCGTTGAACCCCTATTTGATCCATCAGAACAACTTGAGGCACAACGAACTATCGGCGAAGTGCTCGGCCTCGACTTGGTCATTTAGAAATTGAAGCCATGAGCAGCGATACCTCCGTTACGGCGACCCACGAGCTTTGGGCGAAGCTTCGTCGACCCATGGATTTCGCTGAAGCGATTGGCACCCTATTTGGGTTGGGCCGGGAACAAGCAACTTCGATTGAAGCCTTGATTTTGGCGTCCAGCATCGAAGCGCAGGTCTTGCTAGCCGCCATGCCCACCATCAGTCGTTCTCTGGCTTCGATTTTTGAACACCATGCCGTGCACTGCCACGGCGAAATTCGAGGTCCGATCTTGTGGGGCGAAACGGTTGCTGCCCAGGGTGCCAGCGGTGGTCATCAAGATGTCATGGTCTGTGCGGTGCCTGCACGTTCACATGATTGTGACGAGAATCAGCTATTGATCACCTCGCTCAGCTTGATCGCCAAACTCACACCCGAGGTCGTGAATCGAACTAATTTGGCGAGCGAACTTCAATCAAGTGTGGTTGACACTGCCCTAGAAAACGGGGCAGCTGCCCGCCACGTTTTAGAAGACTCACGACTAATTAAACTGCGTAGGCGGCGTTTAGGTTTACGGGAGATTCAGCGAATTCGATTCGGTCCCCTTGGGCGCGTATACGAACCAGCTCGGCTGATGTACGAGCTAGGTGCGCAAGGTCCTTCACTTGAGAGTGCTATTTCACTCGTAGGCGACGAGTCGATTGAGTTTCATGAAAAAATCATGAAATTTGTCGGTCAGCTGGAAACACAAGGTGGTGTGGTGCGGCCGTTTCGAGCGCGAGATGGTGAGCTAACGAGCGGTGCCATTGAATTTCGTCATCCGGCACTTTGGCAGGACAGCGATTGGTACGGCATCCGCTACCAAGGCACTGTTATCGACGCAGACGTTTACGGTCCTGTTCCTTCAAAGTCCGCTTACGAAGACGAAGGTTTTCGGGAGTAACTTCAACTAGCTCGTCGTCGCCAATCCACTCGATGGCCGTTTCTAGCGTAAATATCTTCGGCGGGGTCAATTTGATGGCGTCGTCGGCGGCGTGAGTGCGGATGTTAGTTTTTTGTTTTTCACGGGTGATATTCACTGTCATGTCTTCACCACGTGCCGATTCACCAACGATCATGCCTTCATAAACTTCAGTCCCTGGACCAACAAACATTTCACCACGCAGTTGTAGGTTGTCTAGAGCGTATGAGGTGCTCTTGCCGGAGCGATCGGCAAGCATTGCTCCCCCACTCCGTGTGGGCAGCTCACCGACCCAAGGCGTCCAGCCTTCGTGACGTTGATGAATAAGGGCGGTGCCCCGAGTCGCTGTTAAGAGCCCTGAACGAAAGCCGAGCAATCCTCGCGAAGGTGCTTTGAGAGTAATAATTGTGCGGCCGATATCACCAGGACGCATGTCTTCAACTCGGCCTTTGCGGGGTGCTATGGCCTGGGTCACCGTGCCCACATAGTCATCGGGCACGTCTACCACTGCTTCTTCAAGCGGTTCGTGTTTTATACCGTCGATTTCGCGGATTAGCACCTCGGGTCGGCTCACTTGTAGCTCGTAGCCTTCCCGGCGCATCGCCTCGATTAGTACTGCTAATTGCAGCTCTCCACGAGCGGCCACTTCTATCACATCGGGCGAATCAGTGTCGGCGAGTCGAATTGAAACGTTGCCCAACACTTCTCGGTTTAATCGTTCTCTTAAATGACGCGAGGTTAGATACTTGCCTTCTTTGCCTGCCAGCGGTGAAGTGTTAACCGCGAAAGTCATTCGCATCACCGGTTCGTCTACCACCAAACGCGGCAATGGGGTTGGTTCGGCGGCGTCGGCGATGGTGTCGCCGATTTCGACCTCGGGAAACCCCGCTACGTAGAACAGATCGCCAGCACCACATTGCTCCACTTCGCTGCGACCGACACCGCTGATGCCAAATAGCTGGCCTAAACGCCTTTTAATTACAGAACCGTCAGCGCGGCACAAAGCCACTGTCTCGCCGCGGCGGAGCGAGCCGTTCATGACCCGTCCAACCGCAAGCCGACCGAGATAGTCGGAAGCGTCGAGATTAGTCACCATGGCCTGTAACGGGGCGTCGGGGTCACCACTTGGTTTAGGCACTGTGTCTACAAGCGCCTTCAAAAGCGGAACCAAATCGGCATCGGGTGCCGGGACACCTACACCTTCGGTGGCTTTCGCCTCTTTAGCAATGGTGGAAATTACTGGAAAATCGATTTGGTGATCTTCGGCGCCAAGGTCAATGAAAAGAGCGAAGAGCTCATCTAAGACTTCATCAGCGCGAGCATCGGCTCGATCGACCTTGTTAATGACCACCACCACCGGTAGATCATCAGCCAAAGCTTTTGAAAGCACATATCGGGTTTGCGGTAGTGGACCTTCAGCCGCGTCTACCAGCAGTAATACCCCATCAACCATGGTCAGGGCGCGCTCAACTTCGCCACCAAAATCAGCGTGTCCCGGAGTGTCGACCAGGTTGATCCGAACCCCGTTCCAGGTAATCGAGGCGGCCTTAGCCAAAATCGTGATACCCCGTTCCCGTTCCTGATCGCCCGAGTCCATGACTCGATCGATTACGGCTTCGTGGGCTTGGAAAGTACCGGTAGCACGAAGCAGGGCGTCTACCAAGGTGGTTTTACCGTGGTCGACGTGGGCAATAATGGCTACGTTGCGCAGTTCGCTATATGACACGAATTTGAAAGGTTACTGCCAGAAGGTGTTCTCTCCACAACACGAAGCGGTATTTAGATAGAACTTGCCAACCGGCCTGACTAGTCGTAGTCAGGTGGGTCGTCGTCGCTGTCTTCGTAATCAGTCCATTCAGAATCGGACGCGTCATCGTCGCGTGCAGGACGATCCGCTTGTAGCGACTCGAACAAGTCTTCAAAATCTATGTCTGTCGTGCGTTTGAGTGCTCGTGCCTCTTCAAACCGCCGATGGCGACCCTTTTTCACCACGGGCCAGCTCCTGTCTGCAAAAGATGAAAGCTCGATACATCATAGCCGTTAATGAGTCGAAAGCTCGTCATGCTTGCTCTAAGTGTCTTGAAAACATCGGAATCTGCGTACAGTGCTCCGTTAGTTAGACTTTAGGGATATGAGGTCTATATGACTATTCCAGCTTTGCTTGCTTTAGCGCTCGCAACGGCCACAATAGGAACCTTAGGCGGTTTTGGTGGAGCAGTACTATTAGTGCCTACTTTGGTACTACTTGGTGTCGATCCCGTGCTTGCGGCTCCACTTGGTTTAATTTCAGTAGCCGCCGGCTCGCTCTCGGCAGCACCGAAACAACTGGCTAGCGGGTTAGTGCATCACCGACTGGGCATTACCTTGGAACTAACGGCTACCTCGGCAGCAGTGATTGCCGCTTGGGTCTCAGGCGCCGTTAGCGGCACGGCCCTGCAAGGTGTTTTGGCGGCAACCGCTTTCGTCGCTGGTTTAGCAGGCTTCTTGAGGCCCGCCAGTGGCTATGGTCCGGTAGCAGCCTTAGCGGGTGAACCGTCGGCCGAATGGCCCGGTTCGCTCGATGGCGCAATTGCCACCGCCGAGGGTGTGGTCCCCTATCGTGCTCGCAACATGGGTACCGGATTGGTGGTCATGACCTTCGCTGGTGTGGTGACTGGACTCTCAGGGGTGGGAGCTGGCTTTATCAAAACGCCAACTATGCGTGAGCTCATGTACATACCGTTGAAAGTGGCCGCCGCTACCTCAACTTTTAGCGTGGCTATTACATCGTCCACGGCACTGTTGGTCTTTGCCTTACAAGGTAGAATCGACCCGCTCGAAAGCTCGGCGGTAGCTCTAGGGGGTTTGATTGGCGGCGTTTTAGGCTCAGCGGTACAAGACGCCTTACCACCGGTAATATTACGACGCTTTTTGTCAGTAATGTTGATAGTTATTGCAACGGTCTTGGTGGTTCAGCTTTGAGTGAATTCGCGCCGCCGCTGGGTTCTAGCGAGCCAGATCCAGAGGTCAATCGTCATCCGCTGATCGGCCGTCAACGTTACCTGGTTTCCTTCTTACAATTTGGCGCCGTTTTAGCCTTTGTTCTTGCCATTGGCGGGGTTCTTTTGCCAGCCCCCGCTAATGAGATAGCAAGCTATGCCATGGTGACGACGCTAATCGCGGTGCCAATCATTAGAGTTCTTTGGCTTTTTTTACGTTGGGTGCGTCGAGGCGACCGGCTCTTCGCCATGGTAGCGGCGGGTTTGCTCACTGTGATTGTAATTGGTGCCTTAGCGGCCATTATTTAAGCCGTCGATGGGCTGTTTAAGAGCTAACCTGCGCGCTTGGGACGACTCTGGGCCGTGATCCACGATCGCCCGAGACAGCGAGCCTCTTAGCCGATGCCTAAACGCTGGTGCGTTGAAGCCTTGGTAGCGTTAATGCAATACCGGTCGTCCGGAACGCTCTTCAAGCGCTAACCGACCGTTTTGACCAAACGCCAGCGATGCTTGGCCTGAAATCAAACGGCGAATCGGTTCGCCCACCATCTCAGCGCGCCACCCGAATGCTAAACGGGCGTCTTCATCGCCACGTAAGAGGGCTTCAAGGTCTGAACGAGTGGCCAAAATGGCAGTATCGATTCCTTCATCATGTGCTAGTTGGCTGATCCAAGAAGAAACCAATGCTACGGCGGGGCGAAGCTCTTTTGAGATTTCGCCGTTTGACACCGGTCTGCGCGTAACTTCGATAGGAGTTTCTTGGCCTTCACGCACCGCGGCGGTGATTTCTATGGCGTAGTCACCCCGCCGGTGCCGCTCGTCCAAACCGCGTATGTTGGCTAGTTCGCTAGGCGTGGTTGGTGCTTTTTGGGCGATGGCAACCACTGCCAAGTCTGGTAGTACGAAACGAGCTGGTTGGTCACTTTCGATGGCGCGTCGTTCGCGCCAGGCCGCAACCGAGCGGGCGATGTCGCGAGCCTTACCGCGGAGGTGTTTTGCCTCTTTGATTTTCCGCCACGCTGTTTCAGGAGTGCGTGAAACCTGTACCTTGTTGAGCAACGACTGGAACTCGTCTTCCGCCCAAGGCAGGCGACCACGGGAATCAAGCTCGGCAATTTCACGTTCTCGCAGCTCAATCAAATACAGAACGTCGGATGCGGCGTAGGTAAGTTGGGCGTTGGAGAGCGGTCTTTGCAGCCAATCAGTTAGGCGGCTGGCTTTAGGTAAATGAACGCCAAAATGGGCTTCCACGAGCGAAGCGAGCGATGGATTCGACATGCCCAAAAATCCGGCAGCTACTTGGGTGTCGAATAGGTTTCTTGGAGTCGTACCGCACGAGCGTGCCAACACTTCTAAGTCTTGCGAAGAGGCGTGGATGACGATCGTGGCATCACTGTCGAGAATATCGGCGAAAGGTTCGAGATCTACCGCTAGTGGATCGACAATGGCAACTTGATCTCGCCAGGCTAATTGCAGCAGCGCCACTTTGGGGAAGTAGGTGCGCTCGCGATGAAACTCGGTATCAAGGGCTACTACTGGTTCATCCCGAAGTTGCTCAAGAAGCTCGCCGAAGGCGTTGTTGTTCGTTATGGGTTTCGGAGAGGTCACTGCCTAGGCGGGGTTGGGGCCAGATTCAAGGTGGCGGCCACTTGAAGCCCATGCCAAAACGCCACCATCCACATTAAAGGCGTCGTAGCCCTGTTCACGTAGCCAGGCGGTGGCCTGGCCGCTTCGGTTTCCGCTACGACACAAAATAAGAAGTGCTTGATCGGTTGGCAACTCGTCTACTCGACGAGTTAGCTCTCCCAATGGCACCAGTTTGGTACCAGCGATCCTTGCCTCATCCCATTCGAATTCTTCCCTAACATCGATAACAACCGGGGTCTCGGTTTCTAGCCGTTCAGCTAGTTCTTCAATGTTAATGAAGGGTATTTCCAAGACGGGTACTCCTTAAGGGAGGGCATTTACCATAAAGCAATATAAGTAAAACTGTATCGCATCTCAAAGCTTTCCCCATATTACAAAGCTAAGTTCAGAGCAAGAAAGAATGGGGCTAGTAGTTCGAGCATATTTAGCGAAACTGTGCTGCCGTTGCGCGAATCAGTTCCGCAAAAGCATCGGGGTGAGTGAGATGAGCACCGTGGGATGCGCCCTCTATCTCGGCCAAGGTGGCCTGGGGTACTAGCTCGGCTAACCGAAACGCGCTTTGGCGATGGTGCTCGCTCGAGATGCCACCATAAGCGGCTACTACCGGCACCACTAACCCGCTTGGCTGATAACTGCTTGCACCGTTCCAAAGCTCACGATCGGCAATCAGTGCCGGTCCTTCAGCTCGGCGCTTCTTACGGCTCGAAGCTGGCAGTCGTTCCCATTGGGCATCGCCAATCATTTGACGCATGAACTTCTCGGCAGCCTCGGCCGGATCGGACTCAGGATTTCTTGGCCGCTGGTCAGCCGTGGTGGCAAAGGGCAGCGGTGACTCATAAGCGATTACGGCTTCGACCATCTCAGGCTGGGTTATAGCGGCTGCTAAAGCAATGGTGCCACCCATGGAATGTCCCACGAGAACACTGCGCCGACCGTCCACCACCGCCAAGAGATCGTTAGCAGCGCTTTGCAGATCGGTGGCAGGCAACACTGGCATTCCATCGACGTTGATGGCTGAATCGCCGTAGCCACGCCGGTCATAGCGCAGCGTATGGAACTCGGCGAGACGACGTGTGACCTTGGCAAAACTGGTAGCGCGATCCATGGTGCCATGAACCAGCACCACTAGCTGTGCTGCATTTTGCCCGGTGTCTGGCAGACGTTCATAAACCGCCAGGTGCGGCGGATCGAGATAATAGTCGGGCCCCATAAAGCTATGGCACACGCACCAAGCGAAGGGTGTCGGTGGCTTCCGAGCTTTCACGAGAGCCTGCCACCACAACCGCCACATCGCCCGAGCGAAGCAAACCTTGACGTTTGGCGTCGTTGACTGCCCAATCAGCCATGTCGGTGAATGCGCCGTGGGCTTGCGAGCCCAGGGCGGTGGTGCCCCAGCTCATCGAGAGCTGCAGTACGGCACGCGGATCGGGTGAATAGGCCAAAACACGGGCTTGGGGGCGGAAACGAGCAATCGAACGGGCCGTGAAACCCGAGCGCGTAATACAGATAATGGCGTTGGCCTTCACTTCTGCGGCGGCCCGCCAGGCGGCCATAGTAATGGTGTCGGTCATCTTCGAATCGAGGCTGGCAGCTTCCCCCAACACATGCCGGTCAGTGAGCCGGGCCGTCCACGAATCGTAGGGAAAGCGTTGGTCAGCATGGCCAGCAATACGTGCCATGGTTGCCACGGCCTCAATCGGATCATGCCCGATGGCGGTTTCTGCCGAGAGCATCACCGCCGAGGTGCCATCAAAAACGGCGTTGGCAACATCGGTAGCTTCAGCCCTGGTTGGACTAGGCGCGGTGATCATTGATTCAAGCATCTGCGTTGCAGTAATCACCGGTCGCCCCATGGCTATGCACTTGGCGATGATTTCTTTTTGAAGATGCGGAAGTTCTTCGATTTCGAATTCTTCACCCAAATCGCCCCGGGCCACCATGATGGCACCTGAGGCCGCAATAATTCCTTCCAGGTTTTGTACCGCCGCCCGGGTCTCAATTTTGGCCACGATTAGTGGTCCGCGTGGATGTGGTTCGGTGCCAATGCGGCGCACATCGTGGGCTGAACGCACGAAAGACAAAGCCACCATGTCAACGCCAGCGTCAACAAATACGTCGAGAAGACGCAAGTCGCGCTCGGTAGGCGCTGAAGTTCTAAGCCGATCACTCGGAATATGAACTCCGGGGCGGCCTTGAACAATTCCGCCGTGGGCAACTACCCCAGCCAGATAATCACCACAGTGTTCTTCAATTTCCACCACTACGGTGCCATCACCAAACATAAGGCGATCACCAGCATGAATGTCGGCCAAGAGGTATTCGTAGTCGACCTCAATTTCAGTGGCGGTACTAACGCCGTTCCCCGGGCGCAAAATGACCCGGTTTCCTGGTGCTAATTCAACGCCGCCGTTTTCCCCGAAGGATCCGGCACGTACTTTTGGTCCTGGAAGGTCGACCAAAATGCCCACGTTTCGCCCAACGGCGCGGGCCGCGGCGCGAATTCGGTAGTAGCGCTCAAGCTGTTCTTCAATAGTGCCGTGGGCCAACCCGATGCGCGCTACATCCATCCCGGCTTCTATTAACGCTTCTAGGTCGCGAGGCGAATCAGAAGACGGTCCGATGGTGGCGATAATTTTCGTACGGCGGGGCATCTACCCAAATTAGCTAGATACCTCGCCATACCCACAACATATGGCCAATATGGGCCTATCGAGGCACCTGTGACCACGGCAGGTCTTTGTCGACTCGAACATCACCGGGCAGACCTAGCACTCGCTCACCCAAGATGTTTTTCATGATCTCGGTGGTGCCACCTTCAATGGAGTTGGCTCTCATGCGCAGGAAGCCACGCTGGGCGGTGCTGGTGTCCATAGCTCGATCGGGTGCACGCATTGAATAGTCGTCAAAGAGCAGGGCGTGGGGACCCATGAGATTCATTGTGAAGGCGGTTATATCTTTGTTGAGATCGGCGGAGGCCAGCTTTCCAACCGAACCTTCGGGACCAGGGTTGCCCAGCTTACGATTAGCTGAAGCACGCATGTTGGTAAGGCGCAAGACCTCGGCACGCACCCACAGTTTCATAAGGTCGTCACGCAGTGCCTGGCGTTGGCTCTGTGGCATGGAAGCCGCGTATTCGTGGTAGGCCTTAACGGCACCGCTGATATAACCCGAACCACGAGGCGCAACATTGCCCCCAATCGATACTCGCTCGTTCATCAGCGTGGTCACTGCCACCGCCCAACCTTGGCCTACATCACCCAGGCGCTCAGAATCAGGAATCCGAGCATCGGTGAAATAGACCTCGTTAAACTCGGCATCGCCGGTAATTTGGCGAAGTGGCCGTACCTCGACACCTGGTGCACGCATATCGACTACGAAGTGGGTGAGACCTTTGTGCTTGGGCTGATCGGGGTCCGTGCGAGCCACCAAGGTGCCAAAGCTTGAAATGTGAGCGAGCGTGGTCCAAACCTTTTGACCATTTACCACCCATTCTTCACCGTCTTTTTCGGCCCGGGTGGAAAGCCCGGCCACGTCGGAACCGGCTCCCGGTTCGCTAAAGAGTTGGCACCAGATCTCTTCCCCGGTGAACAGAGGCCGTAGGTAACGTTGCTTTTGCTCTTCTGAGCCATGGGTAACAATTGTTGGGGCACTCATGCCATACCCAATAGGGTTCCGCGAAGTTGCGTTTGGGGCCCCGGCCTCGGCTAGCTGGGCATTGATGGTCGTTTGAAGCCTTGGTGAAAGACCTAGTCCCCCATTACCTTCTGGGAAATGGACCCAAGCCAGGCCAAGGTCAAATTGTGCCCCTAGAAAAGCCACCGGATCGGAGACGTCGTTCTCGGCTAGCAGCTGATCGATTAAGGCCTGAACTCGAGCCTCATCAGGCGACACCGTGGTTTCGTCCTCAGACATGTAATCCCCTCAAAGTAATGCGCGAATAAGCGTAAAGAATGTGCTTAATACTGGCACAGATGTTGAATACGATGACTAGTCGTGGTGGCTTTTGTGATGTCGCCGGTCACATCCGTGTAGCTTTTGGTCATGGCGAATTTTCCGGGGACCTGGGCCCAAACTAAACCCGACCATCCTGCGTACATAATGGCCGACACTGGTCGCGCAATTTCATATAAGGAATTAGACGATGCTGCTAATAGACTTTCGCAGCTACTGCGAGCCTGTGGAGTTGAACACGGCGACAATGTGGCGTTTTGTTTAGAGAACCATCCTGATTATTTCAAGATTGCTTGGGGTGCTAATTACGCTGGTACCTACTGGACGGCTATTAGTTCGCGCCTCACGGTTGAAGAACTTGAGTATATTTTGGACGACTGCGGTGCCAAGGTTTTCATTACCAGTGCCGCGATGGCTGATGTTGCTAAAGCCCTGGTAGGACGTAACCCTGGGGTCAAGCACCGCTTTATTTTGGATGCTGATCTCGAGGGCTATGAGCGCCTGGAAGATGCGCTCGCCGCCCAGGTAGCCGAGCCGCTACCGGCACCTCGGTATGAGGGCCAAGACATGCTCTATTCTTCGGGCACTACTGGTCGACCAAAAGGTGTGAAACTACCGTTGCCCACGAGCGAATTGGGTAGCGATAACGCTGTTACCGGCTTGGCGCAGATGCTCTTTGGCTTTAGTGAAGACGCCGTGTATCTGTCCCCGGCTCCTCTGTATCATGCTGCCCCTTTGCGTTTCACCATGGGCGTACATCGGGTTGGCGGCACCGTAATCGTTATGAGTCGCTTCGACCCAGAAGAGGCGTTGGCACTTATTGAAAAATATAAGGCCACCACTAGCCAATGGGTACCCACCATGTTCGTGCGTATGCTCAAGCTGCCCGAAGAGGTGCGCAATAAATATGATGTCTCAAGTTTGCAGGTGGCGGTGCACGCTGCCGCGCCGTGTCCCATCCCCGTTAAAGAGCAAATGATCGAGTGGTGGGGTCCGGTCTTGCATGAGTATTACGCCGGAACGGAAGGCAACGGATTCCTCTATGTCAACTCGCAAGACTGGTTGGAGCACAAAGGCACGGTCGGTAAAGCGCTGACCGGAGTGGTGCACATCCTTGATGAAGACGGCAATGAACTACCAATAGGACAAGAAGGAATTGTGTATTTTGAAAGCGAAGGCGCTTTTGAATATCACAACGATCCTGAAAAGACCGCTGATTCTCGTGATCCAAAGGGTCGCGGCTGGAGCACCTTGGGCGACATTGGCCGTCTTGACGAAGACGGCTTCTTGTATCTCACCGACCGACGCTCGTACATGATCATCACCGGAGGAGTTAATGTTTACCCTCAGGAAGCCGAAAATGTGCTCACCATGCATCCCGCGGTCTTAGATGTGGCCGTGATCGGCGTGCCTAACGCTGATTTTGGTGAGGAAGTCAAAGCGGTTGTGCAGCTGGCGGAAGGGTATGAAGCTACGCCTGAGCTGGAACAACAGCTCATTAAATACGTGCGTGAGCATTTGGCCGACGTTAAGTCGCCACGTTCGGTTGATTTCCGCGAAGAACTGCCTCGCCATCCCACCGGCAAGCTCTACAAGCGCCTTCTGAGGGACGAGTATTGGAAAGGCCACGACTCGAAGCTGGTTTAGTGCCCCACTCGAACTAGATATAAGCGATTCTGGTTGATGGTTTGCCGCCTAGTAAGGGCGGCAAACCTGTTTTTCAATCACTTACCGCTAACTTCTCTTCTATTGCCGGTCGGTGCTAGCTCGCTGCGGCAGCAACACACCCGGATTTAAGATGCCGGAAGGGTCTAGTGCCGACTTGATGGCACCAAAGGCAGCGATCTCGCTAGCACTACGGTTGAGGTGTAGATATTGGGCTTTAGCACGACCAATGCCGTGTTCAGCACTGATAGCACCGCCATATTCGGCTACTAACCTCAACACTGCTTCATCAAGAGCTTCATCATCGGGTTCTAGCCCCGTGATGTTCACATGAATGTTACCATCACCAAGATGGCCAAAAAGCCACAACTTGGTGTGATCGCTATGGCTTGACACCAACTGTTCCAAGCTGGTGAAGAAGGCCTCCATCGCTGTGGTAGTAAGGGTGATATCAAGCTTATGGGGCGGTGTTTCAGCTGCGTGTAAAATTGCTTCAGTGTGTAGATCTCGCCATCGCCACAGCTGAGCGCGGCGGGCGCTTTCAGTGGCTAGCGCCGAATCCACGATCCCATGTAGCCGACTCAGTTCTTCTGCAAGCTGGTCGGCACTAGGTTCGCTACCTGCGGTTTCAACCAATAACACCACTTTATTGGTGGTGAGAGGCCATGCTAGATCGAAACGGTTCGCCACCGCTTCTATCCCCGGCTGAAACATCAATTCAACCGCCTCAACCTCGGCCAGGCGCTGACGCAGTGTTATCGAGGCCTCGATGGCATCGCCCAAACGTTCAAAACCTAATAGAGCAGTTGAAACCTGCGCGGTGGCGGGCCACAGTCGCAAAACTGCTTTAGTGACAACACCTAAGGTCCCTTCGCTTCCGCACAATAAGCCCGCTAGGTCATAGCCGGTGTTGTCCTTGGTTAGCCCTCGAAGATGGCTAATAATTTCGCCGTTGCCAAGTACCGCTTCAACGCCTAAGAGCTGCTGCCGAGTCATGCCGTACCGGACCACATGGTGACCACCAGCGTTCGTTGCAATGCTGCCGCCCACCGTTGCTGATTCACGGGCAGCAAAATCAACTCCGTATCGAAGACCAATGCTCTTGGCCGCCTGGTGGACCGCAGCCACTGTTACACCAGCACCGACCGTAATACGTGCTTCGTTAGGGTCAGCAGGTTCAATCGTGTTTAGACGCCGGGTTGATAGCACCACACTTAGGTTGCTTGGTACCGCACCACCAACCAGGCCTGTGTTGCCACCCTGTGGCACTAACGGAGTGTTGGTACTGGCACATAGCTGTACCAGACGGCGAACTTCGTGGATGTTCTTGGGGAACACGACCGCCCGGGCGTGACCATGCCATCGCCCGGTCCAGTCAGTTTGATACGGCCTCAGATCGTCAGGCTGATCAAGAACATAGGCCTCTCCCACTAGCTTTTGCAGTTGAGAAACCAGGTTCATTACGTGACGGCTGTGTCGTTAGTCTTGATAGACCGCTGGCCGTTTTTCGAAATAGGCGCGAATAGATTCCACCTGGTTTGGTGACCCAATCAGTGACCGCATGATGGTGGCCTCTTGGGTGAAACCTTCTTCAAGGCTGACCTGGCCGGCCATGTTCAGGAGCCTCTTACCGCCACGAATAGCTTGAGGGCTTTTAGCTGCAATTTCGCGGGCCAAAGCCATAGCATCTTGCTTTGGACTGTCAGATACATGAGTAGCCAAGCCGAGCTCGACACATTCGGTGCCCGGCACCATACGCCCAGTGAAGGTGAGCTCTTTGGCGACGTCGAGACCTACCAAGCGGGGCAACATTTGGGTACCTGTCATGTCGGGCACTAACCCCCAACGAATTTCTAAGACACTCATTTGCGCATCGGGTGCGATAAAACGAATGTCGGCACCAAGTGCTAATTGAAAACCAGCGCCTAAAGCGTGCCCATGAACCGCAGCGATGACTGGTACCGCCATATCAGTCCAAACGTACACTGCTTGCTGACCACGCGACCCTATGCGGGCTTCAGGTTGTCGATCCGTTCTGGAAAGCTCGCTATTGATCGCATTGCTCGGACCTTTTTCCATCTGCTCAAAGCTCGAAAAGTCGAGACCGGCGCAGAAGCTTCGCCCTTCGCCTGACAACACCACGACCCGCACCGACGAGTCGTTTTCAATCATTTCACCGGCTTCGAGCAGTGCCTCGAACATGGCACCGTCCACGGCATTCATCTTGTCGGCCCTGATTAGGGTTACGTCGGCAACGCCTTCGTCAATGGTGACTCGGATCCGGTCTTTGATGTTCACTTCGGACACTACATATTCCCCCTCGTACGGGCTACGTTGTGCCCTACCTTAGTTCTTTGACCTTCACCGCGGGTGGTTAATTACTACTTTGTCGAACTCGTCGGAGCCTTTGAAGCTCGTCGCAAAATCTGCTGCCTTAATGGCGACCGCGGCGTTAGCCATCACGGCGTTGTTGCTGCCTATTTCTGCGAGCGCGTCGGTGGGCAATGCTGAAAACAGTGATGACACTTTGGAGGCCGACAATCTTGACGCCGAGGAACCTGAGCCTGCGATTTCCGCTGAGGTGGTAGCGGGAGCAGAAGCGCTAATACCGCAACGCGTTCGAGAAGTTGAAGCGTCGAGTCGGAACCTGACCCAGCTGCGCGCTGAGCTTGAACATCTCGAAGAAACAATCGTTACAAATCGGATGATTCACGAAGCGGCCGTGGTGAAGTTAGCCCAATTGCAAAACCAACGTGACACCCTTCGAGCGGATTTATCGGCGGCCCGTAATAGCCAGCTTGAAGCCAGTTTTCGAATGGAACGTCATCGTGGAGAACTGCGTTCGCTGGCCATCCAGGCCTACATGGGCGGAGGACGCTCGAGCGAGTCACTAATATATGGTGCCGCTGGTGCCAATGTCGCCGGTAGCGAGGCAGTAATTGTGGGCCAAGTGGAATCGACCCTCCGCCGAAACCTCGGTCTAGCTCAGGCCGACTTCGCAAGCGCTACCACGGATGTGAACCGCTATGAAGCCGACCTGTTAACGACGTTAGAAGAAATCAGCGACACTGAGCATCAGCGCGCAGCAGCCGAGGCTGAACTCGCCCGCGTTGAGCCCACAGTGCCTCGAATACAAGAGCAATATCGTGACGCGTATCTAGTAGCGAACGTGGTGGGGGCCAATTTTTCTGTCGTTGCGCTAGACGCCTATTTGGGGGCAGTCGAGACCGTGCCCCACTGCCGAATCAGCTGGACCGTGTTGGCTGGTATCGGTCGCGTGGAGAGCTTCCATGGCACTTTTGGCCGATCACAACCGCGCCCTAACGGTGTGGTGAGTCCTCGAATCATTGGGATTGCCTTGGATGGCAGCGAAGGCGTAGCACTGATAAACGACACTGACGGCGGTCGCTACGATGGCGATGCCACTTACGACCGCGCCGTTGGGCCAATGCAGTTCATACCCAGTACCTGGCGGGCATGGAGTCGTGACGGCAACGGCGACGGGATTCGTGATCCGCACAACCTTTATGACGCCACAGCTGCGGCGGCGGCATACCTCTGTAAGAACAGTTCGAGGCTCGACAATGCGGTCGTACTGCGTTCGGCGATTCTGTCGTATAACCAGTCAGATGTCTACGTAAACGCTGTCCTTGGTTACCACAACTCATACCGTCGTTTAAACATTGGTTAGGGTAATTGACAGTGTGACCACCAATTGCATAGGTTCTTCCCAATATTGTGACTCACATCACAAATCACCAGATTTGGTTTTCACCCGCACGTTTTTGTTATCCGTAACCGTATCGCCCTAAAAAGCGCTGCTAAGCACATGTCCAGGAGCAGTATTTATGAGCCGTGGCCGCTCGGTAAGTAAGCTTGAAGCCCCCAAGGCGGCTGATTCAGGCCACCTTCTTGAGGTGCACAATCTAAAGACCCACTTCATCACCGCAAGAGGCCGGGTTCGTGCGGTTGACGGCGTAAGTTTTTCTCTGGACCGTGGGAAAACCATTGGCATTGTCGGCGAGTCGGGTTCTGGTAAAACCGTTCTGTCACGTTCGGTTATGAACCTTTTGCCCCGTAACAACGTGGTGCGTGACGGAACCGTCTTGTTCGAAGGAAAAGACATAACGGGTCTGTCGAACAAAGAAATGCGCGACATTTGGGGCATCGATATTGCCATGGTGTTCCAAGATCCCATGACGTCGCTTAACCCAGTGGTGCGTATTGGTCGTCAAATCACTGAATCATTACGATTCCACCTCGATCTGAGTGCTGCTGACGCCAATAAAACAGCGGTTTCCTTGTTACGTTCGGTGAATATTCCCGAGCCTGAAAAGCGTCTCAAAGAGTATCCGCACCAGCTTTCCGGCGGAATGCGCCAACGGGTCACCATCGCAATTGCCTTGGCTTGCGGGCCTAAATTGTTAATGGCTGATGAGCCCACCACGGCTCTTGATGTGACCGTACAGGCCCAGATTCTTAATCTGCTGGCAGAACAACAACGTGAACGTGACATGGGCATGGTCTTGGTTACCCACGACCTTGGCGTAGTTGCTGGTCGAACCGATGAGATCGTGGTTATGTACGGCGGCAAAGTGGTCGAAAAGGCCCCAACTTCGGTGCTATTTAGCAACGTGAAGATGCCCTACACCGAAGCCTTGTTGCGATCGATTCCAAAGATCGACGATCCGAGCCACACTCGACTTAAAGTGATCGGCGGTCGTCCACCAGATCTGATCAACCCGCCCAAGGGTTGCAACTTCTCGCCGCGCTGCCCCTATGCGCAAGAGAAATGTCATGTTGAGGAACCACCTCTGCAAGACGCCGAAACCCCAGGGCATCAGTTTGCCTGCTGGTATCCAGTTGGCACCCCCGAAAACAAGGCCGCTTATGAACGCAACCTCGAAGCTGGTCTCCCACAAACTTTGATCACCCTTGAAGGCGCTGGTGCGGGCGCCGTAATGGAGAGCTGAACATGGCCGGATCTGGGACTGCTCATCTACGTCCAGAAAAAGACCCGCTGCTCACCGTTGAACATCTCACGGTGGAATTCCCTGTTGGTAAAGATGCCAAGGTTCATGCTGTAAGCGGCATTAGCCTCGACCTCCTAGAAGGCGAAACCCTTGGCCTGGTGGGCGAATCTGGTTGTGGCAAATCCACCACTGGCCGCGCCATTATGCAGCTACCAAAGCCGACGTCAGGCTCGATCGTGTTCAAAGGAACCGATATCACCAAACTCAGCGGTGAAGCGCTACGGCGGCTGCGTCCTGAAATGCAAATGATTTTCCAGGACCCAATTTCATCGCTGAATCCGAGGCGCAAAATTGGTGACTTGGTTGCCGAACCTCTGGCTATTTGGGGCAGGGGTAACAAAGAAGAACGCGATGCGCACGTTGACCGAGTGCTGGCATCGGTGGGTTTAGACCCCGCTGTGGCTCGTACGAAGAGGGCCCATGAGTTCTCGGGTGGACAATGCCAACGTATTTCAATTGCTCGCTCGCTGGTTCTTGACCCCAAAGTAATTATTTGTGACGAACCCGTATCGGCCCTTGATGTTTCGGTTCAGGCCCAAATTCTGAACCTTCTCGAAGACATGAAGGCTGAATACCAGCTGACCCTGATCTTCATCGCTCACGACTTGGCAGTTGTCAAGAACATCAGCGATCGCGTTGCAGTTATGTATCTGGGCAAGCTTTGTGAGGTTGCGAACCCCGACGATCTCTACGCCGCACCAGCGCACCCCTACACTCAGTTCCTCTTAGAAGCGATTCCGATTCCTGACCCAACGGTTAAACCTGAGGAGCGGGGCACCTTAGCTGGCGAGCTTCCGTCGCCGATTAATCCTCCTTCGGGCTGTCGCTTCCGCACTCGCTGCCCAAGAGCGCAAGATGTCTGTGCCCAAACCGAGCCCGTTATGCGTGCGGTTGGTGAAGACCATTGGGTGGCATGCCATTTCCCATTAATTCCTGTGCTCGAGGACCAGCCAGTAACTAGTTGACTCGCAAGGTTGAGCCAAATGGACGTGTCGAATCCACCCTCACGCACCAGAACTCGTTTAGCACCTGAAGACCGTCGAGCACAGATCACTGCTGCGGCGGTCAAGGTGTTTGCTGGTCGTGATCCATCGGCGGTGACCTTTGAGGAGATTGCCGAGGCGGCTGGGGTTTCACGGGCACTGGTGTACAACTATTTTGGTGATCGCAGCGGTCTGGTCGGGGCAGTTTGTCTTGAGTGCTATTCATTGCTGGATAACGCCATTGCTCCGGCTTTTGACAGCGGTCAAACCCCAGGCCAACAGGCACGTTCGTGGATTAGGCGTTATTTGCAATTTGCCTTCGACTACCCCGAAGCGTGGTCGATTATCGGGGCCGCTACTGCCAATCAGCACCCCAGTGTTTTGCAGGCTCGTTCCGAACGGATTGAGATGATTGTGGCCCGTTGGGGCGGCACCCCGGAAGTTCGGGTGGTAGTAGGTGCTCTGTCGGGCTTGTTGCATTCGGCAGTGATGGCTCACCTTGAAAACGAGGATGAGCAACTGGAATTCGAGGATCTGGTTGATCTAGTCGGGCTTTTGGCGTGGAAAGGCATGTCACACCTGCTGCCCGAGGGCATTGCTGCTTATCAAGACCGACCAGTGCCATCGTTTGACGACTTCAAGAACCCCTAGCCGCTTCCTAATCTGAGGCAATGTTGTGCCTTCGTGGCCGTGGTGCGCGACCATGAGAGGATGGCTTCTTATCCTCCCATGACTATTGACACCAACACCTTGTACCGCGTAACCATTGCTACCGATCGCGGCGACATGCTTCTCGACCTTGACCCAGAGTTGGCCCCAAAAACTGTTAACAACTTTATCTCTCTGGCCCGAGATGGCTATTACGATGGCCTCACCTTCCATCGGGTGGTCCCAGGCTTTGTTATCCAAGGTGGCTGTCCAGAGGGTTCGGGTCGCGGTGGACCCGGCTACAAATTTGAAGACGAACCCGTGAAAGGTGACTACCACCTGGGTGCCGTCGCCATGGCTAATGCTGGTCCGAATACCAATGGTTCCCAGTTCTTCATTTGCATCGATAACCTTAAAGGTCGTCTCGACAAGGCCTACAACTACTTCGGCAAAGTTGTGGAAGGGATGGACGTTGCGCTGTCCATTGAGATCGGCGACAAAATGAACTCGCTGACCATTGAAGAGATTGCGAAAGATTAGTTCTTTGGAACTCAACCTCGCCCAGATTCATGAGGCAATCGCCCAGGTGATTCCCGAGCGTGACTGCATTGTGCATGCTGGGCGACACTTGAGCTGGGCCGAGGTCACCAGCCGTACCCGCCGATTCGCAAATGCTCTAAACCAGGCGGGCCTTGGCCGTCGACAGGGGTCGCTGGCAAGTCTGGAAGGTTGGGAATCGCCCCACGATCACGTGGCGTTGTATCTGCACAATGGAGTTGAGTATCTAGAAGCGATGCTCGGCACCATGAAGGCTGGGGCTGCGGCCATCAACTTGAACTATAAGTATGTGGCCGAAGAGCTTAAATATCTCCTAAACGATGCCCAAGCCCGGGCCATTGTTTATCACGAGGCGTTTACTCCAACCTTGGCCGAGGTTCTGCCCGAGCTTGAAGGCGTTTCGCTTCTAGTGCGGGTGGCCGACGGAACAGGCCACGCTCCCCTGCCAGGCTCCATAGACTACGAAGCATTCTTAGCTGCAGTGTCCGACGAATTGTCGCCCCAGTTGGTTGAATCTTGGAGCGGTGACGATCTGTATCTGTTGTACACGGGTGGCACCACTGGAATGCCTAAAGGTGTTTGTTGGCGCCAAGCCGACTTCCTGGTGGCGGCGCTTGGTATTCGGCACAAGAACGGCACCGAGTACGAATCGTTAGAGCCCATTGTGGAACGCGCTCGACGACAAAGCCTACGTGCGCTTCCCTCAGCACCTTTCATGCACGGCGCGGCGCACTGGAACGCCATTAGTGCCTGGGTGGCGGGTGGAACCGTGGTTATCCAAAGCGAAACGACACGTTTAGATGCCACTGATATTTGGCAAACCATAGAAAACGAAAATGTGTCGTCATTGCTGATTGTGGGTGACGCGTTTGCCCGTCCCCTCGTCGATGAGCTCGACCGTAACAACTACAACCTTGGCTCTCTACGGTTCATTTTAACTGGCGGCGCGGCGTTAGGGCCTGATTTGGCACAGCGCTTTGTCGACCACTTACCAGACGTCACGATCGTCGACGTACTCGGATCATCTGAAAGTGGACGCATGGGAACGCGTTCCTCCAAGGCCGGTGATGCTATTGCGACTGGGAAGTTTGTGCCCTCAGAAACCTCAGTGGTGTTAAGTGACGACTTAACCCGAGTGCTTGAGGCCGGTGGCGATGAGATTGGATGGTTGGCGCAAAGCGGACGTATTCCACGTGGCTACTTGGGCGACCCCGACAAAACGGCAGCTACTTTTCCAGTGATCGAAGGTGTGCGTTATTCCGTACCTGGCGATCGAGCACGCCACTTGGCCGACGGCAGCATCGAGCTGCATGGTCGAGATTCGGCCACTATTAACTCAGGTGGCGAAAAAATCTTCGCCGAAGAGGTCGAAGATGCTCTCAAACGACACCCTCAAGTTACTGATGCCATCGTGGTTGGTCGGTCGTCACCGCGCTGGGGCCAAGAGGTAGTAGCCATTGTGTCGCTAAGGCCAGAGGCCTCGGTTAGCGATGATGATTTGCGTGATACTGCTGCTCGCTACATCGCTCGCTACAAACTGCCCAAGGCCATCATTCGTCATAGTGAGATTCCTCGCTCACCGGCAGGTAAAGCCGATTACCGTTGGGCCAAAGAGACAGCCTTAGGGAGCTAAGAACCGATCTAGTGCCATCGGTTCGAAGAACTCTTCCGGGGCTGGTACCAGCAACGGTTGGATGGCTCTAGTGGCCATGAGCTGGGCCCTTACAGTTTCACATTGCTCATCGAAAGTGGTGTAGCCACCCATCCAAACTAACCAAATTGCATGGTCTCCGGCCTGTTGTTGCAGCTCTTCAACGATAGTGACGGGGTTGGCAGCTTGGTTACGAGTGGCATAGTCACGCCAGTCAATTCGTTCTGGTGAATCCAAAGTTGGATAAGCCAAGACCGTGGGGCCAGGGTTTAGTTGGCGCGTGAGAGCGGGACCAAGCTGGTCGGGGCAGACCAGAACAACATCATTTGGAGTGGCCTGATCATTGATGATGCTGGCTGCTTGGCGGGCCTGGGTACGCTGATCGTCGACTCCTAACACACTGGTAGTGCCAAGGGCGACCACCGTTACGAACAGTGCCAGCGTTCGAGGTAAACCGCCAGGAAATGCAACGAGTCCATAAGCCAATGCGACCGCCACAACAGGCACTATAAAGGCCGCATATCGGCTGGCGTAGGCACCTCCGGTAGCGAAAGTAATAAGCATCCCTAGCGCCAATGCAGCGGCAGCGACCACAAATTCGATGCGAATACCTGCCACCGTGGCGAGACGGACGACAATTCCACTGGAGCCATCGGGGTGAGCGGTCAACGACAGCAGTAGCAAGATCACTACCACCAACGCCGAGAACAGGCCCTCGGTCACTAGATTCCCGCCTACTAAATCGGTCAGGGTGATGGCTAACGTGGCCGTGGGACGCTGTCTAGTCCCCCAGGGCGTTCCGGTGTGGGCCAGCTGATCCACCAAAGATGGTAACCACGGTAAAAACAGCACACCACCTGCCACCAATGCTGCTATGGCATAACGAGCACTTCGGCGCAGCTGCGGATCGATCGACTTCCACGCCAACCACAAGGCACCCAAACCAACGGTAGCTAATAGCCAGATGGACCAATAATGGGTATAAAGCAACGCCGCTGTAATTAGCGACAAGCCAATGGCATTGGCCAGGTTGGCCCGGTCGATCAAGCGCAGAATGAACAGCCAGCCAAGAGCCACCAAGAAAACTATTAATGAATACATGCGGGCTTCGGTTGAGTATCGAAGCATATAAGGCAAAAGGGCCAACGCCATGGTGGCCAAAGTGGCCGTGGCAAGGCCGCGTTTAGCTTTAGTAATAAAGAAAACCACTGGCAATGTGGCCAAGGAGATGAACCCTGAGAGGGCCCGTACCACATTGTCGCCTTCTCCAAAGATGCTCATCCAGATGTGCAGCAAAAAGTAGTAGAGGGGAGGATGGCCGTCGTGGCGCAAGGCCGCGGGAATATCACCCATGGGCACGGCCGCAATGTTCACGCTTAAGGCTTCATCAAGCCATAGTGCGGAACGGGTATAAAAGCGGAGCCCAATACCCACCACGATTGCTAGTGCAATCAGGGTGCTTTCGGTTCGGCTTAAGGCCTTGACGGGCGGTGTGTTTTGAGGCTGCGTGCTAGTGGGGTCCATCGTCGTCTATTGTTTGATAAAAGTGTGCAGGCTTCACGAAGATACGCGTTTGGTGCTGACTGCCTCGCTGCTATTAAAAATGGTGCTACGAAGCGGATACGCTAGCGCCTTTAATACCCCCGTGGAGAAACTGTAAATGACCGAACCGGAAACTACGACGCCTGATAACGCGCCGCAGATTGTGGTAATTGGTGCCGGGCCTGCTGGCCTGACGGCTGCTTTCGAGCTTGCTCGCCGCGGTGTCACCTGCACGGTTTTGGAAGGAACCGACCAGGTTGGTGGCATAAGCCGAACTGTTGAACGCAACGGCTGGCGATTTGATATTGGTGGCCACCGATTTTTTACCAAGGTCCAGCCAGTCGAAGACCTTTGGCATGAGATTTTGCCCGATGAGGATTTCTTGTTGAGGCCTCGCATGAGTCGGATATTTTATGAAGGCAAATATTATGATTATCCGTTAAAACCACTTAATGCCTTAGGTAATCTAGGCATTATTGAGGCTATCCGATGCGTACTTTCCTACGGCGTGGCACGGGTTAAGCCTCCGAAAGATCAATCCAATCTAGAAGGTTGGATTTCCGCACGGTTTGGTCGTCGTCTCTACGAGCATTTTTTCAAGACTTACAACGAAAAAGTTTGGGGAGTTCCCGCTACCGAAATCTCGGCTGATTGGGCGGCGCAGCGAATCAAGAATCTGTCGCTTTTCAATGCCGTTATTAACGCAATTCTGCCAAGCCGAAACCAGACTGACATTACTTCGCTAATCGAAGAGTTCCAATATCCTAAATTTGGCCCGGGCATGATGTGGGAGGTCTGTCGCGACAAGGTCGAGGCGGCCGGGTCGGAAGTGGTCATGAACACCAAGGCCCGCAAGGTGATTCATGAAGACGGCCAGGTAAAAGCGGTTGTGGCCGTTGATGCCGATGGTAAAGAACATACCTATCCGGCCGATCATGTAATTTCCACCATGCCGATGCCTTCGCTGTTGCGAGCCATGGATCCGCCCATTCCAACCGATGTCTTGGAAGCTGCCAACGACCTGCATTTCCGCGATTTCCTAACGGTGGCTCTAGTCGTTCCTGAGGAATACGCCTTTCCTGATAACTGGATTTATATCCACTCCCCCGAGGTCAAAGTTGGTCGTATTCAGAACTTTGGTTCCTGGTCGCCTTACATGGTCAAAGACGGACGGACTTGTCTTGGTCTCGAATATTTCGTGTTTGAAGATGACGAACTTTGGGCCAGCGCTGATGACGATCTAATTGAGCTAGGTAAGCGTGAGCTGGCCAAGCTGGGTCTGGTGGATGAAGGCAAAGTTGAGATGGGTTACGTGGTTCGTATGCCAAAGGCCTATCCGGTTTACGACGAGTTTTATGAAAACAACGTAAACGTGCTTCGCAAGTGGCTTGATGCCAACACACCTCAGGTGCATCCGGTTGGTCGAAACGGTATGCATCGCTACAACAACCAAGACCACTCGATGCTGACTGCTATGTTTACCGTGGCCAACATTATCGATGGCACTAACCATGACGTGTGGGAAGTGAATGTCGAGGAGGATTATCACGAGGTGGCCAAGTCTCCAGTGGTGGAAGGCCGCAAAAACTTAGGTACAGGCCGTGACGCTCCTATCATCCCGCGGAGAAAGGGCTGATGGTTAACGCCGCTTCGATCAAAGCAGCCTTGGTCAACGCGCTGCCTGATCCGGTGGTGTTTCGAATTTCGCCTTGGTTGTATCGACGCCAAGAGCCCGAGTTAGCCAAATTACGCACATTCGTCCCTGCCGGGCGCACCGTGGTTGATATCGGTGGTTGGCTGGGCCCATGGACCCGTGAATTGGCTCGCTGGTCGAAACAGGTCCACACGTTCGAACCACAACCTAATTTAGCTGCTTACCTGCGGCGAGTTGTGCCAAGCAATGTTCAGGTGCACGAGTGTGCATTGTCGAATGCGCCAGGCGTGTTGCCGCTCTATCTACCTTCCACAAGACACGGTTCGAATGCCTTGGCGTCGCTTAATCCTAAGGGAGTTGATGTTTCGAATTTCGTACACCACGAAGTCGAGGTGTTGCGACTCGACTCTTTCGATCTAGGTCCGGTGGCCTTTATGAAGATCGATGTGGAAGGGCACGAAGCCGAAGTTATTGACGGTGCCACCGGCGTGATTGAACAGGGCCAGCCGAGGTTGATGCTGGAGGCTGAACAACGCCATTTAGATCATCCGGTGACTGAGCTCTTTGAAACGTTGGCTGGTCTTGGTTATGAGGGTTGGTATTTGAAACAAGGTCGGTGGCAGCCACTCAACACCTTTCGAGTGGAGCGCGACCAGTTGGCCTTTGGCGAAGAGGTGCTTCACGCTGATTACATCAACAACTTTCTATTCGCCCCGCTGAATCAACGGTTTGTTCCCTAGAAGCTTGGCTGACATGGTGCTCGGGTCGAGCTGAATTGTGTTTTAGCCCTAAAGTCGTGGGCAAAGCTTCAGTTCAGGTTGAGCTTGAAGCGTGATGGAACCTAAGAACTCGGGCGTGATTTGACCGCCAGCGAAACTGATACCGATTTCTTCGCCCGGTGTTGGGTAGAAGCGAAATCCTTCGAAGCGTAACCGTCCATCGATCTCCACGCTGATTTCGACGTTGTTCGGGTCAAAAACCAGCTTCATATCAATGGTTTGATGGCGATTTAGGCTGAAGGGCTTTCCCCAGTCTTCGTGGTGAGTGCCGGTCTCATCACTCCATAGGTAGCCCACACGAACTTGACCATTTGTTTCGTCGCGAACCACCAGCGCGTTGAGGCCGGTGTCACTTTGATGGTTAGCCAGAATTGGTTGTATTACGCCAGGCGCAATGTCGTTCCAAACGACTTCAAGCTGGTAGAAACCGGCACTGCGAGTTCGTTCAACACCGCTCCAACGACCATTAGCGTCGGGCCCGAAATAGACAGCTTGGCATTGACCGAGCACAAAGACCGTGGGTGAGGAAGACGGTTGGGCGGGTAATGTTTCGCCGCGTTCTACATGAGGTTTTCTGGCCCCGGGAAGCCAGCGGGCCACATTCAGTTGTGATGCCAACAATCTGCCACGCAGTTCAGGCCGAACATCGGGTGCCACCTGTTGTTGATAGCCAATGGCTAGCGCGGCGTTGGTGGCGACTCCCCACAGAGCCAGCATGGCCGCCACACTCAAGATGGCTCGTTGCAGACCCACCGAGGTTATCGTGTCGGTGACCTGGCTAAATTGGTGTACGGCCACCAGTGATGCCAACAACAGGAATGGCATAGTATCGCCTTGGTAACGCGCTGCAATATAGCCAAAAACCAACGTGGTGCCAGCCCCTGCGGCGGCTCCGAGAAGTGGAATTGTGAAGCGGCCTAACTCCTGGCGTTTCCAGAAGGCCTGTAAGACCCAGAACGTGCCTGCCGCCGCACCAACCAATAACAGGGGCATAGCCGCACTCAGACTGGCAACCGGGTCGAGGGTGTCGAAGCTGACCTGCCCAAAGACACGAATATCAGGCGCGAAACCGATAAAGGGAAAAACCCGTGAAAGGCTCAGTCCGTCGGGTCGAAGATAGGCAAACAAGGTGGTGGGCAGGAACTGGAGACCGAAGAAACTTCCTCCGTTGGCGGCGAGGACCGCCTGGCGTTCGCTGCTTTGCAAAGCGTAGGTCTGAAGCTCAAGAGGTAACCGAAACAGCTCCCCGAAGCGCATAACGTTTACGAAGGCATAGCTAATAAGCGCTGCGGCCCCAGTGGCTGCGGTGATGCCGGCGGTGCGTCTAGGTGCCGGGATACTTATTAACCACCATTTCCGATTAGTTTTTGTGGCCGTTATTTGCCACAACGACAAGCCACCCAAAAGTGCGAGCGCCACGAGAGGTCCGAGACCTACCGATGGTCGTGAGTGTAACGAGCCAATGGCGGCAACACCGGCCAGCACCAGCCAAGACGAGCGGCTGTTCCCCAAGTAGTGAAATAGGGCGACGAGTGATATGAGGGCCAATGCCACCCCCCATAGAATTGCTTCGTGATACACCCAAGCTCGACTCGATAGATACAATAAAGTGCTACTCAAACCCCCAACTAGAGGCACCAAAAATGCGATAATTCTGTCTCTCGAAGATATAGATTCTTCTAGGTATCTGCTGTTAAGGCGCTTGGCTCGTTCAGGTTCGGTACGCGGTTGTAATGAACATCTAATTAACCAGCTCGCCTGAGCGAGCGTGACTAAAATTATTATGTAAGCCGTCAACATTGATATTTGTGTTAACCGCCCGTCGAGGCGATTGGTGAAAAATGCCACTGGCAGGCGCAATAGCACCGGGAAAACCCCAAAGTAGGTGTATTCAGCACCGTTTACCTCGAAGGCTTCAATGCCTAAAACACCTGGTTCAATGGCCCAGGAGCCTCGTAGCCAGCTGTGGGCTTGCGCGTCATAAAAATCGGCGGCTCGGAACTGCCAGGCGAAGACATCAAAACGGCCAGCCGTTAAAATCCAAGCGAACACGAGCACCGAAATTGCTACGCTCACAGCCGTGATTTTTCGAAGTTCTTTTGGAATCATCAATCTTCTGGTTCGACGGCTAACGTACAGAGACCCCAAGCTAACATGGCCAAGTTAATGGGGCCCTCACCGTACCGAACAACATGACCAAGCCCCAGTTAAGCCAACACTTTCCAGCTCTCGATGGTCTGCGTGGCGTGGCCACCTTTGCCGTGTTGGCCTATCACCAAGAATTTGGCTGGGCAAAGGGCGGATATCTAGGCGTTTCGGTTTTTTTCACGCTCTCGGGATATCTGATCACTTCGCTGCTACTAGTTGAAATTAGCCAGAGCGGAACTGTGCGTTATGGAGCCTTCGCGGCGCGGAGGGCTCGCAGGCTGTTGCCCGCAGCTTTCGTGGGCGTGGCCCTGGCGGTGGTGTTTGGCCTGAGCGTGGCCACCGATAGCCAGCAACGACATCTTGCGGGTGATGTTTGGGCGGCTCTCACCTATATGTCGAACTGGCGCTACATAATCCAAGATATTGGCTATGGCGACATCTTTGGAGCACCTTCGCCGCTAATTCATTTTTGGTCTTTGGCTATTGAAGGCCAATTTTATGTGATATTCCCAGCGTTGATTTGGGCTGTCACTAAACTGACCACGCGGCGGATCGCGTCGATTACAATTCTAGTTGTATCGTTATGGCTGATTTCGATGGCGGCGACATTGGGCTTAGCCGGTGCTACCGATGATCGCATTTATTTTGGTACTGATACTCGAGCCACCGAGTTATTAAGCGGGTCAATTCTAGCGCTCTTGTATCGGCATTTTTATCTTCAACGTTCGCTGTCGCCAGCCATTAAAGGTGTCCTAGCACAAGTTTCCCGGGTCGCAGGCGTTGTTGCGGCTGGTTTTCTGACCTACTTGGTTATGGCTACGGCATTAGAGTCTCGCTGGCTATATCGGGGTGGATTGGTAGCGGTTGGCGCCACCTCGGCGGTGTTGGTGTGGTCACTCTTGGGCACCGGAATGCTGGCTCGTGCCATGGCTTGGTGGCCGTTGCGCTGGTTGGGTCTTCGATCCTATGGCTTGTATCTCTATCACTGGCCAGTGTTTCTGTGGTTAAGCCCCCTGCGAGTGGGCCTCGAGGGCTGGCCACTATTTATGCTGCGCTTGTCGCTTAGCGTATTACTGGCCGACCTCTCGTTCCGTTTCGTGGAGCGCCCTCTACGGCAAGTGCCATTCACAACCTGGTGGCAGCGAAGCATAATTCCAATGCCCATGGCCTTGTTAGGTGTGGGTGCCGTGCTGGTCACCCAAGCTGCACCGGCACCACTACTTCGTTTCGATGAGTCAACACCAGTGGTCCCTGTAGCGACCGCTGGTCCGCCGACGATGGCGATATGGGGTGGCGAGTTAGCAGCGCAGTTAAGCACTCAGCTGTCGGAACAACCTGACAGCGATAAAACCCTGGAGATTCGCAACCTGTCGGATAGATCATGTTCTGCTAATGCACGGTCATCTTGCTTAGGGGTGGCATGGCGTTGGTTGCAAGGCAGCCGTGGGGCGGAAAACCTGGTGATATTGATCGGTCCCAATGATCCCTTTGGACAAGACATTGAATACCTGGGTGCAATGCGCGCTTGGTTGCCACCCTCGGTGAAAGTTACCTGGGTCACCCATCCGCCGACGCTAGAGTCCCCAGAAGCTACAGAAGCGGTGTTGGTGCCCCCTACTTCGATGCTCGAACTCGATTATCATCGGGCCCAGATAGCTGCCTTGGCACAACATTTCGACGACCAAATAGTCGACCTTGCCCGCCAGTTGGAACCTCCACCCGAGGGTTATCCCCCTGAACGGGTGATGAAGGCTTATCCTCTGCACGACGCTGCCTTGATTGAAGGCTTGGACGCAGTGGCCAAACAGCTCTCCACTGGTATCCGAACCCAGGTTGGCACCTGGCGAATTATGATTGTGGGTGATTCTATTGCTCAGTCATTGGGGTGGGGTTTTACAGAATGGGCTGAAGAAAGCTCGCGGGCCGCTGTTTGGAATGTTGCCCGTCCCGGATGTGCCTTAATCCGAGAGGGTGAACTGCGCGATCGTGGTGAAATGCCTGAGGGCTGTGTGCGATGGGCCACCGATTTCGCCGCTTATGTGCGTGACTTTGCTCCGGATTTGGTGGTGGTGCACGCGGGTCCATGGGATTCCAAGCGTCGACGATTTGCAGGGCGGAACGACTACGTGACGCCCGACGACCCCTATTACCTCGACCTGATGCGACGTGACTATGCCGAAGCCGTGGAAGTTTTGACGGCTGGTGGCGCGCCGATTCTCTGGTTCAACATGCCATGCGTCCATCCGCGCGAGGTAGCCGAACAAGCTGTCTTCCAACCAGAGCGCCGCGCTCCGCAGCGACTGGTGTTAACAGAATTGGCCACCCAATTCCCGAGCCTGACTTTGTATGATCTGGATGCGTTGGTCTGCCCCGGGGGTGTCTACTTAGACGAATTTGGCGATGTTGCCGACCCTCGGCCAGATGGGGTGCATTTTTCACCGCAAGGAGCGCGGTGGATAGTCGATACTATATTGCCAGAAATAGAAGAACTATTAAGTAAGAATTAGATTTAATCGCTATTGCTGCTCGGTTGGTTTGCTAGCAATTAAGAGCACCGATAAGCCAAAGGGCAAATTTGTGTATCGCATGAGCTGGCGCTCTATCGAAGCGACAAAGTAAAGAAGCTTATTTATCGCTGGGTTCACATAGCTAACTTCTTCTTCATTTCCCCGAAGCACAAATCGCAACGGTGTTAAACGCAGCACGGCTGCTATCGGAGCTAACCAACTGTGAAAATAGGTGACTCGGCGTACCTCGAAACCGGCTGCCTCTACTGCTTTGCGAAGACTTTTTTGGGTATAACGCCGTCGATGTCCTAAAGCCTCATCGTGACGGCTCCAAGCCCATTGATATGCCGGAACCGCAATAATTAGCACGCCTTCATTAGCCAGAACCCGACGATATTCTGTTAAGGCTTCTATGTCATCATCCAGGTGTTCAATCACATCGAGGCTGGTCAATACTTGGTATGAACCGTCGCTAAAGGGCAGGGCTTCGGCTCGTGATTGCACAATGGCTGTTGTGACCCGAGTGCGGTTGTTAGCGACCACGGCCGCGAACGGGTCATATTCGGCACCGGTCACCGAGGTGAGTTGTTGTTCAAGAACTTTCAGCACTCCCCCAGTTCCACAGCCAACGTCTAGACCGTGGCCCTGGCCGTGGTAAAAACGCCTTATTTGCTCGCTCACTAACACACGTTTGGCACGGAACCACCAATGTTGGTCTTCGAGGCGTTCCATTATTTCGAACTTCTCAATACCCATCTGGCCCGCCGAAGCAACCGGTTCTGCCGGTTTGGCCCCTAAGGCTCGACGCAGGGCGAGAACGTCGCGAAACATGTTTGCCCCGTCTCGTATTGCTCGGACTCGACTGGCTTCAACGTGAGACCAATGGATCGGCATGGCCTTCACCCGCAAATTGGCGCGCCCGGCCAGCGCGAGAAGTTCAACATCAAAGGCAAAACCATGCGTGGTCAAGGTGGAGAACAGCAAGTCAGCGGCTTCCGCACTAAATCCTTTGAGCCCACATTGGGTGTCGAGCTCATCGGTTAAAGCCAAACGTCGCAAAATGAAATTAAAGGTGCGACCACTTAGCACCCGGAAACCTGGTTGTGAATTACCAATCTCGCTGTCAACGTGGGCACGGCTAGCATAAACAACGTCAGCTTCACCGGTTTCTAATCGGCGGAAACATTCTTCAATGTCGTCGACGCCTACCGAAAGGTCAGCGTCGGCAAAGGCCCGATAAAGCCCGGTGGCGGCCAGCATGCCAGCTTTGGTGGCGGCCCCTTTACCTCGATTTATAGCGAGACGAAGAACACGCAGATGGACTAGCCCCAGATTGGCAGCAATCTTTTCTGCTAAATCGGCTGAACCGTCTTGGCTGCCGTCATCGACCAGAATTATTTCACAGTTGGGGGCAGCCAGGTTCGAAGCGGCGATTGTTTTCAACGAAGAACCAATTCGTTGAACCTCGTTGTACATGGGTATTACAAGGGAGCGTTCGTACTGTCGGGTTGGTTGATCTAACGGTGTCATTCAGCCTCCGGTATCCTTTCACCTCGGTGGCTAAAGCCCCGTGTCATAGCCGCGTATAGTACGGGAATACCACTTCGGCCGCAAAGGCCAAAACATGTGCTTCGGAAATCGTGTTCTTAGAAAATAGGTCTTCACCTTTGAGCGATAGTTCCCATATTTTGCATAGTGCCATGGCGAAACGTGCTGAAAGTGCTGGCATTAAGCACGTTCATCTGGTCACCTGGCGCGACTTGGATGACCCGGAGGCTGGTGGTTCGGAAGAACATGCTGCCCAAATTTCGGCACATTTGGTGGCGGCTGGCCTAAAAGTCGTTCATCACACTGGGGCCGTGCCTGGTGCTCCGCACGAGAGTGAACGTAATGGCGTACGTGTTGTGCGACGCGGTGGCCGCTTCGGTGTGTTTTTCGCTACCGCTATTGATTCTTTGCGCGGAAAGATGGGTAAACGAGACGGCTTGATCGAAGTTTTTCATGGGTTACCTCTTTTCGCACCGCTCTGGTCACGTGGTCCCCGGGTGGCGGTAATTCATCACGTTCACCTTGGGACTTGGCACCACCTCATTACCCCTCCCCTCGACCGCCTAGGTGACTTAATCGAACGTTACCTGGTTCCGTTGTTGTACCGAAGAGCTCAAGTAGCCACCTTGGCACCGTCCACCCAAGAAGAAATCACGCGCAGCTATAAAATTCCGGCCTCGCAAATTACCGTGGCTCGACCTGGCATTGAAGGTCACTTTGTTCCTGGTGCCACTAAGTCAGAGACGCCTCTGGTAGTGGGGGTTGCGCGATTGATGCCCCAAAAAGGGGTGGCCGATCTATTAAAGATTCTGGCATCGGTTAAAAAGTTGGTGCCAACGCTTACCGCGGTGGTGGTGGGAGACGGCCCACAACGTGGCGAGCTGGAAGCGCTGCGCTCACGCCTCGGGGCTGATGATTGGTTGCATTTCGCTGGTCGAGTCAGTGCAGCCGAGTTGGTTCGGTATTATCAACAAGCTTGGGTGGTGGCTTCGGCGTCACATCGTGAAGGGTTCGGTCTCACCTTAACGGAAGCTGCCGCTTGCGGTACCCCTGTAGTCGCCACGCGAATATCGGGTCACACCGACGCCGTAAGTGAGGGCCAAAGCGGCTTGCTTGCTGAGGATGATCAAGAATTCACCGATCATCTTGTGGCGCTACTGAGCGATGATGAACTGCGCCAAGAGATGGGCGAAGGCGCTTTGGCCTGGGCCAGTGAGTTCAGCTGGGCCAGTTGTGCCGCCTCAATATTGGATGCCCTTTGTGTTGATGCACTGGCCAAAAAGAACACTCCAATGGCGCGAATTCGGGCCAACTTAGTGTCCCGGCTCAAACGATCGTGACCGGCTTTCAAACTAGGTGGGAATCTGCCCAGCGCTATTTGCTACTGGCGGTGTTCTCATACTTACCGTTGCTGGTGGCCGCCCCTAACAAAGTTGGGGCCGACACTAAGCAGTTTCTTTACCTCAACCCTGCCGATCTCATGCAGCGCGCTCTTTCGCTGTGGGATCAAAGTGTGGGCGGTGGAAGCGTTACCCATCAGACCATTGGCTACCTGTGGCCCATGGGCCCGTTCTTTTGGTTCTTCGAACGTCTTGGTATCCCCGATTGGGTGGCGCAGCGCTTTTGGATCGGATCGATTATCTTCACGGCCGCCGCCGGTGCCTTGTATTTGCTTGACCAGGTATTTCCCAAACGTTGGGTGAATGTGGTCGGGGCAGTTCTTTATGGTTTCAGTCCCTACGTGTTGGGGCACGTCACCGGTCAATCGGCGTTGCTCTTACCTTTTAGCGCATTCCCCTATCTGGTGGCCTTTATGGGCTTAGCGGTTCGGCGAGGCGGTTGGCGTTGGCCCGCAGCATTTGCATTGGTGGTCACGACCGCTGGTTCCTTGAATGGCAGCTCAGTTTTTTTTGTGGTTCTGGGTGCCGTTCTTTGGGCCCCGATGTTGGTTGCCTCCACCCCGGAAATATCGTGGCGGAACGCTGTTGGTGCCGTAGCTCGCGCTGGGGTGCTGACGTTGGTAACCCAGTTGTGGTGGTTGGTGGCGTATCAGGTAGGCGGAGCTTACGGGCTCCCAATTTTGGCCATGACCGAAACTATTGAGGTCACTTCAGCCACCACCACCGCACCAGAAATCCTGAGGGGTCTTGGCTATTGGTTTTTCTACGGCTCCGATCGTGACGGACCTTGGCTAAATAATATTGCTCCCCTTCACACCACCAACCTGATCTTCCTGGCGGTAAGTTTTCTCGCTCCGATAGCGACCATCTTGGTGGCACCCTTTGTGCGGTTTAAAGAGCGCCTCTTTTTTGTGTTGTTAACGGTGGTGGGCCTAACGGTGTCGGTAGGTGCTTATAACGCTAGTGGTCGTTCACCTTATGGTGCTGCTTTCTACAACCTGGCTGATTTGTCGCCGTTGGTAATGAGCTTGCGAAATACGCAGCGGGCCACTCCCCTGTTGCTGCTGGGACTGGCAGGAATATTGACCGCGGCGTTGCACGCATTGTCAAAGGTGGTGGTTCGTTCCTATAACGTCAACGTACAACGTGTCGTGGCGGGGGCCATGGTGGCGGCGCTGGCGGTGTCGTTCCCCTCTTTTTGGATCACTGGTTTAGTAGGTGAGCGATTTCATCGGGGCAATGAAGTACCCAGATATTGGCACGAAACAGCAGCCGCTCTCGATGCTGGTAGCGGGCGCTACTGGGAACTTCCGGGTATCGATTTTGCTTCTTACCGCTGGGGGCACACGCTCGACCCGGTGCTCGCCGGACTGACCAACAGACCAGGTCTTTGGCGTGAGTTGATTCCTTCTGGATCACCAGCCGCGGCGGATTTGGTGGGTGCTTTGGATCGCACGATCCAAGACGGCACATTTCAACCCGCTGCCTTGGCCCCGGTGGCAAGGCTACTTGGGGTTAGCGAGGTTGTGCTGCGAAGCGATTTGGAATACGAACGTTACCGGACCATGCGTCCGCAACGGGTGTGGGAATGGTTTCGTGACGTTCCGAAAGGCCTGGCCAACCCTTCAACTTTTGGTGAAGGCTACTCAAACCGTGCCCCCGAACGCTTGCCGATGATCGACGAGCTAGAGCTGGCACTCGATCCGCAGGCTTCAAGTCCGCCTGCTGTGGCGGTTTTCCCGGTCGTTAACACTCCCCAACCTGTTCGCGCCGTATCTAGCTTTGGTGGAACTGTAATTGCAGGTTCGGGCGACGGTGTAGTGGCAGCCGCCGCCGCGGGATTACTGGACGACATGAAGGGCCCAATCCGTTACGCCGCCGAGGTCACTTCAAGTGAACGTACATTGAACGAGGCTATTCGGGATAACACCACCACGCTGATCATTACCGACTCGAACCGTCTGCGTGGCCAGCACTGGTTCTCACTCAAAGACAACGTTGGAGCCATTGAAATACCAGGTAATCCGGCTATTCCGAACGATGAGAGTGATGCCCGCTTGTTACCGGTTGAGCCGACTTCCGAGCGCTCCTTATCAATTGGAGAATTTCGGGGCGCCAAGAATGTTTGGGCTACCGGCTATGGAAACCCCATAACGCTGACCCCCGAGTATCGTGCCGTTAACGCCTTCGACGGCGATTTTAATACCGCTTGGATGATGTCGCACGGCGTTACCAACGACCCATCGATTATTGGAATAGAGCTTGATAAGCCTTTAGCTCCGTCGCAAATTTGGTTACGTCAAGAGACCAACAACCCGGGCTGGCGCCGTATCCATCAAGTTGAACTCACTTTCGATAACTCTCGCACACTACGGGTTGATTTAGATGAAACATCGTTAAGCGGCCAGGGCCAATTGATAGAATTAGACGGCCAGGATTTCACAACATTTGAACTGCAGGTACTTTCCGCAGAACCAGGTTCGGGTCGGGTTGGGTTCAGCGAAATAACAATTCCTGGTGTCGTGGTTGAAGAACTAGTTCACCTACCGACCGACCTAATAGCAGCACTTGATACTGAACTATATTCGCATCCCCTTCGGGTGGTGCTTAATCGCTTGTGGGTTGATCCTTCGGATGTTGTTCGAGCCGATCCGGAAGAACGAATTAGCCGGGTCTTAGGGTTCACCGAACCCATAGATTTGACCTTGGCTGGTGAGGCACGATTATCGCCACAGGCCCCTGAAGAACTAATTGACCGTTTGGTTGGAATTCCAACCTTGGAAGCTGGTGGCTTCGTGTTCCGCTCGAGCGCACATTTAGCAAGCAGCTTGGAAAGCCGGGCTGCCGCGGCCTTCGACGGCCATACCGACACTGCTTGGACCTCAGTGTTCGGCCAGCCGACCAATAGCTGGCTACAAGTGGTTTCTACTGATGAAATTACTCTAGAAACCTTTAATATCACTCTTGTAAACGACGGTCACCACAGCGTTCCTACCAAGGTAGCTATTGAAGTGGACGGTCAATATCAAGATGAGATCGAATTACCGGATCCAGCTGATCCCGGCACAGTCGGTGCCACCAGCAACTTTGATCTGGAACTAGACAGACCCCTGGTTGGGCATGATTTCAAATTTGTCTTTAGCGAAGTCAGCCAACGTACCACCACCGATTGGTACTCTGGCCAACAAATTGCATTACCGGTGGGCGTGGTGGAAATAGAGATACCGGGTCATGATGGAATTACATACCCTGCCCAGTTAGACGAGAGTTGTCGATACGATTTAGTTTCGTTAAATGGGCAGCCTATTGGCGTAAAGGTTCAAGGTGAAACTACCCAGGCGTTGGCTGGGCAGCCATTTCAGGTAAACCTTTGTGAAGAAACGTTTTCCACGACGGGTGTTGAAGACATAATTCGGTCTGCCCCAGGTCGTGAAAGCGGATTCAATATTGACCAGTTGGTTTTAGCTAACGAGGTTTCCCCAATAACAGAGCACCAAGCTGTGCCGGAAGTTAAGTGGAACCGGAGCTCGTCTTCATCGTTCGATGTTTCGGTGGGAGCATGGGAGGAGCCGGTTTGGCTGGTAATTGATGAAAGCTGGAACAAGGGTTGGCACGCCAGCGTGAACGGCGAGAGCCTCGGTGAACCACAACAGCATGATCTGTGGGGAATGGGCTGGTGGATCGAGCCGAACTCAGTTCCGACCGAGGTTGAAATTCGATGGACGCCGCAACGTGCGGTGAACGTGGCCCTTGCAGTGTCGGGTATAGCGGTTGTGCTGTGCGTGGGACTAATAGTTTTCGGTAGCAGTGAAAACGGCAGATTTTCTTGGCGTCGACGAAAAAGAAGCCTAGGACCTGCAGGTGGCTTGGCTACCACCCAAGTAACCGACCAAGTAACCACCCAAGCAAGCATTGATGTCGTGCCTGAGCCCGAATTTGTCAGGTCATCACATAAACGCTCCATTACTTGGCCCATGGCAATATTCGGCGGTTTGACCGCGACTGCTTTGGTTTCAGTTTGGTGGGGTTTGGGCCTCTTTATGCTGTTGGCCTTGGGCCGATGGAAACCAAAGTTGTGGCCAGGATTGGGTGTTCTTCCAGCTCTTATGGTGACAACCTCTGCCACCTACATCGTGCTGTTGCAATGGCGCTGGCGCTATCCGGTGGAATCAATGTGGCCAGAACACTTTGAACGTGTGCATCAGTTGACCTTTTCGGCCGTGATATTAATGGCTTTGCTGGCAGTAGCGAATCACCGTAGCGGTCGCGACACTAAGCTTGCCGAATGACCAACTCGCCTGTTGTACTGATTCATGGATTTGCCACCTCAGCCGAACGTACTTGGCGCGAACCAGGCTGGATCGATCTCATTAATGATGCCGGCCGCGAAGTGATTGCGGTTGATCTATTGGGACACGGCAACGCCCCCAAATCACATGATCCAGCCGATTACGAGAATCTGGAGGAAGCTGTACTGACGCAGCTCCCCGACGAACCAGTAGATGCCATCGGATTTTCTATGGGTGCCCGGGTTCTGTTGACCTTAGCCAGTGCTCATCCCGACCGATTCCGTCGCATTGTGCTGGCGGGAATTGGTAAGAACGTGTTTGCCCGAGAAGGTGGTGACGCCATTGCCCGGGCTGTAGAGGGTGATTTCGATCCTGACAATATGGTCTTGGCTCATTTCAATTCCTTAGGTAACACACCCGATAACGATCCCAAGGCCCTCGCAGCATTCATGCGTCGCGAGTCACCGGCATTGACACGCGACGATTTAGCCAAGGTCAGCGCACCGGCGCTGGTAGTGGTGGGCGAACAAGATTTCGTAATGCCAGCTGACGAGCTGGTGGAAGCTCTCCCCGATGCTCGTTTTTTGTTGTTGCCCCGCGTTGACCATTTTGGCACGCCAAAAGACTTCACCTTCATAGATGAGGCCCTCGGTTTTATCGAAGCGCGCCCTTTCTAGTGTGACCGCTCTCACATGTGGCAGTATGTACGAGCCATGTAACTCAGAGGGGGAGCATCCAACCCATGCGCGCAGCAGTTCTAAATAGTATCCCTGGTCAGCTCGATATTGAAGAGATTCAAATCGGTAGCCCTGGCCCCAGAGAAGTCTTAATTCGGGTGGCGGCGGCTGGCCTTTGCCACAGTGACCTTCACTTTATGGAAGGTAAGTATCCATATATGACACCGGCCGTGCTCGGGCACGAGTCAGCTGGTGTTGTTGAAGCCGTGGGTAGTGAGGTCACCTACGTGAAGCCGGGTGACCACGTAATCACTTGCCTCTCGGTTTACTGCGGTAATTGTGAGAACTGCCTCACTGGACACCTCTCGATTTGCTCAGATGCGGAATCCACCAACCGCGCTCCGGGCGAAGACCCACGTTTGTCACGTGACGGCGAAACAGTCCATCAGTTCTTGAAGATGTCGTCCTTTGCCGAGATGATGCTCATCCACGAACACGGCCTGGTAAAGATCCGTGAAGATATGCCACTTGACCGTGCTGCGCTCATCGGTTGCGGCGTCACCACCGGTCTGGGCGCTATTTTCAACACCGCTAAGGTTGAACCTGGTTCTTCGGTAGCTGTGATTGGCGCTGGTGGTATTGGCTTAAATGCCATTCAAGGTGCCCGCATTGCTGGCGCGAGCCAAATCATTGCGGTCGACATGCTCGACAACAAGCTCGAGCTTGCTCGTGAATTTGGTGCTACCCACCTTGTGAACGCCAGCAACGGCGACGCGGTAGCTCAGGTGCTTGAGCTCTCCAAAGGTGGCGTGCATTACTCTTTTGAAGCCATTGGGCTAAAGGTCGCTGCTGAGCAGGCGTTTCACATGCTTCGCAACGGTGGTACAGCCACTATTATCGGTATGATTCCGGTCGGCCAGAATATTGAATTGCCTGGTGTTTCTTTCCTCGGTGAGAAGAAGATTCAGGGTTCCAACATGGGTTCCAACCGTTTCCGCATCGATATGCCCCGCTACATCGACCTCTACATGGATGGTCGCTTGAAGCTCGACGAGTTGGTTTCTCAGCGGATTCAACTCGACGAAATTAATGAAGGCTTTGACGCCCTCAAGCAAGGCAGCGTGGCACGAAGCGTAATTACCTTCGACTAAAGACTTATCTGCTTAATCGTTTGGTAGTGACAAAACAGCTTGACCTCGAGAATTCAAATCTTGAGGTCAAGCTGTTGCTTTTGATAGGGCGTGTTGAACCAAGGTGATTAAGGCGGCTTTTGTTGATTCCCGACTGCGAGCATCGCAGGCAATCATAGGAACAGTGTCGCTAACTGCTAAGGCCTCTTGTAGTTCTACCAAGGTGTGTTTCTCATCATCGTGGAAGACGTTGTGAGCCACCACAAAGGGCAGATCGCGCTCTTCAAAATAGTCAACAGCCGCGAACGATTCTTCAAGGCGGTTACTGTCAACCAGGACTACAGCCCCAATAGCACCGCGGGCTAGGTCATCCCACATGAAATGGAATCGCGGCTGACCCGGAGTACCGAAGAGATATAAAATTAGGTTTTGAGCCAGCGAAATTCGTCCGAAGTCCATGGCCACGGTGGTCGAGCTCTTGCCGGTAGATACGGCTAGATTGTCGATGCCCTCACTAGCTTCGGTGAGAATGGCCTCGGTGGTCAGAGGCTCAATTTCAGAGATCGATGCTACGAAAGTGGTTTTGCCAACACCGAAACCTCCTGCCACCACAATTTTTACCGACGTGGGTAGGCCGCCGGGCTCGGTTATCGCCTGGTGCTCATGATCGTTGGGGTGCCGAAGTGTGCCGTTTGGATTGGTTTCAAAGGGTTTGGAGGCCATCGAGTACCCTTTCCAATAGACGCAAATCAGGCCGCTCATTGACGGTTTCGTGGTTAATGTCCAGATAACCGTTTTCAATGAGATCGCCGGTTAACACCCTGGCCACTCCCAAATGCAAACCTAAGAGTGCCGAAATCTCGGCTACCGATTGCGCGGTGGCACACAGCTCAATGATTTGGTGATGTTCGGGTTGGAGCTCGAAGCTACTGGAGATGCCAATTGGTCTGGCCACTACCATGGTTTCAACCTCGAGATGAACGTTGGAAACGGTTCGACCGCCGGTGAGCGTATAAGGGGGTATCCGAAGGCCCAAGCCGTTCGCTTGTTCCGGCCGGTTCACCTCATCGTCGTTCTCAGGTGTGTCCATAGGGAAGGTTTCCTTGTAGTTCAGCTCGAAGCTGCGGGGTCAAGGCGCGCCCAGCGCGCTCCCCCAGTAGCGCCATTTCATAGCCGACCAAGCCCACATCACAGTTGGCAGAGGCGACTACAGCTAGGGCTGAGCCATCGCTAATTCCGGTCACAAAGAAAAACGCGTGTTCCATCTCGACAATAATTGAGTTAACTGCACCGCCATCGAAACGCGCCGTTGCGCCATGGGCCAAGCCAATGAAACCCGAAGCGACTGCGGCGTAGCGATCGGCGGTATCGCGGCTAATGCCAGTGGAAACTGCAATTGGCAAGCCATCGGAGGACACGACAACCGCTTCACGCACCCCCGGAACGCGTTCTACGAAGTTAGAAACCAACCAGTTGACGTTGTTTGCAGAAGCGCTCATTTCACTCATTGCGGATCCTCGGCATCGTTGGTGGGTTTGGTAGGCGTAGCAGCAGCGCTTTGCCCTTGGCGCAGTCCCGATCGATAACGTGAAAGCATTTCCCGAACCTCTTCAGGAGAACGTTGCGAACGCTTAGCGCCGCCAGCCTCGGCTGGTTCTTCCCTAGCGCCAATGTCGGGGCCGCTACCTAATTCAGCGCCCACGTCGGTTTTCGTTTCTGATGGCGAAGTGGCCATAGCCGGGGGCGCCGTAGCCGGAGGCGTTTCGGTCGCTGAGGTTCGCTTTGGCAGAGGCTTGCGTCGTACGAGACCGGCTTCGGTGAACTTGGTGAGGTCGTATTGAGCGCTCTCGGCCTGCTTCTCGACTAAATGATCGGTGTCGTCTTTGGCCGAGGTCACCAGGGTCAGTGCTCGTTTCGGTGGCTCTTTTGTAACCGTGGGCTCAGTGGCTATCGAAGTCAGCTCGGTTGGTGTTGAATCAACGCCGGTTGTTCGGTCAATCGCTGGTACATCTATGGCTGGTCGGAATGCACGAGGTGGTAACGCCTGGTCGGCCAAAGGATCGGCTTTGGGCACAATCGAGCTAGGTAGTTTTATAACCGCCTCTACCCCGCCGGTAGCCGTTGATGACAAGACAACGGTCGCACCAAGGCGAACTGCCAGTCGTGCGGTAATAGCCAAGCCTAAATCACGGTTCAAACTAAGCCCTACCAGAGGCGGTTCCTTTAATAGTGCGTTTAGGTGATTGATCTGGTCTTGGGTCATGCCGATGCCATGGTCGGTGATGGCAATGGTGTACGTGCCGTCATCCTCCGCCACCCCCTGTATTACCACTGGACTTTCCGGTGGTGAAAAAGTGGTTGCGTTCTCCATTAGTTCGGCCAAAATGTGGGCCACATTGCTGGCCGCGTTGCCCATAATTAATACGGGGTCGATCCGCTCTAGCTTCACCCGTGGATACTCTTCAATTTCACCCATGGCCATACGGATCACATCACGTAGTTCTACCGGTCGTGACCTGCGCAGTCCGGTTTCTACTCCGGCCAGAACCAACAAAGATTCGTCGTTACGGCGAATTTGAGTAGCTAGATGATCAAGTTTGTATAGAGATTCTAGGAGCTCGGGATCTTTCTCTTTCGTTTCCAGCTGGTCGATAAATTCAATTTGACGATCGATTAGCGATTGGTTGCGTCGAGCAATGTTCACAAACATGTCGCTAATGCCTTTATGCAACAACGCCGACTGCTCTTCGGCGACTTCAAGCACTGCCGTCTGTACCCGATCGAATGAGCGGGCAAGTTGACCTAGCTCATCGCGCCGAGCGCTTGAGAGCAGCTTAAGTTCAGTCGATTCCGGCAGGCCTTCTGGCGATTTCATCTTCTCAAGCAATGCTGGAACTTGTTCAGTTGCGAGTTCGCGGGCGTCCTTGTTGAGCTTACGAATTGGACGGGTTATACGTCTGGTTAACAACAGCGCCAGTAGCGCCGAAATAACCAGACCAGCCAGTGCTCCAACGATGAATTTCCAAGCCGTGTTTTTGGCGTTGGCATGACTTGCATGCACACTTTCATCCACGCTGGTAAGTACTTGCGCCCCGAACTGGTCCAAGGTTGACAGTTGAGTTGTCACGATCTCTATGAACTCGATCGGCGTGACCGGGCTCGTCTGGCCCACCGGCCCGTTTTGGCCCACTACTTCAGGGGTTAATAGCACTGGCTCAGCAATTAATGTACCGTCGCCTTGGTTAACCGATGGTCGGATCAACTCGAAAATACCGTCTTGATAGCTAAGCGAACGTTGCACTTCAGCCGAATTCAATAGGTCGTTGTAGGCCTCGGTTTGGGCCGGATTGGCTGAACTGTAAAGCAACTGTTCTTGTTGGAAGGCACGATTGTTGGCCGAACGCTCCAAACGCCACATTTTGCCGGCGGCGTCGAAGCTGCCAGCTCCTTGGGCCGCTAGATGGTTGGTTGCCCGTTTGGCATAGGCTTCTTGTGCTAGGGCGTAAGAAACATAGGTGCTCAAATCGAGCGAGCCCTGGGCGTCAGGTACCGAACCCACGGCACCGGTACCCATGCTGATGATCTGGTTGATGGCATTTCCGTACCAGTCGAAAGCACCAAAGAGGTCGCGGCTTGAATCTTGAATCGAAGAGCGCACGCTTTGCAGGTCGCGCAACGCCGTAACCGAGCGTTCTACCATGGGTTGATATACCACGTCGTCGGTAACTTGCGCCGCCAAGGTTAGATACAACGTCCAGCTGCGGTCGGTGATGGCTTGTTGTTCCGAGAGCTCGTTGGATACCGGCAAACCTTCTAACAAAAGCGCCGACCACATACGCTCGATTTGAAGCTCACTTGTCAATTGGCGTCCTGCCCACAGCATAGAAACCGCAAAGCTGGCGTCTTCGGCTCGATGGGCTACCGCGAAACGGTCTTGCACTCCGTAGGCGGTAATCCCCACTAGAACTAGCAATGGCGGCAAGATAACGGCCATCAGTTTCGTGCCAACGGTTGAATTTCGTAGCATCTAAGCCTCATAAATCGGCGTAATGAAAAATATGGTGTGAGGGTCTAGTTTGCCCATACCTCCCCTCATCGGCCACACCTGCATCTATTTAAGTCGTTTCTAAGTATCTGAGGTACAGATTTTATGGGGTGGGGCAGCTAGGCAAGCTAACGTGCCAGTTATGGGGTCGCATGAAAGCCGCCTGACGGGACGTCTTGATGAGCTCGATATTGCGAGCGTATTGCAAAGTTTGCTCGATGCCGGCAACCCTGGAGCATTGGTGCTTCGAGGTGAGCAACGCGGCGTGATGGTGGTCGAACCTCCCTACATCAATTTGGTCACCACTGCTGAAGAACGTTTAGGTGCCGACTTGGTTTCAGCCGAATTGGTGGATGAAGAAACATGGCTTTCGGCTTTGTCTAACGGCGGTAATAGACCTGGTGGCGCGCTAGTGGCATTGGTTGAAGCGGGCGTTGACCATGGGGCTATGCGCGAGGTGCTTTATGAACATGTCATCACCGCCTTATTTGAACTCTTGGTACCCGGTGACACCGAGTTTGAATTTCTACCTGGTGTATCTCATCGCCTGGCCATCGACCCCGGTTTTCTATATGAAGATGTTCTAAGTGACCTAAACACTCGAGTTGGCGAATGGCGTCAGATAGCCGAGGCTATTCCTGATACTCAAAGTGAGTTTCGGCGGGCGAAAACACTGCCAGCCGATATGCCATCGGTAACGCTAAACCGTGCTGAATATGAACTGCTGCTGCTTATAGATACCCAGGTTTCGGTGGCCGAGCTAATCGCAGTTTCGGAGCGGCCAGCCTTCGAAGTGATTACCCAACTTTATGGCCTATTGCGCCGTGGTTTACTTGAAACTAAGGAGCCTTAAACATGACCATCAGTGCTGATGCGAGCGCAGCGCGCCCAGCGGTGGCACCCGCGGTTGTCGATCTATTGAAATTCATTGACACCTCACCATCGCCGTATCATGCCGCAGAAAACGTTACCGAGCGCCTACTAGCGGCCGGGTTCGTTCATTTCGATCCGGGTGCCCCAACCACGGGCGCTAGTCACGGGGTGGCACAACTTGGTGGCTCGGTAATTGCTTGGGCGGCACCTGCCAATGCAGCGGCTTCCCTACCCTTTCGACTGTTTGGTGCTCACACTGACAGTCCCAACTTACGCGTCAAAGCACTACCCGAGACTGGTCGTGCAGGATGGCGTCAATTAGGGGTTGAAGTATACGGAGGGGCACTGGTCAATTCGTGGCTAGACCGTGATTTGGGTCTATCTGGTCGGGTGGCACTACGAAATAGCGAGGTCGCGGCAGGCTATGAGACTCGTCTGGTGAAGGTCGATGAACCAATCTTGCGGGTGCCTCAACTGGCAATTCACCTAGACCGAGAGGTTAACGATAAGGGTTTGCTGCTTAACAAACAACAGCACCTGGTGCCGGTTTGGGCCTTAGGCGAAAGCCACGAAGGTGAATTCAGCGAATTTTTGGCAGAACGCCTAGGAGTTGCGCCAGCCGACGTTTTGAGTTGGGACATAATGTTGCATGACCTCACACCCTCGGTAGTAGGTGGTCGTGACGCCGAGTTTATTTTTGCTCCCCGGCTCGACAATCTAGTGTCGACCCATGCTGGCTTAGCCGCTTTTGAAGCGCTGGTAGCTTCCGGCGACCAAAACAGTGTGGCCGTATTGTGTTTGTTTGACCATGAAGAGGTGGGCAGCACCACCCAGACTGGTGCCGTGAGCTCGTATTTGGCTCACCTGCTTGAGCAGTCGGTATTAAGCCGTGGTGGTAGCCGGAGCGATTATCTAGCGGCTATGGCCGGATCACAACTGCTCTCGGCTGACATGGCGCATGCGATACATCCCAACTATCCCGATCGGCATGAACCGAACCACCATGTCCAAATCAACGGTGGTCCCGTGATCAAAATCAACGCTAACCAACGTTATGCCTCTGACGCCTTGTCGGTAGCCGCGTTCCAGCTGGCGGCTGAGCGGGCTGGCGTGAAAACCCAACGCTATATTCACCGTACCGACCTGGCTTGTGGCTCTACCATTGGACCACTAAGTGCCGCTGGTTTGGGCGTGTCAACAGTAGATGTTGGTGTGGCGCAGCTTTCGATGCATTCGGCTCGCGAAATGGCTGGTACCGCCGACATTCCCACTTTTGTGACGTGTGTAACAGAATTTCTACGGGACTAAAGGCCCGGTTTTATAGCGAGGGTGTTTGACCTGGTGGGGTCTGCGACCTAGTTTCGGGTCGTCGAAAATTAGAAAAAGGACCGCGTACTTGGCCCCATGCTGGCTGGCCAGGTGTTCGTCCTGAACCTAGTAATCACCCATAAATAAACGGAGAGTAAAGAGTGGATTCCATACCCTTACTAGCGCTGTTGAGCGCGATTGCAGGCCTTGGGCTTGCCGCGTTCTTCTACGCTGCGGTTAAGAAGGAAGACCCGGGTAACGACCGGATGGTCGACCTTATGACCTCCATCCAGGATGGAGCCAAGGCCTTTCTTCGCCAGGAATACAGCTACGTAGCCGTTTTCGTGGTGGTCATGATGGTCCTGGTGGGCGTTTTCGTGGCACCACTTGGTGCTTTGGCTTATGTATTTGGTGCCGTGCTTTCAGCTGGTGCTGGCTACGTCGGCATGGAAGTGGCCACCTTAGCTAACGCCCGTGTGGCCCAAGCCGCCAAAACCGGTGGTGCGCCTAAGGCCCTGCCACTGGCCTTCCGTGGTGGTGCCGTTATGGGCTTCACCGTGGCTGGTTTGGCACTAGCCGGTTTGATGATCGTTTACATTCTGATCGTCAAGGTGATTAAGGCAGATGACGCTTTCGACATCGTGACCGCCTACTCCCTCGGTGCTTCCTCGATCGCCCTGTTCTCTCGTGTGGGCGGCGGTATTTACACCAAGGCTGCCGACGTGGGTGCCGACTTGGTGGGCAAGGTTGAAGCCGGGATTCCCGAAGACGATCCTCGCAACCCCGCCACCATTGCCGACTTGGTAGGTGACAACGTAGGTGACGTGGCTGGCATGGGTGCCGACCTCTTCGAGTCGTATGCCGGTTCGATTGTGGCCCCAATTGCGCTAACCGCTTTTATGGGTGTTGGTATTACCGCTGACCAAGCAAGCGATGCTGGCATCATTAACTTGTTAATCTTCCCGATGTTGATTGCCGCGGTTGGAATGGTGGCCTCGATTATCGGTTCTTTCGCTGTGAAATCTGGCGATAGCACCGAAGCTTCGGCGCTCTCTAAGTCCTTACATCGTGGTACGAACGTGGCCATGTTGCTCACCATTATCGGTACCTTCGCCGCTGGCTTCTGGGTCTTTAACGACTCTCATACCATCGCTCTACCTCAACTCGGAGATGTCGATCGGTTTGAAAACTGGTGGGGTCTACCCATTTCGGTAGTTGGCGGCTTAGTGGTCGGCTTTGGTATTGGTAAAGTCGCTGAAATCTGGACCTCAGATGAGTTCGGTCCTGTCAAGAAGATTGCGCAACAAAGTGAAACTGGCCCAGCCACCACCATTTTGAGCGGAATCTCGGCTGGTATGGTTTCGGTAGCAGCCTCGGTACTGCTCATTGCTGCGGGTGTGCTGGTAGCTTACTGGGGTGGCCAACAGACCCTGGAGGGTTTGGGCATTTATGGCATCGCGCTCGCGGCCATTGGAATGTTGGCTACTACGGGCATGGTGGTTTCGGTCGACGCTTATGGCCCAATCTCTGACAACGCCGGTGGTATCGCTGAAATGGCGCATCTCGACCCTGAAGTTCGTGAGGTCACCGACGCTCTCGACTCATTAGGTAACACCACGGCTGCTATCGCCAAGGGTTTCGCGGTCGGTTCGGCTGCTCTCACCGCTTTAGCGTTGTTCAAGAGCTTCGAAGAAGCCCTGACTAAGGCGGATCCAACCTTTGTGCTTTCTTTGAACGTGGGTGAAGTACCGGTCTTTGTTGGTCTCTTTATCGGTGCCATGTTGCCCTTCCTCTTCGCCGCTCTCACCATCGATGCGGTTGGTCGTGCTGCTAACGCCATGATCGAAGAGGTACGGCGCCAGTTCCGTGAAATCCCGGGTTTGCGTGAAGGTAAAGAAGGTGTGAAGCCTGATTCAGCCCGATGTGTGGCTATTTCCACCAAGTCTTCACTGCGAGAAATGATGCTGCCTGGTGCCCTGGCTGTGGTTGTACCTTTGGTGATTGGTTTCATCAACATCGACACCTTGGGTGGTTTCCTGGCTGGTGCCTTGGTCTCGGGTTTCTGCTTGGCTATCTTCATGGCCAACTCGGGTGGGGCGTGGGACAATGCCAAGAAATATATTGAGGCTGGTGCCCATGGGGGTAAAGGTTCTGAGGCCCACAAGGCTGCGGTGGTCGGCGACACCGTGGGAGACCCTTTCAAAGACACCTCTGGCCCCTCCATGAACATTCTGATCAAGGTTATGACCATCGTATCGCTGGTGTTTGCTTCGGCTTTCGTCTAAGCAATCGGTTCACCAACCTTGTCGGTGAACCACACTAGAAACACAGCACTTATAGGTAGGTTGGTACAAAGTGTGCCAACCTACCTTTAGTTTTCCGCACAATTCGTATTTTGGTATGGCAGACTAACTATACGAGTCTCTAACGAATGGGTAGTACCTATTGACCTTAACTAACACTTTGGAGCGAGACTTCGAACGTCTCGGCAATCGAGATTTCGACGAACCGGTTTCTCCATTTGAACCCAATGCTGTGGTCGGGCGTTACCCTCCCCCACGCGCCGAGATTGACCCCGATGCCTCCAAAGGTTGGATTCGCCGTATGCAGCCGCTCTTGGTGGCTAACAAGTGGCTCTTTCTAGCTGCTATGGCGCTTTCAGTGGTTTCGATGGTGACCCAAGTAGCTGTACCAAGGGTTTTGATGCAAGGCATCGACGTGGCACTCGAACGACGTGCTGCTCCCCTTAACCATTACGTATGGATTTTGGTGGCCCTGGCAGTAGCTCGTGGTGTGGCGATGCTGTATTACCGTTTGTTCCTGTTCAAGGTGGCTTATGGCCTGGAATACGATCTACGGACCACTATTTATCGGCACCTCACCCGAATGTCGTTCAGCTTTTTCGACCGGGTACAAACTGGTCAGCTCATTTCTCGAGCCAACTCGGATATCCGTTCGGTCCAGATGTTTCTAACGTTTGCACCCATGGTGGCATTACAGGGCATCAGCTTTGTTATGGCCTTCAGCCTTATGCTTTCCATCCACGTGGGTCTTACGATTGTGGCGCTTCTACCGTTGCCGTTCGTGTTTTTTGTCGGTCTACGCATGCGCTCCTACATGTTTCCAATTTCTTGGGTGGTACAAGCCCGTACTGCCGACGTGGCAACAATCGTGGAGGAAAACGTTACCGGAACCCGAGTGGTTCGATCGTTCGCAGCTGAGGGTCAGCAGTTAAACAAGCTGGCAGGTGCAGCCGAGCGTTTGCGCTGGGCCACAACCAAGCAAATCGACATTCGGGCCAAGTACGCCCCGATTATGGAAAATTTGCCCCGCTTAGCAACCGCCCTGGTGTTGTTATACGGCAGCCTTTTGGTAATTGGTGACGATATTTCAATCGGCGCCATAATCGCCTTCACGAGCTATGTGGTCATGCTTCAGGCACCATTTCGGATGATCGGCATGATCATGATGCAAAGTCAACGTGCGTCAGCCTCAGCAGCACGAATCTATGAAATCTTGGACGAAACCCCTGAGATTGAGGATCGACCGGGTGCTATTGACCTAACGAACGTTGAAGGCGCTGTCAGCTTCAAGAACGTAAGTTTCACCTATGCCAATGGCCATGAGGTTCTGCGAAACTTCAACCTGGAAGTAAAACCTGGTGAGACGGTGGCCATCGTGGGCCGAACTGGCAGTGGGAAATCCACCGTAGCGAGACTCTTAGAACGGTTTTACGAGGTGTCCTCAGGTGAAGTTCTCGTTGATGGCCACAACGTTAAAGACGTAACCCTAACGAGCCTACGAAACCACGTTGGAATGGTGCTAGACGAGCCATTTTTGTTTTCAACCACCATTCGCAACAACATTGCATACGGCCGACCCGATGCCACCATGGAAGAAATCGTAGCGGCGGCCAATGCCGCCAACGCCGCCGAATTTATTGATCGTCTACCCAAGGGATACGAGACCTTGGTGGGTGAACGTGGCTACACCCTTTCGGGCGGTCAACGCCAGCGGCTAGCCATTGCTCGCACCCTGGTAGTAAATCCAAAAGTCCTAATTTTGGATGATGCTACCTCAGCAATTGATGTTCGAATCGAGGAGCTAATTCATGATGCTCTCAGTTCGCTTATGGTCGAGCGAACAACGATTGTGATTGCGCATCGCCTCTCAACCATCGCCCTGGCAGAACGGGTGGTGCTGTTAGAAGACGGTGTCATAGTGGCTTCGGGTAGCCACCTCGAATTGATGCGTACCGAACCTCGTTACGCGGCCGTTTTAGCGCACCTGGAAGAAGACCAAGAACGACGTGAAAAGGCCCGTGAGGCCAGGCAGAACAAGACTACTGCTGCTCAAATGAGTGACGTTCAAAGCCAGTCTGTGGGAGGTAACTCATGGGCATGATGGGTGGTGGCGGTGGTTTCGGTGGAGGCTTTGGCGGTGGCGGGCGCAACAGCAGCGCCGCGGCCGGGCTGCCCTTTGCCGGGATTCCACCGGAGCTTCAAACCAAGGTCGATGAGTTATTAGCTACAGAAGTCGCAAAAGATGACCCAGAAGTTCCTTTTAGCCATTCCAGCTACGATCGGCGACCTCTTAGCCTTCGTACAATATTGGCACCCCATTGGTTAGCGCTCGTCGGTTCGTTCTTGTTGGTGGTAGTGGAAACTGCGGCTCAACAAGTGGGGCCCCTGTTAACTCAAATTGGTATTGATGACGGTATTCGGGTTGGGGGCGGCGACGGCAACCGTAATGTTATTTATGTTGTAGCAGCGTTATATCTATTGAGTATTGCTCTCAATATTGCAACTGCTCGGGCGCGAGTTGCCTGGTCGGGCCGCGTTGGAGAACGGCTAATGTACGACTTGCGGGTACGAGTATTTGCACATTTCCAGCGGCTCGACGTGGCTTTTTTTACGGAAGAGAAAGCCGGACGTCTGATGACTCGCATGACAAGCGATGTCGAGAGCCTCACCCAACTGTTCCACGATGGCCTGGTGCAAATGGTGGTCCAGGGATTGACCCTGATTTTCGTTGTGGTTGTGCTGTTTTTCTACAACGTGAAGCTGGCCTTGGTCACACTGTTAGTCATTGTGCCCTTCATGGTGGCCATGACAATTTGGTTCCGCAGTGCTTCCGACAAAGGCTACCAAGCGGTTCGAGAGCGAATTGCGGATGTCTTGGCGCATCTTCAAGAAAGCCTCTCTGGGGTACGAATTGTGGTGGCCCACAACCGTCAACACCAAAATGTGGTTGAGCATCGCAATATTGTGGGCGATTACAAAGAAGCCAATAATTACACTGCCAAAGTCGGTGCCACCTACGGTGCTGGTACCGAAGTCGTTGGCATTATTGGTCAAGCATTGGTGCTTCTAATCGGCGGAAGAATGGTGCTGCGCGGGGAGCTTACGCTTGGCAAACTGACTGCCTTTGTGCTTTATCTGAATACGTTTTTCGCGCCCATTCAACAGATGGTGACCTTGTACAATACGTATCAATCAGGACAGGCTGCGTTATCGAAATTGCGCGAGCTCTTATTAACGGAATCAACGACACCGGAAAAGGTTGATGCCGTGGTTTTGCCGCCGGTGCGCGGCGAAATTCGCTTTGATGACGTGAGTTTTTCTTATGTACCGAACAAACCAGTTCTCCAAAATGTGAACCTCACTATTGCTGCGGGTGAAACCTTTGCGTTGGTGGGGCCCACCGGTGCCGGGAAATCGACCTTAGCTAACCTAGTAATCAGGTTCTATGACCCCACCGATGGTGTGGTGAGCATCGATGGTTTTAACCTTCGAGATGTCAGTGTGAAATCACTTCGTTCCCAACTGGGTATAGTGCCGCAAGAACCGTTTCTTTTTGGTGGTTCGATTAGAGACAACGTGGCCTTTGCCCGCCCTGAGGCTACAGATGAAGAAGTGTTGGCTGCCTGTCGGGCGGTGGGCGTGCAAGATTTAATCGACCGTCTACCTGAGGGCATCCACAGTCCGTGCCATGAAAGAGGCGTGTCACTTTCGTCGGGCGAGCGACAACTTTTGGCCCTTGCCAGAGCTTTCCTAGCCAGACCCAGGGTGTTGGTCTTAGACGAAGCAACCTCGAATCTAGATTTGCGGTCAGAAGTCAAGATCGAACAGGCCCTTGACACACTCTTGGAAGGCCGTACTGCAATTATCATCGCCCATAGGCTTTCCACAGCCATGCGCGCCGATCGATTGGCGGTAGTCGATCAAGGTGGAATCATTGAACTTGGTTCCCATGAAGAATTAGTGGCCTTGGGCGGTGAATACGCCAAGATGTTCGCTACCTGGGAACGTCAGGCCGGTGACGGAGAAGTATCAGTGACCACCTAAGCCAGCCGCTATGCCTAAGAGGCCGCTCAGCTTGGTTATTTCTATTACCAGATATGTAGTTCTGGCACTCGGGGCGGCTGCCATAGCTACTTGGCAGTGTTATTGCGCTTGAAAACGCGCCGTAACATCCCACCACAATTCGCATTACGGTGCCGTTAATTCTTGCTAGGTATCGCTGTTGCCTGCCGAACAAAGCACGGTTCGTATCTCATGGACACCTCTGAGCCCCCGCAACTCGATCACGATATTTTGCGCTCCGATATGTGGAGTGCTTTGACCGATGTTTCTAGTGATGCGTTGCTGGTATTAAATTCATCGCTGTCCATAACTTTTGCTGGTGGTGCCTTAGCGTCAGTACTTGGCAAAGATGCCGCCGACTTGATCGGTATCACCGCCACAACCCTTATTCACCCCGATGATCACGCAACAGTTAGGGGTGAACTCGGAACGATTGCGCCTGGTTTAACCGCTGGCCCCACACAATTTCGGGTTTTGCATGCTGATGGTACGCCACGGTACGTGCGGGCGGTTGTTACCAACCAGCTGCAAGAACCTAACCTGGCCAGCATCGTTTTGTCATTAAATGATATCACTGCCTCAATTGAGGCTAAAGATAGTATGCGTAGACGAGATCGTGACTATCGTCGCTTAGTAGAAGTAACTACCACCCCAATAATCATCTCGCGCAATGAGTTAATAGTATTTGCCAATTTCTCTGCATTGAATCTTTTGGGTGCAAATACACCGGAACAAGTAGTTGATACACCTGTAACAACATATGTAAAAGGTTTCATGCCTTGGGACAAACCCGAGGAATTACATGTTGCTACCGAGCAGTATCTGTCTCGCTGTGACGGCAGCACCGCCAGCGCCGAGTTCAGCACCGCTCCCGTAATGTGGGAGGGTGAACAAGCCACTCAAATAATGATCCGGGAAGTCGGTAGCCAGCGCCTGGCTGAAATGAACCTGGTCTATAAAGCAACTCATGATGCTTTAACAGGCTTGCCGAATCGCTCGTTGATGCTCGATCGCCTAGAACTAGCCGGTGCTCGTAGCATCAGAACACAACGACACTACGGTGTGTTGTTCGTAGACCTAGATCGCTTTAAGGCCGTCAACGATGGTTATGGCCACGATGTCGGCGATGAATTGTTGATCCAGGTTTCACAGCGCCTGCTGCAGTCGATTCGACCAGGCGACACCGTGGCACGTTTAGGTGGCGATGAGTTCGTGGTCTTGGTGGAAGATCTAGAGTCTCCCGCTGTAGTAGAGCTCGTTGTGGACCGAATTCACCGTGCTTTGGCAACGCCATTTCACATTAATAATTTCGATATATTTATAAATTCAAGTATTGGGGTCTTAGTTACCGCTGAAAATCCCGGAGCATACTCATTATTGCAACATGCTGATGCCGCGATGTACGCCGCCAAGCGTGCGGGGCGTAGCCGTGCAGTTTGGTTCGATGAATCTATGCTGGCCATTGGTTCCCGTCATCAAGAAGTAATGAGCCAAATTAAAGCTGCCATTGAAAACGATGAAGTAATGTTCGCGGTCGATCCAATATTCAGTATTGCTAGCAATCAAATCGAAGCGGTAGCGGCAGTCTTCTTATGGCAACATCCAGTTCAAGGCCTTGTTGATATTGAAGAAGTTGTGGGCAATGAAGCCGAAGATAACCTTTCGGTGCTGCTAGGCACCAAAGGTTTGCGTTTGGTTCTTGAATATCTCGAGGCACACCCCGCCTATCGTGAACCTAATCACCGACCGAGCGATACCACAGACCAAATATCGGCACCGGTGCCGGGCTGGTTAAGCGGTGGTGTTTCGGCTCTTGAATTATTACATCCGAATTTTAATGACACCTTGCTTAATGGCTTGCGGGCATCGCATCTAGATCCTTCGATTGTGGCACTCCAGGTGACTGAAGAGGTGCTCAATGCCGACCCTGCGAGTACAAAGTCGACCTTGGTTGAGGCACAACAAGCCGGAGTCAGAGTCATAATCGATGACTTCTGTGCCAGCGCCATGTCGTTACGATTGTTACAAGAGCTGCGCCCTAACTACATCAAGCTTGATGAACGCTGCATTCGAGACGTTGTTTCCTCGGCTGAGATCCGCGATTTTGTACAATCCGTAATTGCCATCGCCCACGCCCTTGGCATTGGCACTATCGCCAAAGGGGTTGAAACTTCAATCCAACGCGACCTCCTTGGCGAACTCGGCTGCGATCTGGCCCAAGGCCGTTACTACGGTCCGTTACGAATCCCCTTGGGCGACGGTGAGTGGACGCCTGCGATTCTTGGGTGACGCAAGGGTAAACACGGTAACCATCTGTGTTATTGCACGCAGCGTAAGCTAGAATGGCTCAACGTGTGGCGTGACCCAGAACGCTTCAGAATGTTCGTTGAGAAATCTTGTATTGACAACGCCTATTCACCGTTCCACACGCCATCTTTATTATAGCTGTCTAGCAAAGGGACGAACTCATGGCTGCTAATCGCACCACGTTCGAGAAACTGCAGCGCGATCGGGCAAAAAAGGCTAAAGCCGCCGCCAAACGTGCACGCAAACTCGGACAACCAACACCAGGTAATGAAATCCCGGCTGAACCCACTTCCGTTGACGCCGAGTGGACAATCGGCGATAGTGACAAACCGCTTTCGGCTTCTGAACTATTAGAAGCTGTCGAGCAGCTGCAATCGCAATTCGATTCCAAGCTCATCACCGAAGATGAATTTGAAGAACGAAAGATTGACCTGCTGGCACGGGTAAGCAACGACTGAAACGGATCGCACTGGGGTTGTGCCAACAACTGACTGGAACCCGCTTTTGCGGGACCAATTTGAACAACCCTACTGGGGTCCGCTTCAAGCTTTCGTAGCCAAAGAGCGAAGTACCAACACTGTATATCCCCCCGATAAGCAGGTCTTTCGGGCTTTACATACGACCCCGTACCAATCGGTGCGGGTCGTTATTTTAGGGCAAGATCCGTACCACGGTCCGAAACAGGCGCACGGTCTGGCGTTCTCAGTGGCGAGCGGTGTGCCCTTGCCGCCATCGCTGCGAAATGTGCTGGCGGAGCGCGAGAACGATCTAGGTCTGCCCGTGCCCAAAAGCGGTGATCTTTCGGCGTGGGCTGCCCAGGGCGTATTGCTACTAAACACCACCTTGACCGTGCGGGCAGGAGAAGCTGGATCGCATCAAGGCCGAGGTTGGGAGTCGTTCACCGACGAAGTCATTCGGGTGGTGTCTAACAAAGTCGAGCCGGTGGTCTTCGTTCTTTGGGGTGCCTCCGCCAGATCTAAGAAAGCGCTAATTGATGACTCTCGGCACATCATTATCGAAAGCGCTCATCCTTCACCTCTTTCAGCACACCGAGGTTTTTTCGGCAGTCGACCTTTCTCGAGAGTTAATGCTTCACTAACTAGCTCCGGTCGACCGCCGATCGATTGGTCTTTACCTCAAGACCAAACCTAAGAGCGCTGCGTACCAACCTTTAACTCGCGGAACGGAACGTCGCGGTCGACTTGCGGCTCTTTAGGCAAGCCCAGTACCCGCTCGCCCAAAATATTGCGTTGCACCTCGTTGGTGCCACCGGCGATCGCACCACCGGGCGCGGCCACTACAGCCATTGCCCAACGACTATCGGTTTGGTCGTCGTCCCAGGCGGCGGCGTCCATACCGGCTAGCGAAGCCCCCAAATCAGCAGCGTCGGCGCTGAGCAGGGCGCCAAAAAGCTTGCCAATGGAACCCTCTGGCCCCGGTGCTTGGCCTGATTTTACCGCGGCGCGGGTTCGAAGCCCTATGAATGAAAGGACGCGTTGGCGTGAATACAGTTTCGCTAAACGCTGGCGAATCACAGGGTCACCATCAACTCCTTTGGCGCGGGCCAAATCAACGTATGGCTTTAGCGGGTCACTGCGTGCACCGCTACCAGAACCAATGGCCACTCGTTCATTGGCGAGCATGGCGACCGCGGCACGCCAGCCTTCATTTTCAGGACCTAAACGGTGAGATTCATGAACTCGAACGTTGTCAAAGAACACCTCATTAAAGTTAGAGCCACCCGTAATTTGCACTAATGGACGAATGGTTACCCCGGGTGCTTTCATATCAACAATAAACATGGTGATGCCACGGTGTTTAGGTTGTTCAGGGTCGGTTCTAGCTATTACTACGCCGAAATCGCTGTAATGTGCACCTGATGTCCATACCTTTTGACCGTTCAAGATGTATTCATCGCCATCACGGTCGGCGCGCATAGCCAAACTAGCAACATCTGAGCCAGCACCGGGTTCTGAAAAGAGCTGGCACCATATTTCATCGGCGCGCAGCATTGGTGGAATGTAACGCTTCTTAACTTCGTCATTGCCCCACTCCAAGATGGTGGGACCGCACATTCCAAGACCAATGGTTAATACCGTGGGCGGCAGGCGGAAGTTAGCCGCCTCCTCGTTGAAGATCTCCTGATAACGGTTCGTTAAACCTTGGCCACCGAATTCTTTCGGCCAGGTCAGTCCAGCTAACCCTGCATCGTAAAGAGCTGCTTGATACTGCTTGGTAACTGCCAGTTCTTCTTCTGGGCTTGGTCTAGGGCGAGGCGCGATCGGTCCTGGAATGTGCCTTGTTTCGGTTGACTCTTGTGCTCCGTCGCTCTTGGCTGGCACGTTATCGTGAAACCAAGCGCGTACTTTAGACCGAAAGGCGGCTTCGGTTTCGTTGTCTTGGCGACCTTCTTTGAGCTCGTCGTCCGACACGTTAATCCCCCATTTTGTTCGACAACTTCATGCTGTAGACGTGACTTATATTACTGAAGCGGTCGACTAGAACGAAAACCCACGACCACCAGGCAAAGGTTTTGGCTACGTAGTGTGATTCTTGACCGAGGGGTGCCTACGGTAGTGCCTATGACTCCACTTGAGGCCGTAAACCATTACTTTTCTATTGCTGCTGACGTCTGTCGATTGTCGGATTCAACTAGACAGGTATTGTCTACGCCGGAGCGAGAAGTTCGGACTGAAGTGCCCTTGCGGAGGGACGACGGCACTTTAGAGGTTTTTATCGGCTATCGAGTGCAACACAACAATGCCCGTGGCCCGTTCAAGGGTGGTATTCGGTACGATCCGAGCGCCGACATCGAAGAGGTACGGGCTTTGGCGTCGCTGATGACCTGGAAAACGGCTTTGGTAGACGTGCCTTTTGGTGGTGCCAAAGGTGGAATCCAGGTTGATCCACACGATTTATCTAAGCTTGAGCTCGAGCGACTAACCCGCAGTTATGCCCGTTCCATGCGGCGCGATTTCGGGGCGAATCTCGACATTCCAGCTCCCGACATGGGAACGAATGCCCAGGTCATGGCTTGGCTGTTAGACGAATATGAACAACTTGAGGGGCTCTCCCCCGCCATGGTTACCGGAAAACCGGTGGCGCTTGGAGGCTCGCCCGGACGTGAGGCCGCTACCGGGCGAGGTGTGATTTCAATTCTGAACGAAGTAATAAAAGATCACGAGTCGCATCCGGGTGAAACCACCGTAGCTATACAAGGATTCGGCAATGTTGGCGCTTGGGCCGCCCAACACGCTTTTGAGCAGGGTTACAAGGTGGTCGCAATTTCAGATATTAATGGAGCTATTTACTCTCCGAATGGAATTAATGTACCTAAGCTGAAAGCTCATTACGCGCAGGCTGAACGACTCGACGGATTCGAAAAGGCAGAATCAATTTCTGGTGATGAACTTCTAGCGTTGGCAACCGAGGTATTAATACCTGCCGCTACGGGCGAGGTTCTCACCATTGAAAATGCTGACTCGGTCAACGCGAAGATCATTATGGAAGCTGCTAACCACCCGGTTACCCCTGAAGCCGACGAGATTTTGCGTGATAAGGGTATCCATCTCGTCCCTGATATTTTGGTCAATGCTGGTGGCGTTACGGTCTCATATTTTGAATGGGTTCAAAATACGCAGGGTAAGCAATGGGCGGAACAACGAATTTACGATGAGCTGCGACATACGCTCACTACCGCCTATCGCGAAGTGAAAGAAGTGGCTGAAACTAGAGGCTGTTGCTTGCGAGAGTCGGCTTACATTGTGGCGGTAGAAAGAGTCGCGCAAGCCGCCATGCTGCGAGGTTCGGTTTAGGTCGAGCTAGAATTAAACATCAACCGGGTGAACCTTTCGAAAAAGCGTATTGACGCTGAAATTCTGCGATTAGCAATTCCGGCGTTGGGTTCTTTGCTGGCGGAACCGCTGTATATTTTGGCAGATACAGCGGTTGTTGGCCGGTTAGGTACTGATCGTTTGGCCGGCTTAGCCTTGGCCTCCACCATATTGTTGGTCGGCTATTCGATCTTCATATTCTTAGCCTATGGCACTACGGCTGCTGTCAGTCGCAAGCTGGGCGCCAATGACCTGGCCGGGGCTGCCCATCAGGCAGTGCAAAGTTTGTGGCTGGCCTTCATGATTGGTGTCGTCGTGGCAGCCGTTTTCTTCATTGGCAGCGACAACTTGTTGGGTTGGCTTGGCTCGAAACCTGATTTCCATTCCTTCGCTCGAACCTACTTAAAGATCAGTTTGCTGGGCGTACCCGCCATGCTGGTGGTGTTAGCCGGAACAGGCTATTTGCGTGGCCTGCAAGACACCCGAACACCACTATTTGTAGCGGTGGTTTCAGCAGTATTTAATTTAGTAGCGGAAGTGATACTAATTTATGGATTCAACTTCGACATCGGCGCTTCAGCTTTAACCACGGTAATTGCCCAATATTTGTCGGCTGGCTGGTATGTGTATGTTATACACCGGGGTATAAAGCAGTATTCGATTGGAGTCAAACCTGATTGGCATACGATTGGTCAGTTGGGTTTGGTGGGTCGCGATCTTTTCTTGCGCACCGTTGCTTTGAGAGGAGCGATTGTGGCTACAACGGCCGCTGCGGCTCGACACGGTGCCACGGCCTTGGGTGCTCATCAATTGACCTTTGAAATTTGGAACTTTGCAGCCATGTCGCTCGATGCCATTGCTATTGCAGGCCAGGCGATGATTGGACGCTTCCTGGGAGCAGGTGAATTGACGTCAGCTAAGGCGGTTGGAACTCGCATGCTCCAATGGGGCTTCGCCGCTGGTGCTTTTGCGTTGGTAGCTATCGTGGCGTTGCATAGTTTCCTTCCCTACTGGTTTACGAACGACGCCCAAGTGGCCGCCCTGGCTGGCAGTTTGTTGTTGGTAGCGGCGGTAGCTCAGCCCATTAACGGGCTGGCCTTTGTGCTAGATGGGCTTTTGATTGGTGCTAGCGACATGACGTTCTTGGCGAAAGCGATGCTCATCGCCGCCGTTGGTTACCTGATTCTCGTGGTGCTCGTTGTTTGGCAGAATTTGGCAATTCAATGGCTCTGGTGGGCGTTTTTTGGGTTTATGTGGTTACGCTTTGGTGTGCTTTATCGGCGTTGGCGTAGTGGTCTTTGGGCACTCACCACCTCGGCCTAGCCGTAACTATTTAAGCTTTGTAGCTGCTGTACCTTCCCCTGTTTGGAGATATTTCCTCGTGCAAGAACCAGAATTGATCGAGTCGCGGCCAAGTTTTGCCGATCTCGGCTTGAAGCCCGCGCTGGTTCTAGCGCTCGAGAACCTTGGTTTTGAAGAACCAACCCCCATCCAAGAACAGGCGATTCCGGTACTTATGACCGGGCGCGATTTGGTTGGCAGTGCTGCCACCGGTACGGGTAAGACGGCCGCGTTCTCGCTCCCAATGTTGCAGATGTTGCCGACCAAGGGTGGCCCAATCCGTTTGATTGGCTTGGTTCTGGTACCCACACGCGAGCTGGCAGTCCAGGTGGCTGAAGCTATTCACGATTATGGCCGCCAGCTGGGAGTTCAGGTGCTGGCTGTGTACGGTGGCGCGCCAATTGGTCGCCAAATGGCAGCACTCGATCGTGGCATGCACATTGTGGTCGCCACCCCCGGTCGAGCTTTGGATCATCTGAAAAGGGGCAGCTTAAATTTCGATGACCTTGAGGTAGTGGTCCTTGACGAAGCCGATGAAATGTTGGACATGGGTTTCGCCGATGAGCTGGACGCCATCATGGAAGCGACGCCGCCACAGCGCCAGACGGTCTTGTTCTCGGCCACGTTACCTCGTCGCATTACCGATATTGCGAGTCGTTATCTCTCTAACCCGCAACGAATCCAGGTGGCGAAAGAAAAGGTGGTGGGCGATAGCCCGCTGATCGAACAGCGCTCATATCTGGTGCCTCGTGGTTTCAAAAATCAGGCTCTCGGCCGCATATTGGATGTGGAAGCGCCAACCGCGACGCTCGTATTTTGTTCCACCCGTATCGAAGTCGATTCCTTGGCCGAAACACTCAACCAGCGCGGCTATCGTGCCGAGGCACTTCATGGTGGCATGGACCAACCTCAGCGGGATCGAGTGATGAACCGTTTACGTTCTGGTTCAGCTGATTTGGTGGTGGCAACCGATGTTGCGGCGCGTGGTTTAGACGTTGATGTGTTGACTCACGTGGTGAATTTCGAACCGCCCTCGTCGGCGGAAACGTACACACATCGAATTGGTCGCGTAGGTCGAGCGGGTCGTTCAGGTGTAGCCCTGACGCTGTGTTACCCGCGGGAACTTGGACAGCTTTCCAATATTGAACGCCGCCAAAAAATTTCTCTGGCGCCGAAAGACGTCCCGTCGGTTGAAGACTTGAAACAGCATCGACTAGCTCGCCTCAGCACCAAGATCAGCCAAGTCGATATTTCAGCCGCCGCCGATTTTGAAGTCTTGCTTGATGAGCTCACCAGCGAAGAAGACTTACGGAAAGTGGCACTGGGTGCTTTGAAGCTTGCTTATGATCACAGCGTCGGTGTCGACGATGATGTTGAAATACCACCAGTTGAACGACGTCACAACAACGAGCGATCAGCCCGCGGTGAACGAACGGGTAAAGGGAAAAATCAGCGTTTCGAACGCGATCGCCGTGGTGGAACAAAGGGGTACAAACTGAGCGGCGACGTGGTAAGTCTGTACATAGGTATTGGCAAGAGCTCAGGGCTTCGCCCTGCCGACTTGGTCGGTGCCATCGCGAATGAAACTCGTCTCAACGGGAAAGATATTGGTGCCATTCGGGTGGCATCGCGTTTCACAACGGTTGAAGTGCCAGCCCGCAGTGCCGATGAAGTGATTAAGGTTCTAAGCCGGACCACAATTCGAGGCCAGAAAACTAGTGTTCGACGTGATCGTGGGCCAAAAAGATAACCACAATGTCAGCTAATTGAAGGTTTGTCGCACCAGTGAAACGCGGGAAGATTTACATCTTGTTGGTGGTCTTCGCAGTGTTGAGCTCGGCGTGCACAAGTTCGTCATCTGAAGATGAACCAGTTCTAGTATTCGCGGCCGCTTCGCTCACCGATGCCTTTGCGTCGCTTCAAGAAGACTTCGAGCTGGCTCACCCCGAGGTTAGGGTGGAGTTTAATTTTGCCGGTAGTGGCCTGTTGCGTGAACAGATTTCACAGGGTGCACCGGCCGATATTTTTGCGTCGGCCGACCTGGGCAATATGGAGACCTTAAGTTCGGTCGGCCTCGTGGTTGACCCGGTTCAGGTATTTGCGCTGAACCGCATGGCGCTTGCCGTTTCAGCGGGTAATCCTAAAGCAATTACTTCTCTGGTTGACCTGGAACGCGATGACCTTCTAGTGGGGCTCTGCACTGCCGGGGTGCCATGTGGTGATTTAGCACGGCGATTACTTGTTGGAGCTGGCATTTCGCCCCGATTAGCGACTGAAGAACCAAATGTTCGCGCTTTGGCAAACAAAATCGCCTTAGACGAACTTGATGTTGGGTTGGTCTATGTCACAGATATCGTAGCTCTCGCGCCTGTGATAGAGGGCGTAGAAATGCCCGACGATGATAACTTCACCACTCCGTACCCAATTGCCGTGGTGAAAGATGCCCCACACCGCCAGGGCGCGGAAACCTTCTTCGATTATGTGAACTCGAATAGAGCTGCCCAGATCCTGGAAGAACACGGGTTTCAAACGCCAAAATGAGACCTCGGACCGATACCAGTCGAAATAGCAAACCAGGCTCAAGCAGGTGGTCGCGCAACCCCAAGCGGCCAATAGCGCCAATCGGTACCGTTCCGCTGTTGTGGTTGTTCGGTCTAATAGCAACGCTATTTTTCTTATTGCCATTTTTGGCTTTGTTATGGCAAACGCCGTGGAGTGAATTAGATACTTTGTTGCGTAGACCCATGGTGGCCCAAGCACTGCGTCTGTCGGTGATTTCCTCCTTTGCGGCCGCCCTGATCAGCACGATTTTCGGTGTGCCATTGGCTTGGTTACTAGCGCGCAGCGTATTTCCGGGTCGCACGCTGGTACGAGCGCTGGTGACTATGCCCCTGGTATTACCGCCTGTGGTGGGTGGTGTGGCACTGCTTTTTGCCTTTGGAAGACGAGGCGTGGTTGGCGAAGCACTATATGAAAGCACTGGTGTGGTGCTCCCCTATTCCATTTGGGCGGTAATTCTGGCCAACGTTTTTGTGGCCATGCCGTTTTTAGTGGTCACGATCGAAGCGGCATTGGCGAATATGGACGGCCGACTTGAGCTCGCCGCCAGCACCTTAGGAGCGTCGTCGTGGCGGGTCTTTTGGCGGGTCACGTTACCTAGCATTGTGCCGTCATTGGTCGCGGGCATGGCTTTGGCATGGGCCCGAGCGCTAGGTGAGTTTGGTGCAACCATCACTTTTGCTGGCAACCTGAGTGGCCGCACCCAAACCTTGCCGTTGGCGGTTTTTGTGGCCATGGAAAGCGATCGCGATTTGGCCGTGGCTTTAAGCCTAATTTTGATGGTGATTGCCTTAGCGGTATTAGTGGCGCTGCGTGGTCATTGGTGGGCGCGATGACATCTTTGGAATCGGCTTCAAGGCCCGGTCAACTTCACGCGCACGTTGTGGTGGCTCGTTCCAACTCGTTTCAACTCGATGTTTCGATATTGGCTGCGCCGGGTGAAATGGTGGCCATCTTGGGGCCCAACGGCTCGGGTAAGAGCACCTTGTTGGCCGCTCTAGCCGGTTTATTGCCGATCGATTTCGGTGAAATCCGTCTGGGTTCCCAAATATTTGACTCCCCGGAATCAAATATTTTCCTTCGCAGCGTCGACCGGCGAGTGGGAGTGGTGTTCCAAGACCTATTGCTCTTTCCTCATCTCAGCGTGCTGGACAACATTGCCTTTGGGCTAAGAGCTCGTGGGGTGCCTAAAGCGGTGGCGCGCGCTCAGGCTCAGCGATGGGCTGAGGAATTTGGAGTGGGCGAGCTGATTGGCGCTAAGGCCACTGCGCTCTCGGGTGGCCAAGCCCAAAGGGTAGCCCTCGCCCGAGCTTTAGCTGTTGAACCAACCTTGCTATTGCTAGATGAGCCGCTATCGGCGTTGGATGTTGAAAGCGCGGCTGCTGTGCTGGTGCAGCTGAACGAGAATCTAATCAGCTCGGGTACGGTGGGAGTATTGGTCACCCACGATCCGCAAGAGGCCTACTTGTTAGCCGAAACTATGTACATTATTGAATCGGGTCGGATCACCCAACATGGTGCACCGAAAGATGTATTTACCCACCCGGCAACCGCCTATGTTCGAGCCGCGAGTGAAAAGGTTAGGGCGCTGTGAATCTGCGTGACTTTGAATATCTAGTAGCGCTAGCTGAGTACCGTCACTTTGGCCGAGCCGCCGATGCTTGTTACGTCTCGCAGCCTACGCTTTCAACACAGATCAAAAAGCTTGAAGCCGAGCTCGGTGTAGAGCTTTTTGAGCGTACGCCCAGACGTCTCGGTCTGACCCCCGCTGGGCAGAAGGTGTTGGAGCGAGCACAGATCATTCTGGCGGAAACGAACAACATCCGAAGCATTGCTTTAAACGCCCAAGATCCCGAATCTGGTGTTTTTCGCCTTGGAATTTTCCCAACCTTGGGCCCCTATTTACTGCCCCATGTGGTTCCGGCGCTGCACGAGCGTTTTCCGAATCTGGAACTCTTGTTGGTGGAAGAAAAAACCGAGGAGCTGCTGTCACGGCTCGAAAACGGCGATTTGGAAGCGATCATAGTTGCATTGCCCATAGCCAACTATGAAACCTTGGAACGTCGATATCTTTTCACTGAAGATTTTGTACTGGCAGTCAACAAGTCGCATCCATTGGCCGAAGGCGACAGCCTGCTAAACCCTTCGATCTTGAATCAAGAGGTGCTGCTGCTTCTAGAAGAGGGGCATTGTTTGCGAGACCAAGCCTTAGAAGTGTGTAGTCTCACCGGGGCTACTGAACGCACCGGATTTCGGGCGACCAGCTTAGAAACACTTCGCCAAATGGTGGTGGCTAATGTTGGTATCACCTTGATGCCTCGTCTGGCGGTAAGTTCGCCCAGCACGGCGTCAGATCAAGTGAGGTTACGTAACTTTGCCGATCCGGTCCCTCACCGCAATCTGGCTTTGTTATGGCGGCCAACCAGCATATTTAGCCCCCTAATGAGCGAAATTGGCGATCTCATTGCCAAGTTGCCTGATGGTCTGGTTCGTTATGCACCGCCAGCGCTTTAATAACGTATAGTCGGCAAGATTATTAATACATACCATCTTTAGGATCGTGGCGGGTAATACCTAGAGGTTTAGCGCCCTCATCTATTACGGTGCCTTCTTCAGGCATGGCTCCCGCCATATAGGTAGCGCGGCCCAACATGTTGGAAGCTGGCGGCGACATAATCACGTGTAGTATCAAAGCCAAGATAATACTGGTCAGATAATTCACGCTTTTCATCTCAATTGCCGCCCCAATTAACATTAATGCAATGCCAAAGGTAGATGCCTTGGCTAGGGCATGCATACGAGCTAAAACTTCAGGAAAACGAACCGCGCCAACCGCCGAAAGCAAGATAAAAGCGGAACCGGTAAGCATTAGTAATTGTCCGATCATTTCCTGGTCAAACCTTCTATATATCTAGCGATCATACCGTTACTAATGGGGCCGACCAGGGCCAGAGCGATCAAGGCCGGAAGGAAGGCACCGGATCCAGTATTGACAGCTGTAGCGGCGATACTGCCCATGCCAACCAGTAGCAGACCGTTTAAGCCTAAGACCCGGTCAGCAATGGTCGGGCCTTTTACCAACCGAAAAATAAACAATACAGCCGCGGTTAAACACATAACATAGATTGCAGCAATCATTCAGCCACCTCGCCATAACTCAATCTATTTGGTGTTCGAACGGGCTCTCCCAGGAATCCAACAACAAAGTGTTCGATACGAGCAATCGAGTTATAAGCACTTTGAGGGTCGGTCAAAGGCAAGAAGTGGACATAGATAACACCGTCGATCGCCTCAACGGTCATCGTGCCCGGAGTCAATGCGATAATGTTAGATATTAGAGTAACAGTCCAAGGCGATGGCGACCGTACTTTATAGGCCAAGACTCCCGTCCGAATATCTGCTTTTGGGTTCAATATTATTCGGGCCATTAATATATTAGCGGTAACTAATTGAACCGCTATGTATCCTAACAACTTGGCGAGGCCTATTAGAGTAATTCGGCGGCCGACTTCAGCCGGAGGCCCCAAAGGCACGGCAAAGAGCAACGCCGTGGCCAAAAGTGATCCTGAAATTACGTTGGCCCACGACACATCTCCCCAAGCCAAGATCCAAAGCGTGATTAGCATCACGAATCGTGCGGCATTGCCCCTCATCCCAAGACCGCCTGAATGTAAGCAGATTGATTTAGTATCTCAATAGACGCCCGTTCTGCTAAAGAATATAAAGGCGCCGCATACAGCGATACCGCCAAGCTGCACGCCACTAAGGCCATGGTGGGAAGCATCATTAAGGCCGGTCCACCGATTGCCCCATTTGTAATTCTTGTATCAGAAGGCTGATCGTCGCTTCGCTCGGCCGGATGCCAGAAGACGCCCGCCCAGATTCTGGTCATCGAAAACAGGGTTAGGAAGCTAGCGATAAGGCTGATGGCCACCACCAGCCACGCCTGGGCGGACATGCCAGCCTCTACCAGCGATAATTTGGCTACAAAGCCGGACAGTGGCGGAATTCCTGCCAAGCTCATAGCAGGTATAAAAAATAGCACGGCCAGGGTGGGTGCGGTTCTTACCATCCCACCAACCTGGCTTAGTCGTCCTGAACCACCGATGTGTTCAATCAATCCGGCCACTAGGAACAACGTGGTTTTGGCGATGATGTGGTGGATTATGTAGAAAATGGCACCCGCTAGGCCGGCCACAGTAAAGAATCCGAGCCCCATCATCATGAACCCAATATGGCTGATGATGTTGAACGAGAGAATTCGCTTTACGTCGTCTTGTGCAATGGCACCTAGAACACCTACCACCATAGTGAAACAGGCAATGACCAGAATTAGGGTGCCGTAGCGTTGGGCTTCGGGGAAGAACAGGGTTTGGGTTCGAATAAGGGCATAGGCACCCACCTTGGTGAGTAGACCAGCAAAGACGGCCGTAATCGGCGAAGGTGCAATTGGGTAGCTGTCAGGTAACCAGAAAAACAAGGGAAATAGCGCTGCTTTAATACCAAAAACGATCAACAACAACACCGCGAAGGCCCCGATAGTCGGACCCGGAAGTTGCGGGATTTTAACGGCCAAGTCGGCCAAGTTGACCGTGCCAGTGGCTGAATATATGAAGGCAATTGCGGTAACGAAGAGCGAGGACGCCACCAAGCTAATGACGATATAGGTCATGCCAGAACGTATTTGTTCGCGTTTTCCGCCGAGTGTTAGAAGCACGTAGCTGGCCGTTAACATCATTTCGAAGGACACGAAAAGGTTGAAAAGGTCACCGGTGATAAACGCACCTGACACCCCGGCAGCTAACACCAAATAGGCCGACTGGAACCCCACATGGTTTCTTTCGGCCCCAGGCTCACCAATGGCGTAAATAAGAACACTGGTCAGCATAAGAGCTGCCAGAACCAACAAAATAGCTGCTAGTCGATCCACCACCAATGTGATTCCCATTGGTGCCAGCCAGCCACCGGCATGGGCTACAAGGGTGCCGTTGGTGTCGACTTCACGCAGAATGACAACCGAAATTACGGTTACTGCTAACAGCGTGGAAACAGCAATGACACGTTGCGCGCTTCGGTAGCGACCTACCAGCACACACAGCGCGGCGCTGATAACAGGCAGCACTACCGGAAGCGGTACCAGGGCGTTCATTGGGCTTCCTCGTCATCAAGGGCCGCCAACCATTTCTCCTGGTCAGTCGTAGTCTTTTCAGCTGCTATTCGGTTGGCAATAGCACGATCACCAATGTCGTCTTCCACCTGGTCGTCGTTGGTTAAAATCCAGCTTCGATAGGCCATCGCCAACAATAGAGCCGTCACCGCGAAGGTAATTACGATGGCTGTCAGAGCCAATGCTTGGGGCACCGGATCGCTGAAGATTTTTTCTTTCTCGGGACCAAGAATCGGAGGATGGCCACGTCGACCCGAGGTAACCAACAAGGTATTGGCACCATGGGTGATAAGGCCCAAACCTATGATGATTCGGCTGAGTCGCCGTTGCAGAACCAAATAGGTACCAACGGTGAAGAGCAAGGCGGCAGTGGCAGCCAAAAGCACGGTCATACGCTAACTTCCAGTTCCTCAAGGGCTGGATCGTTGTCGGGATCTTCCCCGAAGGCCTCAAAGACCATCAGCACCATGCCAATTACGGTGAGATAGACACCCACGTCAAAGGCCAAGGCCGTGCTCAAATGCATGGTTCCCACGATTGGTAGGTGTTGGCTAAATTGGCTTACATACAGAACTGGTTTGCCCCATAGCAGTGGGGCCACGGTGGTTACGCCTGCTAAAAGTAGACCTAAGCCGAGCACCGACCAAGGTTTGAACTTGTTGTAACTGCGTACCTCATGCATGCCACCAGCCACATAGCGGATGGTTATGGCTGAACCGGCCAATAGACCGCCCACAAATCCCCCGCCTGGTTGGTTATGGCCTGAAAACAGCAGCCAAAGTGACGTCAAGATCACGGCGTGAATGACGAGCCGTACCGAAACATCGACGAATACGATCCGCGTCATAGCACCGCTTCGCGTGTTATCGACCGCCTGGCGAGGTCGACGTCCAGCGCGAGCAATCGCCACGGCACCGATAGACGCCGCCACTAAGACCGTTGTCTCCCCCATAGTGTCGAGACCACGGAAATCGACCAGGATCACGTTCACAATGTTGCGCCCATGGCCATCGGGTAAGGAGCGGGCCACGATGTCATCAGACACCGACGAACCAAGAGAACCGTCGGCGGCAACAAGAGCGAAAGCAAAAACTGTTATGCCGACGATCCCAGCGATTGTGGCTCTAGTAACCCGGTGACGGTTGGTTAATTCTCGCTCGAAACGAGCCGGAAGACGGCGCAACACCAAAACAAAGGCCAGGGTTGAGAGGGTTTCGATTGTGACCTGGGTTAGGGCCAAATCGGGCGCCCCGTAATAGACAAATAAGGCGGCCATCGAATAACCAGCTGTTCCCAAGAACAAGGCAGCCGAAAAACGGTGCGGCACCAAAAGCGCCCCCAAAGCCGCCACCACTAGAGCGGCCGCGATTGGGACTTCAGCCCAATGAAACCACGGTGGCAAGCTGATATCGAAGAGTCCGTTCAACAAAACTACGGCTGGGGCGATAGCCACGGTGGTTAGTATCACGCCGGCATAGACGGGCAGCGAACCGCTTTGCACGATACGGGTAAGTTGTTTCGAGCCGTTAAGGAGCCCGTTTAGCGCTTTGGCATAAACACTTCGGCCGGTCGGAATGGCGTGTCCTAGTCGCAAGACTGGTTGTACCTGGGCATCGAATACAAACAGCAGCACGCCCCCTAAGAATGTGATCAGGGTTAGGGCCACGGGGAGGTTCCAACCATGCCAAATGGCCAGCTTCACGGGTTCAAGTTCCGGCCACCAGCCAGGAACTGCAACTTGCCCCAATCGATTTAAGACCCCCGGTACCAGACCAAAGATAAGAGTCAAGGTGCTCAACACCAGGGGGGGCCCAAGCAGCGATGCCGGAATTGCTTGGTTGTAGCTATCGGTGTTGCTGCGATGTGGGGCTACGAAAGTTCCCCACCAGAATCGAACTGCATAGGCCAGAGTCAGCATTGAGCCTGCTACCAAACCAACTAGTACTAGACCTTGGTAAGCCAAGCCAGAATCGGCAATAGCGGTGAATGCAGTTTCTTTGGCGATGAAACCAAAGACCAAAGGCAGACCAGCCATCGAAGCAGCACTTATGGCGGTTACCACCGAAAGAACACGCCAGCGAGGACCAAGCGCGGGCAGCTCGCGCAGGTCTCTGGTTCCCAATTGGTGATCAAGAATGCCCACCACCATAAATAAGGTTGCTTTGAATAGGGCGTGGGAACCCAGTAGCAGCCAACCAGCTAGATGGGCTTCGGGAATTCCAGCACCGAAAAGTGCCATCATAAAACCAAGTTGGCTAACGGTGCTGAATGCTAAGAGCTGCTTAAGGTCGTGTTGGCGAAGCGCTCGCAGTCCACCAAGAATCATGGTGGTTAGCCCCACAGCCACAATTAAAGGGCGCCACAGCCCCACTACCACCAAAATTGGTGCCAGCCGAGCCACCAGGTAGACCCCAGCTTTAACCATGGTGGCTGAATGCAGGTAGGCACTAACTGGCGTTGGTGCCGCCATCGCTCCTGGTAGCCAGGAATGGAACGGGTACTGGGCTGACTTGGTGAAGGCACCCAACAAAATTAGCAATGCTGCCACGCTGGTAGTGGTGCTTAGCGGAACCGATGTCGCCATAAGTTCACTGATGCGGTATGTGCCCGCGCTCTGGCCTAACAACACAAACCCGCCCAACATGGCTAAACCACCAGCTCCGGTGATCAAGATGGCATATAAGGCCGCCGTTCGGGCTTCTGGATCGGAATGCTTGTTACCGATGAGCAGGTATGATGTGACAGAGGTCAGTTCCCAGCACATGTATAAAAACAGCAGGTGGTCGGCCTGTACAACCCCAACCATGGCCCCACCAAAGAGGGTGAAGAGTCCGGCTAAACGACCAATGTCTTGGCCGTTGGAATCGAAATAGCGGTAGCCATAAAGCATGACCGCTAACCCAATACCGGCAATGATTATGGTCATTGTGGCGCTCAGACCATCTAAAGCCAAATCAAAACTAAGACCTAGTTGCGGTACCCACGATACGGATTGGGTTTGGCCGAGACCATCTAGGACTTTACCCAGCTTCGAAGCTACGTAAATTAGCGATACCACCATGGGAAGCGTGGCAATTAGCATTCCATGGTGATTAATTTTGGTATTGGCGGCTATGAGGCCCAAACCGACTACAGCAAATATAACCAGAACTAGAAGCACGTTCAGCGCCACCAACGCTTCTGAATGTCGGTGGCGTCTTCGGTGGTGGTACCGCTAGTTGGGGTATCTGCCATTTGGTTCCCCAGTCGTGTAGGTGCTTGGCAGCACTGGCTGGTTGGAAGACATCTCAAATATAGTAAAACATGGCTCCAAAAGTCGTATGCGCAGCTCAACTTAGGCGCTCAAGTGAGCCTGAACGGCCACGCTAAGCAGTGCGCTCATGGGCTCTTTAGCTGGGAATAGGTGGCCTTGGTGGTTGGGCCAAGGAAGTAAACATCTATCATTGCCAGTGCAATAGGTGCATTCACCTACCCGGCGTTAAGCAGATTTGTGTTGGAAGATGGTGATTCCCATCGATATAAGCCCGGCTGAGACCGTTGACGATTTTACTAGCCGTTTAGCTGCCGTTAAGGCACGAATTAAAGCTGCCCGTGAACGCTCGCCTTACGGCCAAAGCGTACGGCTTTTGGCGGTTAGTAAGACGGTGTCAATTAAACGTCTGCGGGCGGCCATAGAAGCTGGCATCGTCGATCTTGGTGAGAACAAGGTTCAAGAAATTGAACTTAAAGCGCCGCTGCTCGGTGCCGAAGGTGCCAAATTCACCATGATCGGGAACCTCCAAACCAACAAAGCTCGCACCGTGATCAAATATGTTGACGAGCTACATTCGCTAGACCGCATTCGACTGGCCGAAGCCTTGCATAAACGGCTGATGGATGCCGGGAAAACACTCAGGGTGTACGTGCAGGTGAACACCTCTGGTGAGGCTTCAAAATATGGTTTAGCACCACATGAGGTCGCCGAGTTTCTTAAAGAACTGCCTCGCTTCCCTACTTTGAAGCCGGTGGGGTTTATGACTTTGGCTGTTTTTTCCTCAGATACGGCTGCCGTGAGGGAGTGTTTCGTTCGCTTACGTGAGGTTCGGGACGAAGCACGTGAAAGCTTGGCGGTGGCTGCCGAGATGAGCGAATTATCGATGGGGATGTCGGGTGATTTTGAGGTGGCAATTGAAGAAGGTGCCACGGTAGTTCGCGTGGGCCAAGCGATTTTCGGCAGTCGTGAAACCGCTGATAGTTACTATTGGCCCGCTTCGAACCCCGATTCCAAGGCTTAAAACCTACTGTTCAGGCAGTCGGATGGCTGCGATTTGGGTCGCCTGGGCCACCAGCTGGTTGCTTTGATCCCAAATTTCATAAACCTCATCCACAAAACCATCTTGAATTAGCTGGACCCGGAAACGGATTCGCAGAGGTCCTGGCACTGGAATCGCACGAATGTATGCGGTGAGATCAAGCGTTGGTACCCAGCCAGTTCGGACGATGCTAAAAGTGGCTGGGGGTAGAGAATCACAAGCATAAAGCAGCATGATCGGGTCGACTGCTAAATCATCATCAACCTCAAACCAAGCTCGGACTTCGCCTTGGCGCTCAGGTGGGATCGGCGTGTCATCGAAGCTAAAGGCGTACTGGGGATCGAAGATCACACGAGTGTTGCTTGGGGGTCGTTCGTTGTTGCCGGCAAAGCTCACACAATCTTCTATCGGCGCAATCTCCACTGGTTTTGTGGCGCCCCAAAATGGTTGCGTGTCGGCATTCAAATTGGCGAGGGTAAAGCGGGCTTCAACAAAGACTTTGTCGTCTTGAATTAATTTGGCGCTTACCTGGCTTGCCGATCGCCCAGATCGCGAAATTTCGGTCTGAATGGTGGCTTTACCAAGATCGGGTGAGAACAAATATTGCACGCCAGCTGAAATGGGGTGCTGTTGCGTTGCACCACTAGCACGTGCCGCCTCTACCGCGGCTCGACCTAAGCAGGCCAGAAGATAGCCGCCATTAGGTTTGCCGCCACCAATCGAATATTCAGGTTGAAGATTGACTAGATACTCGCCATCGCCAAGGGGCGTGATGGCAGTTGCGTCCGCGAAATCCATTTCGACACCCTAGAGCAAGGCCATTGTGATGGCTGAATCTCAAAGGTTGGCTTCGTTGGCTGTAGTAACAATGGTTTCTGATTCATCATCGGATACGAAACCAGCCAATATTTTCTCGGAGATGCTGGCCAAGGCCTCAAGCTCTTGGCTTGAGAGACGGTCGATGATCAAGCGCCTCACTTCTTGGACATGCCCGGGTGCGGCGGCCTCAATTGCCGAACGACCATCATTGGTAATCTGCACGAAAGAGCCACGCTTGTCGGAGGGGCAACGCACTCTAACTACCAACCCGCGTTTTTCCATGCGGCCGATGTGGTGAGAGAGACGGCTTTGTTCCCAGGCTAATGCCTCGGTGAGCTCGTAGTTTCGAAGCTGACCTTCTTCTTGATCGGTTAGGGCTACCAAAACCTCATAATCGGGGTATGACAGACCGGAGTTGGTATTGAGCTGGTTAGCCAAGCGAGCAATCAGCTTGGTCTGCATCGACATGAAGGCGCGCCATGCGGACTGCTCCTGTTCATTTAGCCAACCTTGGGATTCCATGAAATTTACTATAGCCGAAGTAGCAAGTTCATGACACATCATGTACCGTGACTGGTGTATCCGACTTCAACAAGGAGATTAAATCGTTATGACTGTTGCAACCGTTACTACTGGTGACTACAACATCGACGCTGCACACTCACAAATAGGATTCATTGCACGCCACGCCATGGTGGCGAAGGTTCGTGGCAATTTCACCGAGTTCGAAGGTTCCGGTCATTTTGATGCTGAGAATCCCAGCAATTCCAGCCTCTCTTTAACGATCCAGGCGGGAAGTATCGACACCCGCAATGCTGATCGTGACGCCCATCTGCGTACCAACGACTTCTTTGGAATTGACGAAAACCCCACCATCACGTTTGTGTCCACCAAGGTGGAAGGCGCTGGTAACGATACCTATACGGTTACGGGTGATCTCACCATGCGAGATGTAACCAAATCAATCACCTTCGATCTGGAGACTACTGGTTCGGCAGTCGACCCCTTTGGCAATACTCGAATGGGGCTTGAAGGCAGTGTGGTTGTGAACCGTAAAGATTGGGGTCTGAACTGGAATGCTGCTCTGGAAGCAGGCGGCTTACTGTTAAGCGAGAAAGTAACCCTTGAATTCGAGGTTTCGGCAATCAAAACCGATGCCTAACTCGGCGGCTAACCTGAAGATATGACTGAAATGAGCTCCGCTCCAACCTTGCGCATCGACATTTGGTCGGATGTAGTTTGCCCCTGGTGTTTCCTAGGTAAACGGCGGTTCGAGCGGGCTCTTTCGCTTTTTGAAACTCCGGTCAAGTGGGATATTCATTGGCGTGCTTTTGCACTAGACCCCACCGCTACCGCAACGCCCAGCAACCTTAAAGCGTCACTCGAGGCCAAGTATGGTCCGGGTTCTTTTGAAGGCATGACCTCACGCCTTGGAGCTCTGGGCCCCGATGTGGGCATCAATTACCGATTCGATCGTGCTCTACGCGTGAGCACGACCAACGCCCACCGCCTTTCAACCTGGGCCTATGAAACCGCTGGCGCTGAAAAACAGGGCCAGATTATTGATGCTTTATTTCGGGCCTATTTTGAAGAGGGAATCAATATTGCTAGCCCCGAGGAACTGATGAAACTTGCCGACGCCGTCGGTCTTTCGGGTGGTGAAGCCGCCGAAATGCTAGCCAGCGACGCCTTTCGCTCCGAGGTGGCCCGAGACATGGCCGCCGCCACCGAACGTGACATCACCGGTGTGCCAGCATTCGTCGTTGAAGACAGTTTTATAATTCCCGGTGCTCAAGAAATCGAGACCTTCACCCATGTGTTGGGCAAAATCGTGGAACGACTCACTAACCCCCACAGTAGTGAATAGCTGCCCTAAGCTGCACTGACGTTAGCCTGGGTAGTCCTATTTCAGGTTGGGAATCGAAACTGGAGTGTTCACAGTATGAATTGGCATGAAGAGCTAGTGGTGGAGCCCACGTTGGGCCAGGCTGGCAACCAATTTCGTGCCAGCATTAGTGATGAGTGGACCTCTCTTCAGGGCGCGCATGGCGGCATTGTGGCGGCGTTAGCGCTTAAAGCAGCCGAAGAGGTTTTGGCCCGTGAAGGTATTAGTGCCGAAGCATCAATGCGTGCCGCAACTTTGGGCTATGTATCTGGAAACGTTGTTGGCGATATTGATATCGAAGTGGAGATAATCCGTCGAGGTCGTGCTTTAAGCACTACTCATGTGCGTACAAGTCAAAACAGAAAGACCACTACTGTGGCGCGATTTTATCATTCGCCACCCTGGGATGGTATGGAATATAGTGATGCTCCAGAAATGCCGGAGCGCCCGAGCGAGACAATTAATCTGTATCGTGAAGGTACCAAATCGCACCTTAACAACGTTGAAACGCATCTACACTCTTCTACCGCCATCTTGGCGGGTGCCGATCGAGCCGAATGGATGGCTTGGAGTCGTCCGCTGCATGGAGGCAGCCTCGATTCTGCCTGGCTATTAATGTTTGGTGATTACTTCCCACCGGCGGTTTTTGCTAAAGCCACTACCCCGCAACGGGCGGTAACGATTGAATATTCCATCCAAGTGCATTCTGCGGATGGGAACTGGGTTTTGGGTGACGATGAATACCTAACGTCGCGTATGCATGCTTTCCACTCGCATGATGGTTTTGCGGTGGAAGATGGTTGGATCTACTTGCCTGACGGACAACTTCTCGCCACTACCCGCCAAACTCGCCTGGCGGGATAATTCGGTAAAGTTTGAGTTTAGCTTTATAAGAGTAGGACGGAAGTTAATAAATAATGTGTGGACGCTTCGTCGCGACAACATCACCTTATGATTTGGCCAATTATTTTGGTGCAGTTCTTACTCCCGCGGCCGATGAGGTGCGACCAAGCTACAACGTGGCACCAACTCAGCCAGTGCTAACTATTTCTCAAGAAGAAGAGGAACGTCGTGTGGTACCGCGACGTTGGGGGTTGATCCCCAGCTGGTCCAAAGATCTCAGCGTTGGCTCCAAAATGATTAACGCTCGTGCCGAAACAGTTGCCGAGAAACCTTCCTTTCGTTCCGCCTTTAGGCGACGCCGTTGCTTAATTCCGGCCGATGGTTTTTATGAATGGACAACCGAGCCTGCTCAAGCCAAGAGACAACCGTGGTTTATCCATGATTCCATCAACCGGCCACTGGTTTTTGCCGGTTTGTGGGAGCACTGGAAAGACGCACACGGTACCGGGCCCGATATAGAAACTTGCACCATTATTACGGTAGATGCGGGACCAAAGATGGCGGTACTACACCACCGTCAACCGGTCTTTTTGGCCGAAGATTCTTGGGAGATTTGGCTCGATCACACCAACGACAATACCGATGAGCTACAAGCGCTTTTGGTGGCGGATTCTGGAGTTGAGGTTGACTATTTCCGCGTTAGTACTGCCGTTAATAGTGCCAGGTCGCAAGGCTCTTCTTTAATTGATCCCATTGGTGAACCGGGCGCGTTATTTTAAGTCGTGCCAACCGGGCCGAGCTTAAGTGTCACAGCGGTTCAATACTGTTGTGGAAAGCTGCAAGAGAACGAGCACGTCCGGAAAATAGTTGTACCGGGTGGTAGGGAGAGTGGTTGTGCGCATAGTCCACACGAGTGATTGGCATCTCGGTAGAAATTTTGGACCTGTGTCTCTGCTCGAAGACCAACGGGCGTTTTGTCAATGGTTGACCGAGTGGTCAATTGCCGAGGGTATTGACTTGGTCATTGTGGCTGGTGATATCTACGACCGCGCCATTCCTCCAGTCGAGGCCATCGAACTGTTTACCTCTACGGTGAAAGCCCTCACCGAGGCGGGCATTGTGGTGGCCGCCATCACAGGCAATCACGACGCCGCGGATCGGGTTGCACCGTATCTAAGCCTGATGGAGTCGAGCCGCTTTTATCTGCGTGGTGGATATCGACAAATTGGCGAAGTCATACCACTGAATTTTGATGATGGTCCGCTGGATTTGGCTTTACTCCCCTACCTAGAGCCGCGTAGCGCCCCCGATGACTTCGGCTTTAATCAGGATTCCGCTGATCATCACGAGACCGATTATGAGGCCAACGACGCCAATTTGGCTCTGAACACGGCCGAACAAGACGACACATTGGTTAAACGTCGATTGGCGCGTACCCACGCCGAGGTTATGCGCACATCCCTTAAACTAATTCGTTTTAGGCTGAACGCGCCTCGCTCGGTAGTAGTGGCCCACGCATTTGTAACCGGCGGCAGCGCCTCCGACTCGGAGCGCCAATTGGTAGTGGGTGGCACTGGCGAGGTTCCAGTCGAACTATTTGAAGGGTTCTCATACGCCGCGCTAGGCCATCTTCATCGACCACAAAACATTGGTAGCACGGCTCGGGTGCGTTATTGCGGCACCCCACTCGCCTACTCGTTTTCCGAAGAACATGAGAAGTCTGTGTCGGTCATTGACCTAAATAGCGACGGCACGCTTGAGGCCGAACAAGTGGCGGTACCGGTTGGTCGCGGTGTGGTCACACTCAGTGGAGAAATTGACGATCTACTGACCAACCAAGCGTATTTACATGCAGAAGCATGCTTTTTGAGGGCGATTGTTACCGATCGAGCCACGGTCTTCAACGCGAAGGCCAAGCTCGCCGCTCGCTTTCCTCATGTTATTGAAGTACAGCTTCGGCCCGAAGGTAACCTGCCCAACTTCGCCCAGCATCAACCGCAATTCGCACAAAGTACGCCCTTGCAAGTGGCGTCGGAATTTTGGCGCAATGTCGAAGGCGAAGCTCCGTCGATATCAACCTTGGAACTACTGACATCGGCAGTCGAAGCAGCTACTTCTAACGAGGCCCGATGAAACCAATTCGCCTTGAACTAAGTGCATTTGGGTCTTACCCCGGCCGCGAAGTCATAGATTTTCAAACGCTTTATGCGAGGGGCCTGTATCTGGTAAGTGGGCCCACCGGTGCTGGCAAAACCACCATTTTCGACGCCATGTGTTGGGCGCTCTACGGAGTTATGCCGCGTAAAGAAAGAAACGAAGTTCGCTCTGACTTTGTCGACGATACAACTCGGACCACGGTCAGTTTCGACTTCGAAGTTGGAAAGCGCCGCTTTCGGGTGGAACGCAACCCTGAACAGCTACGCCCGGCCAAGCGTGGCTCTCGACATGTTACTGAACCTGCTTCAGCCACTCTGGTTGAGTTCGACGGGACCTCAAGTGTTACCCGGGCAACGAAGGCCAACGAGGTTTCCAAAGAAGTTGAAGAGCTAATTGGCCTGAACGCCCAGCAATTCCAACGCGTGGTGTTATTGCCCCAAGGCGACTTCGCCCAGTTCCTCTTGGCCACTAGTGCCGAGCGTGAAGAGCTCTTAGCACGTCTTTTCGGGGGTGACGTGTATGACAATATTGTTGACCGCCTGAAAGAGATTCGTGATGAGCACAAGGCCCAGCTCGGTGACCAACTCACGCGCCTAGAAGGCGAGCTTGATCAAGCCCGGCGGGCTGTGGTGGCGGCGCATGAAAGCCTGAGGCCCAACACCGCCGTTCCCGAGGTTGAAGATTGGGCCTACGATCGTCTTGAAACTGAGCTGGCACCGCTTCAATTGGCCATCGACGATCAAACCAAACGAATCCTGCAACTAGATGAGACCCTCCGTGGGGCTCGTGAGGAATTGGCTGCGGCCAAAGAGCTTCACAAGCGAAGCCAAGATCTTGAACGTCATAAACTTGCGCTTCAGTCCCTCCTAGATAAGAAGGCAGCGGTGGTATCTCGCGCCGATGCCGCCAACGTTTCCCAACAAGCCCGATCCATCCTCGGCCTCGCAGCAAAAGCCAAAGACGCCACTACGTTGTGGCAAGGCACCGCCGAACTTCTCGCCAACCGAACCGGTAATCTCAGTCGTGCCTTCACATCTTTAGGTCAATCTTGTGATGACCTATCGGCAAACACCTTGGCCCGTCATTTCTACCAGACTAAACAAAACCTAGACCGCCAATCCCAGATCCTTAACGTGCAGCGACAGGCCCATGATGAGCTCAAGCGCTGCCAAAACAACTTGGCGAAGGTTCTGAGCGATGAGAACGTGCAACAAAAGCATCACCAAACGCTAGAAATGCAACGGCTCACAGCTTCCACCGAGTATGAACACCTACGCGATAAGGCCGAAAATCCGAGTGAACTCGAACGTCTCTTGGGCTTGGCTCAAGAGAAACTTGAGGCGAAGAAAAATTACGATCTAACCCTCGGCCATCTGGTCAAAGCTAACGCCCGGGTTGAGGAAGCCGAAGGCCAAACCACCCGAATATTTCAAGCCTTTGTTGACAGCCAGGCACCTCGGTTAGCCGCCTCATTGAGAGATGATCATCCGTGTCCGGTGTGTGGTTCAACAAGTCATCCAACACCAGCTACCGCCCAGGGCGACCAGGTCATTAGTTTTGAAGAGGTTGAGGCGGCACGAAAGCAGACCGAGCGACTTCAGGCTGAGCGCACGCAGATAACCCTGCAATTGCGCGAATACGGTACGAATCTGGGAGAAGCCCAAAACAGCAGCCAACAAGAGCTGTCTCAAGTGGTAAGTTCACTTCAATCGCGGGTTGTTGATGCCGAAAATAGCCACCGAAAAATGGCGGTGCTGGAACATCAACTCGGCCAACTTGATGAGCAATTGGCTCAGCTGGATCGCGAAAAAGCAGGTTTGGCCGAACGTGTAAAACAAGCGGAAGACAACTTGGCAAACGCACAAAATGCGGCCGGCGCAGCTGATACCGCCGCCGTCGCCATTGATGAAGCGGAGCTCGAGGCTCACGGCAACATCCTGGCTCAAGTTGAAAGAGATCTTGAGGGATTAGATCGCCTCGAACGAGACGAAACCGTACAGGGTGAACGGGCGGCCGCCGCGCAGAATGATTTAAGCGAAGCGTTGCAGATCTCACCGTTTGCCAATCTGTCCGAAGCTGAGGCCGCGGTTCTACCAGAGACGACTGAAGCCCAATGGCTGGCAGATTCGATTGAGCACCAGCAACTCTTAACCCGAACCGAAGGGTTCATCGAAGAGCTACAACGTGAGGACATCCCCGAAAATCTTCCTGATCTTTCAACCTTGGCGGAGGCGGTTGCTGCCTACGAGCTTGAACGTGAACCTGAACATAAGCGGCAAGTTCAAGGTGAGCTTCACTACAAAGCACTACAGGCAGCACTCCAGCGATATTCACGGTTGAGCTCTACGAATGCTGCCTTGCAGGTGAATTACGAAGAGGCCAATAGGGTTTATGAAGTCTGCGCTAGGGGTGGGTCAGCTCTGGCAGTATCACTGAAACGTTGGGTGTTAGCCGCCGAACTCGATCGGGTTACTCAGGCCGCCAACGTTCAGCTTTATGAGATGACAGCAGGGCGATATTCGTTGTCTCGTCGGGTCGACCGAACCGATGGACGCCGAAGTTTCGGGCTCGACATCGAAGTGTTTGATGCCAATACCGGTAAGGCTCGCTCAACCAGTTCCCTATCGGGCGGTGAAGCATTTCAAGCCTCGTTGGCCTTAGCGCTTGGCTTGGCCGATGTGGTTAGTCGCGGTGGTCGCAGTTCAGGCCACGATTTTGAAGCGTTGTTTATCGATGAGGGGTTTGGCTCCTTGTCGGAAGAAGCTTTGAGCGACGCCGTAGCAACGCTGTATCAACTTCAAAACTCAGGCCGAATGGTGGGTGTAATTTCCCATGTCGAGTCTATGAAGCAAGATCTTCATGTTGGAATCGAGGTTCGTTTGCGACCCGACGGCCATGGTTCAACGCTGATTCTAAATCCCTAAGAACCTTGGAATTTCCGGAACACTGCGCGTCTAACTTCAGTAGGAGAATCAAGTGCCTCGACCTTCATTTGAAGCTCAACCATCGAATCGGAGAATTCAGCCTGGAGGTGAGGCCAAGCGGCTCTTGAACACGGTGGAGGCAATTCCGAGGGCGATCGGGGCAATACAGCACGAGCTGAGGTCACGCCAGGATGAAGCACATAGGGCGCTAGAGCAGCTCCAATCTGAACTTTATTACGAGAAGTTGGACGGTATCGCCACTGAAAGTCTTCGTGATCTGCTGGATAGTTCCGTTCGGTTAGGATTAGTCGCCAAAAAATATCCAACAGTCGCAGGTTTAACCAAAGTATCCGCGTCGCACTTGATGTCGATTGATGGGGTTGGCAGTGCAAGTGCAAACAAAATAATGGCTGCGGTTGGGGTGCTAGAGCAGAAGTTAAGGGTAAATACTCCGATTAAATTAAGTATTGATAACAGGGGCGGCGGTTACTCGGCTCTCGTTTTGGCTTTGCTCCGGCTGACTTGGTCTCGTGCCACTGCAGATCCCGTCTTACAACGCTATGAACCGTTATTGCCACAATTAGATTCTTTGGCGCGCATTGCCAGGCCGATGTCGAGTCGGATGTTAATGTACTTCCGCTCACACAAGAACCGACAAGATGCCTCTGATGCGATTCACAAGATAAACGAGGTATTGGCACACTCTGACGTTGCGTTGGATGAGCTCGCACATCTACGACGTTCGCTTACCACTTTCTTGCCAAGTGTTCACGAGGCTTGGCAGGCTTTTCAAGACGACGCAGTTGGCTTCAACCAGCTCGTCATCGAGCTGGGCGGTGCAACTTCTACTCTATCGTTGGACCAAGTCTTCCTGTCAGGAGATCTAGCTCGAAAGATAAACGACCATCCGCTTGATACGACGTTACTAAAGGCGACACTACGAGGATACCAGGCTTTCGGGGCTCGTTTCGCACTCACCCAACGCCGGACCATTTTGGGTGACGAGATGGGATTGGGGAAAACGCTTGAGGCCTTAGCTGTGGCTTGTCACCTGAGCGTTTTAGGCAAAACCCATGTGTTAGTAGTGGCACCCACGAGTGTATTAGTGAATTGGCTACATGAAACTACGAAGCATACACATCTACGCTCGTTTCGCTTGCATGGTCCAAACCGAAATGCTCAAACTAAAGCGTGGATGGAAGACGGCGGATTGGCAATTACTACCTACGGTACATTGGGTGCGCTCCTGATACCGAAGCATTTCAAACTCTCGCTGTTAGTGGTTGACGAAGCTCATTATGTGAAAAACCTTCGAGCGAAACGTACAAAGAGTGTAGTTAGCTTAGGTGACCAGGCTGAGCGCGTTTTATATATGACCGGCACACCACTGGAGAATAAGGTCAGTGAATTCAAGAGTCTTATTTCACAACTTCAGCCTAGTTTAGTGTCGCAATTTGAGTTGTCGGATTTCTTGGTAAGGCCCGAGCGTTTTAGGCATAAGGTCGCACCGGTATATCTACGACGTAATCAGGCCGATGTGCTGAGCGAGCTGCCCGAACGTATCGATGTTGCCGAATGGCTCGAATTTGGCGAAGGCGATGCCGCGGCCTATCGCCGCGCTGTCGAGTCCAGCAATTTTATGGCTATGCGCCAGGCAGCTTATGCACCTGGTACGCCTGAACAATCGGCCAAGTTGGCACGCGTGGTGGAGCTTGTCGATCAGGTCTCGGAGCAGGGACGTAAGGTAATTGTATTTTCCTATTTTCGAGGGGTGCTGACTAGCGTGGCCAATGCTTTGGGCGATTCGGCGCTGGAGCCGATTACTGGAGATGTAACGCCACAGCAACGCCAAGCGCTAGTTGACGAGTTCACTAACCGTGAGGGCCCAGTCGTACTCGTGGCCCAAGTGATTGCGGGTGGTGTAGGACTGAACATCCAAGCAGCTTCGGTCGTGATCATGGCCGAACCTCAAATCAAACCGTCAATGGAAGAACAAGCCATTGCTCGTAGCCATCGAATGGGCCAAACCCGCACTGTGTACGTGCACAAATTGTTAGTCGAGAACTCGGTCGATGAGCGCATGCTTGAAATTTTGGCGGAGAAACAACGTCTCTTTGACGAATATGCCGCGGGTAGCACGCTTAAGGATGCTGCTGATGCCGCCATAGATACCGCTAATGTTGACGATGAGGCCCTGGCGATCACTCCCCAATTACAGAATGAGATTATTCGTAGGGAACGGGAACGCTTGGGTCTCCCTGAGGTCGAGGTCTTGGAGCCCACATGAGCGTTCGGTTCGAAAGTGTTTTACCACATCCCCAACGGCAGGTTTTCACATGGCATGAACGCCCCGGCGCCTTCACCAGATTGTCGCCACCGTGGCACCCCACCAAAATTATCAGTGAAGCTGATTCCTTAGACGGGGGCCGCGGCGTTATTCGCCTGCCTCTTGGTTTGCGATGGGTAGCGCAGCACTCTCACTACGATCCACCGCATCAATTTGTTGATGATCTGACTTCCTTACCGCTGCCGTGGCACCACGAACATCGTTTTGAGGCGATTTCACCGAATGAAACTCGCATGATTGACACCTTGAAAACACCGGTTCCAACAAGGTTTGTGCGAAAAATGTTTCGTTACCGCCACACCCAACTTCGTGACGATCTAGCGGCGCAAGAAGTGTTATCAAGGTTCGAGTCGGGCTCTTTGAAAGTGGCCATTACCGGCTCTAGCGGACTTGTCGGTTCAGCGCTTTCAGCTTACTTAGGTACTGCGGGCCACCAGGTGATTCGCCTGGTTCGCTATCCCACCAACCATCCCCTTGAGCGGCAATGGGAACCACTCGATCCCGATCCGGCAATTTTTGAAGGTGTCGACGCGGTTGTTCATCTGGCGGGTGCCTCGATTGCTGGCCGCTTTTGCCAGCAACACAAAGCCCAGATTCGCGAGAGCCGAATCGAACCTACCTACCGTCTGGCCCAAGCCGTGGCAGCGGCCGGTGATGCCAAAGTGCTAGTTACCGCTTCGGCGGTTGGCCTCTATGGTTTCGACGAAGGACCACTCCCCCTCGACGAATCGATGGGTATGGGACAAGGTTTCCTGGCACAAGTAGTAGCTGATTGGGAGGCGGCTGCCGAACCAGCCGAAACTGCGGGCCTTAGGGTAGTAAAGGTCCGAACGGGTTTGGCTTTGTCACCCAAAGGTGGGCTTTTACGTTTGCTTTACCCGCTGTTTTTGGCTGGTGGCGGAGGTCGTTTAGGCGATGGTTCGTCATGGATGTCTTGGATAGACCTAGACGATCTAACCGACATCTATGCCCACGCTTTGGTTGATGAAAACCTAGAAGGGCCCATAAATGCGGTGGCACCAAACCCGGTTGATAACCGTGAATTCACTAAGGTTCTCGCACGGGTCGTTCGTCGCCCTGCCATAACTCATGTTCCCAGGCCAGTGCTTAGCCTGGTGGCTGGACGTGAAACGGTTCAAGAGATTGTGTGTGCTTCGCAGTTGGTAGTACCTGAAGTTTTGTTAGACAACGGGTTCGTGTTTAGGCGTCCAAGCTTGGAAGCTTCGCTAAGGCACCAACTAGGTAGGTTTTGAAGGCCGCCAAAAAACGGCCAACGTGGCAAGACCGCCACCGATTCCCAAAAGCAAAGCCAGCACCAAGCCTGTCACGCCCGACCAGTTTGGCAAATCAAACAGATGGTCGAGTGACCACTCACCAGCACCAAGCACGGCTACAACGACACTGGTTACTAACAACGTCATCACATACTCCCAGCCTTCACCAGGCCGGAAGATGAAGAAACCATTGCCGCGATGATTGATGAGCCAGGCAACCAGCATGGTGGCCACCACGGCGCTAGCCGCCAGGGGTGTTAACAGCCCGGCAATCAGCATGGCGCCGCCACCTAATTCGGCCACACTCGCTAACCAGGCGTGAAAAACGCCGGGTTTCATGCCCAGTGATTCAAACCAGTTGGCGGTGCCGTTAATTTTGCCACCTCCAAAAATGTGGTTGTAGCCGTGGGCCATCATTACCACGCCAATTAGGCAGCGAAGCAAGAGTACTGCCAGGTTAAATGCTTGTATATCGTCCATGCGGTACCCCACTTCGCCGTATTGAAGCGAAATCTAGCGTTTCGCCAACGGCTAATTCCATTATCAGGTAGCTAAGCTCATTATGAGGGCACAAAATGGCAACGGTTACCACTACGTGGCGCGAGGTTATTCCTGCTGATGCTGCAACGGTGCTGCGGGCTATTCAAGCGGCAGCCGTTACCAAAGGCTGCAAACTTAACCATCTGGAAACGTGGTTGGTTGAAGTAAGGCGAGGTTCTCAAGCGCGTTTAAGAACCATGGGGTTTTGGGCCAAGCCCCAACACATGCCCATGCGCGCCACCGTCGAATTGTCAACGATTGAAATGGGTACTCTGGTCGAGATAAAAGTTGTGGATACTTTTGGTTTTGGGTTGCCTTTGGGCCTTGAGCACAAACTTGAGCGTTCGGCAGAAGAATTGTTGGCATTGCTCGCCGAAGCGGCCCGTTCGGTGGTGGAGGTTTAAGCACCAAATATTGGGTCTTCGCCTTCCGGTAGCCCAATGCCAAAAGCATTCAGCGACAAACTAATTAAACAGTAGTAGCCCACCAGGTAGACCAGCTCCACCAGAGCCGCCTCACCCAACTGCTTCGCTGCTTCGGCGTAGACCGAGTCGCTGAGTTTGCCGGTGGCTAGCAGCTCCCTGGCAAAGGTCACCGCCGCCGCTTCACCGGCGTCGGCCAATGAAACTTCACTGCCGGTGCGAATTGCTTCAATTTCATCTTCGCTCAGACCAACGGTCAGGCCGATGTTGCGATGCGCCCAGAACTCAAAGTCGGCTTTCCAATGGGCACCAGCGATCAAAATTGCTAATTCCCGAATACGGTCGGATAACTGGCCGCGAAAACGTAGCGAACCACCGAGGCGAGCTACATCGCGACCGAGGCGTGGGTTGTATAACATGGCATTGAAGGGGCCATACAGGCCGCCTTCGGGGGTAAGCATGCGCTCAAGGGTGCCGCGGTCACCCCCGGTGATTTGATCCCACGTTTCACGACCTTTGGCATCAAGGTCGTTTTCTCTAATGAATGGTAAGCGTGACATGCCCGCAGCCTAGACGTTGGCAGGCTTAGCTTTCGTTGCGTTTTCGGGTTAGGGGTGGCGTGGAACGAACTCCAGCAGTTATGCCCGCATCGACGGACAAGGTGATGCCAGTGATCCAACGGGCCTCGTCGCTGAGCAAGAAGCGGATGGCAGCACCAATGTCCCAGCCCGAGCCTTCCGTGCCAAGAAGTGAGGCACGACGTCGACGTTCCCGGACTTCAGGAGTCATTCGCTCCGCCACCATGGGGGTGTAGGCCAGACCAGGAGCAATGGCATTTACTCGCACCCCTGCCGGCCCATGGTGCGATGCCATGGCCCGCGTCATTCCCAAAATGGCGGCCTTAGCGGTTGGATACAACAAGGTGGCTTGTCCGCCTTGCAACCCAGCCGCCGATGACATGTTCACCACCGAACCCGAACCAACTTCAATCATGGGAGGCACACAATATTTAGCCATTAGAACCATGCTCTTAACGTTTATTTGCATGCTTCGGTCCCATTCATCGGGGTCAACATCAATGGCGGTACCCACTGCCCCACCAATTCCGACGTTGTTCACCAGTCCGTAAATAGAACCGAACTGGCTGATCGTCGCTTCCGCAATTCGTTGGCAGTCGGGGGCTTGGGAAACATCGGCTTCCACCACAATGGCCTCGCCACCAGCATTGGTCACCATGGCAAGGGTTTCTTCCGCCGAATCAGCGTTGCGATCAACCAAGACCAATCGGGCACCGGCTTCGGCCAGAAGTACCGCGGCAGCCCGGCCGTTCCCAATGCCCGCACTCGAAGAGCCAGCACCGGTAATAACCACTACACGACCGTCGAAATCTTGACTGGCCGGTCCCATAGCTCCGGGCATGTAATCCATTTCTGTCATAGCTTTCCTTATATCTGGTTAGTCATGTGGAGGTTCAATGCGACGGCACCCAAGCCTGTATGGTCACGAAAAACACATGGCGGCCCTGAAGACCAGTGCGGCGGAACTCTTGATTCGCTCAGGTTCAACTCTCAAACTAGCCGCACCGCCGGGGCTGGGTGCTTGAAGTGGTGGGCGTTGTCGCCTTGGGCCTAGCTTGAGATAAACACCAAAGCCTTGAGACCAGGTCTTGAAGGTTTAGCCTCGTTGGTTTAAAGGAACGATATGCCAGAAATTCTAGAAGTCGAATCGTTTCGAATACAGGCGGAAGTCGCTACAGGCCGTGTGATCGAATCGGTTTATACCCCCGATGATCACTACTTAAAAAATGTGGAAGCTCGTGCGTTAAACCAGCTTTTGCCGGGTCAAGAAGTAAAAGAAGTTCGTCGAATCGGCAAGTTGTTGCTGCTTGAAACCACCGGGCTGACCCTCGGATTACGTTTTGGTATGACCGGACGCCTGGTTGCTGATGAGCAGGTTCCACTAGATCAACTTTATTTCGAGCGATACAAAGACAAACCAGAATGGCGGCGCTTTGGTCTAACCTTTGTGGGTGGTGGTTCTCTGGTCATGTCAGACCCCCGTCGATTCGGGAGTGTTTGGCTTGATCCCGATACCTCAAAGATGGGTGTCGATGCTTTCGAACTTACCCCCGACGCCCTGCAAGAGATCTTGGCTTCTAGTCGCGCTGCGGTGAAGACTCGTTTGCTAGACCAAAGCAGGATTGCTGGTATTGGTAATTTGTTGGTCGATGAGATTCTTTGGGAAGCGGGTATTAACCCTCGTCGGCCAGCCAATTCGCTCTCGGAAGGCGAAACAGCCAAGTTAGCCACGGTAATACCAGAAATTTTAAAGATCCTCGGTGAGCGCGGCGGTTCGCACACCGGCGAGCTTTACCCTCATCGCAACAAAGGTGCGGTCTGTCCAAACGATGGCACGCCACTAGAGCATTACACGCTTAGCACCCGTACCACCTGGTGGTGTCCTGGTCACCAGCATTAACTCATAGACGACTAACAGAACCTAGTAAATGGTGTCGGCGATGTAGCCGCCGTCTGGAGTTTCAACAATGATGAGCCGTGACATACACGGCATGCAATACACCCGGTCGCCCGGTCGGAAATCGCGGTAAGAGCGAATCACAACCTTGCAAACCGGGCATATTACCTCGTTGGGGGCGAGTACGTCACCGGCACCTTGCCACACCCGATAGAACTTGCGCCAGCGCTTGGGGACTTCACGAAATCCCGTATCTTCAAGTTCATAGGTGCGTCTGGGCCGATCGTCAGCCTCGCGTTGTACCACTCGTTCTTCGGCCTGGGTATCGATCTCGCTCATGTCGTGAGTCCTAACCGAGTGACGGCTTCCAAATAGTGGCGACCAAGCTCGGGCTGATCGGTCTTGGCAAGGCCAAGGTCACGATAAACACCCTCAAAGGATTCCAGAACTAATGGGTCTAGTTCTTGGCGCACCAGCGTCAAACGTTCCCGTCCCCTGGGGTCACCGTGAAGGGCCATGCCCAAATGGTTCTCGCCAAAACCCAAATGTCGGCGTTCATCCGCCACAACCCCTTCCAAAACTTGTTTAGTAATGGGGTCGGCAGTTGCTGAGTGGAACCGAAAGACGGTGTCTTCCAGAGATTCCAACAGCACATTCTGGGCGAAAATGGCGGCTTCCCAGTCACCACGGTCAACTAGTTCCGAAAGTTTCTGGCGGAACTGTTGTAGGCCAGGGTTGGCTCGATGCTCAATTTCAGCTTCGGGGTCAACCACACCAAGCTGTTCCAGTCGCCTGATAAAGACCTCAACGTGACGCGCTTCATCAACTACCTGTGTGGCTAAGAATATTTGTGAGCGTTCGTTGGGGGCCAGGCGGATTAAACCGCTTGAGGCTTCGAGGGCCGCCTTTTCTCCTATGCAATAGTTGCAAAGCGTGGTGATTAGGCGGTCTCGTTCGCCCGGATCCAAAGTGCTGTCGGCCAAGGTGGGATCGAAACCAAAAGGTCGATCTTCCAAGTAGCCGCTTACGGCTTCGAACCAGAAGTTGAACGAGAGGACCTCCCGAAGGAAATCCTCTTCGTCCAACTTATGTGGTTCGTCATTCCAAGGTGACGAGGTAGGCATTACACTGGCAGGCTCGGTGACTGATAGTCGAGGCCGATTCGTCCGAGGCGGGTTTTAAATTCACCCAGCACGGTATTGGCTAACAGTGCTTCTAGCTCGGCAGGTGAAGCTGTTGAAAGCTGGGTTCCTTGCCATTCCACTGACGAAGAGCCCGCTCGGCTAGATGCTTCTTGAGCGTAAGTATTGCTGGTACCACCGTCACCTCGGAAGGTATCGGAGAAGGTGGCCAGCATGTGATACGACATCTCGGCCTGCATCCGTTCGATGTCACTCTTGCGCTCGGGGTGCTGAGCAATTAGCCCACCGATACGGTTCTCGCCGAAACCCACGTGTCGCCGTTCGTCGGCAATGGTGCCCGCCAAGGTCTGAGCAAATTTGGGGTTCGGATCTTTTGAGGTTGCTTGGAGCATTTCAAAAACCGAAAAAGCCATGCCTTCAAGCACAATGTTTTGGCCAACGACGCCCGCTAGGAAGTCTCCCCCGTCGATCTTTTCCAATAGAGTTTCGGCGAACTTTACCAGATTCGGGTTTGCGAACTGGGCGATGGTTGATTCGAGGTCAGCCTTTTTTACGCCAAGGTCGTATAGACGGTTAGTAAAGATTTCAACATGGCGTGCTTCGTCGAGTACCTGAGTTGCCAGGAAGGTTTTGCTGCCGTAATCGGGAGCCAGATTAACCAATCCAGATGAAGCAGCCAAGGCACAACGTTCGCCCGCAATCAGCTGAACGGTGGTCTTAATGGCGGCTTCGCGCATGGCTTCATTGCCGAGCACATCTTCTGGTTCAGTCAAGCCTGGGTCGTGGCCGTCGATGGTGTCATCTAAGTAGCCTTGAGGGCACATCTCCAGCCATCTTTGGATTGAATACTGCGAAAGAAAATCAACCACTAAAACCCCCTCTGTTTGTTGTTAGTGCTGCATACCCCTCAGCTATACAGCGTATAAACGGAACTATACGGCGTATAGACACCCACCACAAGCACTTTTATGATGACCAGCGTAAATGGCTGTAATTAGGCTTGGGCTCACGACTGACCATGTGGTGGCGGCCAACCTATGACAGAGTGCGATCAGGCCGTTGCACGTAGCTCTAGTCATTTCATGTGGAATGTGCTTCGGCTGAAATTTTTAGGGAACGAACAGGTGCATGGTGTACACAATGGGCACATGTCGGTGGCCCAGGTTCGCTGCCACACGTTTCAGTAATCCGAGTTTGGCTGGCGGTGTTGAATACCGAGATGACCGCCACCGGGCATTTGTTTCGCTCGATCTGACTCGTATGAATAAGGTGCTCGAAATTGACCCGGTTAGCCGAGCAGCACGTATTCAAGCGGGTGCCCTTGGTCCGGTGCTTGAAGATCAGCTCCGACCTCACGGCTACACCTTGCGTCACTTTCCACAAAGTTTCGAATTTTCAACCGTTTATGATCGAACTTCAGCTTTTCTTGCGGTTCGCACCATTGCCCAGGCGGCAATATTTCCGGCTAACTGTCGACTTTTAGACCCTGGTGAAGCTGGTTCTCTTGGTAATGAAGCGGCTGGAAAATGGGTGTTGGTAATGGGCGCAGAATCGGCTTTCGCCCCTGTTGATTATGCGATAGAGAACATGATTGAAATCGCACGTGATTGTGGTGGTGTTGTGCCGGAAGCCGCGAAGAAAGCCGAACCGGTTTCTACTGGCGAAGGAAGCACCAACCGTGATGCAGCCTCTGAGGCCTGGCGGTCGGCCTTTCTAAGCATGCCGTATGGGCGTGATGCGCTGGCTCGGATGGGTGGCATTGCTGAAACGTTTGAAACCGCCACCACCTGGGATCGTGTCGATGACCTTTATGAAGGTGTTCATGAACGCCTCTCCCCTGCCATTGCAGAAATTACTGGTCCGCCGGGCCATATTAACTGCCGCTTTACACATGTCTACCCCGATGGCGCTGCACCCTATTTCACGGTTTCAGCAGCTGCTCAACCAGGTGCAGAACTGTCGATGTGGGATGAAATCAAGGCGGCGTCCATGGAAATTCTTACCGATTTCAAAGCAACCGTTACCCACCACCATTCAGTTGGCCGAGATCATCGACCGGGTTATGACCGGCAGGTTCCAGGGCTCATTGCCGAGTCCCTCCGTGCCGTTAAATCACATCTCGATCCGACAGGCATCATGAATCCGGGTGTGCTGATCGATTAGACCGTCGACATCGGCGTTAATCCGGTGGGCGAAGATTCGCTCTAGCGGGGTTATATTTGCATGCGCAAGCATGTACATACCCGTTGTATAGCGTTTGGTGCACGAAGAGGTCGCCAAGATGCACGCACATGCATGGATATTACTACCTTGGCGCCCAAACTCTGGACAAATTCAGGGATAATGCATGCGGACGCATATACTTATCACGAAATAAGCATGCTGCCGCATCTAAAACGGAGAGCTATACCAGCTTTTTCGTTCCTACAACCCGAAGTGCATGCACAAGCATTTAATTTCGGCAGTTTAGCCGCCTGTAGATTGCATGCAATCCAAATGTATTTGCATGCAATTGCAAGCAAATCTCTCTATCTAAATGCATGCGCACGCATTATGAAGCGAATCACATTACTTATTAATGCATGTCCGTCTGAGGCTAGGTATCACTCAGCGAAGAATTACTCCCTCGGTTCCCATTATTGAGGGTCAAATGCAGTCAGTGCCAATTGCGGATTTTTGATTTTGAGAGGGTATAAGCCTTGCTATAAGTGTTCCTATAAGTCTTATTGCTGCATGGATCAATGCCTGGTAGATTGAGGGCGTGAGTTCGCATGTGGCCTCAACAAAAGCGGTGCGTCGTTGGGGCGCTGGAACCGGGGCAGTGGTGCGTCTGCTAGTGGCGGCCGACACTCCCCTAACCGGTGTGGCTATTGCCAAAGCTGTTGGTCTTACTCAGCCGAGAGTGTCACAAGTGCTTTCGCAACTCGCCAAGGCCGGGGCTGTGAACGCGACTGAGTTTGGCTATGTCGGTATGCCCGAAGTGTTACTCGAGCTTTACCGAACTCGTAGCCGTCCTAATTTGGTTGAAGCCGAATCGTATTGGCGTGCACCATCGGCGTTGATTGAACAGGCACAGCAGTTATTGGCCGTCGCCAAGCACCACAATTCGCAGTTGGCGATCTCGGCCGATCTTGGAGTCGAACTCCTCAGTCCAAAGATCTCGTCGGTACGGGCAGTAATCTACTTAGATGGTGTGTTGCCCATACAAGAAGCTGGGTTCATGGCGGTTGAAACAGCATTAGAAGCGACTTTGGTGCTTCGTGTAACGGATGATTCATCCTTGTTGGTACCGGCGGTTCCTTGGCGCCAGGAAATATTGGGGCTGCCGCTGGCTGATCCGTGTCAACAATGGGTCGATTTAGTCGAAATTGGGGGCAAAGACCGCCTTCAAATAGCTGAAGAACTTCAACAAGCCATAGTGGCTAAAACGTTGCCACGAGATAGCTAACCGGCTCTTTTGCTGCTGGCTTTTCTCTTGGAGCGTTGGTTTGGTGCGTTGTGTCGACTTTGAGCGTGCGGTTTCGGAGCGCCGTACCCCTAGAGCCGTAGGATGGCGAATAGTGAATAGATTGATCGAAGAACGCATATGAACACTGAAGAAAATTCGCGGGTGACCAAGGTGCCCACCGACGGCCGAGCGGGTACTAGCGACGCTTCTTGGCTAGAAATTGTCGAGCATAAGAAATGCGCAGGTTGTGGATTCGAAGCCGCAGCAGTACCAAGGCACCAGTTGGGTCATGAACTCCAACTGGCTGCACAAAGCTGGGCAAGTTTCTTAGAAAACACCGGTAGTGAAGCGCTTAGGCAACATGTCGTGGCCGGTGTTTGGTCTCCGCTTGAGTATGCGGTACATGTTCGTGACGTGTTGCAGGTTTTCGCCCAGCGAATTGAGCTTATGTTGCGTGAAGATGAGCCCGATCTCGGTTGGTGGGATCACGAAGAGGCAATCAGAGACGGTTCGGCTAATCGATCTGACCCGAGTGAGATAGGCCAAAACATCGTTGCTAACGCCACCCACCTGGCCGAGCTGGTTGATTTCGATGAATCCGCCAATGCCAGCAATGTTTGGGCACGTCGTGGTACTCGTCGTGGCACCGAGGTTTTCACTATCGAATCAAAAATCCGCTTTGCCCTGCACGAAATGCTTCACCATCTGGCTGACGCTCGCCACGGTTCAAATCCCTAGATCGGGGTCACGAGAGTGGCAAACCCGTCGAATCGTAGCTGGCAAAAAACGACATAAACACAGTACTTACGTCGCGTAACGCGACATTCGCGGCGAGGCTGGTTGGTTGGCGGCTACTGTCGAGTGGCAATCGATCTTGAGTATTGAACAATAGCTAAAGTGCTGACACGTCTTCGACGTGCATGACTGACTCGTAGCAGTAGTTGCTTCATGATGTGACTGGTTAGCGATGATTACTAGGAGCGCATAAATGACTAGGCGAAGGCCAATCTCGGTTCGATCGGTTCTGTTCTCGTTAATCCTCGCTTCTCTTTTGAGCTCGTGTTCGAATTCGACGCCGTACGCCACCGTGACGTTCGACGGAACAGAATCGAAGATTTCGCTTTCCCGAGAGGAGGCACCAATAGAGGAAGAAATTCCCGGTGGAAAGTGGGAGTGCCTCGAAATCCGACAAGGTAACCAGATACCATTTCGCCGGTGTGGGGTCAGAAACGAAACGTACTTGGTCCCATTGGTGAGCGGGGCCCAACAGAGTGATACTTCTGGAACCAGAATGGTGCTTGCTGCTGTTGTAGCGAATGAAGTTACCCAAGTCGAGCTTCTTGACACGAAAATTGGCAGCTCCTCGCGGCTCAACCCGGTCAAGCTTTCCAACTCGAAAGATGCAGTTGTCGCAGGCTCCGTCGAGTGTCAGGGAAACAGTGTTGATCTGTGCGAAATCATGGTTGTTGTTCACGCCCAGTCTGACACATTGACTTATGAATTTGATCTGAGTAAACCCCTCGGCACCTTGTCCCCAGCAGATGAACCATGACTCTGCAAGTGGAGGAAGTCTCATACAACATTGGTGAACAGGAAATACTTAAGGCTGTTTCATTGGATGTCGCCAATGGAGAGGCCGTAGCAATTGTTGGAGAGAGCGGCAGCGGCAAGTCGACTCTATTGGGAGTACTTAGTGGCCTAATTCGGCCGCTCTCCGGTTCAATCTGGCTTGATGGTGAGAACCTGACAACAATGTCGTTGTCACAACGTGACCGACATCGGTTATCTAATTTTGGTTTCGTGATGCAGTCTGGTGAGCTGCTACCCGAACTAAATGCAATCGAAAATGTGGCGCTGCCCTTGAAGCTTCTCGGTAGAGCTGATGCCGACCAAGCGGCGCGATTGTTGCTGGTGGCTCTCGGTATTGCCGAGCTTGAAGACCGTTCCATCGACCACATGTCTGGGGGTCAGAGTCAACGAGTAGCAGTAGCTCGTGCCCTTGTTCATCGCCCAAAAGCAATCTTGGCTGACGAACCCACCGGTTCACTCGATAGCTCTAATGGAGAAGTAGTGCTGCGGCTCCTACTAGAAGCGTCCAAGCAACAAGGCGCTTCACTAGTGCTTGTGACGCATTCGATGTCTATTGCAGCTCAATGCGACCGTGTCTTGAGCCTTTCGAACGGCTGCTTAGTTTAGCTAGCACTGTGAAGCCGCTGCTCGCACTCGGTTTGCGGTTCGCACGTGGTCGCGATTCCGCCTGGTTAGCAGGTACTGTGCTGACACTCTTATCTGTGTCTGTCGCCACAGTCGCATTGATTGCAATGCTGGCCGCTCCCCGCGTTGTTGATGCGCGTAAAGATCGGGCCGAAGCCCGATCACCGCGCTCAGGAACCGATCAGGCCATCGGGGCCAAATTTGAACAGAATCGGGTACACCTCGAAGGGCGCACCGTTTACCTAAATCGGCTCGCACGTCATGTTGGATCAGTTCTGCCCCCGGGAATAACAGAGCCGGATTTTTCTAACAATTGGTTCGTGTCGCCCGCATTGAAAGACGCGGCAGCTGAATCCCAGCTATTCCACACAGCCTTTCCCTTCGTGAGCGGCGCGCAAACGATTGAAGCGAGCACTTTGGAAGATCGTGGTGACCTAATCGCCTACCAGCTAGTTGACGCTTCCAGCGGTAGTGATAGGGCGTTTAACATCTCAGGTTTCGGATCAGAGCTGGAGGAACGAGGCGGGGTCGGTTGGGCTCGTAGTTTCGGAATTCTATTGTTCCTGTTATTGCCGATGTCGGCAGTGTTGTGGGCCTCCGCCAGATTGAATTCGTTGCGTAAAGACTCGCGCCTGCGTTCTCTACGCATGTTGGGTGTGTCGCGCGGTCGCCTAGCTGTTGTTGCTGCCACCGAGTTGGTAGTAGTGGCAGTTATTGGTGCATGTTTTGGTGGGCTTGTGGTCGCCTTGGTGCTGCCCCACCTGGGCCAGATCAGTATTAACGGTTCCCACCTCAACCCCGGCGATGTGAAGGTGTGGACACTGACGATCATTGCGATTTTCCTGATGACCGCGGCAACCGCGGCTCTGGGAGTTGGTTCAAGCCATTTGCAATTGAAGCTTGAAACGGCGGTTCCTCGTAGCCGAACGGTACAGAATCCGTCGCATGTTTGGCTGGTTGTTGCGGTGGCTGCCGCGTTGACGATGGTCGTTACTGCCTGGGTAGATGGACTTGGCACCAAAGAGTCAAAGTTCACTGTATTGCAGATAGCCATTCCGATTCTCGGAATCTCGATGACAGCTTCACTACCATTCCTGATACGTGCGGCAACGAACTTCATAGTCCAGCGTCGCCGCCTGAACGTTTCTGGCCATACAGGTCTTAAACGAGTAGCAATCTTGGCGGATTCTGCTTCTCGACCCGCTCGCTTGTTGAGTATGTCGACTTTTGTCTTGATCGTAAGTGCGGTGGTACTTACCAGCTTTTGGGTTGACCTTTCGTGGTCAAATACGTATCGAAGAAGCGACGGCAAGGCATTGCTAACTGTTCAACCCTCGCGTGACATAGCGTCTTGGCAACCGAACGATGGTTCGGTTGCGGTAGATGCGTTTGTGCCACTTTTATCCGAGCAAGGCGCCGAGTTTCAAACAATAATCGCGTCGTGTGCAGAGCTCCAGGTGCTTAACGCGGGCCCACTTCGTGGCTGTGATGAGAGGGAGCGAACTCTGCGCATAGTGGACGACGGTCTAGGTCTACCATTGGCGGTTGGGAGCGCCGATGAGCCTTTAGAGCTGACCAATAGTGACGAATTAAGTTTGCATGGGTTGCGTAGATTTGACCCGGCTCATGTTGATTTGAATGACACAGAATTGGGCATTCCGATCATGTGGTATGTAGTGGTCGATCGGAGTGCGGTTGATCAGTTTACGGCCGAAGAAACGAGTCGCGACCCGTTCGCAATTGTTCAGCGAAGTTCATTCGACCTACTCGAGATCGCTCCCAGCGCCGGAGATCACTGGATTGTGGCCGGTGCAATGGTCGCACTGGTTCTCGGGCTATTAGGTTCCGCCATCACCAGTGTCGAGAGGGCACTCATCACCCAAGAGGCTGACTATAGATTCGTTATTCTGGGTGCTTCCTCTTGGCAGAGGACCCGTAGAAGCACAGCAGAAATTTTGTTTCCGCTTCTTGTTGGTGGTCTCATCGGAGCTTGCTCTGGCATTCTAGCTTCGGCTGCCTACAGGTCTGCCGCCGATAACGGTGAACTGAAATGGGGCTTACTCACTGCCATAGTGACTTTTACCTTGACGGCGTCAATTGTCTTGGCACTGCTTTCGATACCGTCCACAAGAGCACCCAGAAGTTGAGTTGCACAACAACCTTTTGCGAGCACAGTGAACAGAAGCTTTGAGCTAGGTCGATGCTCCCGGGTATGAACCAAAGCTCCAGAGGTTGCCCTCTTGATCAGCCACGGAAGCTTCACGGCCTCCATATTCTGGATCTTGAGGTTCTCTAATCGATGTGGCCCCTGCGCCTAGCGCCGTCTCGTATATCCGGTCTACGTCGGCGTCAGACTCGGTTACAAGGTAGCATTTCGACTGACCAGTCGTGTTAGCAAACGGGCTATCGCTACGTTTTGAGCCGAACATGACTCCACCGTTTTCACGCCAGTGGTATTCGCCATGCACCACTATGTTTGGGTCGGCTTCATCGGTGTAGACTGCCACTTTTCGAAAGCCCAAGGCCTCCATGAACTCCATGCCTCGAGCGGCATCTTCAAACGTTAACGAATGGAACATTGTAGGTTTTGCCATCCCTAATTATGCCACTTGGTTTGGGCCTGTAAAGCGTCGGCCTGTTGTCTTGGCGTTCCTGTGCTCCCGTGAAAGTGGGTCTTGCTGGGCTCTGGTCGCCACAGGTTGGTTTGCCTGCGGCTCACCTTGGTGAATGTCTGCAATTAATTATTCAATGCATAGTAAATATTTTACACTTTGCTACGATCAAAATGCTGAAAAGCGTTATAATCGCACTCTTGTTCGCTTGTAAGGTTGTGACCAGGCGAAACGCCATCAAGTGTTTGGGCTATCAATAACTACAGTAGCTATCTTAATTCTTTCGATCCTAAGGGCTAATCATCTGAGTTGAGTAACCGATTCTTAAGACGTGTCCGATCGGCGGAAGGAATTTATCTTGAGATATGACCGTTTTAGACGCGCGCTAGGAGCGATTGCTGCTGGCGTTATTTTGGCGGGCTCGGGCTTAATAGCCAATATCGCCTCCGGTGAAATATCGAACCCGGTCGTAGTAGAACCTAGTTCTGAGCCAACCCCGCCCCCGTATTATTACGTAGCCGAGCCAGACAGTGTTCCAATCACCCTCACCTGGAAGTGGACAAAGGAGGAGGAGGACGATAGCATCCCCGCCTTCAAAATCAGCGTTGACGGCAGCCTGAGCCTCGAAAATGAAGGCAACGTCACCCCCACCAAGGCCACCATCTCGGACAACGAAGAGACAGAGCCAACCATCGGCGAAATTGAGCTAGACAAGGGCGTCGACACCTTCGACTTCTCCGACCACGGTCAAGGAGGGGACGACAACAGTTTCGATAAAGACTCCGGCACGGTAACCCTCGACGTCACTGTCAAAGCCGGTGTGACAGGCACCATCACCATCACCGAACTCAAAGCCAACGTTGACGACGGCTACGTACCAGTCGGCACAACACTACCCTTCGAAGTCGACCTCACAGCCCCTGATAGCGAGGGCGTTCTCAAAGACGCTGGGCTTGAATACGACGACGGCACCATCACCCTTAGTGGAGTCACCGGCGACGACCTCGAATTCTACGTAGCCCTCAATGACGACAGTGAAGACCCACTTGGCCTAGCCAAATTCAACACAGGTGGTGCTATAACCATTGACGTTGCCGTTAAAACCCTCTGCGACGCTATGGATGGCAGGAAGCTCGCCATATATGCCGCCCAAAAAGGTACCGTAGGATCAACCACCGTTGGCTGGATGCTCTCGAGTGCTGAATTAATCACCGTGACCAACATCACCTGCCCAGGTGATGGCACTTCGCCGTATACACCTGTCACACCTTGGGAGCCTTCAAAACCTGCGGAGGAACCAGCGGATAAGCCATCGGATGATCCGGTAACCGCAGCGATAGAAAAAGCCCAAGCGAAATGGGCAGCAGCACCCGCCGCAGTAGGCGAACAGACACCGGAAGGTTTCCTGCAACGTCTCTACCTTGGCATCTTCCAACGAGCCGCCGACCACACCGGTATCAGCTACTGGGTCAGCGTCCAGAAAAGCGGAGCATCTCAACAACAAATCATCACTAGCTTCCTACACTCCGTAGAAGGTCGCAGGGCGCTTGGAAACCTTGACAACCACCGCCTAGTGAGCTTCCTATACAACAATGTCCTGGCTCGACAAGCGGACCAAGCTGGTCTCATCTACTGGACAACCATGCTGGAACGACAACGCATAAGCCCCCAAAGCCTAATAGCGTTCTTTGTTAACTCAGCCGAACTAAACAACTTGCTCTCTAGCGGCAAATAACAGTCAACTAACCAAATAACGAAGGCGGGGAAGAGCACAATATGGCCTTCCCCGCCCTTATTACTTTTACCCCAAGTCTCAACCGATACCAGCGACATTTTGCGTGCGGCGCAAGCCACATTTCGAAGGTTGCCTATCACATGTTTTGGTCGAGCAGCGTCTTTATAATGTGGTGATGAGCACGCCCTCTCAAGAGATCCTCAACCACTGGCCCGCCCTTCGACCGGCCTTGGTTGTGGGTTCGGTTTGGATTGTGGTTGGAGGTCTGGTGGCCGCCGCAGCTGGACCCACGGATTTCGATGCTGGCTCTTGGGTGGCAGCGTATTTGGTGTTGGTTGGTGGCGTAGCCCAGATTGCACTCGGGGCTGGACAAGTTTGGATTGGCCAGACTGTTCCCGATCTGCGATTGGTCTGGAAACAGGTGGCAACGTGGAACTTGGCCGGTGTAGCAGTCGTCACGGGCACGCTATTGGGGTCACCAGTTGTAACCACACTGGGCGGAATAGTACTGGCCATTGCATTGGTTCTGTACCTAGTTGGGGTCCGAGACCTTGGCAATGCTCCAAGGTGGGCCGGGTTGGTTTATCGAGCGGTGGCCCTGATCGTTCTAGTGAGCATTCCAGTAGGGCTCACCCTTTCGTGGGTTCGTCACTGAGCTCGTTCTTCGTATCAGCTGGGACTAATCGCGATTGGCATTCCACACGATTTACTCGTGGTCGATAGATGTTGGCTATCTCGTTAATGGGCAGAATCAATAGGTTATGTCTATGTGTTCATGCTGAATTGATATAGACTTACTATCGTAACTTGCTCCCGACTATGAGGATTGTCAATCGATGTCTCTGATTAACACCGAAATTAAGAATTTCACCGCCCAAGCTTTCCACAACGGCGAATTCGTTGAAGTAACCGACGCCGACCTCCGCGGAAAATGGTCAGTGGTTTTCTTCTATCCAGCCGACTTTACCTTTGTCTGCCCCACCGAACTAGGCGACCTAGCCGACAACTATGACGAGTTCCAACGGCTCGGGGTCGAAATTTATTCGGTTTCAACCGACACCCATTTCACCCACAAGGCTTGGCACGCCAGCTCTGATACCATCGGCAAAATTCGCTATCCCATGGTTGGTGACCCAACTGGAACCATCAGCCGAAACTTCGAAGTCATGATCGAAGAAAAGGGCCTAGCCGACCGAGGCACCTTCGTAGTTGACCCCGACGGCAAGATCCAGATCATCGAAATCAACGCTGGTGACATTGGTCGAAACGCCACTGAGCTGCTCCGCAAGATCAAGGCTGCTCAATACGTGCGCCAAAACCCGAATGAGGTTTGCCCAGCCAAATGGGAAGAAGGCGACGACACTTTGTCCCCCTCCCTAGACCTAGTGGGCAAGATCTAACTAGTCAGCCGCACTAGCCAATCCTCACCGGTGTGGGTGTCTGTAACGGCATTCACCCACACCGTGTTTTTTCAACCGCCGGTCACCACCGCCACGTTTCCCCTACGTTTGCCATCTCGATCGCAGGAGTAATTAATGCTCGATTCATCTCTCGCCGCCCAACTTAAGACCCACCTGGAAAAGATCACGAAACCGATCGAGCTGGTGGCCACTCTTGACGACGGAGCCAAATCAGCGGAATTGATGCAGCTACTCAATCAAATTGCCTCGCTTTCCGAGAAGATCTCGGTACTAGAGGCCGACGCTGACGTTCGACGCCCATCATTTGCGATCCGTCGAGCTGATTCAGAGATCTCGGTGCGCTTTGCGGGAATCCCCCTAGGTCACGAATTCACCTCGTTGGTATTGGCTCTTCTCCAAGTAGGAGGCCACCCATCCACGGCTTCTCCCGACCTGTTAGACCAAATCCGAAACTTAGACGGTGACTACGAATTCGAAACCTTTTTCTCGCTGTCGTGCCAGAACTGCCCAGATGTAGTTCAGGCCCTGAACCTGATGAGCATTATCAACCCTCGGATTCGCCACACCTCCATCGACGGTGCGGTCTTCCAAGACGAGGTAGACGCCCGTGGTGTGATGGCAGTGCCAACAGTTTTTCTAAACGGGGAAATGTTCGATCAGGGCCGCATGACACTTGAACAAATCATGGCCAAACTAGACACTGGTGCGGCCGAGCGTGCCACCGCTGAGATCGACGCCAAAGACCCCTTCGATGTATTGGTGATCGGTGGTGGCCCGGCCGGAGCTACCGCCTCCATCTACGCTGCTCGCAAAGGTATTCGAACTGGTGTTTTGGCCGAACGCTTTGGCGGACAAGTGCTTGACACCATGTCGATCGAGAACTTTATTTCAGTGCCCCACACCGAAGGCCCCCAGCTAGTGGCGGCCATGGAACAACACGTCAAAGAATACGACGTGGATGTAATGGACCTACAACAAGCAGTCGAGCTGGTGCCTGCTGGCGACGACGGTTTGGCCGAAGTGAAACTGGCTTCGGGTGCGTCACTTCGCTCGAAGACCATTATTTTGTCGACCGGTGCTCGCTGGCGACAAATGAATGTGCCGGGCGAAAACGAATACCGCAATAAGGGCGTTACCTACTGTCCACACTGTGACGGCCCGCTGTTTAAAGGTAAACGAGTGGCCGTGATCGGCGGTGGCAACTCGGGTATTGAAGCCGCCATCGACCTGGCTGGAGTGGTGTCTCATGTGACGGTGCTCGAATTTGAAGGAGTACTTCGAGCTGACGATGTTCTACAGCGCAAGGCGCAAAGCCTGCCGAATGTGGAAATCATCACGAACGCTGCCACCACCGAAGTAGTGGGCGATGGTGACCGTGTGACCGCTCTGCGCTACAACGATCGTGTTTCGGGCCAAGCCAACCAGGTTGAGCTTGACGGAGTGTTTGTGCAGATTGGTCTTTTGCCCAATACCGAATGGCTAGCTGGCACCGTTGAGTTGTGTCCGCGAGGCGAAATTGTGATCGACAGCCGTGGCCAAACGTCGTTGCCGGGGGTGTTCGCAGCTGGTGATTGCACCACCGTGCCTTATAAGCAGATCGTGATCGCCATGGGTGCCGGGTCTACCGCCGCACTGTCGGCCTTTGACCATCTCATCCGTACATCGGCACCACAAGTCGAAACTGCCGAAACTGTGGAAACTACCGAAGCAGCGTTGGTGTAACCGCACTTCAAGCAACAGACTCATGGTCCCCCTCTAGAATCATGCTTTAGATTTCTAGACGTTTTAAGCTGACTTAATAGTCAACTTAGGTTATGCCTAGTCTCTTGTGGGTCGATAGTTGTCAGGCACTAGTGGCGTGGTAGGTCAGACTAGGCACGGTGTTCGGTCCATTTTGCACCATCCCAGTATTGTTGTGCTGAGAGGCCGTCCGGAGCTGGATACCAACCGGCGGGGGCACTTGGTTTGACGTTTGTAGCGCTAGCTATACCACTACCTGTCGATGGCATTGATATTTGGTTGTTGCTATATGTTGCTATTGGTTGGCCACCTGCGGACTGCCAAGCCTTGTTGATTTCTGCCTGATAATAAATAACACCAATTGACATTACGTAGTTAAGTAATAGTCCTATCCAGCCGCTGGCGCTTGGGTATAAGCCTCGTTGTTGTTGCAAAGCGTTGATTCTCTGACCAGTGTTATACGAGCTTACTATCGCGGGCACAATAATTAACCCACCAGGGAATATAGCTAAAACTGCTCGCCCCGGATTCACTGGTATACCGTTATCACGCATTTCGCGGTTAATACGGTAATACCAGAATAGAAAATAAATGCCAAGAGTTACGATGCTGAGGAGCCAGGGGGCCCAAGCAGATTGAATTTTGCCGTTTAGGCTCGAGGTATAGTTGGTTGTGCCCACGAATAGAGCTCCATATCTTAAGCTGTGTGAAGTTTGTTGTCCACAAAATAAGTCTTAGTATTGAACTTTGCTCATCATAGCCCAGGTATTCTTTGCGGCTTAGCCTATAGTAGGATTTCTGCTACTGATTTGCCGCTGGTATGTCGTGGCTTGCTTTTCCAGCACCGCTAGAGGGTTCTGAGATTCGTAGGCACGTTTAGGAACTAAGCTCTGCGGGCAACAAGTACTGCTGCTACGAACTCAACCCTCTCGTTATTACTGTGGGTTAGACGAGTGAATTGTTCAACCTGAATGTCTCTTTCCATCTGGTAACCAATTCTTGGACGAGTGGAAACACGATTTTGGCAGTGTGAACTGCTCACAGATTTACTACCTATTGCAGTGATCTGCCTCCACCGTTTTCGTATTTACCACGCCCACGATCTGCTACATGGGCGTAGCGCAGACGTAAGTCCCACGGGCGTTTGGCGGTGATATCGGCCACATGGAAATCACCCCACCAACACGCAAGAGTGCGCTTATTCATCCTTGACATCAAGTCGGGCAGTGACGAACACCCCTAGCAACCGTAAAATCTTGAACGCACGCTCGATTTGTTGGACTGCTGGTCCCAGTTCAAGACGGGTAATGGCCGTGCGTTATATGCCAACATGATCGGCGAGTTCAGCTTGGGTGAAACCCCGGATACAACGCGCTTCGCTGATGGTGCGGCCAATGTCAGCACCCTCCGGCAGCACCAACTCGTATGCGGTCATATTTACACATCAACACAATTCCATCAGTTGTGTAGATTTCTCCACAACTGCTAAACCAGCCACAAGTGGACATATCTCCACTACAAGACATACCGGTATCAGTTCCATTGGCCTGGCTCAAGCGCTGTGTTCCTGCGTCGCCCGAACGAGCCCTCCCAGGTTGGGATCGAGCACACCAGATAGTATTGCCAAGGTTTCGGGCACGATCGCGTAGTAGGCCCACTTGCCCCGTTGCTCGCGCGTAACCAGGCCGGCATTTACGAGCTGCTTCATATGATGTGACACGGTGGGTTGAGACAAACCGACTGGCTCGGTTAGATCGCACACACACGCCTCCCCGCCAGAATGCGCGGCGATCATCGACAACAGCCGCACACGGGTTGGATCGCCCAACGCCTTGAAGACTCGCGCTAGGCGCTGCGCGTTCTCGATGTCCATCACGCCCGAGGTTACCGGCGTACAGCGGCCAGCAGCATCCATTGGTAGTAGAGGGAGTGAAGTCGTCATGATTCCACTCTAGCTCAACATATTGACAAATATCGATGCATCGATAATCATCGATATGATTAAGTTCATCCCACAGGAACGGAACACACCATGACCAAAGTCAATGAACTCCGCGAGCAAGTTCGCCTTCGCTATGCCGAGGCCGCGACAGCGGTTAAGGCTGGCGCCCGCAATGCTGAGCTGATGATCAAAGACTCGACCGACGATTCATCGTGTTGCGGCGAAACCGCAATGGAATGGACCTTCGGAGCTGGCCTATATGACGCAGCGACAACCGCCGGGCTGCCAATTGAGGCGATAGAGGCAAGTTTGGGTTGCGGTAACCCGACCGCGGTGGCCGAGCTACACGAAGGCGAACGAGTTCTCGACCTTGGCTCAGGCGGTGGCATCGATGTGCTGCTTTCCGCCAAGCGCGTCGGTCCTACAGGGTTCGCCTATGGGGTGGACATGACCGACGAAATGCTGAACCTCGCCCGCGAGAATGCCGCCAAAGCCGAAGCCACCAATGTCGAGTTCTTGAAAGGCACCATCGAAGACGTGCCTCTGCCCGATGGCTCCGTGGACGTGGTGATTTCCAACTGTGTCATCAACCTCTCCACCGACAAAGCTGCCGTCCTCGCCGAAATGTTCCGTGTTCTGTCCCCCGGTGGACGTATCGGGGTCTCCGATGTCGTAGCCGAGGACCATCTCACTCCTGACCAGCGGGCAGAGCGCGGCTCATACGTAGGTTGCATTGCCGGTGCGCTCTCCCGATCCGAATTCCTCGACGGTCTGACCGCGGTTGGGTTCACCGAAGCCACCGTAGAGTTCACCCACGAAGCTGCTGATGGTATTCATTCCGCCATCATTCGTGCTGTGAAGCCTGCCGCGTGACCAGAGCGAACGAGATGAGCACGGTAGTGGCGCCGGTCATGGAAAGTGCTCGGCGGTTGTCAACACTCGACCGATGGCTGCCCGCTTGGATCGGGCTCGCAATGGTCGCCGGGGTCCTGCTCGGCCGGTTTGTGCCTACAATTTCTGATCTGCTCACCCGCATGGAAGTCGCCGGTATCTCGGTGCCGATCGCTCTGGGTCTGCTGGTGATGATGTATCCAGTGCTAGCAAAGGTGCGCTATGACAAGGTGGCTGCCATCACCGGTGACAAGAAACTGTTAACTTCCTCGCTCGTGCTTAACTGGCTGGTCGGGCCGGCGGTGATGTTCACTCTGGCCTGGGTATTCCTGGCTGATCTGCCCGAATACCGAACAGGTCTTATCATCGTGGGCTTGGCCCGCTGTATCGCGATGGTAGTGATTTGGAACGACCTCGCCTGCGGTGATCGGGAAGCCACAGCGGTGCTCGTCGCGATCAACTCGATATTCCAAGTCATCGCGTTCTCGTTTCTCGGCTGGTTCTACCTTTCCCTCCTTCCCAGTTGGCTGGGTCTGGACACCCAGGACCTGAACGTCTCCCTCGCTAAAATCACGCTTAATGTCTTGGTTTTCCTCGGAATCCCGCTGGTCGCTGGTTTCGCATCGCGCTGGCTTGGCGAGCACCGGCGCGACCGGGCTTGGTATGAAGATAGCTTCCTCCCGCTAATCGGTCCGTGGGCGCTCTACGGACTGCTTTTCACCATCGTGCTGTTGTTCGCCCTCCAAGGAGACCAGATCATCAGCCGACCTCTCGATGTGGCTCGGATCGCGCTGCCGCTGCTGGTCTACTTCACACTCGTGTGGTTCACCGGCTTGCTCCTCGGTAAAGGCCTCGGCCTCAGCTACGCCCGCTCCACGACGTTGGCGTTTACTGCAGCTGGCAATAACTTCGAGCTTGCCATCGCCGTGGCGATTGGGACCTTCGGCGCTACCTCAGGCCAGGCCCTGGCCGGTGTGGTTGGTCCGCTAATTGAAGTGCCTGTCCTCGTGGCCTTGGTCTACGTCTCACTCTGGGCTGCCCGCCGCTGGTTCCACATCGATCCCTACCAACCTGAAACTACACCACCATGACCACTTCCAAACCGAAACCGACTGTCCTATTTGTTTGTGTCCACAACGCGGGCCGCTCACAAATGGCCGCCGGGCTGCTCGCTCACCTGGCAGGTGATCGGATCGACGTGCGATCTGCCGGGTCTGAGCCCGCCAACCAGCTCAACCCAGCCGTCGTAAACGTGATGCACGAGGTCGGCATCGACATCACCGCCGAGTTCCCCAAGCTGCTCACCACCGACGCAGTGAAGGCCGCTGATGTTGTAATCACGATGGGTTGCGGCGATACCTGCCCTATCTTCCCCGGCAAACGCTACGAAGACTGGCAGCTCGATGACCCCGCTGGCCAGGGCATTGAGGCTGTCCGACCGATCCGGGACGAAATCGAGCGCCGCGTTCGCGAGCTCATCGCCCAACTCACCTGACCCAACCCGCAATCCGCTACGCAACCAACGAAAAGTCCAGGCGTATGCAGTGCACTATCGGCCAGATCAATACGACTGGCTTTAGTCAAAGTCGCCGTATCAATACCGGTGACTTGTTCTGCCAACCAAAGATATTCAGCCAACCCGAGGTAGCGCGTCACCGAGCCAAACGGTCCAGTAATTCTTTATCCCGCTCCAGGAGACGCTTCGCCCGCTCAGTGAAATCCTCGTCAGCCCGCACACGCTCAATCTCAGCCTCCAGTGAATCAACAATCAACCGATTCACACTGGTGCCCCTTACCCGTGCTACCGCCTCAGCATCCTCGGCAAGTTCTTGCGGCAACCGCACCGTCGTCTGCTTAGTCATGACCACATGATACCGCGATAGCGCGAACTGTGTGCGCCGGGAAGCACCAAAGGCGGTGGCAAGGTGACCTGATCCCGTCGATATCGACAAACTCGACATACCCCGATCATTCTTCGACCACCACCCCACAAGCAACGGCCGCACCGAAGTCGGGATCGATCATGCCTATGCCCTGACCAGCTACGCCGTCCAAGGCTCCACCCACCACCTATCCACCAGCCGAATCGACGCCACCACCACCCGAGCCGAAACCTACGTAAACATCACCCGCGGACGTGAAGCCAACCACCTTTACCTCACCCCCACCACCAACCCCTTAGACGGAGAAACACTCCCGAAACTAGCGGCTCCTCCGGCCGACCAGACCGTGACCGAACGCCTTCAACGCTCCACCAACGAAATCACCGCCTGGGAACTCGCCCACCCCACCAACCGGTTCAACGGTCCAGAACCGGGAATTGTGATCGACTTCTGAAAAGTGAAGATCCAGGCTTCCGGGCGGCCTAGTGGCACTAAACGTAACCACTTAGCTCAGGAGATCACCATGTCCCCAACCGAAACCACTGAACCAGCAGTACTCACCATCGAAGAAGCAGCAACACTCCTGCGAATAAGCCGCAACGCCGCCTACGCAGCCGCCCGACAATGGCGAACAACCAACGGCCAAACCGGTCTCCCCTGCATCGAAATCGGCCGAACCCTCCGAGTCCCACGCGCCGACCTCGACCGACTGCTCGGACGACAAGCAGCTTGAGGAGAAGGCCGAGTTCTTTCTGGCTGCTCGATGAACGCGGGAACGTCTTAGCCGTCACCCGGAACTGGGCTTCAATCGGGTCACTTGCTAGTGGGCGCACAGGCCAGCATATTCACTCTGTCGGTGGTGCTGTTCGGTCGCTTCTTCAGCCGACGAGCTCGGCCACCGCCGCACCGACGGCGGCCTGGTTGGCGACGTTGTCCCACCGCTGGACCACGGTGCCGGAGCCGTCGATGAGAAAGACCCACGGTTCGGCCGCGCCGACGCCCTCTTCGGGATAGATCCACTCGGCGGCGCTAGCGTTCAGGACGTTGCCCTCGAAGTCCTTCCAGACCTCGATGTGCACGAAGTTGGCCTGGTCGCCGAACTCGTCGGCAAGGGCTTGCACGCTGTCTGTAATGGGTCCGCAGAACCGGCTGACGCAGAACACGGGCGTCGAGACGACTATGAGCGTTGGTCTGCCGGTTGCGATGGCGTCGGCGACGGTCAGGCGGTGCAGCTCGGGATCGGGCACTGTCCCGTCGTCCTCGGCACGCGAGTCGACTGCCGTAGCTGGCGCACCAGGGGCGCCGGGCAGCAGGTTCACAGTGCGAGGAGCAGGGTCCCCGGCCTTGACGATCTGGTGCTCGGCGCTCACTTCGAAGGCCGCGTCGAACTCGACGTCAACGTCATTGATCGTGGCGTGGACGGTAACGCCCCAGAACCCGGGCTCGTCGAAGCGCACCTCGGTTGCCTCGTAGACACCGACGCCCTCATCCCCGGTGCGCAACCTCGGCCCTTCGCCGGCGGGTGGTGCGGTGCCTCCGGCGACGGGGACGAACGACGCGGTGACGTCGTCGATCGCAGGCTCTTCGGTGGGGCTGGCCTCGCCTGGATCGGCTCCGAAATACGTGAAGTCGAGCGTCACCTCGCCACCTACGATTGTCCCCCCGTCGGTGCCAATCAGACCCACAAGGAATCGTTGGGGGCCGGCGGCCGCAACGTCGTAGCTCGCAACTTGCGCCCCGTAAGCGGCCGACAGGTCGTTCGCCGCGGAGGTGTCGGCGGTCTCGTCGTCGGAGGCGCCTCCGCACGCGGACAATGCGATAGCGATCACGGCGAGCAGACCGGCGATCTTGGTGGAGGTCAGGGCGTCTCCTGTTCGCATACGGGCGTTGAAGAACCGGCGGTAGTGGCGCGAGCGGCATCCGTGGCCGCGACGAGAACCCGCAAGTCCTCGGCGATCGTCGCGATCGGAGTCGAGTCGTCGGCCAGGTCGCTCTCCACGGCTTCCTTGGCCCGCAGTAGCTCGGCTGCGACGCCGCGGTCGATCTGCACTGCTTCATCAGCGAGTACGTGCAGGGGGCCGTGATCGAAGGCGGACCGAGCCACATCGACGTTGCCAGCAAGGGCCGCGTCGAGTGCAACGCACATCGACCCATAGTCCGGTTCCGTCGACTGGGTGGCGGTCGACTCGACCGGAGGCGCGACCCGCTCGCTGCTGTCCCCGATACCGCAAGCGCCGACGAGGACTCCGATGGTGATCGCTACTACCTGGAACGTTCGAGCGCGGCGCAGTCGCCCACCTTGTGTCGTGGGTATCCAGTCAGCTTGCACGTAGGTGCGATGATTCATCTGCCCTCTCACCGGCGACCCGGTTCCGTTGAGACCAGCATCCGTCGAGTCTCGTCACCGAACCGCTGCGCCGTCGATTCGGGGCGCTGCGTCGGAGGTAGAGGCCAGGCTCACTGCTGCCCGTCCCGGTAGCGGAGATCCCAGCTTCGGCCGTCGTCGGTGGAGCGGTAGATGCCGGTCACCTGCGCGTTGTCGTGCGCCGCTGCATACATGCCGTCGGGCGTGGCAAGCAGGGCTTGGGGTTGGCCCGGCAGAAGGCCGACGCGCTCCCAGTGACCGTCGGTGTGGCTCCAGATGCCGCCACGCTCGTCGGCTCCCCACAGGCCGGCGTGGGCATCCCAGCTGACAGCGAGAAACGGCGGCCCGTCGGTGTCGTTCCAGGTTCGTCCGCCGTCGGTCGAAGCGACCGAACCGTCCGGTGTGGCGCCCACCAGGTGGTCCGGATCCTTCGGGTCGACGGCAAAGTCGTACATGGCCAGCGTCGAGCGGGTCTCCCATTCCTCGCTATCCGCAGAGACCATGAACCGGCCCGTGCCGGAGTCCCAGCCATATACCAGGTCGTGAGCGAAGGCTAGGCCATGGAAGTCGACCTCGCCGCTTAGCGAGATGCTGGCCCAAGTAGCACCCCCGTCGGTGGACTCGATCAATCCGAGCTGACCGGGCTGACCAGCCTGCATCCCGGCAAAATCGGGATGACCCGAACCGAGGAAGTGATCGGGGCCAGCGACGGTGAACCCCATCGTGTCCTGAAGGGAGTTGCCGATCCGTTCAGCGTCATCGCCGTCTGAGGGAATGCGGAACGACCCATAGTGGGTGGCGACGATGAGCGATCCATCAGCGGGGTTGATACCGAGGCCATGAACGTGGGCAACACCAGGGTCGACAGTCACTCCATCTCGCTGATCCGATTCGTCGTTCGCCAACTGCGTGACGCCCCAGGCGGCGACGGGAACAAGGACAACAGCTCCGATTAGGAGTGCGAGCCGCTCTCGTCGTAGCTGGCTCCAGGTCGACGGTCGCCGACGGATCTGTGGGCTCATCGGGATCCTCCTGTAGGGCCTTGTCTAAAATGACAAGGTAGCCGATCTCGGCGCGAAGCTGGTCGAGCTCCCCGGCGGGTGACCATCGCGGCGATCCGTTCGCCCAACGGGGGATCGCTTCGCAACCTAGTCGCGAAGGGCCGCGCCGACAGAAAGGCCGGCGACGACGGTCGGGACGCCGGCGCTCGGGCAGTACAGGCAGATCGCCATCCGGAGCAAACGACGTCAAGGTTGGCGGGATCGCGGCCGCATTGGCTACCTCGAAGGGTCGCCAGCGCGTAGCTTGAGGTCCCGGCAGCAGCAGTCCGGGTAGGTCCGGCATGGTCGGGTGATTACGCCTCGCTTCACGAGGCATCCGCATTCAGCGCACAAAATTTCCATTCGGACCTCCGGGTGTCCTTCGGTGGGTGACGTTGGGCGCTAGCGCCCCAGCTGGGCCAGGTCCGGCGGGACATCGGTGGTCTCGCGTAGTCCCATGGCGGTCGTGCCGATGTTCCCTCGGGGGTATCGGCCGGTGAGCGAGCCGGGACCAGCGAAGACGATGCGGAGCACTTGTCCGAGCGTCTCTTGTCGGTTCCGGTCGGCGATAGCTCGACGGAGCATGGCCAGGTGCACGCGGGTGTGGAGCACGGCGTAGGGCTGGGACACGATGTGGGCCCGTTCGAGAGCGATCCACGGATCGGTGGAGGTTCGAACAGACGCGAGCTCGGCCTGTACCCACGTACGGGTCGCAGCGTCGGCGCGGCGGGGTCGTTCAGGCATTGGCATGCTCCATCGTGGGTCTGTAAGCCGGGTGTTCGCCTGCGGTTGGGGCGGCGACAGGGCGGCGGGCGCGCAGGCCATTGGCAATGACGGCGATCTCGGCCACCTCATGGAGGGCGACCACCGCTCCGAGCCCGAGCCATCCCAGCGCGGCGACGGGAATGAGGATGGCGATGATCGAGCCGGACAACACGAGGTTCTGCACCATGATCGTCCGGGTGCGCCGGGCGTGTTCGAACAGCGGCGGCAGGTGGCCGAGGTTGTCGCCCATGATCGCGACGTCGGCGGCTTCGATCGCTACGTCGGTCCCTGCGGCACCCATCGCTATGCCGACGGCAGCCGACGCCAGGGCCGGAGCGTCGTTGATGCCGTCTCCGACCATCGCGACCGGGCCGTGTTCGCTGAGCCTCGTGATCTGTTCGACCTTGCCTTGCGGGAGGAGACCGGCAGCGACGTCATCGATCTGTGCCTCTCGGGCGATGGCCGATGCGGTCGTCTCGTTGTCGCCGGTGAGCATCGCCAAGGCCATGCCCGCCGATCGCAGTGATGCGACCACGGCGGTGGCTTCGGGGCGGAGCTCGTCGCGTACCGCGAGCGCTCCGATGGTCTCGCCCTCAGCTTCAACGAGCACGACAGTCGCTCCTGCGGCTTGGAGCCGAGCCACATCGTCGATGAGCGTCGTCGCAGCAATGTAGCCAGGCTTGCCAACCCGCACCCGCTCCCCGTTGACCGTGCCCTCGAGGCCGTGGCCGACGATTGTCACGACATCCCATACCGGTGGCACCGTGACGCTGGCGTCTCGTGCCGCGGTGGTGATGGCGGCGGCCAGCGGGTGGTTGCTCTGCGCTTCAAGAGCGGCCGCAGCCCCGAGGACGTCGTCGGGGCTGGATCCGGCGGCGGTGACCGTCTCGATGACGACTGGTTGGTTCCGGGTCAGGGTGCCGGTCTTGTCGAGCGCGACGACCTGCACGGCCGCCAACGCTTCGAGGGCGGCGCCGCCTTTGATGACGAGTCCGGCCCTGGTGGCGGAGCCCACTGAAGCGAACACGGTGACTGGCACCGCGATGGCGAACGCGCACGGCGACGCCGCCACCAGCACGACGAGTGAACGTTCGAACCACAATCCCGGATCACCCACCAGCGCGCCGATCATCGCGACCGCGGCCGCGATGCCGATGATGGCGGGGACGAGCGGCGCAGCGATCCGATCTGCCAGGCGTTGTGCGTTCCCCTTGCGGTCCTGGGCCTCCTCGACGGCACGAACGATGCGCGACAGGGTGCTGTCAGCGACGGGTGCCGTCGCCGACACGACAAGCAGGCCGCCGCCATTAACGCTGCCCGCGAGCACATCATCGCCGATGTCCACCTCGACAGGGATCGCCTCCCCGGTGACCGCCGAAACGTCGAGAGAGGAGCTGCCCTCCACCACCCGGCCGTCGGTCGGGAGGCGGTCCCCCGTTCGCAGGACGAGCACATCCCCCGAAACGATCTCGCCCACCGGTACCTGTGCCGTGTCGTGCCCATGTCGGACGGTGGCGGTGTCGGGCACCAACGCGAGTACGGCGCGCAGTCCCCGTCGTGACTTGGCCACCGCCCACTCCTCGAGCGCCTCAGAGATCGAGAACAAGAACGCCAGGGCGGCGGCTTCACCGAGCTGGCCGAGCGCAGTCGCTCCAATGGCGGCAACCGTCATCAACAAGCCAACACCGAGGCGCCGTCGAGCGAGGGCAGCGAGAGCGGCAGGGACGAACGTGGCGCCGCCTACCACGAGAGCCGCGATGAAGGCGCCATCAGCCAAAGCTTCGAGATCGTTCAGACCGGCGATGACACCGACCAGCCAGGCCAGCGCAGCGATGAGCGCAGCTGGCGTCCGCCACTGCACCGCCAGCGCACCATCCTCCTCAGACACCGACGACGGCGGGCCCGCACAACAGGCGTCGGCCATTACCGGTCACCCATCATCGGGGCGTCGCACAGACTCACCCGCTGTCCGTTCTCAGCGAGTAGGCGCTCAGACGCCCGAATCAGCTCGACGACCTCGGGCTGCGCGATGGAATAGAAGACCTGTCGGCGCTCCCCCGGTCGATCGACCACCAGCCCGCAGCCCTTCAGACAAGCAAGGTGGTTCGACACGTTGGGCTGGGACGTGCCCACGACGTCCACGATCGAGCGCACCGGGAGCTCACCATCGAGCAGAGCCAACAGGATTGACAGGCGAGTGGGATCACTGAGCCCATGGAAGAGGCGGGCTACCACCTCCACCTCACTTGTCTCGACAGCCATCGTCTTCATTTGATCATCATAGTCCACTGATGACATCAGCGTATTAAGATCTTACAGCCGGGCCAGGTTAGCTGCCGACCGTGCTCGCAAAAGGACATCACCGGTTCTCCGTTCCTAAGGTTGAGCCGTGCCCGTCGCTCGTTCCCTCGCCCTGTTCGCCCTCGCTGCGCTTGCCGAGATTGGGGGCGCATGGCTGATCTGGCAGGGCATCCGCGAAGACCGCGGCGTCGCCTGGATCGGTGCTGGTGTGGCGGCGCTCGGCACCTACGGGTTCGTCGCCACCTTGCAGGACGACGCCAACTTCGGTCGGATCCTGGCCGCATATGGCGGTATCTTCGTCGCCGGCTCGCTCGCATGGGGCGCGGCTGTGGACGGGTTCCGACCCGAGTCCGTGCGCGCTCCAGCCTGATCGACAGCGGCGCAGGGCACGCTGGGTCAGGACGCGAATCGACTGTGACCTGGTCGAATCGAGTCGGGCAGCTTCCCGAGCGCTCCGTTAGCTAGCGGCAGGACGTACACGACGACGCCCAGGATGTCGGGGTCGAGCTGCCTGGCCAGGCGATGGTGTGCGGGCCGGTGGATGGCCTTCGACAGGGGTGAGGTCTTGCCGATCGGCTCGCGATGGCTCGCTCGGAGACCGAGTTGGAGCTCCAGATCCATACGGCAGACGGTTACGGGACCACCAGAAGTTAGCTGGTCAAGTCGAAGCCCTTTTTCGAGGTGAAACGCTTCGTGGGCTACTGCTTTACGCCTGGGGTTGGTCCGTGGTTTCCACAATCGCTCTATACGCAGCTATCGCGGCGGCCGTCGGCTTTGTTGTCATGTTGATAGTGACAATTGGGGATTTTGTAGCTGATCCAAGACTGGCGGCCGAACAACGCTAGTCAGACCCTTGTGCGGGTAGCTGTCCGGGTCCTTGATACGACCCGCCGCCGAGTTCGGCAAGAAACCATGAGCCATCGGGCCCGCATGGCGATTCGCTGGATCGGACCCCAAAACTATTGATGGATTTCATGGACCGGCTCGCTGCTGAGCGAGGAGGCGCAGGCATGGACCGTTGAGATCATCCAATGATGATTAGATCGTGCTTAACAATTCGATGAACGTCCTCGGCGCTTGGGTCGATGATGACGATGAACTGCGGAGATGGCTCAAGCCCCATCTCCAAGGGATCACTGATGACCCTCACAAGTCAATCGCGTCCAACGCCCGGAAAGCCGTCGCAGCAGCCCGATTCCTGCCGGTAGGACCCAGTGGCTGTCGAGATCCCTCGCGGCTCTTGTCGGTTGACCGTACACGCCCAACTCCAAAGACACTCATTACTGGTACCCGTTTAGGTGATGACCCACTACGATCAACTACAAGTTGTCGTATGTCGTTTCGGCTTAATTACACTTCGTATCGATGCTTCAGGTGTACCTCGCTCAGAGATTGGTGATTACTGTGAACCGGAAGATGATCGCAGCGATAGCACTGTGTTGCATCGTGCCCATGGGCCTCATCGTGGTGATGACCTCGATAATTGGCGTTACGTTCGGCTGGGCCAGCGCCTTAACCCTTGGCCTCATAGCGGCCGGCGTCTGCGCAGCCATGATGATTCAGCATATGGGGCACGCCGGAGACGAGGGCAAGGAGGTCCGGGCCACTTCGAAAGTAGACACTGAGTAGTTCGGATGTCCGAGGGAACTAAACGACTACTCTGGTGCTTCTACGATCAGGGTTCCTTCCATACCCGCTTCCCGGTGACCAGCAACGGTGCAGTAGAAGGTGTACTCACCCGGGGCCTCGGCCCGAAGGCCGCCTTCAGCGATCTCGCCTCGATCGGCGGCGACGTGCACGTTGATCTCATCAATGGTGAAGTCATGGAGCAGATCGTCGGAGCTCAACACGATGGCGACGTCTTCACCAACGTTGACGGTGATCTCGTCGGGGTCGAATACGAATGAGGTGGCGTTCACCTCGACCCGCCGGGCCCCGTCTACTACTGGGCTCGACTCGCTGTGGTCGTGCTCCATGTCGTCACTATCCATGTTTTCGGACATGGCCCCCACGGGTTGGTCCCTGGCTGAGGAATCGTCATCACCGCAGGCGGTAAGGACGAGACTCAGGGACAGTGCGGAACCCAAAATAGCAATCAAGGGGCGGTAGAAGCGGTTCATTGATCTCTCCATAAAATACTACGCAGTGTAGTAGATAGTAGGTGGCTACTCATCACGGGTCAAGGCGCCCAACAAAGCCCTGATTCCCCCTTTCGGTCGCCCATGTCATTGGCGGGGGCCGATTCCCGGTGGTGGGTTATTGGGGTGGGTAGGGTTCGTACCCGTGGGTTTCTTGTTGTTGGCGGATGTAGGAGATCACGGCGTCAATCTCGTTGTCGTCGAGTCCCGGCACCGGCGACATGTCACCAAAACCCCAGTGGTGCGCGGGGGAGCCGTTCTTGATCGCCGAGACAAACGCGATATCGGGGTGGTGGCCCGGTTCATACACTTGGGACAGAAGGGGAGGCCCGTCGTTGGTGCCGCGCAGGTCAGTGCCGTGGCATGACGCGCACGCATCTTGGTAGACCGCTTCGCCTTGCTCGGTTACTCCGTCGCTCGAAGTCGCTGAACTGTCACTGCTGCACCCGGCCAGAAACAGACCCAGGACCAGGGCAAGGATGGCCAGTAGGTGCGGACCGAACCGGCCCTTGGCCCCTACGGTGCCAGCAGTAATGACGGGGGTAGTCATCGAGTCGTCTTTCGTTCGCGGTTGGTTGGTTTGGTCGCCTCAAGATCCCTGGCAGTACTGAGATCGTCGTCATGGTCGGGTTGGAGATCAATTCGGCGGAGAAGTTGGGCGTTTAAGGCGACCACGATGGTGGAGATACTCATCAAGATGGCCGCAAGAGCCGGGGGCATGGTGATGCCAGCCCATTGCAGAGCGCCCGCGGCGAGGGGGATGGCGAGCACGTTGTAGCCCGCAGCCCAGGCCAAGTTTTGTAGTGATTTGCGGTAGGCGGCTTGGGAGAGGCGAATGATGGAGGTGACACTGCGGGGGTCGTCGCTGACCAGGATCAGCCCGGCGGATTCGATAGCGACATCGGTACCGGCCCCGATGGCGATGCCGACGTCGGCTTGGGCGAGAGCGGGGGCGTCGTTGACTCCGTCACCAACCATGGCGACCCGCAGGCCCCGGCCCTGCAGCTCCGCTACTTTGGCGGCTTTGTCTTCGGGGAGCACTTCGGAGAAGACTTCGTCGATACCGAGGTCGGCGGCGACGGCGTCGGCGACTTGGTGGGCGTCGCCGGTGATCATGACCACGTGGTGTCCGGTGGCGTGGAGTTGCTCCACGGCTTGGCGGGCCTCGGGCCGGATCTCGTCTTCGACGGCCACCGCCCCGAGGACAGTGTCGGGGTTGGAGAGATACAGGACCGATGATCCCCGGTCTTTCCACTCCTCGATAGTGGAGGCGATTTCGTTGGGTACGGCGAGGTCACGTTCGGCGAGTAGCGCTGGACCGCCCACCGCATAGATAGTGCCGTCGATGGTGGCTTCGACGCCTCGGCCGGTTAGGGAACGAAATTCGGTTGCCGAAGCGACACCTGAATGATCATTAGCGGCGTTGACAATGGCCCGCGCTAGTGGGTGTTCACTGTCGGCTTCAACACCACCGGCAAGCCGCAGCACCTCACTGTCGGTATGGCCGTCGGCAGCGGCTACTGCAACAACAACATGTTCCCCTTTGGTGAGGGTGCCCGTCTTGTCGAAGAGTACGGCGTCGAGGCTACGGCTGGCTTCTAGCGCAAGCCGGTCTTTGATCAAAATACCGTTGCTAGCGGCGATAGAGCTCGATAAGGATGTGGTTAGGGGAATGGCGAGACCTAAGGCATGAGGACAGGAGATAACAAGCACGGTCACTACCCGCACCACCGCCTCGTTAGTTTCTCCGAGCAGCACCCACACAATGGCGGTGATGATGGCGGCGCCGAGCGCTACATAAAACAACAGGGCCGCCGCCCGATCGGCTAAGGCCTGGGTACGGGACTTTGATTCCTGGGCCTCAGCCACCAATCGGCTAATTCCAGCAAGCGCGGTGTCTTCTCCAATAGCGGTTACCTTGACCCGCACGGCAGAGTCGGTTGATACCGAACCAGCCACCACCGAATCCCCAGATGATTTGGGCACCGGCTGCGATTCGCCGGTGATCATCGATTCATCTAGTTCCGCTTCGCCCTCAACAATGCTGCCATCAGCAGGAATCCGACTGCCTGAGCGCACCAGCACCACATCACCGGCTTGTAGCTCTCCTACCGAGATGGTTTCGGTCGTGCCGTCAGGGCCAATCCGCTCCGCCTCATCGGGCAACAGCTCGGCTAGAGCACCTAGGGCGTCTTGGGCGGCACCGAGGGCTTTCATTTCTTGCCAATGGCCCAACAACATGACGGTGATGAGCGCCCCGAGCTCCCACCAAAAGTCCAGGTCAAACCAACCTAGAGACGTGGCCATAGAGGCCATGTAGGCCACGGTGATCGCCATGGCGATCAACAGCATCATCCCGGGTTGACGGTCTTTGGCTTCCTGTGCTCCGCCGGAGAGGAACGGCCAGCCGCCCCACATAAACAACAATGTGCCCAGTACCGGCCCGACTAGACCTATCCCAACAAAGTCGAGTTCGTAGCCGAACCAGTCCATGACCATGCGGCTGGTAACCACCAGTGGAACGGTAATTAATAAGCTCCACCAAAACATCCGACGAAACATCTCGGCATGGTCACCGTGTCCACCATGGCCACCGTGATCGCCGTGTCCACCATGGTCTCCATGGTTAGAACCTGTATGTTCCATAGCGAAACCCTCCGAACCCAGCTGGCCGCGTCGTCTCTTGACCAGATCAGAACATGCTACACCTTGTCGTAACATATCTGCTTCTACAGTCCGTCGTAATAAGCTAAGCTTGGTTGCGATCACACGATGGAGGTCTAGGTGAGGAAGCGTCGCCCCATGGGGTCACTAGAAGCTGAGATTCTGGAGTGCCTGTGGCGAAGCGATAAACCCATGAACCCCCGAGAAGTGCGAGAGGCGCTTGATGACGACAACCTTGCCTACACCACGGTTATGACAATCCTGACCCGGCTGTGGCGCAAAGGCTTGGCCGTACGCTCGAAACAGGGGCGCGCTTTTTCCTACACCGCCGCCATTGCCGAAGCCGACTACACGGCAAAAAAGATGCAAGCGATGTTGGCAGCGGCGACGGACCCCCAAGCAGCTATGAGCCGTTTTGTAGACGGCCTCGACCCGCGAGAGACAAGCGCTCTGCGCAAAGCACTAAAAGAGCTTGAGCGGTGAACTACGCCCTGGCCACTGGTCTACTGCTGGTAGCCGGTGGCGTCAGTGGAATTTTGGTTCCGAGGGTGTTGGGACCAGCTGGCACGACCAGGTTCATGACGGGAATTATCGTTGTCACCGGTATCGCCACTGCCTGTGGGGCTCTGATGACCGCAACAATTGCTCTACCCAAGCTACACGACCTAGTTGATCGCGTCGGGTGGTGTCCCTCACCTCACCCTGTTGGGCATGCTGTGCCGGTTGAAGTAGCTACTATCGCTGCTGTTTTCTTGGCAGTTTCGGTTTTCCGTGGGTACCGGTATCTCCGTTCCATGTACCGTCACCACGCTACGTTCGCTGGTATTAACGGTATTAAAATAATTGTCACCGACGAACCAATAGCTATCGCGATTCCCGGTCGACCCGGCGGTGTGGTCATCGGATCGAAACTCATGCGCGCCCTCAACTGCGAAGAACAGTCCGCTCTCTTGGCCCACGAACAAGCCCACCTCCGGTTGAACCACCACCGTTATGTTCACCTTACCGGGCTTATAGCGGCGATGTTTCCGCTGCTGGTACCCCTCGCCCGCCAAGTGCGTTACATGACCGAACGGTGGGCAGATGAGACAGCTGCCAAACAAGTTGGTTCAAGAACCCTGGTCGCTCGAACCATCGCCAAAGTCGCTCTCATGTCCCCAACAGCACCCCGAACACTGGCTTTGACGTTCATCGGTTTCAATACCAGCTCACGCGTGAATGCACTCCTGGAATCTCCGAGCACAAACCGGCGGCTGGCAATCGCTGCAGTAGTAGTAAGCGCAGTCTTGGCAACACTGGTTGGTACTTCCGTCGGGTTGGGTCACATAACGCAAGCCGTCTTCTTTTTGTGCCACGCATAACAACCCAAATAACCGTGGGTAACCACGGGTACAGCTAACCTGCCCATTGGCCGTTCGCGCTCTGTTCGCGCCCCTTGTAGTACGTTACAACAATGCCTCAAACACCTATGACGGATGAGCACTCGGCACCGAAACGTCGACGACGGGTGACTCTCGCCATGGCCCTGGTCGCGGTTGTGGCCATGTTCAGCGCTCTGCTCGATATTTTTCCGCCGGAACCGGATGCGGTGGCGGCCGACCCGAACAGCCGAATATTCTACGAAAATTCCGGGTGGCACATCTCGCCCAACCCCGAAGATAACCACGGCGACCACTTTGCTTTGCTGGTAGGCAAACAGCTGAGACCCCACGTCCTTCACATAAAAGTACCGAAACGTGAACCGTTCGATGGGCTGACCACCACTTGGGTGAAATTTTACGATTTGTCTCGAGAGGTAACAATAAGCGGCCCTCCTGGTGCGGCCATTAACACCGAGGGCGGCACCATCCACGTCCGCTGTGAAACCTCGACCAACTGGTTTTGCCCTGCGCCCGATGGCTATTCGGTGACAGTTCAATGGAGCGTCACCGCTGAACGGCGAGATTGTGCCGAGGACCTGACACGGCCATACGGGACGATATGCCCCCGCACGACATTTACTGGGGCTGCTACCCGCACCTACATCGAAAATCCTAATACCACAACCACCACTACCACGCTCGCCGAGGGACCAACAGCCGAGTTCTCATGGGCGTTGTCAGAAACAACACCTCGCCTGGTGAACTTCACTAACACCTCAACCACCGTCGAAGAGCGACCTCTCAGCTACCAGTGGACTTTTGAGGACGGGGCCACCTCAACCTTAGAGAACCCCGAACACGTTTTCTCTAAGGCTGGCACCTTCCCAGTGACCCTGGTGGTGACCGATAGCCAGGACCAAACCGACGCTTACACAACCGAGGTGGTAATCCCCACCAGTTTGGTGGTGAACTCAATCGGCGACGCTTCCGCCACCGATGTTGAGGTGAGCGGTTGTGACACCGGCGCTACCGTCGAAGGTGAACCGGAATGCACGTTGCGGGCCGCGATCGAGACGGCCAACGCCGAAGGTGGCGGGGAGATCACCTTCAATATTACCGGTGGAGGCGTGCCCAAGATCACACCCGGAACGGCCTTACCCGATCTAACATCGCCGATCACTGTGAATGGAACCACCCAGCCCGGCGGGTTTGTCAGCTTGGACGGGGGTTCACTTGCTCATGGCCTTCGCCTTGCGGGCGCGTCCTCCACCGTTAAAGGCCTGGTGTTTCAGGGAGACCGCAACGGAATTACTATCGATGGCGGCTCCGACCACGTGGTGGAAGGCAACCGATTCGGATGGCACCCCGGAACTAAGACCATCACATCTATGGGCTTCGCGGTCGGGGCTATTGACGCTACAAACACCCGTATTGCCAACAACATAATTCACTGCACCGGGGGTGATTGCCTGCAGGTGATAGGGGGATCTGGGTGGCAAATCGCGGACAACAACTTTGGTGTTAATGACACTGGAGTGGGCCTGACTGGGACCAACTTCGGCGTCCTTGCCATCAATGCCAACGCCCAAATCGTCAACAACGTGTTCAACACCAGCAGCAGAGCAATCACCCTAATCGGTAAAGACTCGGGCGGTTCCAGCATCGACTCCAACCTGATTGGGGTTTCTCGGCAAGGCCAGCTCCTATTCAGTGCCAAAGAGGCCATCCGCGTTGATGCCGCACCCGGAGTGACGGTGACTAACAACGTCGTGAACAGTAATGTCGGCCCAGCAATAGCTGTGACCGGTTCCCCACAGAGTGAACTCGATAACGGGAATATCTATGGGCTGAGCCCCGATGATGAAGTACCGGGGCCGGTCACCGGCGGTGGTACGGTTATCACTAACAACCGAATCGGGGTCCGCTCTGATGGCAACACACGGTTCTCCGGGCAGTCGGTCGACGGGATCTTTGTGTGGGCAGGGGCGTCGAATGTGCGCATCGATGGCAACATCATCGGCAACCAACAACGCTCCGGAGTCGTGATCCGAGGCGGATCCGGCCACCAAGTACTGGGTAACAGCATCGGTACAAACGCGTCGGGATCAGAAAACTTCCAATCCCCGTTCGGTATTCGGATTGAAGACGCCACCAACGTAAACATTGGCTCGGCGGGACAACCCAACGTGGTTCACGCCAAGGAAGCTGCGGTCAACCTGGCTGGGAACACGAGCGGGTCAAAGGTAGCTGGCAACGAACTGGTCACGACCAACATTGGTATTGGTACCGAAGCCTCTGTGGACGACGGGGATGAAGGCAACCCCTCGGGAGCGGCCTCGACCTCGAATCTGACCATCGATGGCAACACCGTCGAAGTCGCTATGAGTAGCGGCTCGAACGAGGTTGACGGCGATAGCGTTGCTATTAGCCTTATGGGCCCCACCACCGGTGCTGTGGTTGAAAACAACACGACCACCGGCGGCGATACCGGGGTGATCATCGGCGAAGAATCCGAGGGCACCAAGGTGGCCACCAACACCATCCTGGGCGCTAAACGAGGGATCCTCAACACTGGTGCCGGCACCACAATCGACTCGAACCGTATTGGGATTAGCCGTAGTGGGACCGTCAACGGTAGCCCTCTGGCGGGGTTGGCGTTAGATGCCGATGCCACCGTTAACAACAACGTGATCGTTGGTAGCGGCAACTTCGGCATCATTGTTGGTTCCGACGCCATTGGGCAGCTCAAAGGCAACCGTATATACAACACCACCGGAATACCCATCAAAACAGGGTCTGGACCCCAGGCGCCCCGAATCACCGCAGCCATACGTGCCTACAGCGGGGACACCGACCGTACGGTGTTGGTAGTCACAGACCTCCCCGCAGACGGTGGAACCGTTGAAGTATTCGCCAACGACAGTTGTGCGGATCCCGAAGCGCACTACGCCCTTTGGGTGACTGCCCCGGTTAAAGCGGGCCGTGACTATGTGGTGATTCCCTTAGTTGACCGTGGGGACCGTGATGCGTTCACCGTGACCTACACCCATCCGGTGAAAGGTACCTCAGCTCTGTCTAACTGCGAGGCCCGATCGGTCTATCCCGATAGCGATGGTGACGGTACCTTCGACCCCATTGAAGACCTCGTCGGCACCGCTGGCGATCCGCAGAGTGCTGTGGTAGTTACCGACAGCGGTGACCTCTTTTTGTTGGCAGCCAGTGACGGGCGATTGAGGAATGTTGCCGCCGTCGACGACCCTGCCCCCGGTCAACACCCCGGTGATTTCACTTTGCCCCACGGTGCCGTGGGCTTTGAGGTTCGCGACCTTGAACCGGGTGCCAGCACCGAGGTGGCCATGCTCACACTCGACGGCCAATCACCCATCCTTGGTGACTCATATTGGAAATACGGCCCGTCCAACCCCGGAGCCGCACCCAGTTGGTACCGGTTTGATTTTGACGAAGTTGCCGGTACTGGAGCCACCCTCGAAACACGCGACGTACCGGGGGTTGGGTACAGCCGGGTGTGGAACCTCAACCTCACCGACGGTGCCCGCGGCGACTCCGACGGGGCTGCTAACGGCACCATCACCGACCCAGGTGGTCCGGGTATTACGGTAAGTGCTCCCCCACCGCCCAGCCCGCCTTCAACCGTCGTCGACGATCCGCTAGTGCCGCCCACGGTGCCCGATGACCCAGCAGCGGACCCCGACAACTCAGGGGACTCGGATGACTCGGTGGCCCCTGACAACGGTGCTATTGAAGTTGCTGATAAGTCCGCTGAGAATGATCCTGGGGCTAAGGGCACCGAGTCCACCACCCAAGTAGACCGCCTGCCTGTTACTGGCTCCAATACAGGGTTGTTGCTGGCCTTGGGAGTATCCCTCATTATTGCTGGCCTCGCCTCGGCTGCCATCACCCGCCGTTGGTACCGGCTTGGAAGCTAGAAGTTGAGCTGCGTGTGCCGTATTAACGATGCCACGCACTGTTTTAGCCGTGTCGTAGGTCGCGGCGGTCGAACAACACGATCGCCGCTACTACGAATACTGTGGAAAAACCGGTAAAAAGACTTACTGATACCCAGTCGAGACCATTATTGAGGGGGTTGTTGCCTAGGTACCAGTGAAACGGTGACAACCATTTCCAGCCCTCCAGGTTTTGAGCCACCGCCAAGATTGAGTTGATCGCATATGCGGCGCTGAACGCCCCAATGGTGCCGATGGTGGCGCCATGCACACTTCCGGTTGCTGCGCCGATAGCCAAGGCCAAAGTGCCAAACATGAGGCCAAGCAGGGTGACCTGCAAGGATGCGGCACCAATGTGGGCTATCGACATGTCGAGTTGTCCGAGGAGCGAGCCTCCAGCAACACCAGCAAAGATGATGATACCGACGGTTGTGGTATGGGCGGCCAGTGCCACAAGTTTTTCAAGGACTACCCGGCGACGGGTTAGGGGGTTAGCAAGAAGGAGCCCCATGGTGCGGGCATGTTCCTCGCCTCCAAGAGCTCGGGCCCCTACTGCCGAGGCCACCAGTGCGACCGCGATTGGTGCCATTAGGCTGAAGGTCTCAACTTGGTACCAGCCTTGAGGGGTCGATATGTCGCCGCCGCCGAATATGGCAAGCAGGTTCTCGGGCAGGTCGGCGGCGAGGCTAGCGAGCGTGTCTTCCATGGCGGTGTACATGGGGCCCATCATCAACCCCATCAGGGTGAACATTACAAACCCAACAACCAGCACCAACGCCTTCCCCTCGGCGGCTGTTTTCGCCCAGATGCTGCCCACACGAGCGCTACCCGACAACCGGTTCACAAGTCGGGCGGCATGTTCATCGCGCCGCAGCCGATCAACGATGTTAACCATCATGTTGTGGGTGCCAGTAGAGCTAGATCGATCGCGGGTTTCAATCCCCCACCACGCCACACCAAACAAGATAACGATCAACCCCGCCTGCAACGTGAGATAGGTGAGGTTGATTCCGTTGTTGAGCGGGTCGTGGCCGTCAAACCAGTACCACGGCAACACCTTGGCCAGATCGGCCAGCGAGTTAACCAACGGCAGTAGCCCAACTAGAAAATAGCTCACCACCATTGCTCCGGTAGAAACCGCGACGGCAAGGGAACGGTTCCCGCTAGCCGCGCCAACCGCTGTAGCGATCGCACCCCATATCACAGCGTTAAACAGCAGATGGAGGCTAACTGCCAGCAGGTTTGACGCTCCGATGTTGACATTTAGGATTGCCGGGGCGAGATACGACCCTCCAAGGGTCAACACCGCGCCGCTGGCGACCAGGACCGACATGGCGGAGCTTTTAGCCATCAGCAAGTGACGGCGCGACCGGGGGTTAGCTAGCAGCAGCCCTATCGTGCCGTCGGCTTCCTCCCCAGCGGCGCAGCAGTGGATGCGCACCAACGCCCATCGCTTCGGGTTCGTCGAGGATGTGCCAAGGGAACCGTGGCACTGGACGTACCGCCCTGCCTGAGCGATCAACGCTGCGCAGTAAAGCCACGGCACACGAGGTCATCGCGCTCTGGGGCAACGGCTTGAGCCCGTTGGAAACTTGTTTTTGCCAAGGTTGAGCACCAACGGTTATCTCGACAGAAACTACGCTGGGACAAAGTCGTGCACGGTTGAGGCCCAATCGAGCGGTGGATGCTTCTACCGATGCAGGATCGCAGTGGCGCTCTACCTCGCCCATCCGAGGGTTCGTGTCCCATGGGGACCCAAGCCTGTGGAGTCGATAACGTTAGCGCCAATTAATCGTAATCTATTCTGGGTAAGAAGAACCTATGACCAGCCCTGGAGCCGTTGCCGCTCGGTGGGGCGTGTTTGTGGTCGCAGGGATTCATCTTGGCATCGGGCTGTGGCTGATCAACCGTCTGAGCCTCTGGGGCGATGAAGCTTTCTCAGCGCAGACAGTCCACCTACCCCTCGGTGCGCTGCTCTCAATGGTCACCCACATCGACATCAACATGTCGGCCTATTACCTGATGCTCAAAGCTTGGACGTCGATATTTGGGCACAGCGAGGTGGCTCTGCGTCTGCCATCACTGCTTATGACGACCGCGACCATCTTCATAGCTGCCCGGCTAGTGACTCGCTGGTTTGGGCCATTACCGGGCTTAATCTGTGCCCTTGCGGTGGGAATGTCGCCTTATTTTCTCACTATTGGTCTGACCGCGCGCCCCTTCGCCATGCTGGGATTGCTGTATGTGCTGACGGTGGCGTGCTTTGTTCGTGCTCTTGGCCAGAGTTCCTTAGCACCTTGGCTAGTGCTTGTTGTGGTCGATGTATTAGCCCTTTACACATCGCTTCTGGCTATCCTATTTATCGCTGCCCAAGTCGGATATCTCGTCTTGGTCGATCGTCGCTTCTATCGAATCCACGTGGTGGCCGGTGTGATGTTGGCTCTCGGCATGATTCCGACCTGGCTGTACCTCGCCCCAACTAACACCCTCAACTGGTTGACCGAGAGCGATATACCCCAGGTGTTCGCCAATATCATTGGCGATCGTTCTGGCCTTGTTTTCGGTGTACTTGTGCTAGCCGGGCTCCTGTTTCGGCCCAGCGCCTCGGGAGACACCCTAATTAGCCATCCGAGAAGCGACCTGCTCCTGCCCGGGTTCGTGGTTCTTCAATTAGCGGTGATGGTGGCTTTGTTGCCTAAGCAAACGCTGTTCATACCGCCTTACCTTGTGACTGTCCTCATTGCGGCAGCGATGTTGGCAGGAGCCGTTGTCGTTACCTTTCGACCCACGCTTGCATGGCTCACAGCCAGCACATTAATTGCATCATTGTTTCTCGGTTTTTCCCTAAATCTCGAGGCTCAACCTGGTCTAGAAAATCAGAACTGGCGTTCCACGACAGCGTTTCTAGACGCGTCCGTTCAACCCTCTGACACCGTGGTTTTCCCCAACACCTTCTACCGGGTCGCCGCCGAGCACTACGGGCACCATGGAGGATATATGGACGTTGGTTCTCCGGCCCTGCCCGCCAGTCCATGGTTCTCACAAACCCCTTACGAGTACGACCGGCTGAAACGCACTGGTTACTACCTCGACGCTGACCGCTTCGCTGACGGACTCGCGGGAAGAGAACGAGTGTGGGCCGTGGGACCAGACGACAACTTCATGGCGCTGGCCACTTCAGCATTGACTGATGCCGGCTGGGCACTGGTCGATAGCCACAACTTCACCGGCCTAACCACCAGACTGTTCATCCATGAGGTGACCAAATTTCCCGAACATTTGGATATGTCGGCGTCTTAATGCAACTACAGCACGATCCATCCGTTCACCCGAGGAATGAGCCGGACGCCGCGGGGAGAGCGAACAGTTCCTCAACCTCGCCACCTACGTGTTTATGGAGATGGGTTATGCCGGCGATGTCGAGCGTGGAGCGGGCGTTCTGTCGCAGTGCACCGTGGGGAAGCTTCACCGGCCGGGTAGTGCTGCCGTGGCCCTCGGCGACACCGAGTTGCGCGGCCAAGTACTTGAGATGGGCTCCGGCCCCGGAGCGAACGGCCGAGCACTGCTCGAGCGACACGGCACCTTCGAGTTGACCGCAAGGGACCTCGACCCGCTGACAGTTCCGCTCCAACGGGACACTGCTGTCGCCAGCGCGACCTCGCCGATCGCGCCGCCTACTGGGACGCGCTTCGGTGTTACTCCGGCCCGGTATCGCCCACCGGCACTTCAGGGTGGGCTGAGGAGTCGGAGGCCTGCGGTCGGAGAATCGTGCAGTAGCCGTCGCAGTCGGCCGGGTCCTGGTCGGCGGCGCGCTTGGCCAGCCGGTCAAGCAGAGACCGGGTGTCCTTGAGCTCGCGTATCCGGTGGTCGACCTCGGTGAGGTGTTGGTGGATGAGATCGGTGACGTGTCCGCAGGCGGGTTCGCCAGTGTCGGAGATCGCAAGTACCCGTCGGATCTCAGCGAGGGTCAGCCCGGCGGTCTGCGCGTGGCGGATGAAGCTCAGCCGGTCCAGGGCGTTTGGGTCGTAGTCGCGGTAGCCAGACGGCGTGCGAACCGGGTCGGCGAGGAGTCCCTCCGCTTCCCAGAAGCGGATGGTCTTGGCGGTGACGCCGCTCTGGGCAGCGAGTTCCCCGATGAACATTCTCTCGACCCCTTGACCTTCCATTGCGGTGGAAGGTTTATGGTAGCTCGCAGATCGCGACCCCGAGTGTGAGAAGGACCGCCATGAAGATCGAACTACTGTACTTCGACGACTGCCCAAACTGGAAGGTCGCCGCTGAACGCCTCGCCGACGTCGCAGGCGACCGTGGTCTGACGGTGGAGCGGCGTCTCGTGACGACTCCCGAGGAGGCCGAGGCGGCCCGGTTCCGGGGCTCGCCGACGATCCTGGTCGACGGTGAGGACCCGTTCGCTTCGGGGGACGAGCCGTTCGGCCTCGCGTGCCGCGTCTACCAAACCCTCGACGGGCTGGCCGGGTCCCCGACCACCGAGCAGCTCGAAGCGATCCTCGATGCGTGACCGGGTCCTCGCTCCGGTTGCCTTGGCCGACGCGATCACGTGCTGTGGCGTGACGGCGCTCATTGCCGGGTTGGTCAGCGGGTTTGCATTGGCCACGACGGGGCGGCTGACGGCGGTTTCTGTCGCCGGTCTCGGCGTCATCGTGGCCATCGCGTGGTGGCTCGACCGCCGTCGGCACCCTCACGCCCCAACTTGCGACATCGGCAACAGATCGGCGCATCCCGAGGAATCACTGCGATGACCGACACCTACGACCTGATCGTCATCGGAGCGGGCATGGCCGGCGCCGCGGCGGCGAGCAAGTGTGCCTCCGAGGGGTGGAAGGTCGCGATCGTCGACGAGCTGCCCTACGGGGGCACCTGTGCGCTGCGGGGCTGTGACCCGAAGAAGATTTTGCGCCGCGGCGCCGAGATCATCGACAGCGCCCGGCTCATGGCCGGCAAGGGCATCGACGCTAACGGTTTGAACATCAACTGGACCGACCTGATGAAGCACAAGCGCGGCTTCACCGATCCGGTCCCCGAGAACATGGAAGCCGGCCTAGTTGGCAACGGTGTCGAGACCCTGCACGGCACCGCCAGGTTCGAGGACGAGCATCGCCTCGCCATCGACGAGGTGACCTACGAGTCGGCGCACTTCCTGATCGCCACCGGCGCTCGACCCCGACCCCTGGACTTCCCCGGCCATGAGCACCTGATCGACAGCACCGCCTTCCTCGAGCTCGACGACCTCCCTCGCCGCGTGCTCTTCGTCGGCGGCGGGTTCGTGTCGTTCGAGTTCGCCCACATCGCAGCCCGGGCCGGGACCCGGCCGGTGATCATCGACCGCGGCGTCCGTCCACTCAAAGGCTTCGACCCTGACCTGGTCGACCTCCTGGTGGCCCGAGGCTCCGACGCGGGCATTGAGGTGCGCCCCGAGACGACGATCACCGGCATCGAGCCAGTCGGATCGGGCTACCGGGTCACCCTCGACACGGCCGGGAACCCGGCCGAGATCGAGACCGATCTCGTTGTCCACGGCGCCGGACGCATCCCCCAGCTGTCCACGCTCGACCTGGACGCGGCCAACGTCGCCCACGACACCGCAGGCGTGACCGTCGCAGGCCACCTCCAGAGCACCACCAACCCCGCCGTCTACGCAGCGGGTGACTCCGCCGACACCCCCGGTGCGCCGCTAACCCCGGTGGCGGTGTTCGAGGGCAAGGTCGCCGCATCGAACATGCTCAAGGGAACTACGACCGTCCCGGACTACGCCGGTGTTCCAACGGCGGTGTTCACCATCCCCGAACTCGTTCGCGTCGGCCTCCTCGAACACGAAGCAACAGCAGCTGGCATCAACGTGGACGTCCGCTACAACGACACCAGCGGCTGGTACTCCAACTACCGGATCGGCGAGACAACCGCAGCCACCAAGATCCTCGTCGACACCGCCGACGACACGATCGTCGGCGCCCACATGCTCGGCCCCGAGTACGGCGAGCTGATCAACGTCTTCAGCCTCGCCATCAAGCTCGGCCTCACGACCCGGCAGCTGAAGTCGATGACCGCCGCCTATCCCACCGTCGGATCAGACCTCGGCTCGATGCTCTGACCAGTTGGGACGCGAGGTGATCGGTTCATCTATCTCACCCTGGGGGCCTCGTGCACGGCGACCCCACGTCCCGGACCTGCGCCACCGCCACTACCTCGAGTGAGGAGGGGCAAGGGAACCGCCTCGCCCATCTGGAGGTGTGCGCCTCAGCCTGGCCTAGGCCAGAGCACGACCGGCGAGGTAGCCGAGGCCGGTTAGGACGAACGCCAGGAGGGACAGGGCCACATAGCCCGCGGCCTCGGCGGTCCGCTCTGCCCTCATCAAGATGGGTCTCGTGCCCGAAGGTCGAAAACGTCGTGTACGCCCCGAGGAACCCGACTGCGATAGCGGTGCTCGTAACGCCAGTGTGCAGTCTGTCGAGCGCTGTTCGGCGAGGATGTCAGCATCGCCGATGCGAATCCTCCCCTTATGCCGACCGCCTGACGCATGGTCGTGGCGTAGCGCTGCCGCTCGCGCAGGTCGGCCAGGAAGTTGGGCATCGCTCGGTCGTGCCAGACGTCCCACCGTTGTTGCGGAGCCCAGGTGCGTGCGTAGATCGCCTGGATCCACGTCGCATTCGACTGCGCGGGAGGCGGGAGCGAGCGAGCTCGAGCGCTGCTTCGAAAATGTCCGCCACGGTGGCCCGGCCTGGCGATAGATGACCTGGTTCCCGTTCCGGCGCGACGTGACCGGACCCACACCTCGGAGGGCCTGCAGGTGCGTAGACGCCGTGGTCACGTTGAGGGCAACGACACCCGCTAGGTCCAACACCGACCGTTAACCTTACGCCAACAGCTGAAGCATCTGCAGCCGCGAGCCGTTGCCCAACACCCGGGCGGTTCGGGCGACCTCTCCGAACACATCCCCGGCCTCATACTCCATAGTTCCGTAGATTAAAGAAGTACCTGGTGAAGTCCAACCCATCCTGGGGTGCCGTGAGATATTGGGCCGAGGTCGGATCCCCTTGGCGGGTGGTACAGCCTCGACCTGGAACCAACACCGATCTCCAGCTGCAAGGCCCGGGCTGGAGCCGTTCTCGTGGCTGCCATAAAAATTGGCGCTGGCGTAACCGCTGGCATCATCTCGTTGATGACCATGACGGCCGGCATGCCGCTTCTCGTCATGGCCGGGATCATCGGATTGGACGACCCGCTCGGCGGAGGCGGAGGGCTGAACACCGACGGCAGCCCGCCGACCGCCCGCCCCGGAACCTCGAACCATGAGCAGGGCCTCGCCATCGACTTCGACCGCCGCTCCAGCCGGGGCGCCGCCTTCTCCCAGTGGCTCGCCTCTCATGCACCCGAGTTCGGCATCTACAACCTGCGAAGCGAGCCATGAAATTGGAGTACTACCGTGTCTTGAGTTATGTGTTGGCAAGCTCCCGTCGGCCCTAACCACCGGTCCCTACCCGCCTCAGGCTGACACCGGGTAGACGAGCCCGGCGGCGACGGGAACGCCGACCCCGTTGAACAAGAAGGCGGTATCTGCTACCGCAGGCGTCAAGGCCGAAGAACGTAGAGGTACGCGACCCGTGAAAACACCCAAACTATTGGATGGCCATTCTGATGAATCGACGAATCCCAACCCAGGCCATCACCATCGTGGAGACCGCCGTTCCCAGCAAACTATATCCGAGGGCCATGTGCGGAACTTCGGGAGTCAGAATGGCTCGGAACGCCTCGCTGACGTAGACGAGAGGGTTCACTAGGACAAGCATCTGGACCCAGCGGAGATTCTCCAAGCTCGGCCAAGCGAAGAAGGTAGGGCCGAGAAGAACCATGGGGATGAGGAACCCTGGAAACATCGCGGGTATCTGCGATGGTTTGAAGATCGTCCCAAGCAAGAGTCCAAGGGATGCGGACGTCAAGCCAGCAAGGAGGAGCACCGGCACCGCGTAGGCGAGGTTCTCCAGCCTGACTGTGAGATCTGCTCCCATGATGGCCCAGGCAAGTGGAAGCACGATCAAGCCGCCCAGCCACGCTTCGAGGACGCCGATCACCATCTTGGCATAGGCAACGGTTGCGGGCCCCGCTGGGGCAAGTAGCCGATCCTCGATCTCCCGAGATACTCCGAAATCAAGAATCAGAGGGATGCCTACACCATGCAGGCCGGCCACCATCACGCTCATAGCGAGGACTCCCCCGAACATAAGCGTCGGAAACGTGTCCGGGACCTGCCCAATGTTTGGGAGTACGAAACCAAAGACGAAGATGAAGACGAGCGGAAGCATCGCGACCCGGTAAGCAAAATTCCAGAAGTTCCGCTTAGTGACCACCAGGTCTCGCTGGACCATGGCAAAGAACGCGCTCATCGGTCTTCCAATCCTCTCCCGGTGAGATGGATAAAGGCATCATTGAGGGTGCTGAGTTGAAGGTTGAGTCCAACTAGCGTGCGACCTCTCCTATGAACCCACGCGACAATCGCGCCGAGATCCGGGCTCGCTCCTCGCATGAAGAGTCTCACGGTATTCATCTCCACCGTAAGATCGGCTACACCAGGCAGCGCTATCGCTTCGGCGAGTAGACTGTCATTTACCTCGTCCAACTCAAGCGATACGACGTTCTGGCCTGGCACGAGCTTCTTAAGCCCCGCCGGAGTGTCGAGTCCCTTGATTTCCCCATGGTTGATAATGGCAACCCGGTCAGCCAGTTGGTCGGGTTCTTCCATATAGTGGGTGGTCAAGAAGATCGTTGTTCCGTTTTGATTCAGCCTCTTAATCTCTTCCCAGAGCAAAGTGCGAGATTGTGGGTCAAGCCCCGTCGTTGGCTCGTCGAGAAAAAGAATCTCGGGATCGTGCATGAGCGCTCGAGCGATCTTGAGCCGCTGAGCCATACCCCCGGAGAACCCGGCGACCGGATCATCAGCTCTCGCATGGAGGTGCAGCCGTTGTAGCCACTCATCTGTGCTGCGGGCACTCTCGCCCAGCGGGAGGCCAAAATACCGAGCGTGGAAGAGCAAGTTTTCACGAGCCGTTAGACTTCGATCCAGATTGTTGTGTTGAGGAACGACGCCTATACGTCGCCGTGCTCCGGCAAGATCATCCCAGACCGACCTTCCTCCCAAAAGGATCTCTCCCGTCGTGGGTCGAGCTTGGGTCGTGAGCATTCTAATTGTCGTAGTTTTTCCAGCCCCGTTCGGGCCAAGAAACCCAAAGATCTCTCCTTGCTTTACTTCAAAATTGATACCTCTAACCGCCTCAACCTTTCGCCCCCCGGGGAGCCTAAATACCTTCCAAAGATCCGAACCTTTAGCACGATGTCAGCCACGGCTGGTCTCCATTCTGTGTTTCTCGATCGTTGATTCGACTCATCCGGCGCCTTACTGGCAGCCGTCGTGAGTCCCGCGTCTGGTCGCTGGTGCGTCATGACCGTTCTCCGCTGGGGGTCCGACCTACGCTGCCGATCGCCTCGAACAGCAACGACGGCTTGCCACCGAGTGAGTTGACGAAGATCGTCGTAACCGACAGAGCCATGGCGATCATCGCCCACACCGGGTAGACGAGCCCGGTGGCGGCGGCCGGAATACCGATCCCGTTGAACAAGAAGGCGATGGCGACGTTCTGACGGACCCTCCGGTAGCTAGAGCGGCTGATCTGCTGGGCGGTGAGGACAGCAGATAGGTCGTCGCGCAGGATGATCACGTCGGCGGACTCGACTGCGATGTCAGTGCCGCCACCCATAGCGATGCCAACGTCGGCTTGCATGAGGGCGGGCGCGTCGTTGATCCCGTCTCCGACCATGGCCACCCGGGTGCCGTCGGCTTGGATCTGGCGGACGATGTGGGCCTTACCATCGGGAAGTACCTCAGCGTGGACCTCGTCGATGCCGACCTGCTGGGCGACCACCCGGGCGGCGTGTTCGTTATCGCCAGTCACCATCGCCACGCGCATCCCAGCCGACCGCATGTGGCGCACCGCGTCTAGGGCGTCGGTGCGTAACTCGTTGCCGAGTCCCATGACGCCGACCAGCGTCCCGTCCACGGCGACCGCCGCCACGGTGCGGCCCGCTGCCTCCAGCGCCTCCACCGATTTGGCGAGATGGTCCGCGGGCACGCCGCGGTCGATGAGGAACTTGGGTCGGCCGACCAGCACATGGCGGGTCCCGACCCGTGCTTCGACGCCGAAGCCGGTGACCGAGACGAAGTCGTCGGGGTCGGCCACGGCGAGGCCGCGGGATGCGGCGGCGTCGATGACAGCCCGGGCCAGAGGGTGCTGCGAGTGGCTCTCGGCGGCCGCCGAGAGAGCGAGCAAGTCGTCTTCGGTGATGCCGTCCCCGATGGGGATGATCTCGAGCACCGCGGGGCGGCCCTCAGTGATAGTCCCGGTCTTGTCGAGAAGGACCGTACGTACCTGGCCGAAGGTCTGGAAGGCCTCGCCGGTGCGCATAATGATGCCGCGGTCGGCGGCTTCGCCGGCGCCTCGCACGATAGCGAGCGGAGCGGCGATGCCGACTGCACATGGATAGCCCATGACCAGCACCGAGATCCCGGCGAACACGGCACGGCGCACGTCCGGCTCACCGTCGAGCAAGACCGTGGCGATGAGCCAGACCACCAGGGCGCCCGCCGCCACCAATAGCACGGTGGGGGTGTAAACCCGGAGCACCCGGTCGACGAGGTGCAAGATGCCGGGCTTGAGAGCCCGGGCGTCCTCGACGTGGCGGACGACCTGGGCCAAGAAGCTGTCTGCACCGACCCGGGCGACCTCGACCAGCAGGGTGCCGTCGCCGTTGATGGAACCGCCGATGACCTCGTCGTTGACTGAGCGGTCCACCGGCACGGGCTCACCAGTGACCAGGGACAGGTCGACGGCGGAATGGCCTCTTTCAACCCGCCCGTCGACGGGGATGCGCTCGCCGGGGCGCACCCGCACCAGATCACCGACTTGGACCTGATCGATGGGGACGTCCCGCTCGATACCGCCGCCCACGACCCGGGCCGTGTCGGGCTGGAGGTTGAGAAGCTTCCTGACCGCTTGGCTGGAGCGGGTCTTGACCAGCAGCGACAGCCACTCCGAGAAGATGTGGTAGTTCGCGACGAGGACGGTCACAGCGAAGAACGGCGCGGTCGGGTAGTCATCCAGCACGCCGGTCAGGCCGATGACCCCGCCGGCCATACCGGCGAAGGCGCCGACCTCCAGGAGCACGTGCTGGTTGAGGATGCGTGGCCGGGCCGACTGATACGCCATGCGCAAGATGTGCAGCGCCACGCCGAAGACGACGAACAGCGCCAGCCCGCCCGTGATCCACCCCGCGGCCGACTCGTCGATGACCCCGGAGGCGCGCCCCGCTACCGCCGCCGCGGCAGGCCCCATCAGCGCCAGCGCGCCAGCAGCAGCCGGGACAGGACCGGCCGGGCGCAGAATGGCGTAGGCGACCGGCACCATCAGGGCGAACACCGACAGCGGCACGAGCACCGACCAGATGCCGGTGACGTTGGCGATGAGCGCGATGGCGGTCAGACTGGCACCCACGGCCACTAGGAGGCGTTTGCCTTCGCGGACGAGGTCGGCCTCTTCCTCCTCGAACGGGCGCAGCTTGCGGGGGTCGTAGAGGTCATAGCCAATGTCGCGCAGCGTGGTCAGGATGTCCTCGGGACGGACCAGGCTCGGGTCGTAATCGACCAGGGCCTGCTCGTGGGTGAGGCTCACCGCCACCTTCTCGACGCCCGGCTGGCGGCCGAGGGCCTTCTCGATCGTTCCGGTGCACAACGAGCAGTGGAGCCCGGCGATCCGTGCCCGGATCCGAGCATGGCCCTCCAGGTGACTCGGCTCCTCCAACCACAGCGCCTCGGTTTCGGATGCGGTCGTCGTCATTGGGGCTGGGACTCCTGGATCTCGTAGCCAGCGTCGCTGAGGCGCTGGCGGATCACCTGTTCTGGCGCCTCGGCGGGGTCGTGGTCGACGACGACGCTGCCACTGCGGTGATCGGCATCCACCTTGCGGACGCCGTCGAGGCGGCTGAGCGAGGTGGCGATGCGGGACTCGCAGCCGGTACAGCTCATGCCAGTCACGGTGATTTGAAGACGGCTCATAGGGGGATACTCCTGTCGATCTGTGGTTCCGCATGCACCGTAGACCTTCCATCTGACTAGAAGGTCAAGGGAAACCTCGAAGGCGCCAGCGTCGCAGAACACGCTTCTTGAGAAGGCCGGATCAGCTGAGCATCGGCCGAGCTATCCTTCTAGCCAGAAGGAATGTTGGAGGTGTGTGCGTGCGTATTGGAGAACTGGCCAACCAGCTCGGCCTGAACCCCAGGACCATCCGCTACTACGAGAGCATCGGGCTTCTCCCAGAACCAGCGCGGACTCCGTCCGGCTACCGGGACTACGACGAACGGGCCGGTGAGCTGCTCACCTTCATAAGGACCGCGCAGGGCCTTGGCATCACCCTCGATGAGATCCGCGAGATCCTCGCTGTGCGGGACCGAGGCCAACAACCCTGCAGCTACGTGCGCGATCTTCTCCGCCAGCAGGTCGACGACATCGACGAGCGCATTGCCGAGCTCGGCCGACTCCGCAACGAACTCGTCACCCTCGACGCCATCGCCGACCAGCTGCCCGACCCTGGGCCTGGCCAGTGCCGACTAATCGAACACGTCCGCCAGATCCAGCCAGCCAGCGAACGCGTCACTGCGACACGCCTCTGAAACACACCCTCGAGCCTTGAGCATTCCGCTCGGGCACGTCCGGGTCCACGTCGGCCGACCACCGGTCGGTGGACTTCAGTGGGGGTCGAGCGATCGACTCGAAGTGGTGGTCAGGTCCATAGGTCGCGCCCAGGATGGCTCCTTGCAGGCGGGTGACGCGGGCTGCCTCGGTCAACGAGTGAACTCAACATCGAGGCTGGCAAGCAGTGCACGGACGGGCTGCTCGATGTCGTCGCGGATGGGCCGGCCAAGGCGTCGACGCCTTGGCCGGCGGGGTCTTCGAGCTCCCAGTCCTCATACCGGGTCCCAGGGAAGTACGGGCCACAGCCCATGGTCACGACGACGTCCGCGGCCTGGACGATCCCGGAAGTCCATGGCTTGGGGAACTCCTGAGCAATGTCGATGCCGACCTAGGCCATGACCGCAACCGCTGACGGGTTAACCGCTGTGCCGGGTTCAGAGCCGCCGGACCACTCACCGAACCCGCCGCCATCCCCAACTAGAACCCAGACGGCATCACCGGACGATTCGAGACCCGACTTCTCGCGTGAGGAGGTGAGCTGCCCCGGAAAGCACAGGCAGCTCGAGAAGCGGGCCGACAACAAGGGCCACAGCGATTAGGGGCTGGTCGGGGAACGCCGCGGTGGCAATGGCGAGCGCGATGGGCGAGTTACGGGCCATCGTCGTCATTGTGAGGGTGACCCGCTCGGCGGGTGCGAGACCAAGCCACGTCGATATCGCGTTGGCGATCCCGTAGGCCACGGCAAAGAACACGAGCAGCGGCACCAGCAGCCGCAAAAGCGCGTCCGGTTCGTCGATGACCAGCTGAGCATGCGTAGCGAAGATCGCGATGACAGCCACGGCGAGCAGGGCCAGACCGACCGGCTCGGAGTGGTCGAGGAGCGCATTGAGGCGTTCGCCCCTCCCTGTCCACGCCGCCGCCAGGCGGAGGCCGACGGCGACCGTGAGGGGGATGCCGAGGACGACCGCGACGCTGACTAACAGGTCGCCGACGGGAATATCGGCTGCGGTGCCGGTGAGGGCGACGACGAACAACGGCAACAGGGCGAGTTGCAGGATCAGGTTCACCGGCAATAAGGCGGCACCGAGTGCGACGTTGCCCCGTGCCGTAGCGATGAACACCAGATACCAATCGGTGCACGGTGTTACCAACAACATGACCAGCCCGATACGCAGATCCGGGTCGTTGACGAGGAACATCCAACCGAGCCCACCAGCAAACAGCGGCACCCATACAAAGTTGATGACCAAACTCACCCACGCCGTCCGTGGATGCGGGCGGATCGCTTCCGCGAACGCACCCGAGTGGATACCAGCGAACGTGAGGGCCAGCAGCCCCACCAACGAGGGAACAACCAGGCGCTCCGCGTGGTCTCCGATCTCAGTGGTCAGTCCAAGAGTAAGACCGATGGCGACAGCGCCGAGCACCACGGGCACCTGCCACCGCGTCACCCGACCACCACAGCCTCACCGTCACTCACGAGGCTTCCCACGTTAACAACGCCTCCCCGAACACCGTGGCCGACATCGACGCACCTTCAGGTGGCGCGGTGACCTCAAGCGATATCCCGCCGGAATCGACCGTGAGCGCTAACGAGAAGAACAAACAGCAGTCACGCTCAGCTTCAACCAACTCGGCTACCCCAATCAGATCCGTCGAGGTGCTGAACTCGAACCGCAGTCCGCCAGGAATCTCATCACGCCCGACGGCGCTCCGAAGTAGACGATGCTACTGGCCGATGCGCCTCACAGACCGGCTCCACGGGTTAATCGAGGAATCGGACGCGGCGGCGCTCGCCGATGAAACCAAACCGTCAGCCAGATACCAGAGCCACTGTCACCCACCGACCGGGACAACACACCCCGTATTCTGACAAGTGCTGACAAATCGCGGACAAATACCCTTTTACGCCACCAGAACCCCTACCCAAAACCAGCGATGACCAGCACTTTCGCGCTGGTCACGTGGTGTCGGAGGGGGGACTTGAACCCCCACGTCCTTTCGGACACTAGCCCCTCAAGCTAGCGCGTCTACCGATTCCGCCACTCCGACGTGGCCTACCTCGTCGAGGCAAGAACGTTTAGCATAGCGCCGTCACACAGAGATGTGAAAGTGGCTGTCAAGGAAACTGCGGCCCGAAAATCCAACCGAGTTCAGCCTAGTTTTTCACGCAACCGATGCACGTCATCCGCAGACCGATTTTGACCGCGTACCTCTTCAATCTGCGCTGCAGAAAGCGATGCTTTCCCAGCCGGTGTATCGCCACCCCAGCTTGTCACCACATAGTCAACCACGGCCGCCAACTCTGCATCACTGAGATGCCCCCAGCTCGGCATGACCCCGTTGTATGAATCTCCGTTCACCTCGATTGAACCTTGTAGACCATAAACCAGCACATTGGCCACGTAGTTCGCGCCACCTTCATGGCCTAACAGATCGGATAGGTGTCCGGCCAAAGGTGGAAATGAGCCTGGCAAACCTTCACCATTAGGTTGATGGCATGATGCACAGTTCTGGTAGACGGCGGCACCATCCACCTGGCCGTTTACCATGGGCGCTGCTTCTGGGGTGGGCAAGTGTACGTGTCGGTTTTCGACGCCGAACCCAAAAGCTGCTGCCCACGCCATCACGCCCACCACCGCGCTCAGCACCCAGCCTGCTGACTTTGAAAACATATAGCCCGCAAAGGTGGTCACCACGCTTAAAATGACATACCAAAGATGCACCCATGCATGTATCCACGGGCGTGCTTCAATGTATTCATACATCGAAGGCCACATAAGAAACATAACCGCAGCTGGCGCCAAGATAGCGGCTATTAACCACGCTGAGTGACCAATGCGGGGCCGGCCTGTTTCGTCGCGGGGCATTTGGTCTTTGTCCCCCAAGAGTAATTGCGCCAGCCCCACTCCCCACAGCGCACCTCCGACCATATAAAACAGATGTTCAATGTGGTGGTCGTGAATGCTGGTTTCCGGCGGTGGAAGACCGACAAGGAATACGCCCTGGAGCACAAAGAGCAGGCCAACAACCAAAATTATGTAGGTGTGTCGGCGCGATGCTGACCGGCGAGAAGCGGTCGAGCGACTTACGGTAGAGGAATTCACGGTGCCTCCAAGGTTGAAACAGGTGAACCGTTAGCCGAACCGGCTCCGTCAGCAGAACCGGCATTGACGAGCCCAGCCAAGCCATCTTGACTTTGGTTTCTCCACAACCGAGCGCCTTCATAAAGACAGACCAACAAGCCGCCCAGCAACACAATGGCCCCCACGGACGCTAAAGCTGATAAACCTTGGCCTGGGTCGGGCTGCACCATGTACCGGCGTGGAACACCTTCGGCCCCACTTACATAAAACCCGGTCAAGAACAGTGCGGTACCACCAAATACCATCACGCCTATCAACCAGCGCATGGCCGGGCTAGAGCGTTGATGGTGTCGCTCTTCGGCCTGTAGGAACACCCATCCCAAGGCGAAATAGAGGCATGAACCTAACAAATAATTGTGGAAATGCCCCGGCACCCACAGTGTGTTATGCAGATGAACGTTAAAGGGAACACTGGCATCTAATAGTGCTCCTGCCCCGCCAATGATCCAACCGGCCATACCGGCATACATAAATATCGATCCAACCGACCAGCGGACTTTAGCTCGCCAAATGAGCATTAATCCGCCGTAAACCGTTACTACCGACACCGGCACCGCTGACATGTACGAGAATACCTGACCGGAGTATTGCAGAATCAATGGCTGTGCATAATCCAAGTACATGTGGTGGAAATAGGCGGTGAGAACAAAAATCATGGTCCCCCACCAAGCCACTACAAACACCGCGTTGGTGTTCCATTTTCGATTTGTATAACGCGGTAGTCCTACATATACAAACGCTAGAAGCATGTAGATAATAAAATTGGCAATGCTATGACCAAAGAAATAGGTAAGGTTTTTTGCCCATATAGTATCTAAGGGAATAGCGGGGTTTATCCAGTGAACGATTAAGGCCACGCCAATAACCATGCCGCCAGCCGACATAACCATACCGTCAACAGAAATAACGATGGCCGGTAGCATCTGAGCCGGTAAAGGTTCACGTCCTGCGGCCTTGAACTGCTTTGCGTGAAACACCATGTCCCAGCCCAAGGCATCGCGAAGGCTACCTGAGCGGCGGATGACGGCTTTTAATATCTGTAGCGACCAAACCGTCCATCCAGCGGTGATAACCATAATACCGATTAGGAAAGAGCCGATCGACCAGTTAGGCCAAGTGGGGTTGTAAAACGGCAGCGGATACAAAAAAGTCCATGCGGCCCCGAACTTTCCGACAACGGTGGCCGCAATCACCATTGCTACCCCAGCCACAATTAGTCCAAAAGCCCACCAGGCTAAACGAATGTCCATGTCGACCTCGCGCCGAACGAGGTACCAAATTCCACCCATGCCGCATAGAAGCAGCGACACCACCATTCCCGCCCCGTGCAAGGTAAGTAAAGAATAAAATATTTCAGGATCAAGGCTGATCCAGCCAGCTTGCGTGATGCGCATGGTTAATCCCACCAGCATCAGCAAAAAAGCCACCGATAGACCAGTAGCTATATAGACAGCCATGACTCGTCTACCATCGGAGGAATCAAATTGGCGGCTATGAGCACTAATGGTTTCAGTCATTTCCTTCACCCACCGTGAACGAGCCGCCCATTAGGTGGTGCCCGATCCCGCAGAACTCCAAGCATCGAACGCTATATTGCCCTACTTCGGTGAAGGTCATTACTAGCTCATTGCGGTAACTAGGCATGGCTTGAACTTGACCGATTAATTGGTTGTCGGGGTTATAAATAGCGAAGCCGTGGTTCACGTCTGCCGCATAAACCTCGAAGATTATCGGCGTGTCGACCGGAATTTGCGGTGGTAAACCTTCAAATAAATACTGTCGCGCGATGATGTTGTAGTGAATTGCATTCTCATTTGCTGATGACTTTGACCGCCCGTATGGGTAGAACGGGATCATGATGAGAAATGCCAATATTAAGGTGGTGGAAAGAATAGCAAACCACCAGCGTCGAAGAGCGTAACCTTTGGTTGAAACCTCATCGAGGCGTTGAGTGGGACCGCGTGAGGTCAACGCCACGACTACGAAAAGCGCCACAATAGCCATTGCGATAATGGCAAAGGTAACCAAGACCAAGCCTTGCGTGTTCAAAGGTACTCCCCCCCTGAGCTACACGGTGGCCAAGACTGGATGGTCATCGGTAGCAATCCGACGAATTACCAAACTGCCGGCACCATACCACCAATATTTCACGTTTTCACTAGAAATATTTTTTGGAGGTTGTCGATCAGGGCGGGATACGATGTAGTGAGGCCTTAATTTAACTGAATTCAATACCGGTTAAAATCAGGCTTCTACGCCGCTCATTCAGCGTGAATCACCAGCTGAAGAAAGCTTTTTGTGGCCTAACGCGATACCTCGGGGGTACGGTTTGTCAGGCGTAAACTAGTTGATAACTAGTGCCAAACCGAAAGTGCTCATGCCAAAAATTATGGCAGCAAATACCGTCATACGGTCAAGGTTCTTTTCCATCACGGTTGAACCAGCAGCCGATGCGCCGATGCCACCGCCGAACATGTCGGAGAGGCCGCCGCCTTTACCGCTGTGCAGCAGAATTAGCACGACTAGCAACAAGCTAACCAGAACGTGAACAACAGTTATCAGTGCGGTGAGGATGGGCACAGAAGCTCCAAGCAGTAAAACGAGACCGGCTAGATGCTAGCAGCATTGCCGCCAAGTCATAGGTATTACACCCATACATTGGCGGCAAACACGCTTTAGAAACGTACAAATACTGTTACGCGCCGTTACGCCATTGAACAATCCGGGCGAAATCGTCGGCGTCGAGGCTGGCACCGCCCACCAACGCCCCGTCGATATCGGGTTGCGACATCAATTCGTTAGCATTGCCGGGTTTAACCGAGCCACCGTATTGAACTCGCACTCCCCCAGCGGCGGCATCACCAGCGGCGCTGGCAACGGTAACTCGAACCAGCGAGCACATGGCCTGGGCATCGGCGGGCGTGGCGGTTCGTCCGGTGCCAATGGCCCAAATTGGCTCATAAGCAATAACCAGTCCACCGACGGCCTCTGAGCTAACACCCATTAACCCGGCTCGCACCTGGGCGGCGACCTTCACTTCGGCCTGGCCTGCTTCGCGTTCCGCCAAGGTTTCACCGACACATAAAATAGGTGTCATGCCAGCTGCCAATATAGCTTTCACCTTTTTGTTCACCATGTCGTCGGTTTCGCCAAACAGCTCGCGCCGCTCCGAGTGACCAGCAATTACATAGGTCACATCTAACTTGGCCAACATGGCAGGCGCTACTTCACCGGTGAAGGCACCTTTTTCTTCCCAGTGACAGTGCTGGGCACCAAGCAACAGCGGAATATTCTCCGATTGGATAAGAGTCTGAATCGAACGAATATCGGTAAACGGCGGATGCACCGATATGTCAACCGCTTCATAATCATCACGTTCCAGTCGGTAGGAAAGCTTCTGAACCGTCTGAATCGCCTCGAAATGGTTGTGGTGCATCTTCCAGTTGCCACTAATTAGCGGCTTGCGGGCGCTACGCATTGGGAGCTCCTCTCAGTGCTTTTAGCCCGGGCAGGTCACCTTGCTCTAACAGTTCGAGCGAAGCGCCTCCCCCAGTAGAAATATGGTCGATCTCACTAGCTAAGCCGAATTCTGCCACGGCCGCTGCGGAATCGCCGCCGCCGACCACGGTGAAACCACGACAGTCAGCAACCGATTGCGCCACCGAGCGGGTTCCAGCAGCAAAACGCGGGTCTTCAAAAACTCCCATCGGCCCGTTCCAAAACACTGTGCGGGCTTCAGCTATCACATCGCCAAACTCAGCGGCGGTTCCAGGGCCAATGTCGAGACCCATCCAGCCTTCAGGTAGTGAAGTGCCAGCCTGGCGTACTTCACCGCCGGCCGCCGGGTCACCAATTTTTCCACCCGGTCCAAGAGCCGTGATATCAGATGGAAGGTGTATTTTGCCCGATTCCAATAAGCGTCGGCAGTTATCGATTTGGTCGGCTTCCAGCAGCGAGGCCCCTACCGAGTTACCTTGAGCCGCCAGGAATGTAAAGCACATTCCCCCGCCGATAACCACGGTGTCTACCACATCCATCAATGCTTCGATAACACCGATCTTGTCGAAAACCTTGGCCCCACCAAGCACCGCCACGAATGGGCGTTTCGGGTGCTCACGAAGACCACTCAGTACTTCTACTTCCCGCGCTAAAAGTCGCCCAGCGGCACTAGGTAAGAATTGAGGTGGCCCCACAATAGAGGCATGGGCGCGGTGCGAAACCCCAAAGGCATCGTTCACGTAAACGTCTTGGTCTTTGATCAACCGCTGCACAAACTCAGGGTCGTTGGCTTTCTCCCCAGCATCAAAACGTAGGTTTTCAGCTAGCTCAACCCCGGGGGCCAGTTCTGTTAAGCGATCAAGTACCGGTTTCAATGAGAACCGTAGATCAAAACGTGCTTCGGGTGGCCGCCCCAGATGGCTAATAGCCGTTACCTTGGCACCATGATCCACCAGATATTGAATCGTGGGCAGAGCAGCGCGAATTCGTAGATCGTCAACTATCTCCCCGTGGCGCAGTGGCACGTTGAAGTCGGCCCGCAACAACACTCGGCGACCGTCAAGATCGCCCAGATCTTCCAGCTGCGGCATGTCCACGAGTATCTAACCTTGGGTGGCGGAGCCGACTATGAGGACCAGATCTAACAAACGGTTGGAATAGCCCACCTCGTTATCGTACCAGCCGAATATTTTTACTAGGTTGTCCATCGCCAAGGTGAGGGGAGCGTCGTATACACACGAAGCGGTTGAACCCAGAATGTCTGATGAAACTAGAGGTGCTTCAGAGTATTCAAGGATGCCGGCCAACGGCCCTTCTGTTGCTGCTCGTTGGAACGCTTCGTTCACCTCTTCAACCGTGACGTTGCGACTGAGGTGGCCCACGAAATCGGTTATAGAACCAGCTGCCACCGGAACTCGAAGCGATATGCCGTCTAGCTTGCCTTCCATCGATTGTAAAACCAATCCCGTAGAGCGAGCCGCCCCGGTTGAAGTTGGTGCGATGTTGATTGCCGCGGCTCTAGCTCGCCTGAGATCTCGGTGTGATCCGTCCACCAGGTTTTGGTCACCGGTGTAGGCATGGACGGTTGTCATCAGGCCTTTTTCTACCCCGAAGGCGTCATCTAGCACTTTGATCATGGGTACGAAACAGTTCGTCGTACACGAGGCGTTTGATATCACCTTATGTTGGGCCGGGTCGAAAGTATCGTCGTTGACCCCAACCACGAACGTGGCGTCGGCCCCGGCTGCTGGCGCCGAAACGATAACGTAGGGTGCCCCGCTGTCTAGGTGCGCCGCCGCCGCGTCCCGAGTGTTGAACTGCCCGGTCGCTTCGACCACAACATCAACGCCTATATCGCCCCAGCGGAGATCCTTCGGGTTGCTTTCAGATAGGACGGTGACTTGGTGGCCATCGACTAGGAACCCCTGGTCGTTTACTTCTACGTTGGCTTCGAAACGGCCTGACATCGAGTCATACTGCAACAAATGAGCCATCGTTTCTTTAGGGCCCAACCCGTTCACCGCTACGAACTCGATATCTTCGTTCCTCATATTTGCTGCCCGAAAGAAGTGGCGCCCGATACGGCCGAAACCGTTGATCCCGACACGTATGCTCATTCTGATCTCCTCATGCGTAGTCTTCAGGCCGCTGGGCCGCTATTAGGTTCTATCTTGCCAGCAATGCCCCTCTGGGTTGGTATTACGCATGTGAAATCCAACCGAAATCAGAGCGAAACCGATGTTTCGATGGTATTCGGCCCATCTTCTAAAGGTAACCGTGTGACCCGAGACACTTAAGACGGTTGTGCATATTGGCTATCACCGGTGCCGCCGACACCGTATAGAGCGACCTTGAAGTTGAAGTTGAGCTTTCAGCGATCAATGTCGCGATGGGTGACCATAGGGTGATGGTGATGCTTCCTCAATCGTTCCGCCATTGCTTCGGCAATTACCACCGAGCGATGTCGACCTCCGGTGCAGCCAAAAGCCACTGTTAGGTACGATTTGCCTTCGTTCACAAAGGCTGGCAGCAATAGCTCGAAAAGGGCGTCTAAACGATCAAGGAAGTCGGCGGTTGCCTCTTGCGACATCACATAGTCGATAATCGGCTCATCGAGACCAGAAAGTGGCCTCAATTCACTTTCCCAATATGGGTTAGGCAGAAAACGACAGTCGATCACCATGTCAACATCTAGGGGAAGGCCGTTTTTAAACCCAAACGAGGTGATGGCGGTACGCAACAATGCGTTACCGTCAGCGCTTGGGGCGAACAGGTCGACAATTCGGTCTCTGAGCTGATGCACGTTCAAATCGGATGTGTCGACCACTACATCAGCATTGGCTTTGACCGATTCGAGCTGTTTACGTTCTTTCTCAACCGCTTCGGCCAACGACAGGTCATCGCCTAATGGGTGCCGCCGCCGTGAACCCTCATAGCGTCGCACCAATACGTCGGTGGAAGCTTCTAAGAACAACACCCGCACGGTAGAGTTCCCAGCTCGAATTTGGCGAAGCACCGGTACTAGCTCTTCGAATTCAGGTCCGGTTCCAGCCACAAAAACAACCCGATCAAAGGTTGCGCCCGGCGCTACCGCCAGTTCAGCCACTTTTGGAATGAGCTGTGGTGGAAGGTTGTCGATCACGAACCAACCCAAATCTTCAAGGTGGTCGCCAGCGCTGGAACGCCCCGCCCCTGACAGCCCTGTGATCACAATGAATTCGCTCATGGTCTCTCCCTCTCCTAGGTTTGACTCAATCTAGATACGAGGCAAAACCAGGTTACGACCCGTGGCCGTGGCTGCTAGCTTAAGTGACGACAAATCTATTAATAGGGGGTTCTATGGATAGGTTATGGCGCAAATCGCGTCTGGCGTTGTTGCTCATTGCCGCTCTGGCGCTTGTTGCCAGTGCTTGTTCTAGTGACGACAACGGGAATAGCAGCGGTAACGGTGGTTCAAGCACCACCCTGCTACAGGAACGCCCAAGTGATGACGATGAGCCTGATGGCACCACCGAAGCCAGCTATGGCGGCTCTATCACCATTGGCACCGAAGGTGAAAATAGCACCCTTGTTCCGTCGGGAGGCAGCATTCGTTCCACCACCGGCTACGCCTTGTATGACCCACTAGTTAGCTTGAATGATGCTGGTGAATTCGAAGGCTTCTTGGCCGAATCAATCGACGCTAATGACGATTTGACCGAATGGACCCTTGAGCTTCGCTCGGGCATTCAGTTCCACGACGGCACACCTTTCGATGCCGAAGCGGTTGAATGGAACTACGAAAATCTGCAGCTGCGTGAAGGCTCAACCACACTCGGTTCGCTGCGCGGTGCCGGTTTAGAGTCGGTAGAAGCTACCGGTGACTTAACCGTGGTGTTCCACCTGAGTGGAACCAACGCAGCTTTCCCCGACGTTTTGCGTGGTAGTGGCGGATGGATGGTTTCCCCCACGGCCTATGAAGCTGACCCCGAGGGTTTCGGTGACAACCCCATTGGAACAGGCCCCTTCGAGTTCAAAGAGTGGCGCCGCGACGATCGTTTAGTGCTGACCCGAAACGCCAACTACTGGATGGTTGACGCCGAAGGCAACCAGCTGCCTTATTTAGACGAGGTAGTTATTCGCCCGATTCCTGATGAGGAAAGCCGAGTACAAAGCCTCTCCGCCAAAGACATCGACGTTATTCAAACCTTGCGTGGCTTGATGGTGAAACGAGTGCTCGATCTAGAAAGCGACGGCGGCTACAAGGTAAGTGTGCATGTTGGAAACACTTCACACGCCATGGTACTAAACACCCTCGAGCCACCCCTTGACGACAAGCGGGTACGGGTTGGTTTGGCCATGGCCATTGACCCCCTGGCCGTACAGAAAGTTATTGGCGACGATGGTCTAACCCTGCCTGCAACCGGATTCTTTAGTACCGATAGCCCTTGGTATTCAGAAGTGGTTGCCAAGGCGTATCCCATTACCGAAGAGCCTGATACCGAAGGTGCTCGGGCGCTGATTGAAGAATACGAAAACGATCCTGATCGCTCCGACAATAAACCAGTTGGCTCGCCGATTTCAGTTGAATACCGCTGCATGCCCGACCCAGCTCTGTTGCAGGCAGGCCAGCTGTACCAGAACATGTGGGGCGCAATTGGTGTTGATGCGTCATTAGCTCAGGCCGACTATGCGGCGCAGGTGTCACGTACTATTGGCACCCCCGATACCGACCCGCCTTTCCGCGGCGATTTCAACATCAGTTGTTGGCGTTCCGGGGCCGGTAGCCTCGACCCTTACACGGCTTTTAAGAACGAGTTCGGACCGGTAGCCACAACGGCCACCAACTATTCCAACTTTACGAGCGAAGAAATCGATCGGTGGGTTGATGTGCTGCGTAGTAGCACCGATCTCAACGAGCGATTTGAAGCTGTGGAGCAGATTGGTTTGATTCTGGCGGATGAAATGCCGGTAATTGTGGTTTCACCTACACCAACTGCGGTGGGCTACCGCGATGCCATTCACGGCATTGCTAGCTGGCTGTTGCCTAGTGGAAACAAGGGTACCGGCACTGAAGGTGGCGAAATGCATCTGCATCAGGCCTACCTCGACCAGTAATTCTCAATAGTTACTTAGTGTTGTTGCGCTGCTACTTTTTGGCAGCGCAACAACAACAGCCGTGGGATGGTAGCGGCGTCATCGTATTCAGCCGCCCGAGCCAAAAATCCTGGGGGTGGCGAAGGCTCGACCATCTCGGTAATAAACAATCCGGCATTGGCAAGAGCGTTCACATAGCGACTTAGCGGCCGATGGATAAAGGGAATGAACACACCCTTTTCCACTTCTTCAATGGTTTCGTCTTCCACCAGATACGGTCCGATGCGCCAATACTGTTCGGGCGGTTCGATGATTTGATCGTCAATCCAGCCGCTATTTGGGGTTTGTAGCAACGGATGGTTCAAGAAGAATAGGAACTTTCCACCTGGCTGCAAGACCCGGGCGACTTCGGCAATAGCTTCGTCTACCTGTTGAATGTGTTCGAACACTAAACACGCCACCGCTACCTGAAAACTATCGTCAACAAAGGGCAACTGTGCCGCTCCGCTGCGAACATAGCCGGGCCCGCCACCCCGCCGGGAAGCTTCTACAATTTGGGCCCAGGTAGGGTCTACACCTACTACTTGGCGCACCCCAAGACGGCTAGCGAGCCGCGAAATTTGGCCTTCACCGCAACCCACATCAAGTACCGAAGCCGCGCCACGTAGACCTTCGGCGGCCAGAGGTAGAATTTGTTCTTCATATTCTGGATCGGCACCTTCGGAAAAACCTTCTTGCCACCAGCTGGCATGTTCTTCCCACAACTTGGCGTCATCTAGGGCGCTGCGTTCGCTGCCATCACGAAAAGAGCCCACTAGCTCAATCACGTCGTCGGAGCTTGGGTCGTCGCTGTTCTCACCAGGGGTGGGGCCAAAATCCGAGTCACGGTAGCTACTGGGCTCAGAATTTGAGGGGTGGGGGTTGTTGCTGGTCACGTGGCGATGTTAGGCGCTTTGGCCATGGAGCTTGGTATAGAGCGCTTCGGCAACCGATTCGGGTAACCATGAAACGCCTTTGAGTGTTTCTAGCGAGGCCGCCTTCACAGCGTTCACCCCGCCCAGTTCTTTCACCAAACGGGCTTTGCGCACCGGGCCTAAACCGGCCACATCATCGAGCACCGATTTGGTCATGCGTTTGTTGCGAAGTTGGCGGTGATAGGCCAAGGCGAAGCGGTGGCTTTCATCGCGAATGCGCTGCAACAGATACAGCGCTTCGCTCTGGCGTGGAATTGAAAGTGGATCAGCCTCACCCGGCAAGTAGACGTCGTCGAACTCTTCGGCCAGGGCGATCACCGGAATTTCATCATCGAGACCGAGCTCTTCCAGCACCCGCAATGCCACGTTGAGCTGGCCTAAACCCCCATCAATTACCAATAGATTAGGAGGGTAAGAAAACTTACCACCCCGTTCCGATACCGGTTTTTCACGGTCATGCAAGTAGGCCTCGAAACGCCGGGTTAGCACTTCTTCCATAGCAGCGTAGTCGTTGTTGCCGTCCACATTCTTCACTTTGAAACGCCGATAATCGCTCTTCTTAGCTAAACCGTCTTCCACCACCACCATCGAACCCACATAGTCGGTGCCTGAAAGATGGCTCATATCGAAACATTCAATCCGTAGGGGCGCTTCTTCTAAGCCCAACACGTTGCGTAACTCGTTTAAGGCTTCAGCGCGGCTGTTGTGATCAGATGCCCTACGCAACCGGTGCCGAGTGAACTCTTCTTTGGCGTTGTGGGTCACCGTTTCCAACAGCGTTTTCTTGTCGCCCCGCTGCGGTACCCGAATGGCTACTTTCGAGCCTCGCAGCTCGCTTAGCCAGCGTTCATACAGTTTGTTGTCGGCCGAATTAGCAGGCACCAGCACGGTTTTGGGGAAACCTAGAGGCGGGTACTCGTAGTACAAACCTTCCAGAATGCGACTTACTAATTCCGCTTCGTCAAGGTCTTCTACTTTGTCGAGAATGAGCCCTTTGCGGCCTACTACTCGCCCACCCCGCACAAAAAACACTTGCACGGCGGCTTCTAATTCGTCATCGGCAACGCCAATGAGGTCGATGTCTTCGTTGCGTTCGGCCACCATTTGCTGGCGTTCAATGGCTTTGCGAACACTGCCCAACCGGTCTCGTAGCCGTGCGGCTAACTCGAATTCCAGCTCGGAAGCCGCTTCGGTCATTTGGGTTTCAAGCTGGGTCACCACGGCATCGGTGTCGCCGTCTAGGAATCCGCAGAAGCGTTCTACCAGTTCGTCGTAGTCGGCCTTCGAAATCGCGTTCACACAAGGGGCCGAACATTTTTCAATGTGGGCCAGCAGACAAGGACGGCCTAAGCGTTCGTGGCGGCGGAACTTAGCGTCAGAACAGGTGCGAATCGGAAAGGTTCGCAACAACAAATCGAGGGTTTCACGAATGGCATAGGCATGACCGTAGGGGCCGAAATAGCGAACCCCTTTGCGTTTAGTGCCCCGCATTACCATGGCTCGGGGCCACTGGTCATCAAGGGTGACCGCTAGGAACGGATAGCTTTTGTCGTCGACCAGGCGCACGTTGTAGCGGGGTCGGTGTTCTTTGATGAGGTTGAACTCCAACATGAGTGCTTCCACATCGTTTCGAACCTGAATCCATTCCACCGTTTCGGCGGCGGCCACCATGGCCGCTGTTCGTGGCGGCAAACTTTCGGGGCTTTGAAAATAGTTGGCTAATCGTTGGCGCAGCGACTTGGCTTTACCCACGTAAATAACCCGACCATCACGGTCTTTGAACTGGTAAGAACCAGGAGTATCGGGAATTGTGCCAGCCGGCGGACGCTCAACCACACCCCCAAGGCTAATGAAACCTGCAATTTCCCCACCAAATGATCTACCACTCGCTATGAATATGTGGCTACAATCACACTTGAGCCGGCCTGGTATCCGGCAAATCAGTTCCGTGACCGACATCCCCGTGGAGTGGCGACCAGGCTGTCCCCACCGGTCTTAAGCGGAGCTCCAGATGGGAAGGTTTCCCCAAAAATGCTGCGACTACAATCACGTCTGCCGGACCGCTATCTAGACGCGGACCCTGAAACCCTAGAGCGATGGATTAGCGAGGCTAAAGAAACGCTTGGCGAACGGCTCTTTATTTTGGGCCATCACTATCAACGTGACGAGGTTATGAAATGGGCTGACGCTAGAGGCGATTCTTTTGGTCTCTCGGTGTTGGCGAAAGAACGAACCCAAGCTGAATACATCGTTTTTTGCGGTGTGCACTTCATGGCGGAATCGGCTGACATTCTTACTAGCGAACGCCAAACCGTTATTCTGCCCGACTTGAACGCTGGCTGTTCCATGGCCGACATGGCCGACATCGATGGGGTTACCGAGGCTTGGGAAACCCTTGAAGACGTGGTCGACATCAATCGTGTGGTGCCGATTACTTACATGAACTCTTCGGCCGCCATCAAGGCCTTTGTGGGCGAACATGGTGGTGCCGTTTGCACCTCTACTAACGCTAGGGCCGTGTTGGAATGGGCTTTCACCCAGGGCGACCAGGTACTTTTCTTCCCCGACCAACATCTGGGTCGAAACACTGGCTATGCCATGGGTTACACCGAAGCCGACATGCGGATTTGGGACCCTCGTAAAGATATGGGTGGACTGGAAGAAGCCGACCTTAAAGAAGCCACTTTCTTGTTGTGGAAGGGGCACTGCTCGGTGCACCAGCGTTTCACTGCCGATCATGTGGCGGCGTTTCGTGCTGAGCACCCCGATGGTATTGTGATCGCGCATCCAGAATGTTCGCACGAGGTCTGCTCGATTGCCGATCAGGTTGGTTCCACCAGCTACATCATCAACGCTGTGCAAGAAGCACCGGCGGGTTCGCATATTGCCATTGGTACCGAAATTCACCTGGTGAACCGGGTGGCGAATGAGACCCCCGACAAGCACATCGTTTCGCTTGATCCTCTGGTTTGTCCGTGCTCCACCATGTTCCGCATTGATGGCCCGCATTTGGCTTGGATTCTGGAAGCATTGGTCGATGGCCGCACCCCGAATGTGATCAAGGTGGACGATGAAACTGCGCATTGGGCCAAGGTGGCCCTTGAGCGTATGTTGGCCCTCACCTAGGTACTACAACTTAAGCACTACGACCTAATTACTACGAAGTTGGGCCCTGGCCGGTTATCGGCGGGGCCCAACTTATTTTTAGGCGGAAAGCGTCGACTTTAACGAAGGAGCGACGGGTATGGGGCCGGTACGAGCCTTTAGGCGGAAAGCATGGGACCCAAGAAACGCCCAGTGTGGCTCTGCGGAGTCTTGGCCACCAGCTCAGGGGTCCCTTCCACCACAATAGTGCCGCCACCGCTGCCACCTTCGGGCCCAAGGTCAATCAACCAGTCAGCCGTTTTAATCACGTCGAGGTTGTGTTCAATCACCAAAACCGTGTTGCCCGCATCCACCAAGCGGCTAAGCACGGTTAGCAGCCGGCGGATGTCTTCAAAATGAAGACCGGTGGTTGGTTCATCCAAAATATAAATGGTATGGCCAGTGGAGCGTTTGGCCAGTTCACTGGCTAGTTTCACCCGTTGCGCTTCCCCACCCGATAGCGTGGTGGCGGGCTGGCCTAATCGTATATAGCCCAGACCCACGTCAACAATGGTTTGCATGTGACGGGCAATGGCAGGCTGGTTGGAGAAGAACTCGAGAGCTTCTTCGCACGACATTTCCAGCACATCGGAAATGTTTTTGTCTTTGAAGGTGATGTCTAAGGTGTCACGGTTGTAACGCTTGCCCTTACACACTTCACAGGGCACATAAACATCAGGCAAAAAGTGCATCTCAATCTTGATGGTGCCATCACCCGAACAAGCTTCACAGCGCCCACCCGACACGTTGAACGAGAAGCGGCCCGGCATGTAACCGCGTACCTTGGCTTCTTGGGTTTGGGCAAAAAGCTTGCGGACGTGGTCGAAGACACCGGTGTAGGTGGCCGGGTTTGAACGCGGCGTGCGCCCAATTGGTGACTGGTCGATGTTGATCACTTTGTCGAGGTGCTCAATGCCTTCCACCGACTTGTGCAAACCAGGCGGGGTGCGGCTCTTGTAGATTCGCTGCATTAGTGCCCGATATAAAATATCGTTGACCAACGTTGATTTACCCGAGCCCGAAACCCCGGTCACGGCCACAAAACAACCCAGCGGAATATCGACATCAACGTTCTTAAGGTTGTGTTCACGGGCACCTTTAATGGTGATCCAATTCTTGTTCGGCTCCCGTCGCACTTCGGGCACCGGAATTATTTTTTTGCCTGCTAAATACTGGCCGGTCAGCGATTCTTTGGAACGCAGCAGGCCTTTCACGCCACCGGCGTAAACCACCGCTCCCCCGTGCTCACCAGCACCAGGGCCCACATCAACCACATAGTCGGCTACCCGCACTGTGTCTTCATCGTGTTCCACCACTAACACGGTGTTGCCCAAGTCACGCAGGCGCACCAGGGTTTCAATCAACCGGTGGTTGTCACGTTGGTGCAGCCCAATTGAGGGCTCATCAAGCACATACAGCACGCCCACCAGCGACGATCCAATTTGGGAAGCCAAACGAATTCGTTGTGCCTCGCCGCCTGCCAAAGTGGCGGCCGAGCGGTGCAGCGACAGGTAGTCAAGGCCTACGTCTAACAAGAAACCCATGCGAGCGTTAATTTCTTTAACTACCCGCTCGGCGATCATGCGATCACGTTCACTTAGGTTCAATTCGTTTAGAACTTTGGCGGCTTCCCCAATCGACATCACCGATATTTCGTTGATGCTATGACCATCGATCGTCACCGCCAGCGACAATGGCTTTAGCCGGGCACCGCCACATTCTGGGCAGGGCACCTCACGCATGTAGCCCTCAATATGTTCCCGCTGATGATCTGACTCGGCTTCGGAATGGCGACGCTGCAGGTATGGAACAGCACCTTCGTAACGGGCTTCGTAGCTGCGTTGGCGGCCGTAGCGGTTCTTGTAGCTAACGTGAACCTTACCTTTAGCCCCATACAGCATTAGCTTTTGTTGAGCTTTAGACAGCTCGCTAAAGGACACGTCGGTGGGTATTTCGTTGTCATGCGCGACCGCTTCAATTAGACGTTTGAAATACGGGGTCCGCCCACCAGCAAAAGGTGCAATTGCCCCTTCTCCTAGTGAAAGATCGGGGTTAGGAACCACTAGTTCTGAGTCAACCTCGAAGCGAGTACCCAACCCGTCACAATGTTCGCAGGCACCATAGGGCGAGTTGAACGAGAAGTTGCGTGGTGCCAACTCTTCGAAGCTCAACCCGCAGGTGGGACAGGCTAAATGTTGACTAAAGGTTAGGGTTTCTTCCTCGACTTCTTCGTCGCGGGGCACGATATTAACCTCGGCTACCCCATCAGCCAGCCGCAGCGCGGTTTCTAACGAGTCGGTTAAACGTCGTTCAATGCCTTCACGTAGCACCAACCGGTCCACAATGACCTCGATGGTGTGCTGTTCGTAGCGGGCCAGTTCAATCGGTTCACCTAGCTCATGCACCACACCGTTCACCCGGGCACGGGCAAAACCTTGGCTTGCCAAATCAGCCATCAAGGTTTCATAGGTGCCTTTACGCCCTCGAACTACTGGGGCCAGCACCTGAAATCGGGTGCCTTCGGGGAGCGCCAAAATACGGTCAACTATTTGTTGTGGTGTTTGGCGGGCAATGGGGGTGCCATCTATCGGGCAGTGCGGAACGCCAATGCGGGCATACAACAGTCGCAGATAGTCGTAGACCTCGGTAATGGTGCCCACCGTGGAGCGAGGGTTGCGAGAAGCACTCTTTTGGTCAATTGAAATGGCCGGTGAAAGACCCTCGATAAAATCGACGTCGGGTTTGTCCATCTGCCCCAAAAACTGCCGGGCATAGGAAGAGAGCGATTCCACGTAGCGGCGTTGACCCTCGGCATAAATAGTGTCGAACGCCAATGACGATTTACCCGAGCCCGACAGCCCGGTGAACACAATCAGCTTGTTGCGGGGCAGCTCTAAAGAAACGTTGCGCAGATTATTTTCACGTGCCCCCCGAATAACGATGGAATCAATCACGCTACTCCTTTAGGGCCACAGCGTTAGGAGTGACGTTCATTTTGGGAATGTAGTCTTCGGTCACTAGCTCACTTTGTTCACCGCCAAGCAACGCCCGCAACTCGGTGCGACACGAGCTACAGGGTCCATACAGTCGTTCTGACACCTGGTTGTGGCAGCGGGGACATTCAAAGTCGCTAAGTTCGGTGGGTGGCTGAATTTGGCTGGGTGACATTACTCTTCCGTGCTGATGTCTTTGGCGTGGGTGGGGGTGCGCTTCAGAAAATTTCGCGCAGTTCTCGTTTTAGGTCTTTAATTTCGTCTCGAAGTCGCGCCGCATATTCAAAACGCAGCTCGGCCGAAGCTTCGGCCATTTCTTCTTCTAGGGTGCTAATTAGCCGTTCTAGTTCTTCGTGCGGCAGGTCTTGTACTTCTTGACGGATGCGTTCTTCTTCGCCGGGGCGACGTTTGCGGCGTTCGCTGTCGGGCACTGGGGCCGATTCTCCCGGACGCAGGTACGCCAGTATATCGGTTACTGCTTTGCGCACGGTTTGAGGGTTAATGCCGTGTTCTTCGTTGTACGCCACTTGTAGCTCGCGTCGACGATTGGTTTCTTCAATGGCACGTTCCATGGAGCCGGTTATCACATCGGCGTACATAATGACCCGGCCTTCCACGTTTCGTGCGGCTCGACCCATGGTTTGAATAAGCGAAGTTTGCGAGCGCAGAAAGCCTTCTTTGTCGGCATCTAATATGGCTACGAGTGAAACTTCGGGCAGGTCGAGGCCTTCACGCAGCAAGTTGATGCCCACCAACACGTCGAATTCGCCTAAGCGCAGATCACGTAGAATCTCAATGCGTTCCAAAGTGTCGATTTCCGAGTGCAAATAACGCACCCGCACCCCAAGCTCTAACAAGTAGTCGCTTAAGTCTTCCGCCATTTTTTTGGTGAGCGTGGTAACCAGCACCCGTTCACCTTTGGCGGCGGTGTCTTTAATGTTGTCGATTAGGTCATCGATTTGGCCTTCGGTCGGTTTCACCACCACTTGGGGGTCAACCAAACCGGTTGGGCGCACAATTTGTTCCACGATTTGGGTCGAATGTTCCAGTTCCCAGGGCCCGGGGGTGGCGGATAAGAAAATGCCCTGACCTACCCGTTCTAGGAACTCTTCGAAACGTAACGGCCGGTTGTCAGCGGCGGAAGGTAAACGAAAACCGTGGTCGATCAGGTTCAGTTTACGGCTGTGGTCGCCTTCGTATTGGCCGTGTAGCTGGGGCAGGGTTACGTGGCTCTCATCGAGCACTACTAAGAAGTCGTCGGGAAAGAAATCAAGCAGGGTGTAGGGCGGTTCGCCCGGTGAACGGCCATCAATGGGAGCCGAATAGTTCTCAATACCGTTGCAATAACCCAGCTCTTGAATCATCTCTAGGTCATATTGGGTGCGCATACGTAAGCGTTGGGCTTCTAGCAGCTTGCCTTCCGATTCGAACTGCGCCAAACGTTTTTGTAGCTCGTCTTCAATGCGACCAATGGCGGCCTGTAGGCGTTCGTCACCCGCTACGTAGTGGGTGGCCGGGAAAACATAAGCTTCTTCCAGGGTGCGCACCCGCTCCCCTGTTAGCGGGTCAACCTCGTACAACGATTCGATTTCGTCACCGAAAAACTCTATACGGAGCAGGGTTTCTTGGTAGGCAGGGTGAATTTCTAGGGTGTCGCCCCGCACCCGAAACTTGCCGCGCACCAGGTTCATGTCGTTGCGTTCATATTGCATGGAAACTAAACGGTGCAACACGTCGCGCTGATCGTGTTCTTCGCCTACCCGCACCACCAACAGCTGCTCTAAGTATTCAACCGGTGAACCCAAACCGTAAATGCAAGAGACCGAGGCCACCACAATCACGTCGCGCCGCGTCAAGAGGGCCGAGGTGGTGGAATGACGGAGCCGGTCGATTTCGTCGTTGACCGACGAGTCTTTTTCGATGTAGGTGTCGCTAGAGGCAATGTAGGCCTCGGGCTGGTAGTAGTCGTAGTAGCTAACGAAATACTCCACCCGGTTTTCGGGGAAGAACTCTTTGAACTCACTGGCCAGCTGGGCAGCCAGGGCCTTGTTGTGGGCGATGACCAGGGTGGGGCGCTGCACTTGTTCAATGGTCCAAGCAATGGTGGCACTTTTACCACTACCGGTAATGCCCACCAAGGTTTGGAAGCGGTGGCCTACGTTGAGCCCTTCAGAGAGTTCGGCTATGGCTTTGGGTTGGTCTCCCGCGGGGGCGAAATCCGAGACCATTTTGAATTCAGGCACGTGTATCAGCCTATTGGGTAATGCCCCTTCGGGTGCCCCTGAGGCCGGGGTATTACTGGTTGTGCTCCAAAGTTTGCAGCCAGGCCCAAAGGCGTTCCGCTTCGGCGTCAAGTTCGCCCATGCCATTTGAGTTGTTCACCACAAAATCGGCAATAGCCAGGCGTTCTTCCCGTGATATTTGGTTTTCTATTCGGGCACGGGCGTCGGCTTCGGCAAATCCCCGGTGTTCCACCAAACGAGCAATGGCCACCTCAACTGGGGTGTCAACCACGATCACATGGCTCATGTCGGGCCGTTTCTCGGTGAGGAGTGGAATGTCCATGACCACGATGGTGTCGGTCCCTTTGGCACTCTCAATTCGCGAGGCCATTTCTATAGCAACGGCGGGGTGCACAATATTATTTAGGTCTTCTAAGGCTGTTTTGTCGCTGAACACGATGGCGGCTACGGCCTGGCGATCAAGTTGGCCATCGGCACCCACAATGTCGGGGCCAAATCGTTCCACCATGGCTTCGAAAACAGCGGCACCTGGTTCTTGTAGTTCACGAACAATAGCGTCGGCGTCTATTAATAAAGCACCCTTGGCCACCAATCGTGATGACACGGAAGATTTACCTGAACCGATGCCCCCGGTTAACCCCACAACTAACATATTGTGCGAAACTATCAGCTTCTAGAACTTCGGTATAAGTTCTTACCCATCTGGCTATGAGTGCGTCTGAAGAATTTCTGGCTGACAACATATTAGAAGGCGAAATTGATCGCCTTATTCCCTTCAACGCCGCCATTTTGGTGGTGCGGTGGACAACCACCGTGGCGTGTTTGGCTTTGGCCGCTTCCCAATTAACGGAAAACCCGCCGTGGAGCCTGGTGTTTTGGGTGGTGGTGGTTATTTCATACACCGCTATTCGCACTCTTTCGCCTATTGCTTACACCGATGACATCCGCAGTTTGTTGGAAGTGCTGGGCGAGGTAGTGCTCTTGACGGTGGTGGTGGTGAGCACCGGTTTGTGGGAATCACCGTTCACCTTTGCTTTGGCGTCGGCCATTGTGGTGGCGGGTTTCGCACGTGGTTTCTCATTTGGTCTACGTATTGCGGTGGTCACGGCCCTAATTGTGGCTATTCCCGATGCTGCCCGCAGTAGTTTTGTGTGGCCCGAAGATGCCCGTGCTTCGTTGCAGTGGGCAGTGTTGTTAATGCTGGTGGCGGTGGTGGCGGGTTACGGCCGTATTGTTTCGGGAGAAGCTAACGCCGCACGTTCAGTAGCGCTCGATCGCCTGGGCCGTTTGGCTGATGCCAATGCCCTGCTGTTTTCGCTTCATCGGGTGGCGCAGAGTTTGCCAGCTTCGCTTGATTATGAAGAGGTGCTCGATTCCACCATTGCCCGCCTACGGGGCTTGTTAGAGTTCGACTCGGCCGTCATTCTAATTGCCGATGAAACTGACGGTAGCTGGATAGTGGCACGGCGCGAAGGGGTACGGCTGCCTGAGCGCCTTTACCGCACCGATATGCCTTTGGCCTTGTTGAACGTGGCCAAGACTAAAGAGATGGTTATTCGCAACCAGCTTTCTAATAGTCGTCCAGGCCTGGCACCTTCCATGGGTTCTGGTATTTATGCCCCGCTTATGGCCCGTAATTCGCTGATTGGCTTGGTGAGTTTGGAGCACACCAAAGAGGCTCATTTCACTAATCGTGATGTTGAGCTGATTGTAGGTTTTGTGGAACCGGTGGCTCTAGCTATCGACAACGCCCGCTGGTTTAACCGGCTTCGAACGGTGGGGGCCGATGAAGAACGCACCCGTATTGCCCGTGATCTGCACGACCGTATTGGCCAGTCGCTGGCCTATTTGGCTTTTGAACTAGACCGGATTATGTCGGCCAACGGCCGGGGTGATGATGTTACGGCGTCGCTTGATCAGCTGCGCAACGACATTCGAAGTGTGATCGGCGAGGTGCGCGACACTTTGTACGATTTACGCACCGACGTCTCGGATAACCAAGACATTGCCTCTACCCTTGATCAATTTATTCAGAGGGTAAAAGAACGTTCGGGTTTAGAAATAGCTTTGTTTGCCGATAGGGATACACGACTACCCATTATGCAGGAGCGGGAAATGTGGCGTATTGCCCAAGAATCCCTTATTAACGTAGAACGCCATGCCAATGCCAACGCTGTACAAGTGTTGTGGCGCTGTAATGGTAAAGCCGCCGCATTGGAAATTGCCGATGATGGTATTGGTTTCCCGGTCGGGAAGGCCGGTCGGCTTGATTCGTATGGGATTATGGGCATGCGCGAGCGTGCCGCTAGCATCGGAGCCACCCTCGACGTTATTTCCGGGGTCGGCGAAGGTACTAAGATTCGTTGTTATCTAGCGCCAAGGTGAGAAGCGGGATGGAATCGAACGCAAATATCCGATTATTGCTGGCAGACGATCACCGTATGCTTCGTGAAGGCTTGCGCCGTTCCATGACCGAACACGGTTTTAATGTGGTTGGCGAAGCTGCCGATGGCGTGCAAGCAGTTGAGTTTGCTGGAAACTTGCAACCCGATGTGATTTTGATGGATGTAACCATGCCCGAACTAGACGGCGTGGAAGCTACCCGTTTGGTGAAACAGGCTCACCCCAATATCCGGGTGGTAATGCTTACTATGCACGCCGACCAAGATGTTTTGGCTGCCGCTATTCGGGCTGGGGCCAGTGGCTATTTGGTGAAAGACTGCTCTACAGAAGAAATTGCATCGGCCGTGCGAGCCGCAGCTTCTGACAGTTCGAGTTTGTCGCCTGAGCTGGCTACTTCCATGTTGGATGAGGTTCGCAAGCTCGACACGCATGACACGCCTGAAGAAGAACGAGTGGTAAGCAAGCGTGAAGAAGAAGTGTTGCAGCTTATTGCCGATGGTTGCTCTACCCCAGAGGTGGCCGAACAGCTTTACATCAGCCAGAAAACGGTAAAGAACCATTTGGCTTCTATCTACCATAAGCTTGATGCCCGAGATCGTACCCAGGCCGTATTGCAGGCGGTAAGAATGGGCATTGTAAGCCTCGACTAAATACGTTATTAGCTTCGGTTTACGTAAATAGGCCGTCTGACCTATTTAGAAGTATGGCGTTTACGGCGATAATATGGTAATTAATTTATGGGCCTCATAGACGTGGGTGCCTAGACCAACCAAAGGGAGTCCAACCCAATGAAGACCCAATATAACTATCTGGCTGCCTGGCTTAAGGCCCACGCCAAGACCGACCGTGGTGCGTCGCTTGTAGAATACGCCCTCTTAGTGGCCCTTATTGCCGTCGTGGCTATCTTTGCTGTGAGCACCCTCGGCGGTAAGGTCAAATCGACCTTCTCCGATGTCAATGATCAGCTCGACACACCCTCCGAGATCACGCCATAACTGGGCACACTTTATTTGGTGATGCGGACATCAGGATAATGTTGCCAAGTCGCCGGATATAGTACAGGTTGGGGGATGGTCAGCCATGCACCTCAGCCTGTACTATATTATAATATTCATTGGACAGATCGAGCTGTCCGCCATAGATTCACCCCTTCAAGACCGCTGGACAACTAGAAGTCGCTTATACTGGTTAATAAGAAAACCTAAATAGCGTCGGTGCCCGGTGTGTCGTCTGGCAGTGGCCTTATTTTAGTGACACCTTATCATGTCACGTCGGCCGCTTGCCTGGCAATCAACCTAAGGTAATTACCCTCGTAATATATTGGTTTGCTAATCTGACTTTAGTCAGAAACCAGATATAACGTTGCCGGTAAATCTAGATGGCCCTTCTAACGTCGCTCAAATAGAACGAAGTGAGCGTCACTGGCTCTGCTCACTGGCCCTGTGGCTATTCGACCCGAATCAGTTAAATCTATAACCTGTTGCCAATCTGTATTACCGCCTAGAGCATGAGCAATGGGCGTCTCGCGTTCCGCCACTACATAATCAATTTGGTACTGATCCAAGGTCCGCCGCACATCTGATCCACGGTAAAGGCCAGTAAAACTATCAAGAATTGGCAGCGGGTAGACATCGAATCGATCGTCAAAAAAGGTGGTCCCCGTAGCTCCATAACGATAGTTAAGGTAGTTTCCTAGTCTGGCCGGATAGGCAAGCCGGACTTCAGGATTAGGTAATAATTCATGTTTCTCAAGATATATAATAATACTCATCGGATACTGCTTTAGGTTTAAGTCCGGTGACTTGATTACCCAAACCGCGATCGAAATTAATGAAAGCGCGGCCGCTCCAAGAAGAGGAACCGTTGACCGTAGTTTCTGCGACGCAGTGAAGCTGCCAAAACTAGGTGCAGCGTCCGCAAGAGCTATTGAAAAAAAGAGACCCGCCATCGGTACGTTTCTGACAGCCAGCAATGCCGCTGCAACCATAAGGCATACTGGCAAGACCTTGCTCCAGCGTTGCACCCAGGCATACGTGAGTGCGACCATCACCAAAACTAACTGGAAAAGATATATCTTCATCCATGAGGTGCTGAAATCGGGTGACTGCCACTCCTGAATGGCCTGAAAAGCTTGATTCCGCGCCAATAGCTGAAATGGAAACCACAGCAGTACACCTGGACGGGGCGTTATGAAGCCACCTATCACTATTCCAATAGCAACTAATGACAGCAGTTTCTTTTGGCGTGCGATATCGTCACCATCGAGCCACTTACCCATAGTGATAGCTAATAAGATTAGGATACCCATCGGGAATGACCCATGGCTATTAATCCAAATCCACATAAGCGGAATAGCCGTCCACAGTGGCCCATTGTCAACCAGGATGAGTATCGCCACGAACGCAACAAAGCCAACCATCAAGGGCCGCTCCACGAATCCAGGTGCGCAAACGGCAAAGCCAAGCGCTGCTATTGCTAAGCGCGGGATTAGGCTTTCTGCCGATTTAGTAAGGTGCCAAATGCCTAGGCCACCTAGACCAGCCAAGAATGCATGGAAGAATCGAATGCCAACTAGTCCAACCGTACTTTCCAGGCCAGCGTAAATTGTTGACACTAGCCAAGACTGGACCACCCACGGTTCGCCGAATGCTGTAAATGTAAATGGATCAGCACGAGGTATTGAGCGCGTATCCCAAATAATATGGCCGGTGGCTAAATGAGTGAAAAAGCTATTATCGCTTAGCTGTTTAGCCCCCGTAAGGGCTCCAGCTAACAGAAATAGCGAACCGATAGCCCAAACAAATGAGCCCCGCAAGTTTCTGGTCGTTCGCTCAAGCGAAGGCTTCACGAATATTGATGATGGCCGGACCGAGTACGACCACAAATAGAGCCGGGAAGATGCAGAACACCATCGGTATCATCATTTTTACTGGTGCTTTTTGTGCCCGCTCTTGAGCAAACTGACGCCGACGAATCCGCATTTCGTCGGCCTGGGAACGCAATACTCGGCCAATCGGTACACCAAAAGTATCGGCTTGCAGAATAGCCATCACAAATGACCGAATCTCTGGAATATCGGTGCGTTCATCTAACGCGCGCATTGCATCGGATCGCGTAGAACCAGCTCGGACTTCGCCCAACATGCGGCCAAACTCATCGGAAAGTGGCCCTGGCACGGAAGTAACCACTCGATCAATGGCTTGTTCGAAACCTAAGCCCGCCTCAACCGAGATGACCAGCAGATCCATAATGTCAGGCAACGTGGTACGCAGCATATACTGGCGTTCTTCTACTTGACGGTCGAGAATCGCATCGGGGCCGATAATTAACGCCAAAGTTAGCAACGCAAAAGCTGCGTGATGAACGGTACCGCTGAGATCAAGAGGGTTAAACCAGTAGTTGATGATAAAGACAACCGGTACAAGAACAACGGTGACTACTCGAATAGCTAAGAAACGATCAGCTTCCTGAGCCTCAGGTTTACCGGCACGAACCAGCTTTTGCTTCACCGTGTCTACGTAACCGACCGGGGTGTATCTACGCCCCAGACCAGTAAGCCCGCCAACGATGGGCTGCAAGGCGCGCTCAGCTAAGGGCACCAACAGTTCTTGGTCGCGGACGTTATCTATCTCGAAGCCATCTAACTGGCGTAACGATTCGCGTACAATGGCCTTATCTTCGGCTTGCCAAGCGACAGTTACGATTACAGCAGCAATAACGCCACCAAACATGATCACAATGGCCACTAGGGGTAGATCAAACATCGACTTCGATCACCTTCTTCATCCAATAAAAGCCACCGAGTGCTAACAGTGCTGCACCGACAAGCATGATATTGCCAACAGGGTCTTCAAAAAGTGTTCCGATGTAATCAGGGTTCAAAATCCACATGGCGACGCCCAGGGCCACAGGAAGAATTCCTAAAACAATACCGCTGATTCGACCTTCAGCCGTTAACGCATCAACGTCGCGGCGTAAACGCTCACGCTGCACCATGGTGTCGGCCACCGTGAGCAAAAGTTCGGCTAGATTACCGCCCACTTCTCGCTGTATACCAATAGCCAGAACGGCCCAGTCGAAATCTTTACTGGCCATGCGTTCGGCCGATGCTTCCATGGCCTCTTCTAGAGGTCGGCCCAAACGTGCTTCGGTAACAATACGGCGAAGCTCACGACCCATGGGCTCGGAAACCTCGACCGAAACCGCCTCTACCCCCTGCATGAGCGAATAACCGGCCCTCAAGGTTCCTGCCAGCATTTGTAGGGTGTCGGGCAGTTGGGCCTGGAAAGCCTTTTGGCGACGTGAAGCCAAGAAATTCACTACCGCGGGTGGAACAAGAATCATCATTCCGCCCACAATTAATGCCACCAAAGCATTTCCGCTTAGAGCCAAAATCGCCAGCAACAAAAGCACGGCGCCAGCAAGATAGAAGAACAATGCTTCGCCAGCCCGCAACGGCAGGTTGGCACGCTCTAACATACCCTCCACCTTGGTCAGCATGTTGCGCTGTTCGGCTAAACCCTCAGTGAGGTTTACGGCTCGTTTCAAAAAGGCGGTTTTAACAACCGAAGCCGTACCACCCTCTTCTTCATCGACAACGGGCGCCGGCCCTTCAACGTACGTGTCGATAATGTCGAGCGCACCCGGCTCGCGGGTAACCAAGGCCCCAATGGCATAAACCGCTAAAGCCACTGCGGCTAATACCAGCAAGAGGCCAATCCACAAGCCGTACTCGCCTAGGAAACCACCGCCGCTAGCGGTGGAAACACCCACAAATGTTAAAGCCGCCGGGCCGACCGAAAAACCACCGGTTACATACGAAGCGGTGGCCTGGCTGTTACCAACCTTAAGCACTAAGTCGATAGGCCCCGATGGGTTAACCGATGCAAAAGTGAGCAACTGCTGGCCAGAAATCTGCTGGGCCACGTCTTCCATGGCGGCACCCAAAGCAGTGGGGTTTTCTTGGCCGTGATAAACGCCACCCACCGTTTGGGTTATGGCCCGCACCGAGCCCACATCTAGGCCACGCCCTTCTAGGCCAACCGCATACAAACTAGCTTTGGCCGCTACCAGCGCTCCCCTAGCTTGAGAAGCTGAAATGGTAGCACCACGAGCCGAACCACCAGCCACCAAAACCACGTTGCGCTGGTAGGTATCGGCGTTTTCTAAAATACGTGCTGCGCTTCGAAGACCGTCCCACAAAGCACTTTCACCATCGGCAGCTAAACCTTCAACGGCAACTAGCAACCGGTCGGTGTCGGTGGTTAAACGCTGCACTTCACGGGCTTGGCCACCTAGGGACACAATGGCCACCCGCTCTTGCGGGTCGCGATTGCGAATGTAAGCCGAGGCTGCTTCACGGGCTTGAACCATCCCACCCGAAGCTTCCATGGCCGCCGAAGTATCGACAACAATGACAGTGGCATTAGCATCGCCAGGCACGACTTCGACGGCTGCCGGGGTAACACTCTGTCCGTTTTCGATCAGTTCAGCCGAAGCCAAATCAGCCGCCGGGCCAGCGTAATCAACCACCAACTGCACCGCGGAAGCACTACGGCTATCAACCGAACGAATTGCTAAACCAGTTCCATTCGCGCTGTCTTGTTGAGCGTTGGCCTGGGCTAAACCCAACGACAACAGGGTTATTACGGCAACTATGCCCCCCAATAGGCGTTTCATCGCCCAACCGCCTTTTGGCCCATTGGTTCGGGCTGGAACACCTCGGCACCCAAACGAATACCCAGATCAGCCAGCTTCTCGGCGAACTTGGGCCGCACCCCGGTAGCCTTTAGATGTCCACGGAAACGACCGTTTTCATCAACACCCATACCAAAGTCGAACAGGAAAATATCTTGCAAGGTGATCACATCACCTTCCATACCCTGTACCTCGGTGATGTGGGTAATACGACGAGTACCATCACGCAAGCGGCTTAGATGCACAATTAGGTTCAACGCCGAAGCCATCTGTTCCCGAATGGCTCGTACCGGCAAATCGAAACCGGCCATCAGAGTCATGGTTTCAATACGAGCCAAAGTATCACGAGGAGAGTTGGAGTGAATGGTGGTGATTGAACCATCGTGACCAGTGTTCATGGCCTGGAGCATGTCAAGAGTTTCACCAGCTCGACACTCCCCCACCACAATACGATCAGGCCGCATACGCAAAGTGTTTTTCACCAGATCACGAATGGTTACCTGACCCCGACCTTCAATGTTTGGCGGCCGGGCCTCTAGGGCCAAGACGTGATCTTGATGTAGCTGAAGCTCTTTAGCGTCTTCCACCGTAATAATGCGTTCATCGGAAGGAATAAACGACGAAAGCACATTTAGCGTGGTGGTCTTACCAGTACCAGTACCGCCAGAAACAATAATGTTAAGCCGGCCAACCACACAGGCCTGCAAGAATCGGGCAGCCTGGGCGTTCAAAGTACCAAAGCGAATCAGGTCGTCAATTTGAAGAGGATCGGTGGAAAACTTACGGATTGTTAGGAACGGCCCGCCTATGGCCAGAGGGTGAATAACGGCATTCACCCGTGAACCGTCGGGCAAACGAGCATCAACCATGGGGTTGGCTTCGTCGATGCGCCGCCCGACCTGGCCCACAATCTTGTCAATAATGCGACGGAGGTGCGTTTCGTCAATGAATGAGGCAGTGTCTTTTTGAATACGGCCCGAACGTTCCACAAACACACTGTCGGGACCATTCACCATAATTTCGGTGACGGCCTCTTCCCGAAGCAGCCGATCGATAGGGCCATAACCCAAAATATCGTCGGCCACATCTTGAATCAGCTGCGCCTTGTCGGAAGCCGAAAGTGGCGTGCGTTCTTGAGCTAACGAGCTTTGTAGATGCTCTTGCACCCGACGGTTCAGGTCGTCTTCGCTTAAGCGCTTGTCGTAAAGAATGGGGCCTAAATCATCAATCAACTGGTGATGGATCTTTTGGCGTAACAAATCGAGGGCCGGGTCGCGCACACTCGACAAACCCTGCGTTCCGGGTGCCCCTTGTTGATGCAATTTCCTATACAACGACATTTAAAACCATCCCTATACGAACCAACGATGATTTAGCGCTAGCTAACGGCGTCGTGCCCCCTTCTTTTCGTCTAACAACACCGACGCCAACTCTTCAATGGCCTTGCTAACCCCCGATTTAGGGGCATCAAGAACAACTGGAATACCTTTATTCACCGATTGAGGAACGGCGATGTCACTTGGAATCAGCACCTGAGCTTTAATTCCCAAGGTTCGCTCCACCTCGTTAACTTCTAAGCGGACTTTCGATTTAGCTCGGTTCAAAACCAGATGCAGCTTTTCAACCGGGGTGTTCAACAACTTCAAGGTCTGCAGACCAATTTTCACGTTCTTGATGTTCGGAATATCCATCCCCGCGATCAAGAAAATATCGTCACTGATCTCGATTAGGCCCAAGACCACTTCATTGAAATATGCCGGTGTGTCGACAATGACATGCGCCGCGAAACTACGAATAATTTCAATGATGCGGACCATATCTTCGGCCCGGATCTGGTCGGCAAAAGCCGGTTCAAGCGGTGCTGGCAACACCAACAAACCAGAAGGTTCGTGGCGTACTAACAGGCTTTGGATGAGCGAGGCATCTAGTCGATCAATCGAGGCTACCGCATCGACAATGGTGTGCTGTGGAGCCAGTTTCAACATGACTGCCACATCGCCAAATTGCAGGTTGGCATCGACTAAGACCACCGGGCGTTCCGAGCGTCTAGCCAAAGAGACTGCCAGGTTGGTGGCCAACATCGACTTGCCGGCCCCACCTTTAGTAGAAAAAATGGTGCTGACACGGCCCAGCTCGCCCAGTTGAGCACTCGCATCGTCAAGAGTGGCCAAAGCCGCTGAACCGGCGGTCAAAGTTTGTGCCACCCTCTGCACGGCCGAGTTCAAAGCACCAGTATCAACAGGTGAGTTCAACACATCGCGGACCCCGGCACGCAGAGCCAGCTGCAACAAATCAGTAGAAAGTTCTTCCGCCAGCAAAATGGCACCCACCTCGCGATGGGCACGAACTAAATCTTCAACCTCTACAAACTGGGCACTGTTCGAACACGACGGACCCAAAACCGCAACCGCAGGATTCCCAAGCAAGCGGGCCCGAAATTCGCCGATGCTGCTAAAGGTGGTCACCCCGTCTCCAAGCTGCATCACCAAACGATTCCGAACGGCTTGATCGGTATCGACTACGGCAATAGCGACACCAGGTGGCACCGCGGGGCTGTGACCACCAGGGTTTGATCCAAAGCTGCTTGAATCAGAGGCAAACGACATCTTATTCCTTGCCCGAAGGGCCAAACGGGGTTAATCGAGCCTGATCTTCACCAGGCAGTGTTTCATTGTTATCTAGAGGCGGTAACGCTATAGGTGCATAGTCGGACGGAATGAGCGACAAATAAATAGAACCTGGATCTACCGAGATGATGCGCTGCGCCGCTTCCGGCGGTACCGCAAAGGTGATGAGGCCCGAAGTCATACCATCACCGGTATCTTGCACACTTTCACCAGGTTGTGGTGCGGCATTGCGGTCAATCGCCAGAATGGGAACTCGTTGGTACAAATAACGAGCTGATTTAGTGTAAACAGTGGGATTCTCAGGTATTTCGCCTTCGACAGGGATGCTGGCATCGCCGTCGGTTTGTACCAAAATATTAACTTCATCACCCGGCACCAACAGCCCTGCCACCCCACGGGTGGTGTCGACCATGATGGTTATGGCCACATTGCCATCGGTTAGACGCTCGGAGAAGGTAATTCGTGCCGACACCGGATCGACAAACATGCCATTCACCAACACCTGGTTGGCGGCTAAGTCGTTTAAAGCCACCATGCCTTCGATAGCTTCTAGATTATTGGTGGCATTAGCGGGCAAATCTTCCCGATTAATATCGGAGCGTTTAATCAAACCAGCGTTTATAGCTGACTCACCTGGGGTTCCTTTAGGGATATCTTCAGCTATCTTGTAGACCTCAACGCGTTCGGCACCCCGGTTCGCGCGATCTTCAATACCCTGCACATAATTAAACAGTGAATAGGTGGCGATCGCACCGATAGCAATAGCGGCTATCAGTATCAAAGTTCTACGAGAGCTCAATTTAACCTCGCACGGTTTGTCTGTGGTGGGCAGTGATTAGGAACACTTAAGCCACGACACTACTACGAGTGTGCACCGCGGCTCGTTTTGGTTGATCAACAAATCTTGTACATGCATCATGCTGGCTTAGCTGGCCAAACCTCACAAGCACAACACATCATTATTGTGTATCGACACAAAGATAAATAGGGGTAAAGCAAATTATTTGCTTTACCCCTACCTGAATAACGCTTTGAAGCTATGAAATACTGCCCTTGGCTGACCCACCGAGTGAACCAGCCAGGGTTTAATAAGTAGCTAAACTATGCTTCTTCGGTTGCTTCTTCAGCAGCAACCGGCGGAACGTCGCCTTCTTCGGCGCTATTGCTGGCCGCATTTTCGTCGCCAGCGGCTCCTTGTTCATACGAAGCCTGAAACTCGGGTGACAAAGCCCCTGGAGGTGCCTCTTGTGGGTTCTCGGCATAGTAAGCGGCCCAAGCAGCTTCAGCGTCGGAAGGTTCATCGGAGGTGCTACCGATGTAGTTACCTTCTTCGTCGTAGGCATGTTCACCGAAGTGAGCCTGGTATTCAGCGGCCACCACACCACCTTCGGCGGCTTGTTTGATGGAGAGCGAAATACGACGACGCTGCAAGTCGAGATCGATGATCTTGACCCACAGTTCCTCACCAGGGGTAACCACTTGTTCGGGCAAGTCGATGTGGTGCGCCGACATTTCGGAGATGTGCACCAAACCTTCGATACCGTCGCCGACCTGAACAAAAGAACCGAACGGAACCAACTTGGTGACACGACCATAAACCAGCTCGCCTACGCGGTGGTTACTGGCGAACTCTTGCCATGGGTCTTGCTGGGTGGCCTTAAGTGACAGGCTGATGCGCTCGCGGTCGAGGTCGACTTCGAGCACCTGAACGGTGATTTCGTCGCCAACAGCAACCACGGAACCTGGGTGATCGACGTGCTTCCACGACAGTTCGGAAACGTGTACCAAACCGTCCATGCCGCCCAAGTCGACGAAAGCACCAAAGTTGACCACCGATGAAACCACACCAGGGCGAATTTCGCCGGGCTTCAAGTTGGCCAAGAAATCTTCGCGTTGTTCCTTCTGGGTTTCTTCCAACCAAGCCCGACGGGAAAGCACCACATTGTTGCGGTTCTTATCGAGCTCGATGATTTTGGCATCTAGCGTGCGGCCAACATATGGCTGCAAGTCACGTACTCGGCGCAGTTCAACAAGCGATGCTGGCAGGAAGCCACGCAGACCGATATCAATAATCAGGCCGCCCTTGACCACTTCAATAACCGGGCCAGAAACGACACCGTCTTGGGCCTTAACTTCTTCGATCGAACCCCAAGCGCGCTCATACTGGGCACGCTTCTTGGAAAGCAGCAAACGACCGTCTTTGTCTTCCTTTTGAAGAACTAAGGCCTCAACATGCTCGCCGAGCGACACAATTTCGGTGGGGTCAACATCGTTACGAATGGAGAGTTCGCGGCTGGGGATAACACCCTCAGACTTGTAACCAATGTCGAGAAGAACCTCGTCGCGGTCAACCTTAACGATGACACCTTGCACAATACGACCGTCTTCAACTTCGACCATGCTGGCCGTGTAGGCGTCGTCAATTGAGATGTCGCCAAGGTCGTTTGAGGTGATGGGGCGGGGCGTGTACACACCCTCTGAATCGAATGTTCCCATGTTGGCGGGAGCGGAGGGTGCTGAACTCGAGGGCGCTTCAGTGGCGGGAGCTTGGCTCTCGGCTACTTCGGTGCTGGCCTGATCGGACACTATTTGCCTTCTAAATATATTTGGGTAAACAACCACCGAATACTGCTAGCGGTTGGCGCTGAAGGCCACCCGGTCGGATGGTCGCTAACTTCACACGCGTAGGGGTAAAAGCATATCACCTCAGGCTGGTTTCGTTGCTATCACCAAGAACTCAGGGTGATCAAGCCCCGGCGGGTTAGTGCCGTAGACACCGGGGGTTACGCCGTAGATCTTAACGTCAACTAGACCAACAGCCTGCACCATAAGCCGTAGCTCACGGGGTGTGAAACACGAAGTCCAAAGGTCAACCTCAACATCACGGCCATCTTCGGAACGGATAGCAGTGGTTTCGTGATTAACTCCGGTAGCGGCGTTGAACGAATCTTGGTCTTCCAAATAACGAACCTGGAAATAGGCTGAAAACGCTGAAAACGCAATACGTCCGCCTGGTCGTAAAGCCCGAACCATGCCCGCTAAAACCGGGAAGTCAGGGTCAACCGGATTGGCATCGGCGGCCGCTTGATCAGCGTTGCTACTGGTGTCACCTTGCAAGCCAAAGGCACCTTGGCACAACGAAATTACGGCGTCGAACTCTTCGTTAAACGGTAATTCCCGGGCGTCTAAGCGCTGAAATGAAACCCCCGGGGCTGCTACCTGGTTGGCTAGCTCCACAAACCGGGCTGAAATATCTACACCCAACACTTCCATGCCACGTTGGCCTAAAGCATGGGAATGTCGCCCCGGGCCACAACCAACATCAAGCACCCGCTCCCCTGCCACCAAACCCAAGGCCTCGGTTAGGAAGGCGACTTCTTGCTCGGTTCCCTTGGTGAAGGAATAACGCAGATAGGCCTGACCCATATGGTCAGCCATGGCCTCAAACCAATGGCCCGGCCCGTGGTTATGATTCTCGGCATCGGTGTGCTGGTGCTTTAGATCGCGGTGCTGGTTGGTAGAGCTCGGCTGTGATTTGGCACTGGGTGGTTGGCTCATGATTTTGCTTCTGCCCAACTGTTTCCAAACGACAGGTTGACAGCCAACGGCACCCGCAGGTCGAAGGCATCGACCATGGTCGTGGTCACCAAATCGGCTATTTGTTGGCGATCTTTGGGTTCGACCTCCAAAATCACCTCATCGTGCACCTGCAATACGATGCGGCTCGTGGAGCCCAGGTCGCGCAGGGCAGCGTCAAGACGAACCAAAGCCACTTTGAAAATATCGGCTGCAAGTCCTTGAATACCCGCGTTCATGGCTTGGCGTTCGCCAGCTTGTCGAACCCGGAAATTGGATGACGCTAACTCGGGGATCTGACGACGTCGACCAAAAAGAGTTTCTGTGTAGCCCTTCTGGCGGGCTTCTTCGACCGTGCGTTCCATGTAGTCATGCACCGACGGAAACGCTGCGAAATAGGCATCTAGAATTTCTTGGGCTTCGCCGGTAGCAATGTTTAATCGCTGGGCTAAACCGTAGGCTTCCATGCCATAAGCCAAACCGTAAGAAACCATTTTGGCCCGGTCACGCTGGGCGTGGGTTACTTCGTCAGCCGCCACATGGAAAACCCGTGCCGCGGTGGCATTGTGAATATCTTGACCAGTTTCGAAAGCATTAATAAGGCCAGGGTCGCCCGCCAGGTGAGCAATACAGCGCAGTTCAATCTGGTTGTAGTCGGCCACCAGCAACTCGAAACCCGCTGCTGGGACGAACACGGCGCGGAATTTACGGCCAAGCTCGCTTCGCACCGGGATGTTATGCAAGTTCGGGGCGTCGGAGCTTAGACGGCCGGTTCGGGCAACGGTTTGGTTGAATGTGGCGTGTATTCGTCCGTCGGAAGCCACTTCAGCCAATAAACCTTCACCATAGGTTGAACGCAGCTTTTCAACCTCCCGATATTCGAGCAGGTGTTCGATAATGGGGTGCTCGCCTCGCAGTTTTTCTAGCGACGCCGCATCAGTGGAAAAACCAGTTTTGGTTTTCTTTTGTGGAGTGAGACCCAGATCTTCAAAGAGCACCTTTCGAAGCTGTTTCGTGGAGTTGACGTTGAAGGTTTGCCCGGCGTCTTCCTGAATGGTTTTCGCCAACGTGGCGGCACTAGCCGCTAAATCGTTGCTGAGCGCTTGTAACGCATCGCGGTCGACTCCAACCCCGACTGCTTCCATGCGTGCCAAAACACTCACCAGAGGGATCTCTATCTCTTGGTAAAGCTTGGTTAAGCCTTGGGCTTCAAGTGCGTGTTCAAGTGGTGCCACCAACGCCAGGACACCCAACGCCCGGCTAGCGGTGTCGGTGCTGAGGTTTTCTAGCTCGTTACCGTCGAAATCTAAACGACCTTCTTCCACCGCGCTGCGAGTGGGAAGTTGAAGCTGTGCATAACGGGTAATTAAGTCGGCTAAGAGATAGTCGCTTTGGCCAGGGTCAAGCAGATAAGCGGCCAACATGGTGTCAACCACTAGTTTCGGCATTGCCACGCCTAAACCTAGAAGGGCCCGTTCTAGGGCTTTGGCATCGTGCGCTATCACGCCCGGACCGTTCGCACCCAACAATTCACCGAGCGCGACTTTGATGTTTTCGTCGCTAAGCAGCTCGCCTGGGAGCCAATACACGGCTGAACGTTCGGTTTTGGTGCCATTTGTTTCCAAGTCGCGGCTGCCGTTAGTTAAGGCCAAACCTCGAAGCGGTTGAGCCTGGGCAGTGGTGTGCCACGACCAATCACGCCACGAACCCGAAGGGTTCCAAGCGCCCTGCACCGCCGTAGCGTTTTCGCTGGTGGCAAGAGTTCCCAGTGCCGAAACAGCTGTCTCGGCATCGTTCAAAACCACCACGTTGGCTTCTAAGGCTCCAGATGCGTTTTCATGGCCGGTGTGATTGACGGCTGGCGCGCCAAGCAGTTCGTTAATCCGGTTTCGAAGGCTGTGAAACTCTAGAAAATCGATGAGCTGGGCTAAGGCTTCAGGGTTGATGCGATCGGCCGCCAAGGTTCGAGGCACTACCGAAATCTCAAGGTCGCGACGCAAGGTCATCATCTCGAAATTCCGTTCGACCAGTTCTTTGCTAGCCGCCAGATTCTCGCGCAATTTCGGGGTTTGCTCATCGAGATGGTCGTAAATTCCGGCAATATCACCGTACTTATTCACCAGGCGAGCAGCGGTCTTTTCACCTACCCCTGGTACCCCATCGAGATTGTCGGAAGGGTCGCCTCTGAGCGCGGCGTAATCTACGTAGTCAAGTGGGGCGACGCCAGTGCGTTCTTTGATGCCCGCTTCGTCATAAAGCACATAGTCTGAAACGCCACGACGGTTGTACAGCACTCTGATTTGGGGGTCTCGCACCAGCTGATAAGAATCACGGTCGCCAGTAACCACCATGACCGTTTGACCTGCATCAGCGGCTTTGGTGGCCAGCGTGGCAATAATGTCGTCGGCTTCGAAACCCACCATGTCAAGAGCAGGAATATCAAGCACATCGAGCACCTGACGCACTAAACCGATTTGTTGCACCAAAAGCGCCGGAGTTTCATCGCGCTGTGCCTTGTATTCGGCTACCGCTTCATGGCGAAACGTGGGCTCGGGCCGGTCAAAGGCCACCACGATGCCATCGGGACGATGGTCACGTACCAGGTTCAATAGCATAGAAGTGAACCCGTAGACAGCGTTGGTTACCTGCCCCGAAGCAGTGGCCATATCGGGAGGCAAGGCGAACCACGCCCGATACGTAAGCGAATTTCCATCGAGCAACATTAGGTTGGTCACCATCACAGCCTACGCAGGCAGACCAGCAGGTTTCACCCCAGTCGACCTATCCGCCTACGACGTCGACCTCTTGGGCTAAGACAAAGCCACCAGTTGATCTAGAAGTTGATCTTGTAGCACTTCCAAACGCGCAATCTCTTGGCGAAGGTCGTTCGCGCCGCGCTCTAACGCTTCCAGCTGGCGGGTAGCTTCACGTTCATCGTGGCGATCCATCGGCGCCTCTGACACGATCGAACGGGTGCGGGCATCAGCAGCTTCTTCACGCACCTGGACCAGCTGTTCTTCTAACACGGCCAATTCGGCGCGGGCTCGTTGGGCACGATTGGTCGTCTTAGCCAGCTTACGCTTCAAACGTTCTTTGGCGATCAAAACACCCACGTCCGCAACGAGACTTGCTTGTGAATGCTCATAAGTGCCCGGGGTGGGACTCGAACCCACACGCCCTCACGGACAAGGGATTTTGAATCCCCCGCGTCTACCATTCCGCCACCCGGGCTTATGTGCTTACACAATATAGAGAAAAGTAGACTAGTGGCGACATGGGCCTAGCGCGAAATCGATATTCATCTCTCATGAGTGGCGGCCACCCAGCCTTAGGCTCCATCATCTTCGGTAGGCCGAAACACAACCGGGGTGAGCCCAACCAACGAAATCCAACATCAAAGCCAAACTTTGTGAAACCAAACAGAGGCTTTGATGGTCTCACCCACAACTATCGTCAACGAGGAAATCCGTAGCGAATGATCGCATTTACTTTCCCAGGTCAGGGCTCACAACGCCCTGGTATGGGTGCCGCTTGGGCCGAACACCCCTCTTGGGAGCTAGTAGCCGAAGCATCTGAAGTAGCCAAACGAGATCTCGCCCACCTGCTTTTAGAAGCAGACGCCGACACATTGGTCTCCACGCAAAACGCCCAGCTTTCAACGTTTCTAACTTCGCTTATCGTGTTGGACGCCGTAGAACGAACCGGTGTTGAACCCGCCCATGTGGCAGGCCATTCTCTTGGCGAATACACCGCTTTGGTGGCCGCTGGTGCCTTGTCGTTTGAAGACGGAGTTCGCCTTGTACAAGAACGCGGCGAGGCTATGCTCACCGCAGCGCAAGAACAACCCGGAACGATGGCCGTGGTTTTGGGCCTCGACGATGACAAAGTAGAAATTGCCTGTGCCCGGGTTGACGGTGACGTATGGGTGGCCAACTTCAACTCACCTGGCCAGGTGGTAATTGCCGGTAGCCCCGAAGCTCTTGTCGATGCCGGAGTGGCAGCCAAAGAACTTGGCGCTAAGCGCATAATGGACATTCCCGTTGGTGGCGCTTTCCACACCCCCTTCATGGCCTCAGCCCAAGAACGCCTGCGAGCTGCCCTCCACACCGTTGAATGGCGCGACCCCCAAGTACCGGTGCATGCCAACGTTGACGCCATGGCCCACCCCAACGGTCTTGACTGGTCGGGGCTTCTCTCGGCCCAGCTCACCAGCCCCGTTCGCTGGCGACAAACCCTGCACGGACTCGACCAAGCCGGAGTTACCACTTTTGTAGAACTAGGCCCGGGCACGGTGCTAACCGGCATGGTGAAACGTACCGTGAAAAGCGCCCGTTCACTTTCAGTAATGGTGCCCTCCGACATTGACGCCCTACTAGAGTCGCTTGCTCAGTCACCAGAAACTGGCCGTGCCGATATCGGCCAAAGAGACGGCGAACACCTCTTCGCCACCGAACGAATGGTGGTAAGCCCAGCCGCTGGAGTTTTCACCCCCGTCACCGAAATCGGACCCGGCAGCGTTATCGCCGCTGGTGACCAACTAGGCAACGTTGGTGAACACGAAGTGCGTTCGGCCTTTAGTGGCTCGATTATGGGCTGGCTAGCCGTTGAAGGCGAGCGAGTAACAACAAGTCAACCAATAGCCTGGCTGAGGACGGTTTAAACAATGAGTGGGGCACAAATTAAAGGTTGGGGCTACGCGTTACCCGACAAAGTGGTAACCAACCATGACCTAGAAAAAACCCTAGACACCTCACACGAGTGGATCGTTGAACGTACCGGTATCAGCGAACGCCGTGTTGGTGGCACCACTTCTGGCCTGGCCGTGGAAGCTGCCCGAGCAGCCCTTGCCAAAGCCGGATGGGAACCAGACACCGTGGATCTAGTGCTTTTGGCCACCACGAGCCCCGACCAGCAGGTACCCGCCACCGCCTCCACCGTCCAAGCTGAGTTAGGGCTAAATTGCGGTGCTTTCGACTTGAACGCCGCCTGTTCAGGCTTCATGTATGGCTTGGTAGCCGCTCACGGTTTTATTACCACCGGCATGAAACGCATTTTGGTAATTGGTGCTGAAACCCTTAGCCGGATCACCGACTGGGATGACCGTGGCACAGCCATACTTTTTGCGGACGGCGCCGGCGCTGTTGCGCTAGAAGCTGTTGAAGGGCCCGGAGAACTAATCGCTTGGGACCTGGGTTCCGATGGCACCGCTCGACACATCTTAGACGCCGATATTGGTGGCTATTTGCGCATGGATGGCCGTGAGGTTTTTCGCCGCGCCGTACGGGTGATGGTGGCCTCAGGTGAAGAAGTCTTTCGCAAAGCTGGTGTGACTGCCGATGACATTGATGTGGTAATCCCCCATCAAGCCAACATTCGAATCATCGAATCGGCCTGCAAAAAGCTGGGCATTCCCATGGAAAAGGCCGTGTCAGTGTTGGAAAAAACGGGCAACACTTCTTCAGCCTCGATTCCCACCGCGCTGGCCCAAGCCGCTGATGAAGGCAAACTTAAAGCTGGCGATCTGGTATTAATGGTGGGCTTCGGTGCCGGCATGACTTGGGCGGCGGCCTTGATTCGATGGAACCCATGAGCAAAGAAAACTTGGAAAACGAAACGCCACGGGTAGTGCTAGTAACCGGCGGTAACCGAGGCATAGGCCTAGCAACGGCCACGGCATTTGCCGACGCGGGACACAAAGTGGCAGTAACTTACCGCTCGCAAGCCCCTAGCGACCCTCGCCTCTTCGCAGTTAAATGCGACGTGGCAGATACCGATTCGGTGAACGCTGCTTTTGACACCATTGAAGCTGAACTTGGCCCCGTGTCCGTGCTTGTGGCGAATGCCGGAATCACTCGTGACACCTTGGTGCTGCGAATGAGCGACGACGATTTCACCGAAGTCATCAACACCAACCTCACCGGAGCTTTCCGAGTGGCCCGACGGGCCGTGAAATCAATGATGCGCGCCCGCTGGGGACGTATCATTATGCTTTCATCGGTGGTCGGAACCGCGGGGCAGGCGGGTCAAGCGAACTACTCGGCATCGAAAGCCGGGCTAATAGGTTTGGCACGGTCACTCGCCCGCGAGTTCGCATCGCGTAATATCACAGTGAACGTAGTGGCCCCCGGCCCAATTCGTACCGACATGACCGATGCCCTAAATGACGATCAACAAGCCAATATTTTAGATGCCGTACCTTTAGGTCGCTTCGGTGATGTTGCCGAGGTGGCCGCCACTATTGCGTTCTTAGCTTCTGAACCTGCCGCCTACATCACCGGAGCCGTAATTCCGGTAGACGGCGGACTGGGAATGGGCGGCTAAGGTCGCTTGATCCCAAACCGTAATAACCTTCCACCATCAAACCCTCGATAATCCGAGAAATGGAGTAACCGTGAGTGACGCAGAGAATTTTGATCGCTTCAAAAAGTGTGCCGTAGAGGTACTCGATGTTGACGCCGATCAAATCACCCGCGAAGCCAGCTTTGCCGACGACCTCGATGCCGACAGCCTCGACTTGGTAGAGCTGGTAATGGCTCTCGAGGAAGAGTTCGACGTGAGCGTTGAAGAAGAAGAGCTAGAAGGCATTGAAACCGTGGGTGCCGCATACAACCTGATCATTTCGAAGCTCTAATGACGAATCGTCGTGTGGCCGTAACAGGCATGGGTGTGGTTGCCCCGTGCGGCATTGGGTTAGAAGCATTTTGGAATGGGCTAAGCGCGCCAGCACCGGTTGGTGCTGAACGTCCGGTAACCGATTTCGACCCAACCCCCTACTTTGAGAACCGCAAAGAAGCACGCCGTAGCGACCGCTTCACGCAGTTCGCGTTAGCGGCCGCGGCGATGGCTCTCGAACAAGCTGGCAACCCAGAAATCACCCCGCAGCGTGCCGGGGTTATGATCGGAACCGGCGTGGGCGGAATCAACACCCTGGAAGAACAAATCCAGGTGAACTACAACAAAGGCTCTAACCGCGTCTCACCATTTTTGGTGCCGATGATGATGGGCAACGCCGCCGCGGCATCACTTTCGATGCGTTATGGCTGGCAAGGCCCCTGTGAAACCACGGTTACCGCATGTGCGGCTGGTACCCACGCTATTGGCAACGCCGCCCGGATGATCCGTGACGGACGTTGCGACATTGCAATGGCGGGCGGCTCAGAAGCTGGGTTAACCCCCACGGCAGTAGCCGGGTTTAGAAATATGACCGCGCTTTCGGCTTCAGGCAACTCTCGCCCCTTCGACAACCGTCGCGACGGTTTCGTGATGAGCGAAGGTGCTGGCGTGCTAATTCTTGAAGAATGGGAACACGCCGTAGCCCGTGGTGCCACCATTTTGGGCGAGTTGATGGGTTCCGCCAGCACGGCTGATGCCCACCACATCACAGCACCTGCCCCAGGAGGAACCGGCGCAATTTCGTGTATGGCCCTGGCCATTGCGGATGCCGGTCTAGAAGCCACGGATATTGTGCATGTAAATGCACACGGAACGTCAACCCCGCTGAATGACGCTAATGAGGCCCAGGCCATTGCAGCTGTCTTTGGTGACACCCAGCCCCTGGTGACCTCCACTAAGGGTGCAACCGGGCACGCTTTGGGCGCTGCCGGGGCGTTGGAAGCAGTAGCAGTATTGCTTTCGATGCAACACCGTCAGATTCCCCCCACCTTGGGCTACAGCGAAGTTGACCCTGAGATGGCCAAAATAAATATTGTGGCCGGTGAACCGGCAGCCTGGACCCCAGGGCCTTCACTATCAAACTCGTTTGGTTTCGGTGGCCACAACGGCACGCTAGTTATAGGTCCACCAAGCGCCTAACGCCGCAGTAGTCGGTATTACCGCAGCCATACAGTTAATTGCAGCCGGATAGACCTTGTGAAGAGGTTTATCCGGCTGTGATGTTTTTGTGTTTTATGTGGCTGTTCTTTGGTGGTTTAGCTTTCGGCGTTAACCACCACGAACAGCAGGTCGGCTGAACAGGCCAACTCGCCATTTAAGATGGCCTGGCCTGAGCCTTTACCTGCACGTGCTGATAAGCGCCCCATAGTTATTTCAAGCTCTAAAGTGTCGCCGGGGCCCACCTGACGGCGGAAGCGGGCGTTATCTACCCCGCCAAAGAGTGGCAACTTGCCCGCAAAACGCTCGTCGGTGAGTACCGCCACGGCACCCAGTTGTGCAATAGCCTCTACCATCAAAACGCCAGGCAAGGTGGGCCGACCCGGAAAATGCCCGGCAAAGAAGTCTTCGTCACCACTTAGGTGCCAAAGACCCTTGGCTGATTGGCCTGGGTTTAGCTCGACAATTTCATCGAGAAACAAAAAAGGTGGCCGGTGCGCCAAAATATCGGCGGGGCGTGGAAGTCCGGTCATGCTTTGAGCGCCTTGAGAAGGTTTTTAGGAGTGTCTTTAGGGCTGATCTTCGGCCAGGCAACTTCAATATTTCCCGACTCATCAATTAGAAACGCCGAGCGTATAATGCCCATGTACTTGCGTCCATACATCGACTTTTCGCCCCACACCCCATAGGCCTCAGCCACCTGGTGTTCCGGGTCAGAAAGCAGCGGAAACCCTAAGGTATGCTTCTGGTCGAATTTGGCTTGGGCGGCCGGGGCATCGGGGCTGATACCCACAATGGCGGTGTCTCCGATGTCGGTCGCGATGTCACGTAGCCCCACAGCTTGGTTGGTGCAACCAGGCGTATTGGCTTTGGGGTAAAAGAACACCAGCACTTTGCGTCCGGCATAATCTTCCAGCGACACCGTATTGTCGTTTTGATCGCTGAGTGCAAACTTTGGTGCAGGATCTCCAGGAGTGAACATGGACTAAACGCTAGCCGCGATTGCCATGGCAGCAGAACCATGCCCAAAACGAATGAGGGCCACCTACTCCTAGGTGACCCAACATGTCGTAACTTTGTTACAAATGCAGCTTAGGCGCCTTTAGCAGCAGCCTTGAGCTTGGAACCAGCGGTGACCTTAGCGGCCTTAGAGGCTGGAATTTGGATAGCCTCACCGGTAGCGGGGTTACGACCGGCACGAGCGGCCCGGGTGGTCTGCTCAAATGAGATCCAACCTGGGATAGCCACCTTCTCGCCCTTGGAGATGGCTTCTGCGACGACGTCAAAGAAACCGTTGATGGTCTCTTCAACGCTCTTTTGAGTCTGTTCGGTACGTGCTGCGACCGCGGCTACCAGTTCAGACTTGTTCATGTGGTTTCCTCCTATTGTGCTCAACCTTCCAATTGGTTGAGCGGATGTTAAATGCAGCGATCCATTAAGCCTGTTAAGTCAAGCAGTAATGCTGCCAAGTATCATAAACGAAATAACAAAAAAGTACGGGCTAGCGGGTAATTCTCTTGGTTCCGACCCCGGTGTAAAGCGAAAAAGGTCGGTTCATTCTTTCCGCCCACCAATTCTCGTCACGCGCGTGAGCATGGAAATGAGTGGGAATTTGGCGCATATTTCGATCTATTTCAAACCTATTAGCTCCAAACCGTTCCGTAGCAACAATCACTAAGCGTTCGATCATAATCGCCACGGAGGCTTCATCGGGGTCAGGCCCGTGGCCTTTCCATACCACCATTGGAACCGAACAAACTTCGCAGTCAGCCACCCAACATAATTCATCTTCGAAATACCAATGGGTATATCGCGCGGCTTCACAAAGCTCACAGTTTTCATCTTGGATTAATTCAGTGGGGTTCGAATCAGGCATAAAAATTGTGATCGTAGTTTGGGGTTTTCAGACAATAAAGAGAGCTCGGCGCTGTGACCGTTGGCCAGAGGTCGACTACCCGCGATCTAACGCCAGGCGGATTTCGCCTACAAAGTCAACCGCCGCTTCAAAGCCATGGTCCATAAGCTTGCGGATAATCGCCGACCCTATGATCACCCCGTCGGCAACTTCGGCTACCGCTACGGCTTGTTCCGGTGTCGACACGCCAATACCAATAGCTACTGGCTTATTGGTAAGGGCCTTTAAGCGTTTAGCAATGGCTGTGGCGCTGGCGGCCAGTTCGGCGCGTTCACCGGTAATACCAACCAAACCCACCCCATAGACAAAGCCGCGGGTGCGCTCGCAGATGCGAGCTAAGCGCTCATCTGAACCAGTAGGTGCTGCCAGCATGACCGTTGCAATGCCCGCCTGGTCAGCTTCGGTGGTCCATGGTGGCGATTCTTCTAGTGGTAGGTCAGGCAGAATTGACCCGGCGAAGCCAGCTTCGGCCAAAGCAGCTGCATAACGTTTCAACCCCATCCGATACGGAATGTTGAAATAGGTCATGGCCACTAGTGGAATACCACAGTCGATACTGGCCGCTTCATCTATCACCGATCCAGGTGTAACACCACGAGCCAGGGCGGCTTCGGTGGCTAGCTGGATGGTTGGCCCATCCATAACCGGATCAGAAAATGGAATACCAACCTCAATGGCATCGGCACCTGCTTGCGCCACAGCTTCGACCAAACGGGCCCAGTTTGGTTGGTAGCCAGCGGTGAGATACGGCATTAACAGTTTGTGACCGGCCGCAATACGGCTCTGCAAATGGCTTTCTAAGGCCCCAGTGGGCTCAGAACTCATTTTTTAGAATCTCCATCATTTGGGCCACGTCTTTGTCGCCACGGCCCGACAAGTTCAACAACACCACCTGGTCGCGGAGCAGAGCCTTGTCACGCACCACCCATGCCAAGGCGTGGGCCGATTCGAGCGCTGGGATAATACCTTCGGTATGTGAGAGCAGCTTAAAGGCTTCAATCACTTGGTCATCGGTGACCTGCTCGTAGCGCGCACGACCCAAATCAGCCAGATAAGCGTGTTCAGGGCCTACACCCGGATAGTCGAGGCCAGCGGAAATGGATTGGGCTTCGGTTACCTGACCCCATTCGTCTTGGAGCAGGTACGACGCCATGCCGTGGACAACCCCTGGGATGCCTTTGCCGATGGCCGCCCCGCCAGCAGGCTCAACGCCCACCAGCTCGGCGTCGGTGTCCACAAAACCAGAGAAGATTCCAATGGCGTTCGATCCGCCACCCACACAAGCGGTCACCACATCAGGGGCACGACCAATTAGGGCTTGGCACTGGGCGGCAGCCTCAATACCAATAACCCGGTGCATCTCGCGCACCATCCATGGGTAAGGGTGAGGGCCCATAGCTGAACCTAAGCAGTAATGGCTGCGCTCAACTGTGGCCACCCAGTCACGCATAGCTTCGTTGACCGCATCTTTTAAGGTTTGGCTACCAGAGGTCGCTGCACGCACTTCCGCACCCAAGAGGCGCATTCGAAACACGTTTAGCGCTTGACGCTCCATGTCGACCGCCCCCATATACACCGTGCATTCCATGCCAAGGAGCGCCGCGGCGGTAGCAGTAGCTACCCCATGTTGACCAGCGCCAGTTTCGGCCACCAAACGACTTTTACCCATGCGTCTGGCTAAAAGCGCCTGGCCCAACACGTTGTTAATTTTGTGGCTACCAGTGTGATTCAGGTCTTCCCGCTTCAATAAAAGCGTTAAACCAAGCTCTTTTGACAGTCGATGACACGGGGTTAGCGGTGATGGGCGCCCAGCGTAGTTTTGCAACAGGTCATCGAGTTCAGCCCGAAAACTTTGGTCGGCCCAAGCCTCAATGAAGGCTGCCTCTAGCTCTTGGCAAGCCGGTACCAATGTTTCTGGCACAAAACGGCCCCCAAAGACGCCAAAACGTCCATCTTGCGGGGCACCCATCAAGGTGTGTTCGTTGTCGTGGGGCATCTCAGTTTCATTCTTCATCCGCCGTCCTCTTGCCAGTCATACAAATCTGACGAGCTTTGCTGGCTAGTCGTGGGTTCTGCTTTCACCGACGCTTTAGCGTTGGCAATAAAGGCCCGCACCTTACGAGGGTCTTTGTGGCCGGGGCGGGCCTCTACCCCACTCGACACATCAACACCCCAAGGTTCCACCCGGCGAATCGCGTCGGCCACGTTGTTGGGGTTTAACCCGCCAGCCAACAGAATTCGTCGCCCGGAAGGCGCACCTTCAGCCAGCGACCAGTCGAATACTTTGCCGGAACCCGGCTGGGGCGAATCGATGAGAATAACATCGGCTCGCCAATCGTCAGCGTGCGCCAAACTGGCCGAACCAGCCTCGAACGCTTGAATCACCAAACCAACTCGGGCTTTCACCCAACGAGCGACCTCAGGGCTTTCGTGGCCATGTAGCTGAGCACCACCCAAACCGGCTGTTTGAACCATTTCGACCACCCGTTCGGGGGCTTGATTTCGGAAAACACCGACCGTCAAAATTTCTGGTGGTAATCGCCGCACAATGTCGCGCGCCTGGCCCACAGCAATTTGGCGCGATGAGGGGGCAAACACGAAACCCAATGCGTCGGCACCCATAGCCACCGCTAAAAGGGCGTCTTCTTCAGTGGTGATACCGCAAATTTTTACGAACACAGCGTGCGCCTTTTCGGGTGGTTGCAAGCCTGCATATTGGAACTAACCAGCGAATGCACGAGCTGGAATTTGGCGCAGGGCTGCCACACCGGCACTGTGATTAGTGGCCGTGACCAGTGTTTCACCAACTAACACCGCGTCGTAGCCAGCTTCGGCCAACAAAGTGGCGTCGACTACGCCTTTGACGCCCGACTCGGCAACCCGAACCACATCGCTTGGAATTAGCGGTGCCATACGAACGGCTCGCTCGGTATCGACTTGGAACGTAACTAGGTCGCGTTGGTTAACGCCAACCAAGGTGGCGTTGGCGGCCAAAGCCCGATCTAGTTCGGCCTCATCATGAATTTCGACCAAAGCGTCAAGCCCGATCTCGTTAGCTAGGGCCATAAAGTCACGCAGCTCGTGGTCATCAAGGGCGGCGGCAATTAGTAACACAGCGTCGGCACCCATCACTCGGGCGTCACAAACGTCGAACGTGCTAACCGTGAAATCTTTGCGCAGAACCGGCAAGGTGGTGGCAGCATGCGCCGCCGCCAAGTCGGCGACTGAGCCACCGAAAAACTCTTCATCGGTTAGAACCGATAAAGCGGTAGCACCGCCAGTGGCATATTCCTGCGCGACTTGAGCCGGATCGAGCTTTGGGTTCAGATCGCCTTTGGAAGGCGAACGTCGTTTGATTTCAGCGATTACCGCCAAACCTTCGGAGCTCGCTAAACGTCGACGGAAGCCACGGGTTGGCGGCATGGCAAGAGCCTGATCGCGCAGGTCTTCGAAGTGCCGCTCTTCGTTGTTGGCGGCGGCACGGTGCGAAGCCAAAATGCGATCAAGATAGGTAGCCATTGTTTATACGTCGAAGCCTTTCGCCGACACCGGAGTGGCACGAATTAGTTCGACTCCCTCGGCCAAAAATGGGCCGAAGGCCGCCATACCGGCTTTCATGCCTTCCGAGGTGCCATGGGCCACCAAGGCTGCTTCATCGGCATACAGCTCGTATACCCAAGCCAAATCGGGGTTGCTGTCATCAAGGTGTAAGGCGTAAATCAACGTGCCGTCTTCGTTGTTGACGGTGTTGAACATGGTGTTGAAAGCTTTGACGAAATCGTCACGGACACCAGGCTTGAGCGGCAATTTGGCAATGGTCACGGTTTTTGACATGCGCCTAGCCTAGGCCGAAACAATGGGCGCGAACGACTGGGCCGATAGCTCTTTTGTGCCAACCTTCACAGCTGCTGGCAACTCGACGGCGCGTACCACATAGCCAAGGGCCACGGCCGTACCCGCGCTGCCAAGCGGTGCCACGCTGGTAACTGCACCAACCGGCTTGGCCTCTTCATGGCGGCTTCCGTTGTTTTCGTCATGTACCAAATAGATTTGGTCGCCAACTTGTGGTGCCTCTTCAGTTTGAAAGCTTAGAGTCACCAGCGACTGGGGGCTCTTGTTGCCTCGTGAATCCATGCGAGCCACTAGTTCTTGGCCGGTGTAACACCCTTTGGTGAAGCTCACTGAGCGCTCCACCATGCGAGTTGCCGCCGGAATGGTGTTCGAGAGTATCTCTTGGCCCATGGCGGGTATGCCTGCCTCGATTCGCAGGGCCTCGAAGATGTCTTTTGGCAACGGTGCTAATGACGTCGGAATCGAAAGATCGATACCCAAAACATCCCAACCGCAATAACCAGTTTCACGAACGGGAATAGTGGCCAACACGGCTTCACCCGCCAGAGCTTCCTGTGCAGGGACAGTTGCTTGAGCGGGTATTTGGTGGGTGTATCGCACCGCCAAAATTTGTGCATTACTTATCGCTTCAAACTGCACAGGCGTGCTTAGTTTGAAGCGTTCTAGCCGCGTGATAAGTGGCTCCTCGAAACCAGCATCGGTGTCGAGCAGGAAACTATTTTCACCCAGGCGGGTCACTCGGAACCAGGCACTAATTTTGCCTTGTGGTTCGAGTACGAAGCTATAGGCCGAACTTCCAATCGGCATAGCTTCAATATCTTGGGAAAGCTGGCCTTGTAAATAATTGGCGGCGGCTTCGCCGGTTACTTTCACAACCGTGCGATCCATCACCAAGGAGGCACCCGATTCAGCGAGTGCCTTTGGCCAGATGAGATTGGATCGAATGTTGTTCATTTAATTGCGTGTCGAGCAGCAGTCATTCGGCGAGCAGGTGGGATAGCAACCAGCAACGCCCGCGCCTTGTTACGGCATTCGAGGTCTTCATCAGCCGGGTTGCTATTGGCCACGATACCGGCCCCTGACTGAACTGAGGCCACCCCATCGTTACCGACGATCATGGTGCGAATAGCAATTGCGGTGTCGATATTGCCCGAAAAGTCGATGTAGCCTGCCACCCCGGCATAAGGGCCGCGTTTGGTGGGTTCTAGCTCGTCGATAATCTCTAGCGCCCGAGTTTTTGGAGCGCCAGAAACTGTTCCGGCGGGCAACGTAGCACGAAGCACGTCAATCGGGCTGGTCCCATCGGCCAATTGAGCCGAGACTTGAGAGGTTAAATGCATCACATGGCTGTATCGCTCAAGGGTCATAAGTTCATCGACCTTGATGGTGGCCGGATCACCAATTTTGGCTAAGTCATGCTTGGCCAAATCAACCAACATCATGTGTTCGTCAATCTCTTTGGGGTGTTCTCGCAGTTCGGCTTCTAAACGACGGTCATCTTCATCGGTTTTGCCGCGGCGACGCGTTCCGGCGATCGGCCTCGAAATAATTTTCCCATTCAGAAGTTGAATTAGCGGTTCGGGCGAACAGCCCACCAAGGTCACATCGGCTTGGCGAATGAAAAACATGTATGGACTGGGGTTTATTTGGCGCAAAACCCGGTACACGTCGAACGGATCGGCGTTCAGCTCCACATCGAAACGCTGGGAAACTACCACTTGGCTAACCTCACCAGCCTCGATGTATTCCAGTGCGGCGGCCACACTTTGGCGATAAGTATCAGAACCTGTCACGGCACGAAATTCGGGTAACTCGTCACCCTCGGGTGGCAACAAGAGCGGTTCGGCCAGCGTTTTGGAACCGTCGGCCGCCAGCTGATTCAACCGAGCTTCGCCTTCATCAAAAAGCTGGTCAAGGTCACTCGAGGTGGCCTCGGGTGGAATAACCACGTTCACCACCAACACTACACGCTGGTTCCAGTGGTCAAAGGCAGCCAGTTCACCAATCATGGCCAGCGCAGCGTCGGGATGGTGGCGATCGTCATGCGGTGGGTCGGGAAGATCTTCTACCTCTCGCACCACATCGTGGCCAATGTGACCTACTAAACCGGCGTGCAATGGCGGCAACTCGGCTATAGAAGGTGATTTATAGTGCTGCAGGAGAGCATCGAGTGTGGCCAAAATACCGTCTTTGAGAGGTAAATCACGAGGAAGGTCACCAGAGACACTTACCCGACCGTTAATCGAAGTGAGAGTAGCGATGGGGTTTCGACCAATAAATGACCAACGGCTCCAACGTCCGCCATGATCAACCGATTCCAACAAAAATCCGGGTTGGTCGGCCTCACACAGCCGGGCGAAAGCTGCCACTGGTGTTACTAAGTCGGCCAGTAGGTGACGCCAGATTGGAACCACGTTGTATTGCCCAGCAATGCGGTGGAACTCTTCTCTAGTTATCTGCGTCACTCATACTCCTAAAAAAGCAGGTTGGCGCACCGGTATGGCACGCTCCTTGGCCGGTTTGTTCAATCTTGAACAGCAATGTGTCGCCGTCGCAGTCGAGGAAAGCTTCTCGAAGATACTGTCGGTCACCCGAAGTTTCGCCTTTGCACCACAACTCTTGGCGAGAACGGCTCCAATACCACATGCGCCCGGTCTTGAAGGTTTGTTCTAGCGCCTCGCGATTCATCCAAGCCAGCATCAACACCTCTTTAGTGCTTTGGCTTTGCACCACGGTGGGAATAAGGCCCGTTTCGTTAAAGGTGAGCTCGCCCAGGCGGGCCGGATCTAGAGGGAGTGGGGTTAACTCGGACATAAGATTTTATGTGGTAAACGTTTCTTGGGTTTAACGATGGTCTTGCTTCAGGCCTCGTGGGTACTAGCTAGGTTGGTTGTTTGCTGTGGTGGTTATAGGTAGAGACCGGTACTTCCTTCACCTAAACGCGAGGCCGCCACCGCATGAATGTCACGCTCTCGCAAAATGATGTAGTCGGCACCTCGAACTTCAACCTCATAACGATCTTCGGGGTTGAAAAGCACCTGGTCGCCAGGTTCCATGGCCCGAACATTGGGGCCAATAGCAATGACTTCGGCCCAAGCTAGGCGCTTGGAAGCTTCGACAGTGGCTGGAATAAGAATGCCACCCGTGGAACGACGCTCACCTTCGGTCCCGGCCAGGGTGACGAGAATTCTGTCGTTCAACATTTTGATGGGCAGTTTGTCGTCGCTAGTCAACGCGTTTCCTGGGGTGGAAGTCATTTAAATGACGGTAATGCGCAATGTTCGTAGGTGAGACATCAAGGCTACAAGCTCTGGTGAAAAGCGCGTTTCCTCATGTCAACATATGCGCTGATTTTAACAAAAAACTGGACATGTCCCCAGCTTGTCGGTAATCCTGACTAACCTGATCGGAATTATCAGCTATCGAAGGAATTACCATGTCTTACTGGCTCATCGAGCTTCCCATTGACACTGCACCGGCAACGAACGCAGAACACGAGTACCTGGCGAAAATCGAAACTGCCATCAAACAAAGCGGTGCCACCATCGTCGATCAACAAGCCTCACAGTCAGCGGGACAACTCTTTGTGGTAGCTGAGGCCCCTACCGGAACCGAAATCGGCAAAGCCCTTGACAACGCCGGTCTCACTCACACTGCCCCGGCGTCGGTTCGCTTGGTCGGAGCTACCCCGCAAGAACTAATTGAGAAGCGCAGCGAATCACGCTGGCTGGTGGAATGGGACCTGCCCGAGGGCCTAACCATGGAGCAGTATCTAGAACGCAAGGCCGCCAACTCGCCCAAGTACGCTGAAGTTCCCGAAGTTGCTTTTCAACGCACCTGGGTGCGAGAAGACATGGCGAAATGCCTCTGCTTCTACGACGGTCCCGACGAAGACGCCATTCGTACCGCTCGTGAAGTTGTAGGCGCTCCGGTAGACCGGCTGCACGCTCTAGAGGCTGAATCATGAGCACCGCTCGTGTGGCAAGGCCCGCCAACACGGCCGAATTTGTCGACATTGCCGCCTATTTCGCTAGCCACGCCAGCGCCGTAGACCAGGGCCAAGAACTGTCTAGCCAAGGTATTGCCGCCCTAGGGGCCCAAGGACTGCTGGACTTGGGTGCCCCAGGCAATCACAACGGTGAACTGGGAGCCATGAGCGAGCTGGTGGCACTGGTAGCCGAAGAGTCTATGGCTTCAGCGTTTTCGCTCTGGGCGCATCGAATGGCGATTGAATATTTGCACCAGTCCACCCCGGGCCAAAGCTCGGCCTCCGCCCCGCTGATCGCGTACCGCCAAGCCCTAATCGATGGCACCTTACCTGGGGTGACAGCGATGGCGGCGGCGGTCAACTATGCCTGGGGACATGGCCAACTGGGCGTACGTTTCGAGCGACAAGGTGACGAGGTGGTGCTAAATGGGCGCATCAATTGGGCCTCTAACCTCTTCGCCGACGGTTTCTTAGTGGTGACCGCCGCTCAAGATGACCAGGGCCAAGAAATTGTGGTGGCCGTACCTTCTCACACCAGCGGAGTTGAAGTTCAGCCCTACCCGGAGCTCTTGGCGCTAAACGCCACGGCATCCTCATCGCTGATACTTAACGAGGTCCGGGTCTCTACAAGCCTGATCATTACCGAAGACTTGCGCAGTTTCTTAGCTCAGGTTCGTGGGCCGTTCCTCTTGTTACAAGCCTCCTTCGCCCTAGGCATAGCCAAAGCCGCCCTACGTTCCACCGAATCGCGATTAGGAGGATTAAACGAAGTTTTCATCAACCGTTTCAACGCGACCAACCAACTGTACAACGATGCGCGAGCCCAGCTAGCTGAGCTCACCTCACGTCACGATTGGCGCGACGTAGAGCGCGAGGTACTGGCTTTACGCTTAGAAGCTTCGGGGATTGCTGAAGAGTCAGTTCATCTGGAAGCTCGTGTTCACGGCGGTGCTGCCTATTTCAGCCAAAGCGCCACCGCCCGGCGACTGCGCGAAGTGGCTTTCTTACCTATTCAATCGCCAACCGAGGCGCTCTTACGACACGAGTTAGCATGCTTACCGTCCACGACCTAGCAGCCTCTTATCCCCTAGCTAACCAACCACCCCATACTGTCTTCGCCAAGATCAATCTTGCGATCGAAACGGGCCAAAGCCTCTCGCTTTTGGGGCCAAGTGGCTGCGGCAAATCAACCTTGTTGCGAGTGGTCGCCGGATTAACACCCCTGGCTAGTGGCGAAGTGAAGGTACCCGAAGGTGCCAAGGTTCGAATGGTATTTCAAGAGCCTTACTTGTTGCCGTGGCTAAATGTGGCCGAGAACGTACAGCTAGGTTTGCGGTTGCGAGCCAACGAAAACCAGTCATCTCGCTGGGCATTCTTACGGTCACGGCAGACCCGGCAAACCGCCCAACAAATTACCACCGAGACCCTGGAACGCCTTGGCATTGGCCACCTAGCTGAAGCCGACCCAAGAACACTCTCGGGTGGGCAGGCCTCGCGGGTGGCATTGGCACGGGCCATCGTCACCCAACCCGACATCTTGTTGTTAGACGAGCCATTCGCAGCCCTCGATCCTCATGTTCGACATGACTTACAACGCTGGTTACGTGAGTTGCAACAGCAGCTAGGTCTAACCATGGTCTTTGTCACCCACGATGTAGATGAAGCCTTGTTGGTGAGTGACTTGGTGGCCGTTATGCGCCGCGATCAAACCGGTTTGGTGGGTCCTTACCCCGTGTCGAACACCAATAAAGCCGAATTGCTAGCGGCCTATCAAAGCCCCAGCGCTGACCCTTTAGTAACTATCAACCACTATGAATCTGTTTGGAAAGAGACCTCGTGACCTTTGATTTAAGTCGCCGTGATTTCGTTCGTTTAGGCGTAGGTGCCGGCTTGGCCGTCGCGGGAGGCTCGTGGTTAAGCGCTTGTTCAACGGGGTCTTCAAGCACTGCGAAAGCGGCCGAGTCGACGGTGCGGGTGGGCTACTTGCCGATCACCGATTCCACCCCTCTGATTCTGGCTCACGCTAAAGGACTTTATGAGGAACAAGGTCTTGAAGCTCCTCAACCAACCCTGTTTCGTAGTTGGGCAGGAATCGCCGAAGCTTTCGCAGCCCGCCAGATTGATGTCGCTCACCTGCTAATGCCCCTGACGGTACAAATGCGTTTCGACCAAAACGTGCCACTGAAAGTGGTGGCATGGAACCACACCGACGGTTCCGGCCTAACCGTTGGACCCCAAATTTCGAACCTAGCCGACCTGGCAGGCACCACGGTCGCCATACCATTTTGGCATTCGATTCACAACGTGGTTCTACAGATGCTGCTGCGTGAAGAAGGACTCACCCCCATAATTTCCGGTAATCCATCTCCTAGCGCCAAGACCGTAAAGCTAGTGGTAATGGGCCCACCCGACATGCCACCAGCACTGGCGAATGGCGACATTGCGGGGTTCATTGTGGCCGACCCATTCAATTCGTTCGCCGAATTAGAAGGTATCGGACGCATTCTGCGCTACACCGGTGATGTGTGGCGGGAACATGCCTGCTGCGTGGTGGTGATGCACGAAGACCGAGTGGCTGAGGACCCAGAATGGGCTCAATCCACCATCAATGCCATTGCAGCGGCCCAGGTGGCGGCTCGCCAAGATCGAGGGGCCTCAGCCCAGCTTCTTTCTCGCGAAGGGGAAGGTTACCTACCCCAACCGGCGGCGGTGGTGGAACGGGCCTTGGCCCATTTCGACTCGCCAGGGCATTCCCCCACCGAAGCACTGCACCACCCTGCGTGGGGCAACGAGCGAATCGACTTTTCTCCCTACCCTTATCCGACGTTCACCGAACGTTTGGTGACCGAGATGAAAGGCACGCTGGTCAGCGGTAATCGTGGTTTTCTCGTTGCCCTCGACCCGGCTTCGGTGCATGAGGAATTGGTGGATGATCGTTTTATTACCCAGGTGCTGAAAGATTCTTCACAAGCTGCATCGCTAGGCATTGAAAGCTTTACCCGCCAAGAAGAAATCAATGTCTAGTCGAAGCATCAACAACAAGTACCAGGGCGTTTACAAGGTGGTGGCACCTGCTGCCACCTTGATGGGCGCCTTGGCGCTTTGGTGGTTGGTTACCACGGTGGTCGTGGCACCCGATGATGTTTTACGGCGCTTTAATCCCGCCGATGCTGCCAGAGCTTTAGGGCGTGTGGCCACCAACGGGGAAATTTGGCCACACATCTATGCCACCACTACTCGGTTGGTTACCGGCCTCGCCATCGCCACCGTGGCAGGTGTAGTGATTGGCTTGTTACTCGGTTGGTGGCGCGGACTGGAGGTAGCTTTTGGACCACTGATTCAACTGATTCGGATGATTTCACCTTTGGCGTGGACACCAATTGTGATCATCATCTTTGGTATTGGGGACCGCCCGGTACAGGTGTTGGTGGCGCTGGCTGCCACCTGGCCCATTGTGCTTAACACTTCGGCTGGGGTGCGCTCACTAGAGGTTGGCTGGTTGTTAGTGGCACGCAACCTTGGTGCCAAACGTCTCGAATTGTTGCGATTCGTAGTGGCCCCAGGGGTGGCTTCACACGTAACCACTGGCCTGCGTCTAGCCTTGGGTGTGAGTTGGATTGTGGTAGTACCAGCCGAAATGCTGGGTGTTGATTCTGGCCTTGGCTATTTCATTTTGGACTGCCGAGATCGTCTGGCGTACGACGAACTAGTAGCCACCATCTTGGTAATTGGTGCTATCGGAACGATCTTAGACTTGGCTATTCGACAAGTCTCCGAACGTTTCAGTATTGCCAGCATTAACGGTGATCAGGCGCGCCGAGGTGCTTGGAGCGCCCAACAACCCTTGCGATCTACCTCAGAAACTCAGCCGAGCTGAACTGGTACCCCGCGTTTAGCTAAAGCCTCTTTAGCTTCACGAACCGTGACTCCACCGAAATGGAAAATGGAGGCCGCCAAAACCGCCGCCGCTTTCCCCACCAGAACGCCATCAACCAGATGTTCCACCGTGCCAACGCCACCCGAGGCAATAACTGGAATCGAAACCGCTTCGGCCACGGCTTTGGTCAGCTCAAGGTCGAAGCCCTCGTTGGTGCCATCGCGGTCAAGTGATGTGAGCAAAATCTCACCCGCACCCAGCTCTTCGGCTTGAATTGCCCACTGGATGGCGTCCAGTCCGGTAAATTTTTTCCCGCCGTTGGTAACCACCTCATAGCGAGAACCATTGGCCGCTTCGTTGAGCCGGGCGTCGATGCCAACCACCAAACTTTCAGTGCCAATTTCGTTCGCTAAGTCTGAAAGCAACTCGGGGTGTTCTACCGCCGCGGTGGCCACCGATACTTTATTGGCACCAGCGTCGAGAATTTTACGGGCGTCTTTCACCGAGCGGATTCCACCAGCCACCGTGAAGGGCACGGGCACAACTTCCGCCACCCGGTGCATAAGATCGACCGTGGCACCACGGCCTTCGGGGGTGGCAGTAATGTCTAGGAAGGCAATCTCGTCGGCACCTTGTTCCACATAGCGCATTGCCAGCTCAACTGGGTCACCAGCGTCACGTAAATCGACAAAATTAGTGCCTTTAACAACCCGGCCTTCAGCCACATCTAAACACGGAATCACTCTGACGAATTTCATTGGAGTACCTCCACTGCTTCTTTAATTGAGAACTTTTTCTCATAAAGGGCGGTGCCTACAATCACACCCTCCAAGGTCCGAATTTCGGCCCCTTCACCCACTGAAACACCTTTTAAGGCTTCTAAATCGGCCAAGGTGCCCACACCACCCGAGGCAATTACAGCCATCTTGGTAGCACTCAGCACTTCTTGGAGACCACTCAAGTCGGGACCACCCATCAAACCTTCGCCTTTTATCTGGGTCACAATCACTGCTTCGGCTCCGGCGTTTTCCAAGCGGGCTAGCGCCTCAGTCCAGTCTTGGCCCGAGCCTTTAGTCCAGCCTTCAACGGCTACTTCACGACCCCGAATGTCAAGACCAATGGCAACCCGTTGATGTTTGGCCACCTGTTCCACCAAGGCAGGATTGCTAACGGCTGCCGTGCCCATAACGACCCGGGTTACCCCAAGGTCAACTAAACGTCGCGCTGACTCTTCACTGCGCACTCCCCCACCCACCTGTAAGGGCACCGAAATCGCTTGAGCAACAGCAGCAATGGCCGCTGAATTGTGCGCCTCACCAGTACGGGCGGCGTCTAGGTCAACACAGTGAACCCATGGACAACCAGCTTCAACAAAACGCTGCGCTACTTCCGCCGGATTGTTACCATGCACTTTGCCTTGGTTGAAATCTCCCTGAACCAGCTGCACTACCTGGCCGCCCAGGAGGTCGATGGCCGGGAAAAGTTTCACAAGACGCCTTTAGTAGACGGCACCTTGCCATCAGCTACTTCAATTTTCACGGCGTCACGTAAAGAACGGGCCACACCCTTAAACATGGCTTCCAGAATGTGGTGGGTGTTCTTACCTCTAACCAATTCAAGGTGAAGCGTAATGTTTCCCGAAGTGATAAAGGCTCGCCAGAACTCTTCAGCCAGCTGCGGATCGAATGGAGGATGACCCAAAATCTTCTCACCCGGAGGTTCCACTTCATAGTGCAGAAAGGGACGACCCGACAGATCAAGTGCCACATCGATTAGCGCTTCGTCCAACGGCACCCGGTTCGAGGCGAAGCGACGCACCCCAGCCTTGTTCCCCACCGCCTCGGCAAAGGTTTCACCTAACAAAATGCCAGTGTCTTCAACCGTGTGGTGGGCGTCTATTTCCAGGTCGCCAGTAGCTTTAATGGTGAGATCAAACCCTCCATGGCGGCCAATTTGCGACAGCATGTGATCAAAGAAAGGCAAACCGGTTGATATATCAACCACGCCGCCCTCACGGGCGTCAAGATCTAGTGAGATCTCGATTTGGGTTTCTTGGGTTGAACGTTGGCGGCTGGCACGGCGAGGTGCTGGCTCAGTCATGTAAGTATCTCCGTTAAAGCAGCGAGGAAAGCGTCGTCTTCCTGCCGAGTTCCAATAGTTACCCTAAGACAGTTATCGAGGCCCGGCCACGAAGCGCAGTTACGCACCATCACGGAACGGTCCACCAATTCCTGCCACACTGCGTTGCCGTCGTGCTGGTTAGGGCGGAACAAAATAAAATTAGCACCCGATGGCCAAACCGTTAGCGGCAAGTCGGCCATAGCTTCGGCCAAGCGACCTCGCTCTTCCACCAACTCGGCCACTTGGGCTTCCATCACATCAACATGATCAAGCGCCAAAGTGCCTGCTAGCTGAGTGGCAGCATCTAGGTGATACGGCAGCACCACCATTTCCAGAGCTGAAACTAGCCAGGTTGGCCCTACCAAATAGCCAAGGCGCAACCCGGCCAAAGCCCAAGTTTTGGAATAGGTGCGGGTAACTACCAAAGCAGTGTCTTCATTGACGAGCTCGAGTGCTGACCAAGGGGCGAATTGGCCATAGGCCTCATCTACCACGACCAAACCGCCAAACTCGCCGGCCACTGCTAACACCGCTTCGACCGTTTCGCGTTCCTCCACCATTCCGGTGGGGTTGTTGGGGGAACACAAGAAAGTTATAGCGGGTTCATGTTGGCGCATGGTAGCGCTCACATAGGCCAAATCGAGGCTGTGATCGTCACTACGAGTGCCGCTAATAACCCCGGTGTTGGTGACCCGTGCGATCTGGCTGTGCATGGCATAGGTAGGCTCGAAGACCAAGACGTTGCGCCCTGGACCCCCATAGGCCAAGGTGAGCGACTGTAAGACCTCGTTCGAGCCGTTGGCTGCAAAAATATTGGCCATCGCTACGTTGTGTAGCTTGGCAATGGCTTCACGCAGTTGTACCGCCTGGCGGTCGGGATAACGATTCCAATGCAGCTGGGCCACGCCTTCGGCCAACTTGGCGCGAAACTCGGCTGGAGGCTCAAAGGGTGATTCGTTGGTATTTAAACGAACATCGACGTCGATTTGGGGCGAATGGTAACCCTCCATCCTCACCAAATCATCGCGAAGCTGAGGTCGTTGCGGGGCCCGGTCACTCATGAGCCACTCGAAGTATTAGTGCGGGCACGCTGGCGAATACGGATCGACTCGGCGTGGGCGTCTAAGCCCTCGGCGGCCGCTAATGCCACCACGTGAGGTGCTACCGCGTCGAAACCCTGGTCGCTCACGGTAATAACGTGCACATCTTTAGTGAAATCCGACACCGTAAGCGCACTGGAGAAGCGAGCTGTGCCGTTGGTGGGCAACACGTGGCTCGGCCCGGCCACATAATCACCGATCGAAGCCGGGGACAAGACCCCCAAGAACACCGCCCCAGCGTGTTTAACTAGCGGGACCAAAGCTTCGGGGGCAGCACAAAGCAATTCCAGGTGTTCTGGCGCCACCAGGTTGGCAACCTCAATGGCCGCCTCGGCGGTATCGACCAGCGCCAAGAAACCGCCCTTAGCCAGGGTGGCTGAAATGTCGCTACGGCGCGGTGCTTCAGCCACAAAACTATCAATGGCGGAATCTATGGCATCGCCAGCCGATTCAGACCAAGTGATAAGCCATGCCAAACCGTCTGGGCCGTGTTCAGCCTGAAGAATGACATCGATGGCCGCATAATCAACTGGGGTGGAATCGTCGGCCACCACCACCACTTCCGATGGTCCGGCAAAAGCGGCCGCGATGCCGACTTCGTTAGCCACTTGCTGTTTCGCAATAGCCACATAAACGTTGCCTGGCCCGGCAATCACATCAACTTTGGGTACCGACTCGGTGCCATAAGCCATAGCAGCCACGGCTTGAGCGCCACCCAAGGCGTAAATTTCGCTCACTCCCGCCACTTTGGCTGCGGCCAGTGTAATTTGTGCTACTTGACCGGTGTCTTGGCTGGCGGGTACACACAACGCAATTTCAGCCACTCCGGCCACCTGGGCGGGAATCGCGGTCATCAACACCGTGCTTGGGTAGGAAGCCCGTCCGCCAGGTACGTAAAGCCCGGCACGATCAACCGGCCGACTTTCCGCTTCTACAGTGATACCAGCATCAGTGTGAGCATGAGGACGTGGACGTTGCGTTTCATGAAAAGCTCGAATACGTCGAGCCGCTTCAACAAGGGCGTCTTGTAGTTCAGCGGGTGTGTTGGCCCAGGCTTCTTCGATGGCTTCGGAAGGTACCCGCAACGCATCGAGCTTCACTCCGTCGAAACGTTCGGTGTACTGCAATAACGCCTGGTCACCGTGAGCACGGACTTCGGCCAGAATTTCACGGACCGCGGCCGTTGGCCCCTCACCACTGACCTCAGGTCGAGGTAAACGCTGCGCAATTTCTTGTCGTGACAATCCACGAAAATCGAGACGAGTTAGCATGGGTTCACCAACGCACTCAACCACCTAAAACGCTATTAAAAAATCGGATTACCAAGGCGTTAACGGTACAGGCGATCAGACCTCGACCCATTATCAGTGCTCAAATAGTTCAACCAACAACTTTGGAGACACGCCCTTTCATGGAAAGTCATCGCGCTCAGATCTCGTCGACAGTAACTAGTATCGATGAACTTTTGGGCCAGTTAACCACTATGGCCAATCAGTACCGCGGTACCGCTCGCGACGACATCGCCCTCGACCTAGATGAAGTTGAACGTCAGCTGAGCGCAGCGAGCCGACGTTTAGCCCGTTTAATGCGAAAACTGGACTAAAGCGCTTCCACCCTCGAAGGGCAAAAGTCAGCGAGCACACACTCTCCACAATTTGGCTTGCGGGCGGTGCAGACCCGGCGTCCGTGCAAAATTAGCCGTAAACCAAATCGACCCCGCTCGGCAGCCGGAATCATTGAGTTGAGCTCCATCTCAACCTTAACCGGATCAGTTTCGGTGGTTAAACCAAGTCGAAGCGACAAGCGGCCAACATGGGTATCAACTGGTAAACCCGGCAGATCGAAAGCCACCGAACGGATCACGTTAGCGGTTTTGCGGCCCACTCCCGGCAGTGTCGTTAGTTCGGCCATTTTGTGGGGTACTTCCCCACCAAAGTCGTGAACTAGGCCTTGCGCCATGCCAATTAGGCTGGTGGCCTTATTTCGATAGAACCCTGTTGAACGAATGAGTTCCTCCACCTCAGGCTGGTGAGCCCCGGCCAGGCTTTGTGGAGTGGGATATCGTTCAAAGAGCGCAGGAGTAACCATATTTACCCGAGCATCGGTGCATTGAGCCGACAAAATAGTGGCGGCTAGCAGCTCGTATGGGTTCTTGTGGTCGAGCTCGCAAATCGCAACCGGATATTCTTCTTCCAAGCGAACCATGGTTTCGCGGGCGCGACCTTTTGGCGAACGGGGTTTAGCCATGCCCATAGGTTAGGCGGATTGACCGACGTTCAAACCAGCTACATTGGCGCACATGAACTCTTCTGGTTCAAACCCAACCTCACCTAGCACCAGTATTGGTGGCAAAACTGCTGTCGCTCATCAAGAACGTTATGGCTGGGAAGTAGAACTACCCGACACCGACACTGATTTCGATGTCGATCAGGCTTCACAACTTTTGAACCAACTAAACCAACGTATTGCCGCCCAGGGCGGCGGTTTAGCACGTTGGCGGGTACCTAATTTTCGTGAGTCACACACCCAAGCGGCCGCCACCGCTGGGTATTCAGGCGAGCGAATTCTGGTTCGTCTGCATCGATCGTTACCCCTTGAATGGCCCGCAGAAATTCTGTCCACCCGACCCTTTGTACCGGGTGAGGATGATTTGGAATGGTTGAAAACCAACAACGCCGCGTTTTCGTGGCATCCCGAACAAGGTAACTGGCACCAAGCTGAATTGGCACAGCAGATGGCCGAGCCATGGTTCGATCCGAAAGGGTTTCTTCTCTATCCCCCGACCCGGCCCGGAGACCCCATAGCAGGGTTTTGTTGGACCAAACTCGACCCGCCCGAAACCGGGCCAAAAGGTGAAATCTACGTGATTGCCACCCACCCCGATGCCGCCGGAAGAGGTTTAGGAAAGGCATTGGTTCTGGCAGGATTGAAACACCTCTATGAGGCTGGTGCTAAGGAAGCGTACCTTTACACCGAGGCCGACAACACCGCCGCCATGGCAATTTATGAGAATCTCGGTTTCGAATTGGAATTGCAGGTGCGGGTCTATGAAAAACACGTCGCTGCTCTGGCAAGTTAGTACCGGCTCTTGTTAGTACCATCCCTTGATAACACCAACCCCTGGTGGGTAGCAGCCCTAGTTAGCCCCGACCAAGGCCCCTACCGCCACCGTCACCGTGGTCGCCAAAGAAGCGATAACTAACTGGCGCAGGGCGGCGAATGGTACCGAACGGCCCGACATGTAACCCACCACCCCGCCTAACACCAGCGCACCCAGGGTGGCCAAGACCAGCGAAACCACCACCGCCACTGAACCGCCGCCAAAGAACCACGGTATCAACGGTAAAATAGCGCCAACCGCGAAAGCCACGAACGATGAACTGGCTGCCATCACGGGTGAACCAAGTTCTTGGGGGTCGATACCTAGCTCTTCACGGGCGTGAGCTTCAAGCGCTACTTCTGGGTCGGCCATCATGGCTTCCGCCATGCGAGTGGCCAGATTGAGACTGACCCCACGCTCTTGATAAATCTTGATTAGCTCTAGGGTTTCCAACTCGGGGTTCGCCGCTAGTGCTTGACGCTCAGTTTCTAACTCAAACTCATAGAGCTCACTTTGGGCGCGCATCGAAATATACTCACCCGCAGCCATAGATACAGCGCCTGCAATTAGGCCAGCAATACCCGCTAACCGCACCACTTCCGATCCGGGTGTGGCGGCGGCCACCCCCAAAATCAGGGCGGCGTTAGAGACCAAACCATCGCTGGCACCAAAAATAGCCGCCCTTAAACCACCACTGGAAACCGAGCGGTGTCGATGGTTGTAATGAGCTGCTCGGCTGACCGCCTCGAGTGGCAATTTGTCAAAGGAGGGCGTTGACATAACTCACAGCCTAACGCCATAACACCACTTAAACGGTAACCTAGCTCGGGTGAGCACGTTATATGATCTTTCCTTTGAGCAGCTGCAAACTGCGATAGCTGATCAACCGAAATATCGAGTGAACCAGCTTTGGGAAGGTCTCTACGAGCAAGGCCAACCGCTAGGTGAATTAACCAACCTGCCCAAAGCTTTGCGTGCCGCTCTCGCCGATGAATACCCAAGCGCTCTTAGGTTGGTAACCCAGTCAACGAGCGACAACGGTCAAACCATTAAATGGTTGTGGGCGCTGCCGGATGGCAAACAAATTGAAACGGTATTGATGCACTACCGTGATCGAACGACGGTTTGTGTCAGCACGCAGGCCGGTTGTGCCATGAACTGCAGTTTTTGTGCTACTGGCCAGGCCGGGTTTGAACGGCATCTAAGCGTGGGCGAAATAGTGGAACAAGTGGTGCTCGCACGCCAAATGGCTTTACCTCGCCGAGTTTCAAACGTGGTATTTATGGGTATGGGCGAACCCATGGCGAACTACAACAATGTATGGTCGGCCATTGAGCGTTTCCAAGGTGATATGGGTATCTCAGCGCGCTCATTAACGGTCTCGACAGTCGGTTTTGTGCCCGGGATACTTCGCCTAAAAGACGAGAAACTTCCAGTCAATCTGGCCGTTTCACTACATCTGGCTGAAGATCGTCGCCGCGACGAACTGGTACCTATTAACCGACGCTACCCGCTGGCCGTGCTGGCCGATGCGTTACAGCAATACTTGGCCGCCAAAGGTCGTCGGCTTTCCTTCGAATGGTCACTCATTGATGGCGTGAACGATCAAGAAATCGATGCCCAGCAGCTCGCCGCTTACGCGGCACCACTACATGCTCATGTGAACCTTATTCCGCTCAACCCCACCCCCGGTTACCTAGTACAAGGTTCGCCGCCTGAACAGGTTCAGTGGTTCCGAGACCGTTTGGCCCAACTTGGCATCAACGCCACCATACGGAAAAACCGTGGCACCGACATTGATGCCGCCTGCGGTCAGCTGCGTGCCAACGTGGCCGCCACCCAAACCGAGGTGCAGCTCAGCAGCCCTAAACGCAAGATCAGTCACACCAGATAACCCAATGGCCGCGATTACTGTCAGACTGTAACGATGGAAACGCGTCGCTGGACCAATCCCAGCCTTCCACCTACCCTCCAAATTGCGGTTTTCTTGCTGTACGCCACGGCCTTCATAACATTTTTGTTGCCACCAAGTATTTACCACTATCTGGGCAGTCGAATTGGCGCTCCCAACCTGGTGGGGGCCTTGGCCGTGGTGGGCCTAGTGGCAGGAGCATTTGGCATTGCCAATGAACGACGCTGGGGTTACCAACTTTCACTCGCCGTAACTGGCGCTGCCATCCTTGAGCTGTTGCTGATTCTCTTACAAGACGGAATTGGCTATCTTCTAAACGCCAACTACCTAATGCTGGCCTTGTTCCCGGTGGTTCGCTTTGCGTTGTTGGTTCACCCCATCAGCCGTGAACACCAGCGAGTCTGGTTCCATTAGGTAGCGCTAATCGCCATATTTGGCCACACTGGTGCCGCTAAGGTCACCGTCGCTTAGGGCGTAACCAGCCTGGCCCACTACGGTCGTAGCCGATGACGTTCAACTTGGCAGATCTTTTTGATCGAGTCGCCAATACGGTGCCCGAGCGTGAAGCCCTGGTTTCTGGCAATTCTCGCTTTACCTACCACCAGCTACACCAGCGCGTAGAGGCATTGCGAATGGCTCTCGTCGAGCGCGGTGTGCACGCTGGTACCCGCGTTGGTTTAGCGCTGCGAAATAGCCCTGCCTACCTAGAAGTAATGTTGGCGGCCTTCGGGGTGGGTGCCATTCCGGTGAACGTCAACTATCGCTATCAAGAAGCCGAACTGGAACACATCTTGAGTGATTCTGGAGCGGCAATATTGTTTTGCGAAAACACCGAGTACCCGTTGATGTCGCAAGTGGCCAAAACGGTGGCCACGAAACCGATGGTCATAACCAATGGCCAAGAATACGAAGCGCTGCTAACCGCGCCCTCATTAGAAAACGCTGGTCACAGCGATAACATGGCCGCCAGCAAGGGTGAGCATCCCCAGTCAAACCCAACGCAGCACCGCCACAGTGCTCTTGCGCACCAACGTAGCGACAACGACCTATACATTCTCTACACCGGCGGCACCACTGGAATGCCTAAGGGCGTGATGTGGTATCACAAAGACATTTTCTACGCCGCCATGGGTGGAAACATCCGCTCCGGTACCCCGATTGTTGAGCCCGAAGACATCTTGGCAAATATCAGTTCGAACCCCATCCGTACTCTTTTTGCGGCACCTTTTATGCATGGCACTGCACAATGGATGGCCTTTCTGACCTTGCTGCGTGGTGGCACGGTGCTCCTATCCACCCAGCCCAGTCTAGATGTCGCGCATTTGCTTGACGTGGTAGACGCCGAGGCTGCTTCCTACCTAGTAGTGGTAGGCGATGCTATCGCCCTGCCGCTAAGTGATCTGCTACAAGAACGCGGCGATGAATGGGATCTAAGCACCCTTACCACCATGCTCTCTGGCGGGGCGGTGCTCTCGGTGCCAGTGCGTGAAGCAATTCTTAAGGTGCTGCCCTGGATAGTGGTGGTCGACAGCTACGGCACCACCGAGACCGGCGGGCAGGCCTCAATGGTCTATGCGGCTGGCATGCCAGGGGTCAGCGGACAATCACAATTCGAACTTAGACCAGGTTCGGGATTGTTGAACGAACGAAATGAACTCATCCCCGCTAGTTCTCGCGAAGTAGGACGGGTGGCGCGCAGCGGATACATCCCGATTGGTTATTTTCAAGACGATGAAGCTACCCAAGCCACATTTCCCATCATCAATGGCGAACGTTGGGCATTAACGGGGGATCTGGCTTACATGAACGAAGAAAACCAGATGGTCTTATTGGGTCGCGGCTCAACGACTATCAACTCCGGTGGCGAAAAAATTTATCCCGGTGAAATTGAAGCCGTGCTTCACGCTCACCCAAGCGTGCGAGACGCCGTAGTAGTGGGCGTACCCGATTCGCGCTGGGGAGAACAAGTAGCGGCCCTAGTAGTAATGCGACCAGGTCACGAATTGGAACCAACCCTGCTAGACGAACATTGCCGAGCGTCACTTGCCGATTACAAAACACCCCGGGTAATCAGTGAAGTGGCCGCTATTCGGCGTTTGGAATCTGGTAAACCCGACTATCAGTGGGCGCTACAATGTGCGATCACGGCGGCCCAAACCAACAGCTAAGGAACAGCTGATGAGCAAACTTTCCGAGCTCTTAAACCCCGGTGAACCACTCCCTGAAGGCGACGACAAAGCTCGGGCAGTGCAGACGATGTTCGACTCGATTGCACCTCGTTACGACTTGGTGAATCGCATCATGACCTTCGGGCTCGACACCCGCTGGCGACGGCGTACCATCGCCGAAATGAATTTACCCACCGGCTCCGTGGTGCTCGACATTGCCGCTGGTACGGGAGATTTTTGTCGAGAGCTCGAAGCCTCTGGAATTACTGCCATCGGGGTCGACTTCTCGCTGGGCATGCTACAAAGTGCCCGCACCGAGGCGTCGTTGGTGCAGGCCGACGCCCTGAATTTACCCATGCCGAACGCCTCGGTCGATGGCGCCACCTGTGGCTTTGCGCTACGCAATCTGGTTGACCTGGAACCTTTTTTCAATGAACTTGCTCGAACCGTGCGCCCAGGCGGTCGAGTGGCACTAATCGACGTCGGGGTGCCCAATAACCCCATTCTACGTTTTGGCCATGGCATATATTTTGGCAAAATCGTGCCGATAATTGGCGGTTTGATTTCAAACCCCGCCGCCTACCGCTACCTGCCGAAATCGGTACAGTATCTACCCGAACCGCCCCAGCTGTTGGGTATGTTGCGCGCCGCCGGATTCTCAGATGCGACCCATACCTTGTTACCCCCCGGCGCCGCCCAGCTCTTAGTGGGAACCCGAGATGACTGACCTTGGGTTTCATGCCATCACACGCCGCCTAGATCACGATTTTGATCTTTTGCTATTTGCTGGTGACGACGGTTTCTTGTTCGAACATGAAGGTGTTGGAGTAGCTGGGCGTGGCGTATTAGAAACCGTTGAGGTTCGCCCCCGCGACCCCAGTGGCGCCCGAGATGACCTAGCCCAGGTGTGGGCGGCTTTCACGATTGACGACCCGGTACAACGACCAGGTACCGGTCCGATTGCTTTCGGGGCCTTGCCCTTCAACCCCAACGCTTCGCGCTACCTTCGAATACCCCAAATAGTTTTAGGGCGTGATGCCGATGGCACCCGCTGGATTACAAGTTTGCACCGCCTAAACGACCCGGAAGCACCTCAAACCGAGGAAGAAATCACCCGCTTCCATCAACGTATTTCCTTAGGCGAAGCGCTCCCGAAGGAAAGCGAAACCGACCCGGGGGCCATTACCGTGCGATCGACGGTAAACCCTAAAGATTGGTGCCAGGCCCTGGTGGAGGGCCGCTCACGACTGGGTGAGGGCAAAGAGTTAAGCAAGTTTGTGTTAGCGCGTGAACTAACCATCACCACCGAAAACCCGCTTCCCATCACCGTAATCTTGCAGCGTCTACGAAATAATTTCCCCACTTGTTACATCACTTCAGTTGACGGAATGGTGGGTGCCTCACCGGAATTATTGGTGTCTCGCAAAGCCGATATTGTACGTTCCCGCCCGCTCGCTGGAACTACGCGACGCAGCCCCGATCCGGTTCAAGATGCGCAGCTAAGCGCACGGTTGTTAGCGTCAACCAAGGATCGGCACGAACATCAAATTGTGGTTGACATGGTTTATGACAGCCTGTTGCCGTACTGCTCATATCTTGATTGGGAAGCTGAACCAACGGTTTTAGGGGTGGCCAATGTGGCACATCTGGCCACGTTTTTGGAAGGTCGCCTGTCATCTCCAGCGGCTGACGCCATCGAGTTGGTAACGACACTGCATCCCACCCCAGCCATTGGCGGAACACCAACCGATTCGGCCCTGGCGTTAATTGAACATTTGGAAGGTGATTCCCGCGGAGCGTATGCCGGACCGGTGGGTTGGGTTGACTATGCGGGTAACGGCGACTGGGCGGTGGGTATTCGTTCGGCTCACATCGAAAACAACACGGCTTCCGTTTTTGCCGGAGTGGGCGTGGTAGAAGATTCGGACCCTGAGGCCGAACTGGCCGAAACAAGGGCCAAGTTTCAGGCCATTTTACAAGCGCTCTTGCGGCCTTAATGATCTGATGTGAAGGCCGTTTTAAGCTAGCTGAAGGTCTTTTCAAGCTGGGCCCTCTAGCGTGCCAGGGCCGATTAACCCAGTTGCCAAGCCGAGTGAATCTGGTTGTGTAAGACCACATTTTCTTGGCGGTTGGTCTTGGCAATTATGAGGTGCACGCCGTTTTTTGAATTGGCCGTTTCTAACGCGTTTTCTAGCCCTGCAATCGTTGTAACTTCAACCGCATCTAGCTGGTGAGCGGCGGCTAACCGTGCCAAATCGACTCCGTGGGGCGTGCCGAAAAGCGTTTCAAAACCGGCAGTGGCGAGCTGTTCTCCTTGAGGCAGAAACGAGAAAATTCCGCCACCATCGTTATCGATAACGACCATTACTAGATGCAGCGGCCGTTTAGCTAAACCTATAAGCGCGTTGGTGTCATGTAAAAATGCCACGTCACCAATTAGCAGAGCCGTTGGCGGACCGCTTAAGGCCACCCCGACGGCCGTGGAGGTCACTCCGTCAATCCCGTTCGCTCCACGATTAGACAACACCCGGACCCCACTGCGTGGAACGCCATACCATTCCAAATCGCGCACCGGCATGGACGAAGCCACCACCAAGGTTGAGCCTTCCTCCAGGTGTTCCATCACCGCTCGGGCGATGGCGGGTTCACTCAACTCATCTTTAGCGGACAAGGTGTTGGCAATAGCCCGCGCTGCTGTTTGATCGGCTTCAACAAACGATTGGAGCCACGCTTTCTCGGTGGGCATCACCGAGTCAGTTTGGCTGGCCCACTGACGACCAACCTGGTTGGGATCGGCCTCAATAACAATTGATGAACGCCGTGCCGGGTCATAGAACCAGCCATCTTCGTCAACTAGCACCCAAGGGGCGGTCGCATCGGCTAGCCATTCGTTCACCAAACGCGAGGCCGGTAGTTGGCCGAACTGCAAAATCAGCTGAGGCGAGTGGTTTTTGGCGAAAGCTTCGCTCCGCACAAGCATGTCAGCATGGGCGATGGTGGTTCCATCGGGGGTCCGGCAACCCGAACGCGGATCGGCCAACACCGGCCAGCCCAAACGAGCCGCCAGACGATGCACAATCTTCGGATTGAGCGCCGTACCGCCCACACCAGCCCCGGCCACAATAACTCCCCGTGGCAACGCTTTGGCGGGATCGAGCCGTAGTTGAGTGAGCAGCCTACGCAGCGGGGTCACCGCGCTTGGCTGGCTAGCACTTGGCTCTAGCTTGTGAAACCAAGGCGCGTTTTCGCCCCGTCCTGGTGGAAGTGGACCTGGCTTGCCAACCAAAGGATCGCGAAATGGCAAATTTAGTTGTACTGGTCCCGACGGAGAGCCGGTAGCTTCCAAAACACAACGGGCAGCCAAACCACGCCATGAACTCGCACTATGGGCATCAGGCACACCGGGGTCAACAAACCAACGGGTAGAACGGCCATAAAGATGGGTTTGATCAACGGTTTGGGGGGCACCAAAATGATGCAGTTCTGGTGGGCGATCGGCTGTGATGCAAATCATGGGAACCCGAGCCTGATGAGCTTCAACCACCGCGGGGTGTAACTCAACGGTGGCGGTGCCACTGGTGGTGAGCACCAAGGCTGGTTTACCGGTAGCCAAGCCGTAGCCGAGCGCTGTGAAGGCAGCCGAGCGTTCGTCGTGGTGCACGTGCACGTTGATAGCAGGATTCGCCAAGAGCGCCAGAGCCATGGGTGTAGAGCGCGAACCGGGGGCAACCACCGCCTCGCTCAGACCGGCACGCACCCATTCATCAACCAAAGTGGCACAAAAAGTGGCAGTCACCGTTTCGGGAACGGTGTTTTGCATCTCGTCAAATAGCGCGGCCATGGCGGAGATCCTAGGTTCTAGAACGTGAGTGAGTTAGCGGACACCCCAAAGACATTACACAGCATCACCACTGGTAGTGGACCTCGCCTCGTGCTGGTACACGGATTCACCCAAACCGGAAGGTGCTGGGGTGAAATAGGGACCCAACTTAGCCGTGACCATGAAGTAATTTTCCTTGATGCGCCTGGCCACGGCGGTTCTTCGGAGGTTGAAGTTGATCTGGTAGAGGGTGGCAACCTAATCGGTGAAGCCGGTGGTATCGGCACCTATGTGGGCTACTCGATGGGCGGACGTTTTGTGTTACACACTGCCCTTCAATCGCCTCATTTGGTACAAGGTTTGGTGTTGGTGGGTGCAACTGCCGGTCTAAAGAGCAAAGAGGAACGCACTGCACGCCTGGACGACGATGAAACACGCGCTAGACGGATTGAGCAGATAGGGGTTCAAGCCTTCCTGGACGAGTGGCTGGCCCTACCGCTTTTTGGTGGTCTCAGCGAAGCAGCAGCCGCTCGAAGTGAACGGCTTGCCAATACCGCTGCGGGGCTGGCCTCGTCGTTACGTTTGGCTGGGACTGGGACCCAACAACCGAGTTGGGACCAATTACACACCCTCAACATGCCCACCTTGATAATTGCCGGAGCACACGACACCAAGTTTGGTGCGCTTGGAGAACGAATGGCTGAAGCCATCGGGTCAAACGCCACCTTTGCAACCGTCGATGGAGCTGGACACACTGCACATCTAGAACAACCCGAAGCTTTTATGGCGCTGCTGGAGCCTTGGTTAGCCAAACACGGCCTCTAAGAACGGTAAAAGCCAACTTGGCGGCACCTCTGTCATTTCAGCGGCTTAGTCCGCCACTTCAGCCACTGAGAAAGTCAGACGGTCAGACACTTAGAAAGTCAGACGGACAGACACGCGGCCGCTCAGCCACGAAGTTAACCGCTCACCCACACACCAAGTGCCAGCAGCACCCCCACCAGCAGCTGCACGCGGCCAGTCATAGCTAACACAGGGATTAGGGCAGGCCCCCGAGCCCCTTCTAAGACCGCCAACACAGGCTTGCGCGCAAAAGGAATAGCGGCCAGGGCCGCCACAGCACCAATACGGCCAAACGCCGCTATGGGCGGGACCATGATAAATGGCAACATCATCAAGATCAGGTACAAAACTCGGGTGCGCTTGTCCCCTAGTCGTACTGCCAAGGTACGTTTGCCAGCACCGTTATCGCCCGGAATATCACGCAGGTTGTTAATCACCAACAAGGCAGTGGCTAGAACGCCAACCGGAACCGCTAATGCCACCGACAACCAGGTGATAGTTCCGGTGTGGACATAGGTGGAGCCGATAGTGGCCACCAAACCAAAGAACACGAACACGAACAATTCGCCAAAACCTGAGTAGCCGTACGGACGTGGCCCACCGGTGTAGAACCAAGCCGCGGCTATAGCAAAGAGGCCCACTAAAATAAGTTCCCAACCCACCGCGGCTGCCAGAGCTAGACCCGCCAGGGCCGCCACACCAAAAGAGTAAAACGCAGCGCGTTTTACTTCACGAGGAGACTTGAGACCTGACCCCACCAAACGGATTGGGCCCACTCGCTTGGCATCATCGTCAGTTCCCCTGACCCCGTCGCTGTAGTCGTTGGCGTAGTTCACCCCAACTTGAAGTGCCAGCGACACCACCATGGCTGCCACGGCCCTCCAAGCCACCACCGGCGCCACTCCCACCGCCGCTGCGGTTCCTACTGCTACCGGCACAATAGCGGCCGGCAAAGTTCTGGGCCGTGCCCCTTCAACCCAAGGGTTCATGCTGGGGCTCCGGCGGCTGTCATATCCTCACCAAAGGCGGTGCCAGCATGGTCAAATAGTTTGTCGCGGGCATACGATCTCACTAGGTGAGTGTGGCCCGTAAGATGAGACGAGTTCAATCTCAGCCTCTAGCCTTGTGGCGGTGCAAAGACTTGTAGCCCTATACGGTCCACCGTCGATGGCGTGGGTTCGTCAACTTGAACGCCTTTGGGAAGATGGCGATGCGGTGTTACCAATTGACCATCGGTTGCCAAGTGTGGCTCGCGATCAGTTATTGGCGACCATGGCGCCCGCCGAAATCATCGAGATTTCGGAGAATGGCACCATCACTTCAAACAAATGCCACAACGGACGTCCGGTCTCGCCAGGTGACGCCCTGGTTATGGCCACTAGCGGCACCACCGGCCACCCCAAAGGAGTGATCCTCACCCACCAGGCGGTCAAAGCATCGGCACTAGCAACCTCAAAACGGCTCAACGTTGATGTCGAGGTCGATCGTTGGTTAGCTTGCTTGCCTTTTAGCCACGTGGGCGGATTGTCGGTGGTCACCCGGGCTCTTCACACCAACACGGCGCTGACTGTGCATGCTGGTTTTGATGCCACGGCCGCTATGTCGGCCGCGACCCAAGGGGCCAACCTGGTTTCATTGGTTGCAACCGCGCTTGGCCGTGTTGATCCAAGTGTTTTCAAACGGATTGTGTTGGGTGGTTCAACACCGCCAACGAACCTGCCCGACAATGTGGTTACCACCTATGGCATGACCGAAACTGGCAGTGGCGTGGTGTACGACGGCTTACCTCTCGATGGGGTGGAAATCCGCGTTGTCGACCAAGAAATACAGCTTCGTGCCCCCATGATGTTGCGTGGTTATCGTGACGGTACTCATCCCTTCACGAACGATGGCTGGCTAAAGACAGGTGACCAAGGAGACCTGGATACTGCCACGGGACGTCTCAGCGTTACTGGACGGTCGAGCGAGCTAATCATCACCGGAGGCGAAAACGTTTGGCCCACGCCAGTGGAAACCCGTTTGGAGGCCCATCCAGCGGTGCGCGAGGCCGCCGTTTTTGGTGAGCCCGATCCAGAATGGGGTGAAAGGTTAGTGGCTTTGGTGGTGTGGGAGACTGGCCACTCCCCTGTCTCCCTTGCTGAGATTCGAGCCTTCGTTAAAGAGGCTCTGCCCACGTACTGCGCACCAAAAGAACTGCGTAGCGTGGCAGCCCTACCACGCACCGCGATTGGCAAACTGGCCCGCCACAGTCTGCCGTCACGTTCAAACTAGGCCAGAAGCTGACCTGTGTTCAGGCTGCGATTAGCTGTTTAGTGGAGCTAACGCCGACGTAAACGCAGCACTAACCACGCCCGCCTAGGAGTGAACCACCATCCACCACAATTGTTTGTCCGGTAATCCAAGCGGCCATATCGCTGGCCAGGAACAATGCAGCATTCGCAATGTCATCTGGTTCACCAAGTCGGCCCAGTGGAGTGCCTTTGGCTAGTTCGGCTTCATTAGCTTCCCACAAAGCACGTGCCATATCAGTCTTAACTAAACCGGGGGCAATTGCATTCACACGGGTGCTTGGTGCCAATTCACCGGCCAAAACTCTCGTTAGGTGCATCAGGGCAGCCTTGGTGTTGTTGTAGATACCAATGGAGGAACCAGCACTGAAGCCGCCCACCGACGCGATGTTAATAATCGTGCTACCCGGGCGATTTTGCATCGACTTGTGCCAAGTGTGATGCGACCAAACCAAAGGGCCACGCAGGTTCACCTCAAAGGTCTTTTGCCAGCGATCAATATCAATATCCACCGACCGGCCCATATAGGGGTTAGTGGCGGCGTTGTTGACCAAAATATCAACGGCACCAAAGCGGTCAATTGTGGCTTCGATACAGGCTTCGGCAGCCTCGGGGTCACCGGCGTGAGCAGCAAAGGTCGAAGTTTCACCTTCAATCCCAGCAGCCGCCTCGTCGAGGGCTTCTTGTTTGCGCGATGACAACATCACACTGGCCCCACGTTCCGCATACATGGAAGCAATGGCCAATCCAATGCCCTTGGAAGCCCCGGTTACGAGGGCAACTTTACCTTGAAGAAGTTTGTCCATCTGCTAGAGCATAGATGCCCCGCGTCGGCTAATTCGACCAATTACCTCGATGGATCACTTCGTCCGTGGATCGTCGGCGGCGCTTCGCCGACCGGCCCGGACTTTGTTGCCGTGCCGGATAGCCAATCGCGATGGCACCCAAGGCCACTAGGTGCTCAGGCACGGCAAAGGCCTTCAATATCTGGTCCTCACGATCGAAGAGGCCGAAAAACAAGGCCCCTAAACCTTTGTCCACCACCGCATGCAACAAGGTCATAGTGGCGAATGCGGTATCGACCGTCCAATAAGGGGTTCGCCAGTGTTCGGTGCCAGCACCAAGGCCAGTTTTAGCCTTGTCAGCTTCGCCGTAGCGACCCACATACATTGCTGGATCGGCCAACGGAATTATCAACACCGGAGCGTCGAGCAAATGAGGCCAACGAAAACTTTGGCGCTTTTCAGACGGCAACGAAATATCCCAAAACCGAGCGGTCTCTTCGGCACCTTCTAGAACCAAAAAATGCCAACCCTGGGTGTTGCCAGCCGAAGGTGCTCGAGTGGCTAGGTCGATCAACTCGTCAACCAAGTCCGGGTCAACTTGGCGATCACTAAAAGCGCGCACCATGGCCCGTTTGGCGACCACCCGCTCAAATTCCATGGCGAACCCGCTTAAGTTCCGTCTCGCAAAGCGGCTATTGCACCGAAGTGCGGCCTAGGCCAACTTGGCAAGATCTTCGGCCATAGCCCAACCAAAAGCCACCAAAGTGTCACCCCGTTCAATGTCAATATCGGTGAACAGAGCCACGACCTCGGGGTCGAGCGTTTCGGGCTTGGCGCTCGTGTGATCAACCACACAAGGCTGGCTGGAATCGCCGGTAGCTAGGAAACTGCGGTCATTGTACAAACTGTTGGGCACCGCAAAACGTTTCGCCAAACGACGTCCCCAGGCCCGTTCTTCACCACTTGGTTTATAGCCTGGCCTGGGCACAATGTCGTCCAAACTGCGGTAGGCCTCGAAAGCCGCCGGATCATTCAGACGGGCACCAACCAAAACGTCTTCATCGGGGAATGCCATTACCGCTCGACGCAGTTGATCGCCCACGATCGCCCTTAAGTATGAGTCACGCTTAGAAGTTCGTTTGATAGAAGCAATTCCGATCAACACGCACGGCGTCCCACCAATACGTTCCAAGGTGGAAAAAGCGAAAGCCTGGATCTTCTCGTTCTCACGCACCAGGGTTACCAAGACCCAGTCCTCAGCTTGTTTCGAAAGCGCTCCTACACCAAAATCATTGGCGGATTCGGTACAAACATCGGCCATTTCCGCGAAATCGGCGTCGCTTAGTGAGGTACAGTCTCTAGTTTCGGTCTCAATCGCCATGGCGCTGCTATTTCCCCCATGATGAGTCGACGGTAGCACCTACTAGTCCAGTGTAAAGCGGCTGTGATTGCAACTTGGAGGTGCGCTACAGCATCACCGCGTCGGGACCAAGCAGCACCCTCAATTCCGCCACGACGCCGCTCTCGACGTTCACGCAGTACTCATCGGCCAAGCGTAAAACCTTGGTTTCACCGAGGTGAAGAAACACTTCGGAGTTGCCACCGTGCGTGTCGAGCAGGTTACGAAGAGAGGCCAAGGTTTCTTGTGGCAGGCCCACCTCGGGCAGCTGTAGACGTAGTGGCGGCGAGTCTCCCAAGTTAACGCCGTCGAAGGCCTCAATCTCCATGGCCATAATTTTGGGAATATCTTCGCGCTTGTCGACCCGACCCTTGACTATGACAATTCGGTCGTCGTCCAAGAGATGCCCATAGGTTTCCATAGTCTTAGGAAAGACCATTACCTCGGCCGCGCCGTGCAGATCTTCAAGAATCAAGGTTCCCATGAGATCACCGCGGCGAGTCCATTTCCTTGAAAGACCTGTCACCACACCACCAGCGGTCACAAACTTGCCATCGTCTGTTTCGGCTAAATCTAAGAGCGAAACATCAACCTGTTTGGCCAGCAGATTCTCTAAGCCCCCCAAGGGATGATCGCTAACGTACAAACCCAGCATTTCTTTTTCGTGCCGAAGCAACGAAGTCTTATCGAACTCAACGTCTGGTATTTCGATATCTACCTTGGCAGATTCCGCTGTTGGTTCACTATCGAAGAGGCTGAAAATGCCAGCATCTTGTTCTTGGCGACGACGAACAGTGGCGTCAATGATGTCGTCGTAAACGCTTAAAAGTCCTTCACGGGGATGACCGAGAGAATCAAAGGCACCGGCTTTGATCAGCGATTCAATAGTTCGCTTATTCAGAACTGAAAGCTCAACACGCTCACAGAAATCGTAGAAGTCTTGGAAAACGCCATTGGCTTCCCGCTCGGAAACGATTAGCGACACTAAAGCTTCGCCTACGTTGCGCACCGCCGAGAGACCAAACGGAATACTGCCAATGTCGCTGCCTAAACCTGGTACTGCCGTGAAATTAACATCAGAGACGTTGACGTCGGGTACTAAAACCGTAATGCCCATTTGGCGGCATTCATTCAGATAGATGGCCGCCTTGTCTAAATTGTCTTTTACGCTCGTTAATAGCGCTGCCAAATACTCAACCGGGTAGTTGGCTTTCAGATAAGCGGTTTGATAAGCAATAAAACCATAGCCATACGAGTGGCTTTTGTTAAACGCATAATCAGCAAACGGTTCAATGATGTCGAACCAGGCTTCCCCTAGCTCGCGGCCGTAACCATTAGCGTCGCAACCATCAACAAACTTTTCACGCTCTAGTGCAATCAGCTCACGTACTTTTTTACCACAAGCCTTACGAAGGTTGTCGGCATCAGCCAACGAATAACCAGCGAATTTCTGGGCAATTCGCATCATCGATTCTTGGTAAATCATGAGGCCTTGGGTCTCACCCAAGATCTCTTCGGCTTCAGGATGCAAATACGCGATCGGCTTGCGCCCATTTTTGCGGTCGGCGTAATCGTAATGCATGTTGGCGGCCATTGGTCCCGGCCGATAAAGCGCTACTAGGGCCGCCACATCTTCAAAACCTGTGGGTGCCAAGGCTCGCATCAGAGCGCGCATTTTGGCACCTTCAAGCTGAAACACCCCAATGGAATCTCCGCGCCGCAACAGTTCATAGGTTGGTTCATCATCGAGATCAACCTCATCGATATTGAGGTCGACACCACGTACGTTGCGGATGAGCTCGAGAGTGTCTTGAATCACGTCTAGGTTACGTAGACCCAAGAAGTCCATCTTCAAGAGGCCTAAACCCTCAACACCGTTCATCTCGTATTGGGTCACTACGGGCGCGTCTTCAGGGTTTTGACCCGACGCTGCTTTCCGCTGAATCGGCAAATACTCGGTCAGCGGTTCTTTGGTAATCACCACCGCCGCAGCGTGCACGCTGTCTTGGCGGCGTAGCCCTTCGAGCCCACGAGCTACATCGATAACCTTCTTGGCGTCGGGGTCAGTGGCATAAATGTCGCGCAACTCGGCCGCCATTTGGTAGCCATCTTCAAACTTGGGATGCTTTTCCAAACAGGCATAAAGCGGAGTGTCACGACCCAACACCAAAGGTGGCATGGCCTTGGCGATTTTGTCGCCTAGACCGTATTCGTAACCCAGCACTCGTGCCGCGTCACGGACCGCCGCTCGGGCTTTAATAGTTGAGAAGGTAATAATCTGCGCCACGTGATCTCGGCCGTAGCGTTGCGCTGCATAACGAATCATTTCGTCTCGATAACGCGAGTCAAAGTCCATATCGATGTCAGGCATCGAAATACGAGACGGATTCAAAAAACGCTCAAACAGTAAATCGTATTTAATGGGGTCTAGGTCAGTGATCCAAAGACAGTAAGCCACCGCACAACCAGCGGCACTTCCACGACCCGGTCCGACCCTAATACCACTATCTCGAGCATGGCGGATTAAGTCCCATGTGATCAGAAAATATGAAGAAAAGCCCATATCGCCGATCACTTTCAACTCGAAAGCTAAACGATCAACTACGGCATCACTTAGCTGCGAACCCCATCGGCGTTTAGCACCCTCAAAGGTTAAATGTTTTAGGTATTCATCGTCATTGGTAAAACCATCGGGTAATTCGAAATTAGGAAGTTTGGGTTTACCGAACTCAATCTCAACATTGCTACGCTCGGCGATCCAAAGGGAGTTGTCGCAAGCTTCTGGAAGTTCATCAAAAAGCTGCCGCATTTCCACGGCGCTCTTGAGATAGTGCTGGTCACTACTGAAACGGAAGCGCCCGGGATCGCTCATTTTGGACCCAGTTTGGACACACAACAGCGCATCATGGGCCACCGAGTCATCTTGATGGGTGTAGTGGGTGTCGTTAGTGGCCAGAATCGGGGCGTTAATACGTCGCGCGATTTCTAGCAGTTCGGGGTTGGTTTTGTGTTGCTCTGGAATGCCGTGATCTTGAATTTCTACAAAGAGATTGTCGCGACCAAAAATGTCTTGAAGACGTCCCGCTTTGGCTAGCGCACCGTCAAAATCACCATGCAGCAAAGATTGCAGCACATGACCACCTAGACACCCAGTGGTTGCGATTACTCCTTCGCTATGTTCCGCGAGAATTTCCCAGTCCACGCGGGGCTTGAAATAGTAGCCTTCCAAAAACGCCCGACTGGCCAGCTGAATTAGATTCTTGTAGCCAGCGTTATTCTCCGCCAGCAGTGTGAGGTGGTAGTTGATTTTCTTACCACCCTCGGTCTCGCCCCCCGAGTCATCAACACGGCCTCGTCTCGAAGGCCGCTCAAATCGGGTGTCGTGAGCCATGTAGGCCTCGGTACCAATAATCGGTTTAATGCCTTGGTCTTGGCAGGCCTGATAGAAGTCGAGCACCCCATACATGTTGCCGTGGTCGGTCATACCCAAGGCGGGCTGACCATCGGCGGCCGCCGCCGCCACCACCTCACCTAATCGCGAAGCACCATCCAGCATGGAATACTCGGTGTGAACGTGCAGGTGTGTGAACGAATCACGACTAGCCACTAATCTCCCTGACCCTAAAACTAAAGACCCACTAATAACCGGTGCCCCACCATAGAAAGGTGAGGCTTAGAGAAATTGCTGCCTAGAGATACGTGCCCGGGCGTTCACCCGAGGTTTGACCGCCTTGGGGAAGCTGACCTTGGCGCATCTGTTCAAGCTGTTGCCTGGCCGCCATTTGCTGGCTAAAGAGCGTGGCCTGGATTCCATGGAATAAGCCTTCCAACCAGCCCACCAATTGCGCCTGGGCAATGCGCAACTCGGCTTCAGTGGGGGTGGCTTCGTCGCTAAAAGGCAAAGCAATGCGCTCCAGCTCTTCACGTAAATCAGTGGAGACCGCACTGCCCAACTCGTTCACCGAAAGCTCGTAAATGTCACGTAGACGACCACGACTCGCGACGTCGAGCTCGGCGCTACGAACCTCTTCCAAGAGCTGACGCAGCATGGAACCGATTCGCATAACCTTTGCGGGTTCATCCACCGACTCTTGGCGTGGACGGCCGGAGGCTTCACCGGCCTCATTTTGACCGGCGTCAACCAGCTCGCCCCGCTCAACGAGAGGTTCGCTCACTCGATCGGTGTTGGAAGCAGCCGGATTGGCCGCGGAATCATTTGGCATATTGTTTTCTGGAATCATCGAGTCACTCAAGGCTGCTCACTATATAGTTTCGAAGGCGAATAACGTCCGACTGGGCCATGGCTCAAAGTCATCGACCAGCCGCGATTAACGGCACCAGCATTTCTGCCGAGGTTAGCGAACCGTGACGGCCAACAAGTTCAAAAGGACCACTGTCGGCAGGATCAACGAAAGCTTCGGTCCCCCATGGCGCTACCACGACATCACCTAAACGACCCTCGGCCGCCCCCGAGACTACCGGACCGAACCAGCCTTCCGCTATCGCTTCCTGGCGGGTCCTAATCCAGCCTTGGTGACCGTGGTGGGTGCGCAAAGCATCAAGTAGCGCCCCACTTCTACCAGCTCGAGCATGAAACCACCGCATACGAGCTTCCCCCGACTGCATAGCTGTTTCCGTCAAGACCTCGGGATGAGGTTCGACCAGGTTGTCGCCGGTTTGAATCTGACCGTGGTCAGCAGAAATCAACAACGTGGCCCCGCGGGGCAACACCGCCAGAACATCGTTTACTAAAGCTTCGACTGCTCGTAGCTCAGCATCGTAATGCTCGCCAAAACCGTATTCGTGAGCCACCGAATCTAAGCCGTCATAATAGGCGTACACGAAGGGCTCTCCTTGGCGCATTAACCGATCGACCTCAACCACTAGTGTTGAAGTCATGCGATACCCGTGAAACCGGGTTTTAGCTAAATGAGCACCAGTAAAGCCCGTGCGTTCAAACAGTGCCTTAGTCACTACCGGAGCGCGTTGACCCCCAAATGGTTCCAACGGTTGCACGTCTTGGGGAATGAAGCGCCGGCGAGCATCACCTTCTTGGGTGGCCCAACGCAGCACATTCAAAACCTCACCTTCTAACGCCATTCGATAGCCAACCACCCCGTGTTCTCCGGGGGCGGTCCCAGTGGTGATAGACGTCAGCGCAGTAGCGGTTGTAGTTGGCGAAACGCTGGTGATAGCGCCGCCCACCATTGCGGCCAGGGTGGGTACCATCGCACGCCGCTGTTGGAGCTGCTCCCAACCAAGGCCGTCAACGATCAAAAGCACCACTTGGTTCGCCTCACGAGCAGGTTCGGGTATCCAAGCCGGCGCGGTATCCCATTCAAGCAGTGCGGGAATGATGTTTGATATGCAGCCACCAGCATAATCAGGCAAAACTGGTGACGGTTCGTCTCCCGCATTCGAGTCTGTCGACGGGGATTTAGTCGAAGTCATTACCATCACTCCACCACCTTAAGAGACCGTGGGCAAACATGAGTGCGCGAAGAAGTCATAGACTGGCTTAAGTGAAGGTATCCACCCGGGGCGATTATGCCTCTCGAGCGCTTCTTTCTTTGGCCTTGCATGCTGGCGAGGACGCCCAGCCAACCTCGGTGCGTGACATCGCCCTGCGCACTGGGCTGCCCCAACCATACTTAGAACAAATTCTCTTGGCCCTAAAAGGCGCTGGCCTTGTTCGGTCTAAGCGTGGCGTTGGCGGAGGGTACGTGTTAGCCCGAGAGCCCGAGCTAATTTCTCTAGCCGACATTGTGAGCGCGGTTGATGGGCCAATCGTGGCCGGTGACTTTGGCGAACCTCACAAAGATGGTGCCTGCGATCACGAGGGTCAGTGTGTTTTGTTGGCAATATGGGCCGAAGCTGGTGAACACATGCGCCGCCACCTAGAAGCTTCCACCTTGGCCGACATTGCCGAGATGGCCCGAGGCAAACGAGATTGGCCGGGCAACGGTCAGCACGCTTAGCTAAGCGTTTGTAACACGGCTTCGAGCTCGACGGGTAAGGCCGAGGTGAATGCCATCTCGTCCCCAGAGCCAGGATGGGTGAACACTAGGCGGGCCGCGTGCAAGAAGGGCCGCGGAAGAGCAATGGCAGGTCGCAGACGGCCATATACGCCGTCGCCCACGATCGGATGTTTAATGGCACTGAGGTGCACTCTGATTTGATGAGTCCGCCCGGTGTCGAGATGACACTGCAACAGTGTGACTAGCGGGTCACTAAAGCGCTTCAGTACCTGATAGCGGGTACGGGCTTCCCTCCCACCTACCGCTACCGTCATGCGGGTAGCGTCACGACCCGAGCGCCCGAGTGGGGCGTCGATGAGACCTTCAGAGTTCTCAAGTTCACCCCACACCAAAGCTTGGTAGTCGCGGGTCGTGGAATGACGAGAAAATTGTTCACTGAGGTCTTCATAGGCGACAGCACTTCTCGCCACCACCATAAGTCCACTAGTGCCTTTGTCGATTCGATGCACCAAACCGGGGCGTTCCGGTGCCCCAATTTCAGCCAACTCGGGAAACTGCGCCAACAGCCCGTGGATAAGCGTGCCAGAAGTGTTACCAGCGCCGGGATGCACTACCAAGCCAGCTGGTTTGTCTACCACAATCACATGCTCATCGGAGTACACCACAGTAGTGACAACACTGGAATCGGCAATTAGCTTCGGCTGGGTGGCTTCGTTTTCCACCGTAATTTCTAACCGTTGGCCCTCGGACAATCTGATTGAACGTACGAAGGCAACCTCACCATCGAGGCGCACCTGGCCTTCTACAATTAGGCGTGCCGCGGCGGATCGACTGAGATCGGTCAGCATTGAAACCACCCTGTCAAGGCGCTCATCGGCCAGCGCCGCTGGAACCTCTTCGGTATGGGTAATCGAACCCGAGGCAGCATCTTGGTTTGGCGAATTCATGTGATACAGCCCCTTAAGCAGAGGTCGAAACGTCGACGGGACCGCTCTGGCGTTGCCACATTGAAAGAGCTAAGAAAACCGCTCCAACCACGATGCCAATATCGGCTACGTTGAAAACCGGCCACCATTGCAGATCAATGAAATCGACGACGGCACCCTGGAGAAAACCATCAGACTCCCGCCAAATTCGGTCGAGCAAGTTGCCAATAGCACCCCCAAGCACCAGGGCCACCGCAGTCAGATTCAACCAGCCGTCCAAGCGACGAGCGAAATAAACCAGCACCCCGCTTACAAACAGCGACCCCAGACCCATGAATGGACCAGCACCAGCGCCCACGCTAAAGGCACTGCCAGTGTTAAAGGTTAGGCGTAAGCGTAAGGTCCAAAAAATATCAATCGGGTGGCCGTCGGCTAAATGATGATAGGCCCATGCCTTAGTGGTTTGATCGAAAACCACCCAGATCAGTACTACCGATGTGATGTATACCCATCGCCGGGTGGCTGATGGAGCACTGCTCACCGCGGTCCAAAACCCCCAACTTTGTACTCCACACGTTCAGCGGCCCAGGGTATTGCCTCTAAACGCTCTTCGGGAATGGGTTTCCCCGAGACCACACAAATACCGTAGGTGCCCGATTCCCAGCGTTCAAGAGCGGCATCAATGGCATCTACAATGTCCATCGCCTGAGCACTAAGGGCCAGGTCGCGGTCACGTTCAACAGCCAAGTTGGTGCCTTCACCCGACTCTTCGTCGAATTGAACATCACCGGGATCAGCGTCTTCCATCATGGCGTTTGCTTCTTCACGCAACATGGTGGATTGACGTAGGTAACGAGCGCGTTCTTCAAGCAGTACTTCGTGCTGCCGTTCCAAGAATTCAGCGCTAAATGGAGACTCTGTAGCTTCTTTGTTCATATTGATCAGGTTGGAGAAAGGCCTTTAAGCGAAAAGCGATGGTTGTGGGATACTAGCCCCCGAAACCAGAGTTGCGGCACTCATGAGGGTTATATAGTTCAGAGCCGTTATGCTGGCTAGTCGTTCATTCCTACTTTCTGAGGCCCTTTCATGAGCAATCAGCCTTATCCAAACGTCGATCCTCGCCCTTCATTTCCTGCTATCGAGCGACGAATTTTGGATTTCTGGGCGCAGAACAAAACCTTTGAACGTTCGGTTGAAAGTAGAGACGCTGGCCCCGACGGATCCAACGAATACGTGTTTTACGATGGTCCACCCTTTGCTAATGGCCTGCCCCACTATGGGCACCTTTTAACGGGTTATGTAAAAGACGTGGTGCCCCGCTATATGACCATGCGAGGCCTTCGGGTAGAACGCCGCTTTGGGTGGGATACTCACGGGTTGCCCGTAGAAATAGAAGTTGAAAAAGAACTTGATGTTTCCGGTCGAAATGCGATTACCAATTTTGGAATCGAGAACTTTAATAGCGCCTGTAAGACGTCGGTTATGCGCTACACCAACGAATGGCAGCGTTACGTTACCCGTCAGGCACGCTGGGTAGATTTCACTAACGATTACAAAACGATGGACATCACCTTTATGGAATCGGTGATGTGGGCATTTAAGCAGCTATGGGATAAAGGTCTCATCTATGAGGCCCTGCGGGTTATGCCGTATTCGTGGGGTGCCGAAACTCCACTTTCGAACTTTGAGATCCGTTTGGATGATGCCACTAGGCCTCGGCAGGACCCCGCCTTAACGGTGGCTTTCTCATTGGTGCCCGACACCGGTGACCTTGGCCCCACCAAAGTGCTGGCCTGGACCACCACGCCGTGGACATTACCTTCAAACCTGGCTCTGGCCGTTGGCCCCGATATTGAATACACTATCTTAGAAGAAGCAGGCGAATATTACATATTAGGGGCGGCAACCCTCGAGAAGTATCAAGCTCAACTTAAAGACGCGAAGCCTGTGGGCACGGTCATGGGTGCCGAGCTGCTGGGTAGAAAATACCAACCTCTGTTCCCTTATTTTGCTGATACTAAAAACGCCTTTCAGATAATCGCCGGCGACTTTATCGATACCACCGATGGAACCGGTGTGGTTCACATTGCGCCCGGATTCGGTGAAGACGACCAAAGAATCGCGCAAGAAGCTGGTATCCCGCTGGTGGTGCCAGTAGACGACTCTGGAAAGTTCACCACTGAAGTGCCGGAATGGGCTGGCGTAAATGTCTTTGACGCCAACCCCGACATTATCCGCTACCTAAAAGATCAGGGCCGGGTAGTTAAACACGAAACTTATGAACACAACTATCCCCACTGTTGGCGCACCGGTACCCCAATCATCTACCGCGCTATAAGTTCGTGGTATGTGGAGGTCACCAAGTTTCGTGACCGCATGGTTGAACTAAACCAGCAGATCAATTGGATTCCAGATCACGTGAAAGAAGGCCAGTTTGGCAAGTGGATTGCCAACGCTCGTGATTGGTCAATCAGTCGCAACCGCTTCTGGGGCTCTCCTATTCCTATTTGGCGCAGCGATGACCCGCGTTACCCAAGGGTCGACGTGTACGGATCGCTCGACGAACTAGAGCGTGACTTTGGGGTGCGCCCCGATAACCTACATCGGCCTTTTATTGACGAGTTGGTTCGGCCCAATCCCGATGACCCAACCGGTCAATCGATGATGCGTCGCGTGCCGGAGGTTTTGGACTGCTGGTTTGAGTCGGGCTCAATGCCATTTGCCCAAGTCCACTACCCCTTCGAAAACAAAGAATGGTTCGACAATCATCACCCCGGTGATTTCATTGTTGAATATGTGGCCCAAACCCGAGGTTGGTTCTACACGTTGCACGTGCTCGCCACAGCACTGTTCGACACCCCGGCCTTCAAGAATGTGATATGTCACGGCGTGGTGCTCGACCACGAAGGCAAAAAGCTTTCCAAATCTAAGCGCAACTATCCCGACCCAGAAGACCTATTTGAAGACCTAGGGGCCGACGCCCTGCGCTGGTTTTTAATGTCGTCACCAATCTTGCGGGGCGGCGACCTACGTATTGCCGAAGACGGTAGAGACGTCGCCGAAGTGGTGCGTCAAGTGATGATGCCGATCTGGAATGCTTATTTATTCTTCACTTTGTACGCTAACGCCGATGGCCGTCGAGCAAGCCTTCGTACCGACTCGAACCATGTGCTTGACCGCTACATTCTGGCCAAGACCCATGAACTAGTGGTTGGGGTTACTAAGCATCTTGACAACCTCGATTTGGCCACCGCCACCCAAGACGTCTCAAGCTTCATTGATGCGCTCAACAATTGGTACATCCGTCGATCGCGAGAACGTTTCTGGGGCAGCGATAACGGTGCCGGTTCTGGCGATGCCCAAGACACCCTCTACACCGTGTTAACGGTGCTTATGCGGGTAGTAGCACCGCTGTTGCCACTGGTCAGCGAGGAAATCTACAAGGGTCTCACCGGTGAAGAAAGTGTGCATTTAACCGACTGGCCCGATGCCGAAACACTGCCAGCCAACACTTCCTTGGTGGAAGACATGGACCGGGTTCGCGACGTTTGCACCGCAGCCCTGTTCCTACGAGAAGAAAATGGCCTTCGAACTCGATTGCCCCTGGCTTCACTAGTGGTGGCCGGGCGCAACGCCGAACGTTTGGCGCCCTATGTTGATCTCATCAAAGACGAAGTCAACGTGAAAGAAGTGCTGCTGAGTGACAACTTGGCCGAGCACGCCGAATTTGTGTTGAAGCCCATTGGGCGCATCTTGGGACCAAAACTGGGCGGTGATGTGCAAAAGGTTATGGCGGCAGCCAGAAACGGTGAATGGACCAAGGTCGGTGATGACGTTCAAGTGGCGGGCCACACCTTAAGTTCAACCGAGTTCGACCTTTCGTTACGGCCCAAAGAAGGCAGCGTGGGCCAGGCCCTACGCAGCAATGACGCCGTAGCTATCCTTGACACCCATATCACAGCCGAGCTTAAGGCCGAAGGCCAGGCACGCGACCTCGTCCGTTTGGTGCAACAGGCTCGCAAAGATGCCGACCTGAACGTGACCGACCGGATTGCGCTGAATATTCAGGCTGATACCTCACTTGAGGAAGCCTTGAGGGCGCATGAAGCCTGGATTGCAGCTCAAGTTTTAGCGACCGCCACCACCTACGGGGATGAAGCGATGGCTGGAACTCAAGCTCCCACGGCCACCGCTACAGGATCAATTGATGACATGGCGGTCAGCATTGCCTTCTCGGTGGCTTCCAACCAAGGGTGAGCTCCAACGATGACCACCCAAGTGGTTTAACGCCGCCTGGGTTTCACGGCGCCATTGTTTAATGGCGCCGTGACGTAGCCACACGATGATTTAACGGCGACGCCCAAAGCGGCGTTTGTCTTCATCGCCACCTTCGTCCTGATCAAAAAAGGCGGCCATGGCGGCGTCGTCTTGATCGAAGGCATCTTCGCCTTGGCTAACAGCACGGCGCAGCTCGTCCAGATGAGGTGCCCCCGCACCGCTACCCGCCACAATTACCGGCGTTGCTTCGGTTGGCGGTCCAGCATCATCAAGGTTGCGATCGTGACGATTATTGGCGCTGCTACCAGTTTCGCTTAGAGATTCTTCTTCCGGAGGTGGTGGAAGCTGCGAAAGGTCGTTTTCAGAAGCGGTGGGTGTTATTTCAGGCGTTGATTCTGGCCTCACTTCCGCTCGAGTGGAAACTGCTTGGGTGTCTTCCCTTGTTGCAGGCTCATCGGTTGGAGCAGATACCGAGGTGGCCACAGCAGAAGACGGTGTGTCGACCAGAGGCACTTCGTCAATGGTGTTGGCCGGTTCAACCTCGAAATCTTCCTGCTCAATGGCCCGAGCGACTGACTCTAGCTGGGCCTTTAGACGTGAACGCTCGGATTCAACGTAACTGCGCAAGCGTGAGATTCGATCGTGTAGTCCGGTACGCTCCACTTCAAGGGCGGCGATTTCACTACGAAGCTGGTCACGTTTTGCACCAACATCACGTTCCACGGCCTCTTCAGCGTCACGAACGATTTTGTTGGCGTCGGCCTCGGCGTTGGCGATGCGCTTGGCAGCCTCAGCTTTCGCCTCCTCGATCGCGGCATCAGCGGTACGTTGCGCCAAAACCAAGGTGCGTCGCAGTGTTTCTTCGGTGTCAGAAGGTTCAGCCGCCACGGTGGTTGGCGTATTGGCTAAACGTGTTTCGGCCGCTCGCAAACGGGCTTCCAGAACCTGGCGTTGCTGTTGCTGTTCGGCAAGAGCATCGGCGGCCATATCTAGGAAATGATCAACATCGTCATGCACATATCCGCCCTTGCGGGCGTCGGCAAACTCGACATTGCGTAAAAGCTCTGGCGTGAGATCCATAAGATTAAGGTTCCAAACTAGATGAAAGGCGGCTACGGCCTCAGTAACACAAAATTTCGCGCAAAATATTGATGCCAAAAAATACGATCAGCGGTGACAGGTCGAGACCCATTCCACCAAGTCGAACTGGCGGCAGCACTCGGCGCAGTGGCCCTAACAGTGGTTCGGTGAGTGCGTATAGAAGTGACGCTACCCCTTCTAGAAAAGACCCCCGCGAAATCGGAAACCAGCTCAGCACAACCCGGGCTAAGAGGATGATGAGATAGTAACCAAGAAGCGTGCATACCAGATCGTTCAAAGTGCCAACCTACGACTCATATAAGCCGTCTTCCTGCAAACGTTGACGTTCTTCACGCGACACTTCAACGTCAGCTGGGGTCAACAAGAACACGTCGGAGGCAACTTTTTCCATTTGTCCGCTTAAGCCATAGCAAAGTCCGCTAGTGAAATCGACGAAACGCCGGGACAAATCACGATCAACACCTTGGAGGTTTATGATGACCGGTTGCTTCGACTTAAAGGTATCTCCCACTAGCTGAGCATCTTGGAAATGCCGGGGAGAAACCACTAATGGTTTGGCGCTAGGGCGTGGAATGGTTCGAACCCCGCTAGCTGAACTAGTAGTCGAAGTTGGTGCTGGAATGGTGCGGACCCCTTCTTCTTCAGCGGAGATAGGTCGCACCGTGGGCTGGCTAGGTGGACCTGAATCTTGTGGAAAACGCACGGAACCACCGTGGGACGTACGGGCCGAGCCCAGTGGAGTGACACCACTTGCGCGAGACTCTGGCACAGGAGCGACCGGCGTGACGTTCACCTGATGGATGTTTGACGGCTGAGGTTCAGGTCGGGGCGCGCTCGGCCCAGCGGGACCCGAATTAAGTGGCTTTGGGTCATAGCCGTCGTATTCGTCGTCGTCACCGAGGCCCAAATGGACCATCGCTTTGCGCCACATGCTCGACATACGGCTCCTCTCAAACTCTCGTACCAGCTTAACCGCCCAGCAATGCTGTAGCAGATCAGGTTATGTCAAAGGCTAGCCAAAACATGAGGTGCCATTGGGGATTTTGCCTTTCACACCTCATGGATGCGTTGTGATGCGTGCATAAGCAACCTGCCGACCCTGATCTTGGCGAGCACGATGTGAATACCAGCCCTCATCACAAGCCGTACAAACACACTGCGAAAAGTCGCTGGTCACCTCTAAGCGCTCTAACACCACGCTCAGCGCCGCGGGCACATCTAAGGCCGGGGTTCCCCAGGCAGTCTTACCGACCACCGTGCGGCCAAACTTTTGGCTCAAACGATCAAGTTCGTCAACTGAAAACTCGTAGCACTCTTGGTGAATACAAGGACCAACATAGGCAGTGATTTGAGCTGCACCCCGGTGACGCATAGCGGCCACCGTGGCTTCCAACACACCCGCATCCATACCACGCCATCCGGCGTGGGCAAGCCCGATTAGCCCTTCCTCCGCCACAAAAATGACCGGCGCACAATCGGCGGTGTGGATGCTAAGGGTGGCATCGCTGGTAGCCGTGATCGCGACATCGGCATCGGCACCGGTACCTGCGCCGGGGGTTTCGACCCATATCACATTGGCACCGTGAACTTGGTTTAACGACGTCCATGCTCCAGCTGACACCTGGTCACGAAGCTGCGCCAAGCGGGCTGGATCGTTTGATGGTGCGAAGTCGCCATCGGAGCGGCTAGTGAAACCGAAATGCACAAACCGGCCATCGCTTAGCGGTCGCGGTTCAAAAGACTGCATAGATCGTTGCTAAAGGTCAGCTATATTTTATCAGCGCAGGAACGACGGCACGTCGAAATCGTCATCGCTGTCAAAGTCGTCGTCATCATCGTCGGCGTCCGAGAAAATATCAGTGGGCTGATTCGGCGAGCTTGACGTTTGTTCTAGAAATGACGGCGTTCGAGATTCAGAAACTGCTGGTTTCTTTTCATCCCAACGATCGAAACCGGCGGCAATTACGGTCACCCTAATTTCGTCGCCCATTGCATCGTCGATGACCGCACCGAAAATGATGTTGGCATCGGGATGTGCCACGGCGTGGATTACTTCGGCGGCTTCATTAACTTCCAACAAGCCAAGATCGGAGCCACCCGAGATGTTTAACAGAATTCCGCGGGCACCTTCGATTGACGCTTCAAGCAATGGCGAGGAAATCGCGGCTCGGGCGGCGGCCAAAGCTCGCCCTTCACCCGAGCTGTAGCCAATACCCATCAAAGCCGAACCGGCGTCGTTCATCACCATTTTCACATCGGCAAAGTCGGTGTTGATCAAGCCCGGGGTGGTAATCAGGTCGGTAATACCTTGCACACCTTGCAAGAGCACCTCGTCGGCCATCTTGAAAGCGTTGAGCATCGACGTTTTATCGTCGGCAATGGTGAGTAGCCGATCGTTGGGAATAACGATCTGGGTGTCAACCTTTTCACGCAGCCGCTGAATACCCGCCTCGGCCTGCACCGAACGGCGACGACCTTCAAAGGTGAAGGGTCGAGTCACCACACCAATGGTTAGCGCGTTGAGCGATTTCGCTATCTCGGCAACCACCGGCGCGGCACCGGTTCCGGTACCACCACCTTCACCGGCGGTAATGAACACCATGTCGGCGCCCTGAAGGACATCTTCAATTTCTTGACGATGGTCTTCAGCTGCTTGGCGACCAATTTCGGGGTCGCTACCAGCGCCCAACCCTCGGGTGAGCTCGCGTCCGATATCAAGTTTGACATCTGCGTCGCTCATCAAGAGGGCCTGGGCATCGGTGTTGATGGCTATGAATTCGACACCTTTCAAACCGGCGTCAATCATGCGGTTTACGGCGTTAACACCACCGCCACCGACACCTATGACCTTTATGACTGCTAGGTAATTACTGGAAACATCGGCCATGGTCGGGGGCTACCTCCACGGAGAATGGGGACAGGGACGAAGCTGGCTCGCCTGAACCGGCCGACAACCGAGCATCAAACGAAGGTTAAATCTTAGGTTTAAATATAGGCCACTATGGGCCTCAACCTCAGGTACTGAATCAGACTCTATTAGTTTCACGGAAGTCTAGCCAAGGTTCTGGGCTGGGAATGCGCGTAGGTCATTTAGTGTTATCTAACTACTTTCAATCTTGTTCGCCGCTGCTTCCAGCCATGCTGGAATCGATTCTGGTAACCACCGGATCGGATGGAACTCGAACGTCAATTACATCGAGATCGACCAGGTCAACCTGTGCCACAACCAGCGATGCTGAACGCAGCTGTTCATGCGGGTTACGAGCATCACCGAAACGAATTCGACCCGCAACCGCGGTCTCGGACTCTTCGGTGCTCGGGTTGTCGGGTGGAGCGTCATTCGACTCGCCCACCAATTCGAACCAAATCTCACCGGCGGCGTCGAGGTAAACCCTATGCACCATGGCAGCTAGATCATCGGGCACAGCCGTAACCAATGAAATTAACTGATCCGGTACGCTTTCCAGCTTCTCGCCCAATGTTGGTGATTCGATACCCGAAATTGTGGTTAGCGCCGCTAGCTCAACCGCATTGGTGGCATTGGTAGGGCTTTTATAATCGCTTACCAACCCGAGCACTTGGCCCGAAGCATCAATCAACCATGTTTGTGAACGTCCATCTTCCACGATGGCCGCGGGCACCCGTTCATTAACATTCACCAAAATCTTGCCCGACCAGCTGCGTTCAACCTGGGCGTTTTGAACCCAAGGTAAAGCAGCTACCCCCTGGGTGGCTTGTTCCAAATTCACGTCGGTTAACGCATCGCCCAAGCTAATACCGCTGGCAGAAATAATGTCAGCCTCAGCGGTGCTTGTAGCTCCGCTTATCACAAACTCGTCGACATCAAGCAACGGACTGCGAGTGAGACCCCATGCCGCCACTAACAGCACGGTTAGCGCCAAGGCAACCACCAAGCGTCGTAGGCGCTTTCGCCCTTGGGAACGTAAAACCTCTATTCGTCGAGCTCTTAATCGCGCATCCATGCTCGGTGCTTCTACCGGCTGCATTGGTGTTGTTACAGGCGTAGGTTCCACTAATCAGCCTCAGCGTTGCCGTCGATTTCAAGCTCGCCCAACTCGAGACCGATTAAACGGGTCTCCGGTTCTAATACCACCCCGGCATGCTGATAAACCTTTTGGCGTACCAACCTCATCAATGCCACTACATCAGCGGCTAAGCCGTTCGGGTCAACCTGAATAAAGTTGGCATGCTTGGTGGAAACTTCGGCACTGCCAACTCGCAACCCTTTGGCACCAGCCGCGTCAATTAAGGCTCCGGCCGACGCTCCGGGTGGGTTGGTAAAAACCGATCCAGCGTTGCGTCCGCCGGGCTGGTTTTCTCGCCGCCATTTAACGATCTGGTGGATCTCGGCTTCAGCGGCTTCGGCACTGCCAGGCCGCAACTGGAACTCGGCTTCAAGCACCAACTGGTGGGCCTCCAGGTTGGAATGACGGTACGACAAATCAAGTTCATCAACGGTGAACTCGCTGATCGTGCCCAAATACAAATCGGCCACCTTTGCCCGGAATAACACGTTCGAGATCATGGAGCCATGGCCGCCAGCATTCATTCGCAGCGCCCCACCTACTGAACCCGGTACACCCACCGCCCACTCAAATCCGGTCAGGCCAGCCCCGGCACTACGACGTGCAACTACCGGCAAACCGGCCGCTGCTCCAGCTCGGATGACATCACCTTCGATTTCAATGTGGTCGAATCCGTGGCCAAGGACCACCGCCAAGCCCAAAAACCCATCATCAGAGACCAAGAGATTCGAGCCTTTACCCACCGCCAAGACCTTGGGGCGATATTTGGCCGTGACTGACAAAAGCAGCTCGATATGGTCCCACGAAGTTACCTCAACCAGAACCTTGGCCGAACCACCAACTCGATAGGTGCAGCGCGGGCTGAGCGGCACATCTATTTGTGCCAACTCGCCTAGTTCGTCTGCTAAGGCCACCAAATCGGCTTCACGGCCAACTTCGCGCAACTCGTTCTCGCCACTGGTATTAGCCATGATGCAACTGCCTTGGAGTCTCGGCTTCTAACGACGCCAAAAGCTCATCGCCAAAATAGGTAATAGACCCCGCCCCCAAGGTTAAACAGACGTCACCTGGGCGCAAGATGCCCATAACTGTTGGTAATACATTCCCAGGCTCTTCAACACTATAAACCTCTACTTGAGGGTTGGAGTTTTGAATAGCGTCTACAACTAAAGCCCCGGTGATCCCTTCGCGAACCGGTTCACCTGCGGGGTCAATGGCCGTCACAACCACCACATCGGCGGCCGCAAAGCTCGGGCCAAATTCATGCCCCAAGTCGGCGGTTCGGCTGTAGCGGTGGGGCTGGAAAACCACTACCACCCGGCGCCAGTCCCCTTGGGCGGCGGCTTCCACCACAGCTTGCACTTTGCCAGGATTATGGGCGTAATCATCGACCACCTCGATTCCGCCGACCGTACCTTTGCGTTCGAAACGGCGACTCACCCCGGGATAGGTGACAAGCGCTCTAGCAGCATCGGCTGGGTCAACCCCCACTACCCCTGCGGCAAGAATGGCGGCCGTAGCATTCAGGGCGTTATGCAGGCCAGGTTCAGGAATCGTTACCGGTACCACTTGGCGATCCGGCATCGCCAGCTCAAAAGATATTGAGGCACCACTCGGACGTAGATTCTCAATGCGTGCCTCGGCATCGCTACGAGTACCAAAGCTCAGCACTGCCAGGTTCTGCACCAATTCCCGTGCCGTATCGCTGTTAGTCCCTACGATTTTGGTACCAGGGGCATTGGAAATAAAGGTGGCAAACGCCTCTTTCAAGGCTTGCCGACTGCCGTAGAAATCTAAGTGATCGTCGTCGACATTTGTGACCACCACATGCTCGGCACCTAAACCCAAGAAAGTGCCATCGCTTTCATCGGCCTCAATAATCAGCCACTCGCCATCTGACCAGGCAACCCCACCAATATCACGACCAAAGTCGCCGCCCACGATGTACGACGGATTCTGATTTGTGGCCAAGAGGATATGAACCAGCATGGCAGTGGTTGTGGTTTTTCCATGGGTACCCGACACCGCGATGGTTCGCCGCGTGTGAGCTATTGCACCCTGGAGGGCTGGCCTGGCGATCATTGGAATCCCACGACGACGGGCCTCATCTAGAATTGGATGGTTCAACGGCGTAGCGGTTGAATACCCGACCAGCTCTACCTGGGGCGGCAGCACAAAATCTTCGCCGGTGGTAATGGTGACACCTAGGGCACGGAGACGATTTAGTACCGGCAATTCTTTAGGATCATAACCAGAGACGGTATGGCCCATAGCCAAGAGAATTTCCGCCATGGCACTCATGGCTTTGCCCGCCACATTCACTATGTGAATGACACTTGGACGATCGAGATCTACAGCGGTACTAGTCACGGGCATACTCTTCCACCAACCGTGCCACCTGCGCTGCGGCATCACCGTGCCCAACTCGTCGTGCGCCTACGCGGGCAGCCTTCTGGTGATTCTCATCAAGTAGGAAATGGTTCAAAGCAGACTCGAGGCTTTCACCAGAAACATTGTGGTCATCTAAAATTACCGCTGCCGCTTCAGCTTCTAGAACCATGGCATTAGCGCGTTGAGCATCGCGGGGTGCAATAGGAAGCGGAACCAACACCGAAGGCAAACCCACCACCGCCAGCTCGGCCACGGTAGAAGCCCCGGCCCGGCCCACGAAAACATCAGCGGCCGCCATTAGTTTGGGGGTCTGTTCTTCGAATTCCACCTGGCGGTAACGCAAGCCTGTGTCGTCCAATTGAGGAACACGGGCGTGTTCACTTTGCCAGTCCCGCCTGCCAATGACGTGGTAGATAACGACGTCGCTCCGGCTTCTCCAACGCTCGGCCAGTTCGATCACCGCTCGATTAACGGACCGTGCTCCTAAAGAGCCACTTTGTACAGCCACCAAAATGTCATCATCACCAACGCCAAATTCGCTACGCAGGCTGCGGCGTTGTGTTGGATCATCGGCAACTTCGGCTGCTTTCACAATCTCGTGGCGGATGGGGTTACCTGTGACCACGCCGTTGGGTAAATCGGTGCCTTCAAAAGGCAGTGCACAGCGTTTAGCGAAGCGACCGGCCAGTCGATTGGCCAGCGAAGCTTTCGCATTTTGTTCGGTGACGATAATTGGCACTCGCCAAACGATTCCGCCTACCACACCAGGTACCGCGGCAAAGCCACCAAGTGCCAAAATCACTTTGGGTCGTATCCGGCCGACGAAACGAATGCCGCTAATAACCGCTCGCACAATGCCCCAGGCGGCTTTTAAGTTGGCGAAATTCAATTTACGGCCGTTCAGCCCGCGCCCCGGTAACAAGGTGACCTCGAAACCCGCGGCGGGAACCATGTCGCCCTCGGCACCTCGGCTAGCGCCTAGAAAGTGAATGCTCTCTGGGGTGTGCCCCATCTCTACTAGCGCTTGGGCCACTGCCAGACCCGGAATAATGTGGCCTGCGGTACCGCCACCAGCGACCAAGCACCAAATTGCGGCCGTTGGCTTGGAAGGCCTGAGTTCTGAGGTAGTCACCATCGTTCTATTCCGGCCCGCTTAGGCCGAGGTAGGTACTTCAGCCGCCATTTGACGACCAACCGGACGGGCCTGGCGAGCGATGTTTAGCAAAACTCCAGTGGCGGCCATGGTTGAGACCATTGAGGACCCGCCGAAAGAAACAAAAGGCAAAGGGACTCCGGTGACGGGCAAGATTGCGATGGCAGCACCAACATTGACAAATGCTTGGACGGCCAACCAGGTGGTAATTCCGGTCGCTACCAGGGTACCAAAGCGATCCTGTGCACGAAGCGCAATCAAAATGCCAACCACGCAGAGCAAAACAAACAAAAGGATCACAAGAGCGGCACCGTATATGCCAGTCTCTTCGGCGATAATGGCAAAGACGAAGTCGGTATGAGCAAAAGGTAAGAAACCCCATTTGGCACGGCTGGCCCCTAGACCTACCCCACTTAAGCCGCCCAAGGCAATGCTCACCATTGACTGAATAGTTTGATAACCATCACCCAGCGGGTCATCCCAAGGACGTAACGAACCCACAATTCGCGCCCGCCGATACGGCGCGGCAAAAGCCAAAACGGTGGCCAAACCGCCAGCAGTCATGGCGGTAACCCCTAATGGTAAAAGCGGCATGCCCGACACAAACAAGATGGCGGCCACGATGGCACCGGTTACTAATGTGGTGCCCAGGTTGGGTTGGAGCATCAACAAGAACGCCACGGCGCCAGTCATCAGCAGCACAGGTCGAAGGGTAAGCCTCCAGTTCCCCAGCTTGTGCACCCGACGTGACAACAAGTCGGCGCAAAAGAGAATTAATCCGAACTTGGCGAACTCGCTTGGCTGGATCTGGATGGGACCTGCGCCGATCCAACGGGTTGACCCATACACATTGACCCCGATGCCAGGGACCAGAACCAATATCAAAGCCCCAATCGAGCCCAGCAATATGGGAGTAGCTAACTTGCGCCAAAACCTATAGTCAATCCGCATCGTGATGAACATCACGGCGAAACTTATGGCCAGCCAGATGAGCTGTCGTTTGGCGAAATACCAGGTAGAACCGAACTGATAAAGCCCCACCACGCTCGAGGCCGAGACCACCATCACCAAACCAATCACACACAACAGTGTGACCACGCTTAAGAGGCCGAGGAATAAACCGGTTCGCCGACCGGTAGGGCGACTAAGGCCAAGGCTGGCCCAAACGCTGGCGCTAGGCGATGACTCAACTATGGCGGTCATGACCGATCCTCATTGCTGTTGACGTGGCGTTCTTGCTTGGTTTTTCCACCAACTCGGGTGGTTTGTCGATGAATGAGAGCATTCACACAGGCGATGAAATCATGGCCTCGCTCTTCGTAGTTGCGATACCAATCGTGTGAGGTACCGCCGGGCGACAATAAAACAGCGTCACCGGGTTCGGCCGCCGCAAAAGCCTTATTAACCGCCTCTTCCATAGTGGTGGCGTTGACCACCGGAATTTGATGCTCGACCATCAGTTCGGTTACTTCGGCTGCGGCATCACCAATGGCAACTGCTGCACGAAGATGGTTGGCATGGGTAACAATTGGCTTATAGCTAAGACCTTTGTTCCTGCCACCGGCGATCAGCACGATAGTACCCAGCCCATCAGTAGCGGTTTGCACAGCTTCTGGCACCGTAGCTTTCGAGTCGTTGTAGAACCTGATGTGATTCAGTTCAGCAACGAATTGCATCCGGTGGTCTAGACCATGAAAGTTACGAAGGGTGGCTGCAATTGCCGGTGCCGAAGCACCCATGGCCTGGGCCGTGGCGGCCGCCGCCAAAGCATTGGCAAGATCATGTGGTAAACGCCGGGGCAGTTCTGAAATCGCCACAATTGCATGGCCGCTCGCATCAACCAAGTAGTCGCCTTCTTGGTGAAAATCACCCTGTTCCAGATCGAACGAAACCGCTTGGGCAGCACCCAAATGCTTTCTTACCGTAGGGTCGGCAGCATTGTAAATCGCGATGTCGCTAGGCGCTTGCCAACGAAAGATTTGGGCTTTTGACTCTTCATAAGCCGCCAGCGAGTCGTGCACGTCTAAATGGTCGGGAGCAAAGTTCAGCCAAGTAGCCACCTTCGGGACAAAATGAGCGCTATGTCCAAGTCGAAATGACGACGCCTCAACCACAAAGACCTTCAAGTTTGGGTCATCAATAGCCGCGATATAAGGCACATCAGTATTGCCCACCGCAGCGGCTTCGATTCCGCTCGCGTTTAGCATCTCGGTCACTAAAGTGGTGACGGTAGTCTTGCCGTTGGTACCGGTAATAGCGGCCACCGGTCTCGTGTCCCATTGCTGTGCCAAGTCGAATTCAGATCGAATCGGTATCCCGTGACGCTGTGCAGCCACCATGGCCGGATGAGCATCGGGGATACCGGGACTCGGCAAAATTCGCTCACTCCGGGCCACCAAATCGGCTACCTCTTGTGGCGTTGGCGTTTCCAAGAGCTGAAAACCACCAGCGATCGCAAAGTTGCGGGCCGCGTCGGTAGGAAAATCATCGATAGCAGTCACTTCAAACCCACGCACTAGCAATGCATGGGCCACGGCACGCCCCGTCACCCCAAGCCCGATGATCAGATTCGCGATGGTGGCATTGCCGGGCTTCATTTCAGCGGTCGTAATTTCGGTGGTCGTAATTTCGGTGGAGTTCATTAGGAACCAACCACCAATTCACCAAGCCCGGTGCTAGATAGAAAATCGGCGTAGTAACACCCAAGCGCTAACGCCGATGATAAGCCAGCCAGAATCCAGAACCGCACAAAAATGGTGCTCTCGGGCCAACCAAGCAGCTCGAAATGATGGTGAATCGGCGACATTCGAAAGATTCGTTTGCCAGTGAGACGGAATGAACCAACCTGCAAAATGACCGACACGGTCTCCATTACATAGAGGCCACCGATTATGGGGAGCAGTAGTTGAGTGTTGTTAGCCAACGCCAAAGTGGCAAAAGCAGCCCCAATGGCCAGTGAACCAGTGTCACCCATAATTATTCGAGCTGGAGCAGCATTCCACCACAAGAATCCGGTACAGGCGCCCACCATGGCCGCCGCGATTACCGCCAAGTCAAGGGCATGGCTATAGCCATAAAAGTCGGTGTTTCTGAAGCCCCAAAAACCAATTACTAAAAAGGTAAAGAAACCCAAAATGGCGGAACCAGCGGCCAGCCCGTCAAGCCCGTCGGTAAGATTCACGGCATTGGTGCTACCCACAATGAGCAACAACGCCCACACCGCCCAACCAGCGCTACCCAAATCGATTCCGAATTGACCGGCGCGGGTGAATGACAAAGTGGTAGATACGTTAGTGAAAGCCAGCATCAAGACGATGAAGGAAACCGCAACGACCAAAAGACCAACCGACTTGGCCCGCTTGCTCAAACCTAGATTGCGTTCGCTGCGAACTTTGATCCAGTCGTCTAAAAAGCCTACAAATCCGGCACCAGCAATGGTGAAAACAATGATTAAACCGGTGCGCGTGTAGGTTCCACGAACCATGTTCGTGAAGAAATAGGCCACCAACAGGCTTAATACAATGCCAATGCCACCCATGGTCGGGGTGCCAGCTTTAATGATGTGCCCGTCGGGAACATCTTCGTGGATAGGTTGACCAATGTGCTTGGCTTTGAACCAACGCACCAAAAAATGGCTGGCCGCTAGTGAAACTGCCATGGCAATTCCGGCCGCTAGCAACAACCTAACCATCAATTAGCCTTCCCGAGCCGAAGATATTCCTCTTCCACCACAGCGCTATCCCGAAATGGGAAAAATTCGCCGTTGATTTCCTGAGTTGATTCGTGGCCCTTACCGGCGATCAAAATAACATCACCGGGTGCCGCTCGTTTCAAGGCCAACGCAATAGCGCGGCGGCGATCAACCTCGGCGGTAACTGAATCTTGATTAACGGTGCCTTCCACAATACTGGCCATAATCTCAGCTGGATTCTCGGAACGAGGATTGTCACTAGTCACGATGACGTTGTCGGCCAATTCACTGGCAATGCGACCCATCGGGGCCCGCTTACTTTTATCGCGATCGCCACCACAGCCAAACACCACGTGCAGTTGATGTCCGAGGGCCAACTCTCGGGTTGCTTCTAAAACTCCGGCAAGACTATCGGGAGTGTGCGCGAAATCTACTATGACCGAAAACGGCGCTGATAACGGAACCGTTTCGAAACGGCCTGGAATCGCAGCCAAATTAGCCAACCCTGCCACCACCGCCGCGTTCTCAACTCCCATTAATTTCGCTGCTGTGGCCGCGCCCAGGGCGTTTGACACGTTAAACCGACCGCCCAATGGCACCAATACCTTCTCATCGTGCCACTTGAACGATGATGACGACGGGGCGAGCTCTACCTCGCCAATATCGGCCATCGAATAGGTGTGGGTCGGGATTAGCGCAGCGTCACGCAACAACCGACCATATGGATCATCAAGATTAACCACCGCCGCCGCAGCCATATCGGGCTCAAAGAGACGCGCTTTGGCCTTGAAGTAGTCGTTCATATTCTCGTGATAGTCGAGGTGATCGCGTCCAAGGTTGGTAAAGACCGCCACATCGAAGTACGTGCCATCTACCCGATGTTGCGCCAAAGCATGTGATGAAACCTCAATGGCTGCCACCTCTACCCCAGCATCGGCAAAACTAGCCAAACGTTGCTGCAACTCTGGGGCTTCCGGAGTGGTGCGGGGACCAGATAGTGTTCCTAAAACCTCAACCTTTTTCCCCGCGGCCCGAAAAATAGCGGCCAACATGTGAGTCAGCGTGGTCTTACCATTGGTCCCGGTAACTCCAATCACCGACAAGCGACGGCTGGGCACCCGATAAAAAATATTGGACACCGCTGCCATAGCCCGGCGAGCATCGGTTACCACAACTTGCGGAATGGGAAGGGGCAATTGGCGCTCAGCTACGAGCGCCACGGCACCATTTGCTATGGCCGCTTCTGCGAAATCGTGCCCGTCATGGCCGCCGCCCACCACACAGATGAACAGGTCACCAGGGCCAGTACTCCGCGAGTCGTAGCTGATCCCACCAACGACCAGCTGAGCTGCCTCTTGGTCAACGCCAGTAGTTAAAATTCCGCCATCTAAGGCAGCCACGGCGTCGACCAACTCACTTAAGGGCGCCTGATAAGGCTGGCTCTCAACCATTGTCACGACCAAGGGTAGAACCTGCCGCAGCTTCATTGCGGTCACCACCGCTGGAGACACTTGAGGTGTTAGTTGCGTTGGCAGTAGCAGCCCGGGCTCGCAATCTGGATGACGATGCCGCACCAACTGTCACGGTGTTGGCATCGTTACTACCTGCAATTTCCGATGGCGCAATGTCTAGTTGGGTTAAAGCATGTTCGGTGATTCGTGAAAATGCTGGCGCCGCGGCTGAACCACCGGAATGCACGTTGCGTGGCCCATCCAGCACCACAATCACTGAAACCCTCGGGTCTTCCAGCGGGGCAAAACCCACAAAGGTGGCCATGTAGTCTCGCCCACCACCAGGCTTTTCAAAGGTGCCATTGGATTGCATTTTCCAAGCGGTGCCAGTCTTGCCGGCCACGTTGTAGCCAGGAACGGCCGCCAAGGTTCCGGTCCCCTCGGTCACGACCTGGCCTAACATTTGGGCCATTTGGCTGCTGGTTGCTTCCGAGATAACCCGATACGGCTCGGGTGTAGTTAAGGGAATACTTTGACCATCGGCATCGATACGAGCGTCGACTAGTCGCGGTGCCACATAGACACCTTTATTCGCAATAACGTTGTACGCCGAGAGCACCTGTAGCGCCGTGGTTCCCACACCGGTACCTATGATCACACCAGCGATATCCGACCCGTGCCACGATTCGACCGGGCGTACCACGCCCGACGATTCACCGGGAAAGTTCAAACCGCTGGACTTGCCAAAGCCAAACCTGTCTACATATTGCGCCACTTGAGAACGTCCAAGCTCCATTCCCAACCGAATGGCACCCACGTTGGAAGACTCAACCAGGACTTTAGACACCGGCCAGGTTTCGGTTCCATGCAAAGTGCTGTCTTGATAGAGATGGCCGCCCACCTCAATTCCGTACGGCACTTCAATAAGCCGATCAGGTGTACTCAGCCCTTCTTCCAATGAAGCCGACAAGGTAACCAGCTTCATAACAGAACCCGGCGCAAAGGTATCGATCAACGCCCGGTTGTAGCTAGAAGGCTCGACCAGAGACGTTTCCTTGTTGCGCGACATATTGGCCATGGCCAAAATCTCACCGGTACCGGGCACCATAACAATTAGTGTCCCGCCCTGGGCCTCGGTTTCCTCGATTCGTTCCTGCAGAATCTCTTCGGCCATAAACTGCATGCCTCGGTCAAGACTCAAACGAACACTATCCCCAGCTCGCGCCGGTTTACTTTCATGTTCCCCAACCGGAATAGCGACGCCAGCCAAGCTCCGCTCGAAAAACAGCTCGCCAGGATCGCCAGTTAATACATCATCAAATTGTGCTTCTAAGCCGGAAATTCCAAGACCGTCAATGTCGGCTTGGCCCACGATAGAACGAGCCATGGCTTGCGCCGGATAGATACGTTTTGGTTCTGGCTGTACGTAAATGCCGTCAAGCTTCAACGAACGAACCTGGGTGGCGATATCTAGGTTGACCTGGCGACTCAGATATTCAAATGCTGAATCTCGATCGAGTTTTGCCTGCACCACATCGGTTTCAAGCTCTAAAACCGAGGCCAGCTTGGCAGCCGGATTGACACTGGGGTCAACCGTTCGCGGATCAGCAATCACACTGTAGGCCGGGATCGACAAAGCCAACTCGGCACCGCTGCGGTCAAGAATGGAACCGCGGCTGGCTGGCAAGGTTTGCGAGCGCATGCGCTGCGATTCTCCATACGCCACTAAACCCGCCGAATCGATCACTTGAAGGTCAATCAGTCGACCCATAATTCCAGCGAACAACAAAGCTAAAGTCAGCAGCAACACGCCGAGGCGGCGCGATGGAGGCCGGGAGCGAAGCAGTCGATCAGCGTTTGAGTTTACGTTTCGGGCATCGGCTGTGTCGATGTCCCCCCAACCTCGCAAGCTCATTTACCAGTCGCTAGGTACAGCCGCTCTTCAGGTTCGATCATGCCCAGGTCGCGAGCCGCACTAGTAACGGCCACCGGGGCTTCCAAACGGGCCAGTTCTACGCGCTGGGCCTCAATCAACCCCTTGGTTTCAGACACTTGTTGTTGAACATGTTCCAGTTCGAACTGCGCTTGTACCACCAAGGAGTGCATGGCGGCTAAAGCCAGCAATCCCGCAAAAATGGCTACTAGGGAAAGAGTGGACCAGAGGCCAACCCGGATCTGTTTGCGGGGGGCGGTCTCAACCAGGCGCAGTGTGGGCCGTTCTGGCACCACACCCGGGTTAAATTCTTCTAACGGCGCAACCGCTAGGGCTGATCTGGGATCAATGACGACGCTCACGCGTGGCCCCTTTCAAGTTTTTCTACTGCACGCAAACGCGCACTAGCTGCACGATGATTGCGTTCAAGTTCTACGGCCGACGGAGTCCAACCACCCCGGCGCAAAATACGGACTTCCGGTTCGGCACCACATACACAAGGCAAACCAGGCGGGCATTGGCACCCACCCGACTCAGCATTTAAAAATTCACGTTTGACGATGCGGTCTTCACCGGAGTGATACGACAGCACCGCGCAACGACCACCGCTTCGCAACACCTCAATCGCCTGTCGAAGCGAGCTGGCCAAAATATCCAATTCAGCGTTGACTTCAATGCGAATAGCTTGGAAGGTGCGAGTTGCGGGATGACCACCACGTCGCCGTGCCGGAGCGGGAATAGCGTACTTGATGATTTCAGCTAGCTCGGTGGTGCTGGTAATTGGCCGGGCGGCCACAATGGCTTGCGCTACACGACGAGCATGGCGATCTTCGCCAAAACGAGCCAAAACGCTGGTCAGCTCGCCCAAGGAATAAGTGTTTACCACTACCTCAGCGTTCAGACTTTGAGAAGGGTTCATCCTCATATCGAGGGGGCCTTCACTGCGGTAGCTAAAACCCCGCTCGGCGACATCCAGCTGTGGTGAACTGACACCAAGATCGAAAAGGACACCAACGGCATCCACCTGGTTGTGCCAGGGTTCGAGGCGGTGAAACAGTTCTTCAAGCTGATCGAAACGACCGTGTACCGTTTGAACGCGATCACCGAATTTGCCGAGACGTTCACCCGCCGCTGCTAAGGCCACCTCATCTTGGTCAATACCTAAGAGACGCAGGTTGGGGTGAGCTTCAAGTAAGGCTTGAGCATGACCACCACCACCTAAGGTGGCATCAATGACCACACCGCTTGGCACGGAAGCGAATAGTTCAACCACTTCGTCCAACATGACCGGTTGATGATTGAAAGCTGAGCTTTCCATGGCCGCTCGACGTTCATGCGAGGCCGCAGCAGTGTCTTCGGAGTTGGTTAGGGCTGGTGGTACCGAATCAGGCAATGGTTGATCTTGGTGATTGTTGCCGTTCGTTTCACCACGGTTTCCTCGATCAGATGCGCTTACCAGCAACCCCCCGGCCGTCGAACGTTCTTCGGGATTTCTCCCCGAATAAACAAGATGGGAAGCGGGTGGAGTAGGGGCAAGCCATCCCAACGGTCGGGAGGTTGCTCGTGAGCTATCTGTGGGTCGAGTGTGGGTGGTGGTGGGATACATGGGCGGAGATTCGGGTTCTTTTTACATTGACTGTTTCGTTACTCGCTGATTTAAATTCCTAATTCTGAAACCGCTTCTGCCAGGCTTGTTTCCGAATCTTCGGTGAGGTTCTGCCAGTTGTCGGCACCCCAGATTTCAATTCGATCGAAGCGGCCGTTAATCACTAGGTCTTTCCCAAGTCCCGCCTGATCACGCAGGTGTTGGGGCAATGAGATTCGACCTTGGCTATCGGGTCGGACTTCGGCGGCTGAAGCCATAAACACCCGGAAAAACTTGAGGGTGGCCTGACCTTGTTTCACCCTTGAGTTCCATTCGTTGGCAATGTTCTTGAACTCATCGGGTGTCCACACGCCAATGCAGTCGCCAAGGTTGGCTGCTACTCCCCCTTCGACGAGGTAGCCGCGAAACGCTGAGGGAAGAACTGCTCTTCCTTTGTCGTCGAGCGAATGCTCGAACGTCCCAACGAACACGGTGCTCCTACCTGGTTTCGGAGAATAAAGCCTGACTGTGGATGTTTCGTGGATTGGCAATAGACAAGCCTTGCCGTTCCACTGGGTGACACAGTATGCCCCATTCCCCCCCACGTCAACCCACTTTGCACCACTTTGCCCCAGAGTAACGACAGCCTGAGACACTTAAGGCTCGCCGGAGGAGAGCTATCTAAGAAGATTCGAGCATGTTTCCCCAGCTAGAAGCGCTTTTAGCTGCTTAAGGAAATATTTTGGGGATGGAAGTGGCGGGTTTTACCTATTCCCGTCGCCTGAGCGTCGCAAGACATGCTTAAGAGCATCCGCGAGCCGCTTCTGATCCAGCGCGCGGTAGCTGGTGGTACCGGTGAGGACCTGAATCAGCGAGTTGGCCTCATCTGCGGAGGCATTGAAGTATCGCAGCAGGTCATTACTCGTGTCGTGGTGGTACATGATGGTTTGAAAACGAGCACCATAGCGAGTACGACGTTGCGAGATACCCACCAGTTTTCGCCCGTCAGCAGCGAGTACCTCGCCACTACCAATACCCGCGAAACACACCTCACGTGACCAACCAGTCGACATCAACGCACCACGATGCACCGTGGTGTAAACACCCAGAGTCTCTAAGGCCTGACGCCACAGCTCCCCCACTGGGTACATGGCCTGACCAACGTCATCAACCCACCACGGATCACCGACTGGGATCACAAGGTCAAGCCAAGTTACCGCTTCGGGAAGCACCAAAACGGCACCACCGCCGCTTCGGCGTTTCACCAACTCCACCCCGTCGGCTTCAATGGCGTCCATGTTCAGCTGCTTCTCATTTTGAGTGCTGCCTAATACCAACGCTTTGGCGGTGGGCCGCATAAACCAGGCGTAACGACCCCCGTCGGTAGGAAACTCACGACCATGCAGCTCGCCAGCCGTTCCAACAATCACCGCCAAGTTCCATTCCCGAGCAAGGTCGGGGTTGACGTTAGTGGAAGGTTCGGAGTTCATAGCCGTTTCAAAATGGTTTAAGAACGGGCCTGAAAAACGGCTTGTTCGATGGTGAAATTGATGATCGCATCGTCAAGTAGGTTGCTACTTAACCCAATACTGTCGGGTATAGCGACCGTGCCATCTGCCCCCAAAACCAGCTGCGGAGCGATGTCGTTTTCTAAGTATTCCTCGGTAGGACTTAAATCACTCGGCCTTCCCGCCAGGTTCGCAAGGCCAGCCACTGCTAAGGCCAACCGGCGACCCAAACCCAGTTCGTACATCCCTCCGCAAAACCCGTCGACGCCAAATTCTCCTAACAAATGGTTGGCGTCCATGGTGGGTACTAAACCCCCCAAACGAGCTGGCTTGATGTTAATTAGCCCACCAATGCCAAGTTCTATTACCAGCTGCAGCATCTCGGGGCTTGAAATCGATTCGTCAAGAGCCAACATTGTCTCAAGTCGAGTTTGCCATAAGCCATGAAGTTTAATTTGATGCGCCTTAAACGGTTGCTCAATATAGCTAAGCGAATATTCTTCAAGCTCCAACAAGTCGGCAGCGTGATTAGAAAAACTACCGTTGGCATCTACGGCTAGGTCTAGCGAAGGCCATACCGAACGCAATGCCGCCAAAGGCCGGGTGCTCCACTGGGGCGAGATTTTGATCTTGACGGCTCGATAGCCGCGATCCCTTCGGAGCGCGATTTCATCCACCAGGTCATCGATACGCTCGTTTTGAGCCCGGTCAGCTTGGCCAACACCAACCCCCACTACGGCCCGCGGCACAATTGACCTGGTGCTTGACCCCACCAGTTTTGCCACAGACACGGCATGGGTCTGGGTGTAAAGGTCGGCCAAGGCCATCTCGATCGCGGCCAACGCCATTGGGTGCCCGGTGACATTCTGATTAGGTAGGACCTGATGCTCCAAGAGTTGTGGCACCAGCCACTGGTTCAAAACCGCCCAAGCACCATCGCGCCACTCACTGGTATAGGTCGGCGCTGCGAGCGCCATACACTCCCCAATCCCAATCCGTCCGGCGACATCACGAATCCGCAACAAGATCGACTGGCGAATCGGCTGCGTGCCGTGGGCGGCTTCTTGCGGGCGCACCATTGGTACATCAAGTTTCAAAACCTCAACCGAGACAAACCGGCTGTGATTGCCACTAAGAAATTCTTCGAAACCCTCGAACGTCCCGTTGTTGAAGCCACGGTCATTCCTCATGGCAGCCGATCCGATAGCAGCCATGGCCAAAGCAGCCTTGCTATTAACCTAAAATGCAATGGCATAGTGGAAATCAGCCGTGGCGGAAACGGCATGGATGAGTCCTTTTACACCTTGATTCTGGCGTCAAGCTAGTCATTATTACCGCTTGGTGCGGTACCAATCGCGGCACCAGCTTATATAAGTAACCGTGTCTCTGGCCGAAGGAGCTCGAGCTGAGTCGCCGTAGGCGGTCACGGCCCTAAAACGCCAGTAAGATCGGTCGGGCAGTGGCAAGAACGGAGCTTTCGCCCACCATCGATTGGGCACCAGTGACCACATCAACCGCAACGAGCTGAGCCATAAATCCGGTCGCGACAAGACCGCCTTTACCGAGGCGAGCCAAGATCCTCTCTGTGCTGTTGAATGGGGTTCCACCGAAGTTATCTTAGGCCCGCACAAGCCAAGAGAGCGTAGACACGAGCCACTAAGCGGCCCGTCTTTGGGAAGGAAACCCTCTATTCTGTGGTTTATTGCTTAAAGCCACGGAGGGTGGCCGAGGTGGGCACCAGAGCGCCAGAGGGGTAGTGCAACATAGTGAGCAATTCACCAAAAGAAGATCTGTCAGGCCTCGTGGCCATGGCAGAGGCCGTAATTTCGAATATTGAACAAGTCATACAAGACAAGCGTCACGTGATCGAAATGATCATGGTCGCTATCTTGGCACAAGGCCATGTGCTCTTGGAAGATGTGCCCGGGGTCGGTAAAACCAGCTTGGCCAAGGCCCTGGCCAAATCGATCGATTTACCTTTCGGGCGCATCCAATTCACCCCCGATTTACTGCCCTCAGACGTCGTCGGAATCAGTATTTGGAACCGCAACGACAACTCGTTTGAATTTCGGCCCGGACCTATCTTCAACGGCATCGTCTTAGGTGACGAAATAAACCGAGCGTCGCCCAAGACCCAGGCCGCCCTGCTGGAAGCCATGGCTGAGGAACAAGCCACCGTCGACGGCAAGACCTATCCGCTGCACCATCCGTTCATGGTGATTGCGACCCAGAACCCAATTGAATATGAAGGCACTTACCCGCTGCCCGAAAGCCAACTTGACCGCTTCTTAATGCGAATTTCGGTGGGTTATCCTTCCCCTGACGGCGAGATCATGATGTTGCGCACCCATGGCCAACACAGCGCCCTCGACGACCTGGCGCCAGTGATTGGGCCCGCCGAGATGATTCAGCTGATCAATGAAGTCCGCGATATCCACGTGGCACCGGAAATAGCCAGCTATTTGGTGAACCTGGCTAACACCACTCGCCATCATCCCCATCTCGCCCTTGGTGTTTCACCTCGCGCCTTGTTGTTGTGGCAGCGGGGGGCCAAAGCCGTAGCTGCTCTGGCGGGACGTAATTTTGTTATTCCCGAAGATGTAAAAGCGCTGGCCCACCCGATTCTCACCCACCGAATTATCCTCACCCCAGAAGCACAACTACAGAACCGAAATGAGAGTCAGATTATCGACGAAGTCCTGGCGCAGGTAGCAACTCCAGTTTGGGCTGGTTAAAAGTTGTCCAAACGATTCGCTCTCACCCGCCAAGGGTGGATGCTGGGTCTAGCTTCATTGGTTTTATTCCTAATCGGCCGTGCATTGGGCGCACTAGAACTGATGCTTTTAGGTGCCGCCACCTTGATCTTGTTGGTGCTTTCGATCGTGCGCGCGCTAACGAACCGTCTGCGCTTAGACGCCAACCGAGTCGTTACGCCACAGAGAATTTTCCAGGGGGCACCGTGTCGAGTGGAATTAACCCTTACCAATCACACCCGTCGTAAAACCCCACCTTTGCGCGTAACTGATCAGATGGAAGGTTCGACCCCCATTACCTTTGGGATACCTCTGGTCAGGCCTCGAACGTCGCTGACTATTCCCTATCAGCTCTCGACTCATCAGCGCGGGCGAATTGTTATTGGACCACTTCAGGTCACGGCGCTTGATCCCTTTGTCCTAACTCAAGCCAGCCGGACTCTCGACGTGCTTAGTGAGGTGGTGGTCTACCCGAAGATTGAACGATTGGCCGGACTGCCCGTGGCGACGGGTAGAAACCTAGAAGCAACGAGCAGTGGTCGTTCTTCAGCAGCCAGCGGGGGTGAAGAATTCTATGCCTTGCGACCTTTCGAAATTGGTGACGAAATGCGCCGGGTACATTGGCCTTCCACAGCCCGTTTCGATGAGCTTCACGTACGCCAAAGCGATATGCCGAGCCAAGAGCTGATAACCGTGCTTCTCGATCTTCGAAATGAATCGCAAAGCGCAAGCTCTCTCGACCGAGCCGTGGGTTTCGCGGCCTCCATCTGTGCCGCAGCCGAAGCACGGGGTATGCCGGTACGGCTAGTCGCCACGGACGGCACCGATTCGGGTTTCATTTCGGACCGTGTTTCGCACAACGCGATTTTAGATTATTTGGCTACGGTTGAATTAGGCCGGAACACCAACCTGGGCACAATTCTTAACACCATTTCGGTTCAGGGTGCCGGTGGTGCCTTGGTTATAGTTTCCAGCCGCCTTGTCAGCCACGACCGCACTCGGATTCAAGCCATGGCCCATCAATTCGCCAGCATTACCTATCTGATGGCGCAAGACCCGGAACTACCAGGCTCGACGCAGGATAATAAAACTTATGGTGCTGCCATGGTGCTCGTGCCGCCAGGTGCCAATTTTCCCCAGCTTTGGGCGCAGACCTTAGCGCGTTCCCGCTCTGGTCGAATTATGGGTGGGTGAGATTGTGACCACCCGCGCGCAATACACCTTTTTGGCAGAAATGGGGCTGTTATGCATGTCTTTGACGGTCATATTCAGCTTCAGCCGAATCTTCGTGGGCGGAGATTGGTTATGGCCCCTAATAATCACGGCCGTTTTAACCCACTGGGTTTCGGCCACCTGGCGTAACATCCCCGCACCTACATCTATCCAGATAGCGGCCGTTCTGGTTGGGACTACGACCGCCGCCGCATGGCTTTTAGCACCTGAAACCATGAGGTTCTGGCTACCAAGCGCCAACACCTTCCATCGTTTCGGCGAACTATTGAACCAAGCTGCACATCAATACACCCAGGCGCGGGCACCAATTGAAGCCACCGATGGATTCGTATTAGCCACCATTGTGGGTGTGGTAGTAGTCGGATTGATGGCTGAAATTGGCACCTTCACCATCTTCACGCCACTACAGGCCATCATTCCAATGGTCACCTTGTTTGGCTTGACCTCGGTGTTGGGAAATGGACGTAATGCCACTTTCTTCACCCTCATGTTCGTGGCCTCGGCCACCATGTTTTTCCTCGGCTACAACCGGTCGTTGTTCGATGTCAAACGAACTCGTTGGGTAAACCACAGTGCCGATGAAACTAACTCCACCCTGCTACGAAGCGGCGTAATCTTAGCCACCATCACCCTGGCAGTAATCGCAGTCGTCGGTCCCGCACTGCCCGACACCTTAGAACGCGCCTGGTGGAGCTGGCACGAACCAAACGCCAGCTTGGGAGCCGAGGGAGACCGACAAATAATCAGTCCTCTAGTGGACATACAGGGTCGCCTAGTAAACCAATCTCGAGAGATTGCCTTCACCGTAGAATCACCCCAGGGCGCGTACTGGCGGCTCATGGCACTTGACCAATTCGACGGACAAACCTGGCAAGCAACCTCGAGATTTCGCAGTGTCAACGGACGCTTCGACCTGGCTCTAGAACGCGGCGACGAGCTTATGCAACAGGTACGCATTGAAACGCTCAGTTCTGATTACCTACCCGCCGCTGCTCGACCGGTAGCCGTATTCACCGCCAACCGCCAAGTGGCTTTTGACGACCATTCGACCGCTTTGCTGTTAGAACATCGCACCGAAGCTGGCTTCGAGTACGTGGTGAACTCGGTACTACCCACCTTCGATTCTGAAACTTTACGGACCGCCCCAACCGATCTGCCCGGCGCTTTAGCGGAACGCTATTTGCAACTACCCGAACTTGATCCTCGAATCTACGAACTGGCCACCGAACTCACCCAAGAATCGGCCACACCCTACGATGCTGCGTTAGCACTACAGAATTTCTTCAGAACCGAGTTTGCCTACGATATCGATATTGACTCTGGCTCCGGCGAAACCGCGCTAACTCAGTTTCTCTTTGAAGACCGCCGGGGATATTGCGAACAATTTGCAGCTTCCTACGCTGCCATGGCAAGAAGTATTGGCCTGGCAGCTCGGGTAGCGGTGGGCTTCACCGAGGGTGACCAGTCGCCCACCGACCCTACGCAGTTCATAGTGCGCGGCAAACATTCACATGCGTGGCCCGAAGTCTATTTTCCGTCAATCGGTTGGGTACCTTTTGAACCTACGCCCGGACGTTACTCTCCTGGAAGCGAAGCTTGGACCGCGCTAAGTGCTGAAGTGGCCGAAGAAGAGAACGAGGCCATCAATACCGAGGTCGAAACACCGCCAGCGCTGCCCTCCGATGATTTCTTTCTTCCCGAAGACATTTTTCCCGAATTTGAAACCGGAGCGGTAAACACCCCCGACGACGCACAAAGATCAACGACTAATAGTGGCCTGCGATTGTTGGCCATGGTGTTGGCGACGGTTGTGGGTTGGGTAATCGCCACAAGCGGTGTGCGGCGTTTGCATCGATGGTGGCAAGACCGCCAAGACCGTACCGCCAAAGCAAAAATTCTTCGTGCCTGGCAACGGGTGGAACGCAGCTATGCCCGCCGCGATAGTCATCGCGACCAATCAGAAACCTATGCCGAGTTTGCCAACCGGATTGCTAGTGATCAGCGTAGGCCACAGCCACGATTAGAAGCCTTGGCCAATTTGGCGACAGAGGCCCATTTTGCCCCGCTAGCACCCGAAGGCAGCGATGTGGCGCTTATGCAGCGACTTTCGGATGAAGAAGTTCGCGAGTTACGACACCGCCGAAGCTGGCCAGAGCGCTTGCTAGACGCGGCACGACCTCGGCTCAATTAGCCGAAATATTTAACGCGCTTTATGGGGATGATTCGCCGTAGTTCGGAGGGCTCACCACCGCGTGTGACTTTAGGTGATCGCAGCGCAGCGATTAGCGGTCGTTATCTTCGCCTCGGAAGCGTTCCCGCATCCGTTGACTGGTGTTACCAAAGTAATCTCGCACGCCAGCGTTTCTCACCGCACCGGTAACTTGCTCTAGGCCAGCGCGGCCCAGCTTGCGGGCGTTGCGTTCAAAGAACAGTGCCGAGGTCAGCATGACTAGGAAGCCCAAGAACGCGAACCAGAACGAAATTGACAAGGTCAGCACCATGGCCACTACGCCAGCAACAAACGCCACCGTAGCGATTTTGAGGTTGCGAAAGGCATGCGTGTAGAGAGTGGTGGTAGCAACTTCGTGAGCTAAAGCAGGATCACTCTCATAGAGTTGCGCCTCAATTTGCTTGAGGATGCGTTGCTCCTCTTCTGAAAGCGGCACGGTTACTCCCTTTACCCGAGGCACGATTGCCCCTACATCTCTGAGCTTCAGTCTCGCACACGAGTGATCAATTCACAACGCACCAGATGGCCAAACCCTATTTTTCATTGGGACCCCACTGTTGTGAGCCTCTTCGAATAGGCCTCAGACCTTCATCTGTGATGGTTGCGGCCGAGCCTATGGCGTCTTCCCCAAAACGATCTCGAATGGCATCTAACACTTGGTCGGTGTCGGCCAGATTGGGTTGCCCGGTCGCAAGGATAGGTGGATTCAAAGCAAAACTATCGTCAAAAAACGACAGTTGGCTATTCATCGGTGCTTTGGCCGACAACAAATTCGAAACACCGACCCCCAAAAGCCTTACCCCACGCTCCGGATAAATTCGACGCAGTAATTGTTGGGCCACCTGGGCTATTTCACGAGCCGAATTAGTTCCCTCTTTAATGGTTTGAGAGCGGGTCAAGGTCTCAAAATCGCCGTAGCGCAGCTTTAGCTGCACCGTCCGACCCACTAGATCGCTCTTGCGCAAACGCCTTGCCACGGCATCGCTTTGGCGCAAGACCTCCCGTCGAAGCTCATCAAAATCGTGGATATCAGTGGCGAAGGTTTCTTCATGGCTCACCGATTTGGCAGGGGCGTCGGGAACGACCTCACGGTCATCGATGGCGTGGGCCAGTCGATTAAGCTGTTCAGCCACCCCTCGGCCAACCGCAGCCGTCAAACGGACTAGCGGAACAGCCGCCAAATCACCAACGGTCGTGATGTGCAATACCCGCAGTTTGGCCAAGGTCGCTGGTCCAACCCCCCACAGCCGTTCAACTGGCAGGGCCTGCACGAAGCCAAGTTCTTCACTCGGGGCAAGCACCTTAACCCCAAGCCCTGGCGTTACCTGGTGGTGATTCACTTTTGGTTTAGCGGACACCGAGGCCAGCTTCGCTACAAATTTCGATGAGGCCACGCCAACCGAGGCCTGAAGACCTTCCTCAGCAAAAATACGTTCTCGTATTTTGGTGGCGATCTGATGACCATTGCCGTGCAAGCGTTCCGCTCCGCTCACATCGATAAAAGCCTCGTCGAGCGCCAGTGGTTCTACCAAAGGGGAATAGCTCCGGTAGATGGCCAACAATCGTTTGGAAACCTGCTGGTACAAAGCGTGGTCGCCGGCCAGAAACACCGCCTGAGGGCAGAGCTTCTTGGCACGCGCCGATGGCATTGCCGAAAATACGCCGTATTTGCGTGCCTCATAGGAAGCTGCCGCTACTACACCCCTGGCGCCGGTTCCGCCCACCACCACTGGTAAACCTATGAGTTCTGGCCGACGCAGCAGCTCTACTGAGACGTAGAACGCGTCCATGTCCACATGCAAAATGACCCGAGGGCTCTCAGGCATCGAACGATTCACATTCTCTTGACCACAGTTTCGCCAGGGTGAGCGCCATGTACGTGGTAATTAAACCAGCGACCGTCATCCCATCGCTCTTCCAACCAGGCCTCTAAGGGCTCACGAACCCACGGGTGGTTGGTGGCCAAACGTGCGCTACAAGCCTCAACATGCACCCAATCAGCGTCAATGACAATTCCATCGGGATCATCGATACGGAGGTCACCTTCATAACCAATGGCTAGGTGGGCTTCAAAGCGCATTCGCCAACCCATGTCCGGCGCCACCGTCTCAAGCCTATACAGCGGGCCCAGCCAGTTATTGACCGTAAGGCCCGTCTCTTCAAAGACTTCACGAGCGAGACCCTCGATTAGGTTCTCACCTTCATCGATTACTCCCCCCGGCGGGCTCCAATCAGATCGACCGTTTCGACGTTTGTTGTGTACCAACAACAGCCCTTGCGAGCTCATGATGATGGCACCACCTACCAGCCATTCACGCATAACACCATTCTTTCATGTCTCAGGCGAAGCGGTGCGCCGCCCAACCCTAAAGCGATCACGAATACCCCACCAGGTGACCAACCGCATGGCTTCCACAACAATGGTTCCCGACATTTTTGATACGCCCCGGAGACGATCAGTGAAGGCAATCGGAACTTCCACCACGTCTCCACCGTTACGAACCGCGGCGTAGGTCATCTCAACCTGGAAGGCATAACCTTCAGCACTGATCGTGTCCAAGTTGATTTCGCGCAGGAGGCTCGCCCGGTAGGCACGGTAGCCAGCGGTGAGATCTTGCACCGGAATTTTTAATGCCCAGGAAGCGTATTTATTGGCCCAACGTGACAACAGCAAACGGTGGAACGACCAGTTGGGAATTGACCCTCCTGGTACGTAGCGCGAGCCAATAACCAAGTCGGCACCAGATTCAATGGCACCGTAGAGCTCGGGTAGCGCCGCTGGAGGATGACTGAAGTCGGAATCCATCTCAAACATGACCTCATAGCCATTTTCCAACCCATAACGGAATCCGGCTCGATAAGCCGAACCTAAACCGGCCTTCGTGCTGCGCCGCATAACCGTGATTTGTTGCAGGATTTGGCCGGTGGCCTCGGCTAGATCAGCCGTGCCGTCAGGGCTGTTATCATCGACCACCAAGATGTCGGCTTGAGGCAGGTTTTCACGCGCCGCTTCGAGGACTTCAACAATGTTTTCTACTTCATTGTAGGTCGGCAAAATAATGAGGGCGCGCACGCTGCCAACTCTAGGGCGATTCCGCCTAGCATGGTGGTTAATGAGTTCCATTGATGAGCGCCCCAAAGGCGAGAACCAAAGCCAAATGACCGTGGAAGCGGCTTTGCCATCACGGTTCGCTCGGGCGCTAGCCTTCCTGGCCATCCTGGTGGCGGGTTTGTGCGGCGGCCTTATTGGCTACGCGGTAACCGATTTACAGGTATCCGGCGACGGCGGCGTGGCTGCTGGTATCGGCGGTGTCGTAGGGGCCTTAGGTGCAGCTACCGGAGTTGCCGTGGTGTCGGTTTTGGCATTACGGGCTATGACCGAGTGGCATACTCTTGAAGAACGAGAACGTGCTTTGCAACGTAAACGTGACACACGATCAAACCCCCAACGGTGACCGACAACTTCAATAGCCCCGACCGGACGCGCTTGCATCGCGAGCTGCAAGAACTTGCCTTGTGGGCTTCTGGCGGTGCCGCAGCAATTTTGTTAGAAGCACATAAAAGATCAGGAACACATCAGGTTGGGCTTGAAATTGAGACAAAAAGTTCCGCTACCGACCTTGTGACCCAAGTTGATCGGGCCGCTGAGGAGTTCCTGCGCGAAGCCATCTTATCGAAACGCCCCGACGATGGAATTTTGGGAGAAGAAGGCACCAGCGTGCAGGGAAGCTCCGGCATTGACTGGGTGATCGATCCGCTCGATGGCACCACCAATTTCGTCTATGGCCATCCGGGCTTCGCGGTTTCTATAGGGATTTCAATCGACAATGTTCCAAGCGTCGGGGTGGTTCACGACCCACTCCACGGCGACATTTTTTCGGCGAAGCGTGGTGAGGGTGCATACCGGAATGGGCAAGTTGCCAGGCCGTCACAAGTCTCGTCACTTGAGTTGGCCTTGGTAGCCACAGGTTTCTCGTATTCTGCACAACGACGAGCAGAACAAGCCCACATAATTAATTCACTACTCCCCCAAGTCCGCGATATTCGACGAATGGGTTCGGCAGCTTTAGACCTATGTTCAGCGGCGTGCGGGCGTGTCGACGCTTACTTTGAGTTTGGCTTAGCCCCATGGGACATGGCAGGTGGAGCGATTATTGCCAGCGAAGCTGGCTTGAGCGTTGGCGGGTTAGCCGGAAGCTGGACTTTCGATTCCGATCATGAGTGGCCCGAGGGCGAATATATTATTGCCGCGCCGCCGGAATTGTTTGGGCCATTACGTCAATTGTTGAATGTGACCTCAAATGAAAGCAACTAAGGAATGGCTTTAGAGCTAACCTGTTCAAGTATTAATTGTAGACGTTGGAGCTAAGGCAGCATTTTCCCTGTGGGCACCAGAATTTTAACCGTCGAAGACGATGAAAGAATACGAAGTGCAGTAAAGCTGGCCTTAGAAGACGAAGGCTGGATCGTCGACGAAGCTGCCACTGGTGAAGAAGCTCTTGAACGCTTCGGGGCCAACCCATCAGATGTCGTTTTGATCGACATTATGCTGCCTGGAATCGATGGTTTCGAGGTGTGCCGCTCGATTCGCAGAACCTCCGATGTGCCAATTGTTATGGTCACAGCCAGGGCCGACACCCATGATGTAGTAGCAGGGCTTGAAGCTGGTGCCGACGACTATTTAACCAAACCGTTTGCACCCAAAGAGCTATCAGCTCGTATCAGAGCCCTTTTACGTCGCGTACGTACCGCCGATCCGGCCAGCCCACACATTCGAATTGGTGATCTTGAGATCACGCCCGATGATGGCTTGGTCACCAAACGCGGCGAACAGGTGCACGTGACCAAAACTGAATTTCGCCTCTTGGTTGAATTGGCTTCCAGCATGGGCCGAGTCTTCAGCCGTGAAGTGTTACTCGAGCGAATTTGGGGTTACGGATACTTTGGTGACGGCCGCTTAGTCGATGTTCATATCCGGCGACTCCGCACCAAAATTGAAGATGACCCGGCAAATCCACGTCACGTGATAACGGTGCGTGGGTTAGGTTACAAACTGCAACCGTGAATTCGGCTCTGCCGCGGTACCGCCTGGGGCTACGGGCACGAATGACCTTGGCTTTTGGGTTGGGGGCACTTTTAATCTCGGTGGCTCTTTCCACCTCCACTTGGGCATTTACACGTCAAACCCAGCTAAAACAGCGTGAAGGCGACCAGATGAACACCGCTGTTCGCAACGCCCGTGTGGTGCGAGGCACCCTGACCGGCGGCTCACGCCCTGAAAAGATGCGTGACTTTCTGGCGGCGCTACCTACCGGTGCCCTAAGTAGCGTGGTGCGAGAACAAGTTTCCACTTCGCCCGAACCTCCGACCACCTCTTCCAACCCTGCAGTTGGTCCATTTGAGGATCTGCCCGAGTCTCTTCGATCAACGGTAGGCGCTGGTTCAGCTGCCAAAATGCATTTTCGAGCCGATGATGTTCCCTACCTGGGGATAGGTATCCCAATACCTTCCGTCGACGCTGAATATTATGAAATTCTTGATTTGGCCGAGTTGGAACATTCGCTCGAGCGTTTGGCGGTTTACCTAACCACGGCCACCGTCTTGGCTTCAGCTGCCGGTGCAAGCGTGGGTTGGTGGGCTAGTCGCCGTACTCTGGCACCGTTACGCGAAGTCAGCGAAGCCGCCGAAGCTATTGCCGGTGGCTTCCTAGACACCCGTCTAGAAGCCGAACATGACCCCGATCTTGCCATATTGGTGTCATCGTTCAACGAGATGGCGCAGGCACTACAGCAAAGAGTTGAACGCGATGCTCGCTTTGCATCCGATGTAAGCCATGAGCTGCGCTCGCCGCTAATGACCCTGGCCGCTTCTGCCGAGGTTCTTCATACTCGCCGTGAAGAGCTGCCTGAACGGTCGCGTTCAGCTCTCGACCTTCTAATTGAAGATGTCGAGCGCTTCCAAGAACTCGTTTCCGATCTGCTAGAGATTTCACGCTTCGATTCTGGTGCTGCTGATCTTCAGCTAGAGCCAGTGGTGTTAAGTGAGTTCCTGCGCCAAGCGGTTAGGCACACCTCCCATCGTCACGTACCGGTAATTTCGTCTCCCAACAGCGATGATTTAGTGGTGGCTATCGACAAACGCCGTATGGCACAGGTAGTAGCGAACCTTTTGAACAATGCAGCACGCTATGCCAACGGTGCCAGCGCAGTAGTGGTGCAATACCGACCCGATGAAGCCGAAGTCGATGTGATAGTTGAGGATGAAGGCCCAGGTGTCGACCCCGCCGAGCAGACACTAATCTTTGAACGCTTCGCCCGAGGAAGGAGCGCCGGGGCACGCGGTAGCGATGGCGGTTCTGGTCTCGGTTTAGCCTTAGTGTCTGAGCACGTACGACTGCATGGTGGCCGCGTTCGGGTTGAGAACCGTATGAATACCGCCAGTAATCCTGCTGAGCGGGACAATGAGGTGAAACCTGCGGTTGACGCTGATGTTGACTCTGCGTTGGACACCGAGGCTGCGGTTGTGACCGGGGCGCGCTTTGTCGTTGTTCTTCCCGTGCGCGAAATTGCCGAAAGTGACTACCCAGAAGGGCTCGATACATGACCAATACCAACCGCTGGATACTCAGTGTTTTGGTTTTGGCGGCCATGATGATCTCGGCTTGCTCATTGCCAAGTGACAACAACGCCCGAGTGTTTCGAAATGATCGTGTCGATGACCTAACCCAAGAGCCCGCTACCACAACCACCACTGTGGTGGGTGATACCAACACCTGGCAGTTGTATTTCTTTAGTTCTGACGTGCTGATTCCAGAACCTCGTGAACTGCCCGTATCAACGAGCCTGGCCGAGGTTCTAAACGCATTAACAGAAGGCCCAAAAAGTGACCTGCGAAACTCGGTGCCACCTGATGTCTCGGTGGTGGGCACTGAACTTTCGAGTGACGGTGTGCTTTCCATCCAATTGGCCGACAATCAGCTTTATGCGGTGGAAGGCACCGAGTTGACTCGTGCGGTGGCCCAGCTGGTAGTCACTGCCACCCATCTCAGTTCAGAAATTCAAAAAGTACGTTTCTTAATCGACGACAAAGTGCAAAGTGTTCCCGCTGGTGAAGAAGGTAACGACACCCGCGAACCGGTTACTGCTTGCGATTTTCGTCAGTTCTATCCGCAAGGCTTTTGCCCTGCCCCGCCGGACAATGGTCGCTCGGCAAACACCACTACCAGTGTGGTCGAGCAGTTGTTACCACCAATGCCCGAGCCGCAACTTCCACCCGACCCGTAGATAGGGGTTCGAAGAGCTACGAGAAAAACTGGCTGGCAGCGTCGTACAGCTCAGTATCAACCAGCTTCAGTTTGCCAGTGGCCTCGTGTAGCGGCACCGAAACAATTTGGTCAGCATCAAGAGCCACCATCTCACCAAATTTACCGTGGTGTACGGCGTCAATTGCGGCCACTCCATATCTAGAAGCCAACACTCGATCGAAGGACGTTGGCGTGCCACCTCGCTGCACGTGACCCAAAATGGTCACCCTGGTCTCATAACCGGTACGAGCATGCACCTCATCGGCAATTCGCTGGCCGATACCGCCCAAACGTACGTGACCAAACTCGTCGATTTCGGCATCGGGTAACTTCAGCGTGCCTTCTTTGGGCACTGCCCCTTCGGCTACCACGATTATTGTGGCGTATTTTTTGGCTTCACGGTGACGACGATTGACCGAATTGCACACAGCTTCAATGTCGAATGGATATTCAGGAATCAAGGTGAGGCTCGCACCCCCAGCCAGACCAGAACGGATGGCAATGTGGCCGGTATGTCGGCCCATTACCTCCACCACCATGACGCGATGATGAGACTCGGCGGTGCTGTGCAGGCGGTCGATGGCATCGGTCGCGATCTGTACGGCGGTATCGAACCCGAAAGTCATTTCAGTGGCCGAAATGTCGTTGTCAATAGTTTTGGGCACCCCGACAATCTTCACCCCATCATCATGTAGATCACGAGCAGCGCCTAGTGATCCATCGCCACCAATCGCGATCAGCGCATCAACGCCCATCTCAGAAAGTCGTAACTTCACCCGTTCTACCCCATCGGAAAAGGCATACGGTTGAATACGACTTGTACCCAAGATGGTTCCACCGCGAGGCAGAATTCCGCGGCAGCTCTCGACGTCTAGCTCGATCCAATCGTTCTCTAGAATGCCTCGATAACCATCGTAAAAACCTACGATGCTGTCTCCGTAGTGAACAATGCCTTTGCGTACGATGGCACGGATAACAGCGTTTAGACCTGGGCAATCGCCGCCACCGGTAAGAATTCCAACCCGCAACGTTTCCTCCTCTTCGCCGGTGAACAGACTCGATAATCTTCATCCACACTAGCGGGCCGCCTAGGCTCGGGTGGCATGGCAGTCTTGGTTGGTATTGATGCGGGCACCACAGGGGTGCGATCGGTTCTAATTGACGAAGACGGCCGGATGTTAGCCTCTGCCTACCGTGAGTTCCCCCAATATTTTCCCAGGCCCGGTTGGGTGGAACATGACGCCCGTGAAATCTGGAGCGCAACATTAGAAACCTTGGCGTCGGTCTCGCAACACATTGTTGAGCCGGTGGCTGGAATTGGGATCACCAATCAAAGAGAGACGATCGTAGTTTGGGACTCTGAAACTGGTAGTCCTTTAGCACCAGCCATTGTTTGGCAAGATCGGCGCACTAGCCAAATTTGTGTTGAGCTACGCCAAGCTGGCCTTTTGGACACAATTCGAACCAAGACTGGCCTGGTTTTGGACCCTTATTTTTCTGCTACCAAACTGCAATGGCTTCTTCGAGATGATCAAATTAGGTCCAATCGCAACCTTCGGGTAGGCACAATCGATTCTTGGCTCATTTTTTGCCTCACTGCGGGCAAAACCCATGTCACCGATGTAACTAATGCTTCTAGAACCATGCTTTTCAACCTCGATAGCTTGGCCTGGGACGATGAGCTGCTCGAGCTTTTTGAAGTTCCATCTGAAACCTTGGCCAAGATAGTTGCCAACAATGAGCGAGTGGGCGTGACGGCCAATACCACTGCCTTGGGCGCAGGGGTGCCGATAAGCGGTATCGCAGGTGATCAACAAGCGGCCCTATTTGGTCAAGCGTGTTTCTATCCGGGTCTCACCAAGAATACTTATGGCACTGGCTCTTTCGTGTTGATGAACGTGGGCGAAAAGCGGCCCGTACCGGCTGAGGGGCTATTAACTACGGTGGCCTGGTCGTTGCTCCAAAGCGAGGGGCGCATCACAACTAGCTACGCCCTAGAAGGCTCTATTTTTGCAACCGGTGCCGCCGTGCAATGGCTCCGCGATGGTTTAGAAATTATTGATTCAGCCGAAGAGCTAGAGTCGCTGGCCTTGAAGTGTGAACACACCCATGGCGTGGTGCTAGTGCCAGCCTTTGCAGGCCTTGGTAGCCCATGGTGGGACCCTGATGCTAGAGGCGCGCTCTTTGGCTTAACCAGAGGTACTTCCAAAGCACAACTAGCTCGTGCCACCATCGAATCGATGGTCTTTCAAACTCGCGACGTGGTGGATGCCATGACCTTGGCTACTGGAATGCCAATACATGAGCTTCGGGTTGATGGTGGTGCTTCGGTGATGAACACCCTGATCCAAATGCAAGCCGACCAACTGCGAGTTTCGGTCACCCGAGCTACCCACACCGAAACTACGGTTCGTGGCGCAGTGTTCCTGGCCGGGCTTGCCGAAGGAGTTTGGGATTCCTTGGCCCAATTGAGCGCATTAGCCGAAAACGACTTCACGGCACTCCCAGTCCAGTCTCAAGCTTCAGCCAACGCTGCCCATCAGATTTGGTTAGATGCGCTCAGGCGAGTTCGCACAACTCCGCAGCCAACAACGCCGCCCCAATAGCACCGGCGTCTTCACCAAAATGGGCGTGCATGATCGGCACCCGGGGTCGATGCTGCGCCCCCATGGGAAGATTCTGGAAATGGTTTCGGACTGGCGATAGCAAGATCTCTCCAAGTTCCATCACTCCCCCGCCGACCACAATGATTTCGGGGTCAAAGACATTGGTGAGATTAGCCAAGCCACGAGCAATCTCGGCGCTGAAGATGTCTAGCAGTCCGAGGGCGGTGGTGTTGCCTGCCAAAGCTTCGCGGCCCACTAGTTCGCCGGTGACCTCAGCGTTCGTCAGCCGGTCACTTCCGCCAGCAAGTTTCAGACGACCCTCGAGAAACGCTTGTTGGCCCAAGCGTCCAAGGGCATTGCCAGACGCAAGCTGCTCCCAACAGCCTTTTTGCCCGCAACCGCAGACCGGTCCGTTGGGGTCAATGACCATGTGACCCACTTCGGCCGCAAAACCGTGGGCACCGCGATAAACCTGGCCGTTTATCACTAGGCCACCACCGATCCCAGTTCCAAACGCTACATACAAACTGTTTCGGCTATCTTTAGCCGCTCCTAGACGGGCTTCGGCAACAGCTGCGGCCGTAGCGTCGTTTTCGAGTGCTACTGGCACGCCCAGGCGCGCCGCGAACGGTTCACGCAGAGACAGGTTGTCGATATCGGGAAGGTTGGGACTGGTTCGGATGAAACCGTCAATATCGATCAAACCCGCGGCCCCGACGCCGACCGCATTGGGCAGGTACCCAAGGTCGGTGGCCACCACCATGGCGGCCTCATAGAGAGTCTCGACAGTGGCAGCAGCGTGGCGCGGCGTCGCCACTTTCCGCCGTGCCACGATTTCTCCGGATGGCAATTCCACAGCCAAGGCCAAAATCTTGGTACCACCCAAGTCGAGGCCAATTGTTGTTAACCCGTTTGTTTGTGGCTTCCGCGCTTCGGCTGACTTAACCGCTTCTTGGGACATGTGCTTTTGTATTTACACTTCGACTAGAGCAGCCGACTCGATGGGTTGTGCCGCCGCCCACGCCACAACCTCAGGTGAGTTACCAACATAAATCACCTGTGAGGTATCGCTGACCTTGTTCAACGCAGCTCCGAGCTGATCAACAGTTGCTTTATCAAGGCCTCGAAAAGCATCGTTTATTACTAGAGGAATCGACCCGACGAAAGAGGCTTTGCGCAGCGCTGAAACCTTGCCCAACAAATACCACTCAATTTCACCAGGCAGATTGCCGTCGTTGTGCCACACCACTGTCGGCAGAGGTGCCCGTTCTAAAACCTCGTCGAGCTCACGCTCTAGGCGCTGTCGCTTCTCATCGGCACTTCGCTTCACCGTAAGGTTCATACTTTCAGCCCGACGAGCTTGTTGCAGTCGGTCTTCGGCCTCTTGCATGTTGGCTTTGGCTGCTTCGTGAGTCTCAAGCCGAGCCTTGGCACGACTTAGCTCGTTCATAGCCTGTTGCACCGCCACGTCATCGTCCCACAATTTCACCACCAGACCGGCCGCCGGATCACCGTTTTGGCGAAGCTCATCGAGTTCGGCTTCCGCCTTCGCAATCTCTTCGAGCAGTTCATCTTGGAGCTCTTCATTAGCCACTAAGTCGGCGTCGGCCACAATGATCTCGTTTTGTAGCTGATCAATTTCAGCTTGTAGCGCAGCGACTTGTGGGTTCTTCACTATTAATTCTGGTGCGTTCTTGGCCGATGATTGTCTGGCCAGAGGCTCTTTAGGCGGAGGCTCTTGGGCTGGGGACTTGACAGCCGATGGCTCTTGGGCTGGAGACTTCTTGGCAAGCGAAGCCAACTTCTCCATCCGTGCCGCGTTGATGGCTTGGTTCGCAGCCAAAAGCAATGTCTTGGTCTCAGGCGATTCAGTGTCGAAATCTACGTTCAGCTCCACCAAACGCTGCTTCAGCACATCGACCGGGTTGGGCTCTTTGGCTGCCAGTGGATTCTCTATTAGCAGTGCCCGCAAGGTTGCGGTCAGGCTGTCAGTGGCGATGGCATGGTCAACTTCAGGCTCGGACAACAGTTCACATGCGGCTCTTCGAATCTCGGCGTGATCGGCTCGCAAGGCCTGTACTCTTTGATCCTGTTCAAGTTGAGCAGCAATTTCATCGCGCTCGCTCTGCAGTTTTTCCAGCTGCTCTTGCGCTGCGGCCAACCGCTCTAAGGCCGCATGGTTAATCGTTGGTGCTACCCGTCCCATCACATAGGCGGCGTAGGTGGGAAAACCGGCTTGCGCTAACGCCGCGTCGAGCTCTTCCCTAGCTTGCTGGCTATTCCGCTTTGATCTACGGCCAAACCGCCGACCCTGCGTATCGTCGATTGCTTCATACAGCCGCTCAATTTCGGCTTCCAACTCGGGCGGCACCTGCGTTCGCCTGGTCTGCTTATCAATCGCTTCAATTCGGGTCTGGGCGTCGGCTATTTGGGCTTCAAGGTCACCCAGGTCTAGCCCCTGCGACTTGAGCTCCACTCTTAGCTTGGCCTGGGCCCGCTCCAGATGATCCCATCGATCGGCTAAAGCCGCTGCCTCGGGGTTCGGCACCATATCAACGCTGGGTGCGTAGCCTTCGGCCGCATCGACCAAACCTTCCAGTTCTTCAAGTTCTTCTTCAGTGAATCGACCCGCGACTACGGCACCATCGTTAAGTACACCGGTACCTAACCACGCCGTGATTTCTTCTGGCTCATGATTTTGATCAAGCTCAGACGCCGTGGGTGGTTCGAGGTCGGACTTGACCGTTTCCACAAGCTCTGCGCTTTGAGTCTCGTCTTTGCTCGAATTGGAATCAGAGGTGTCTAACGGTAGTGATAAGTCGTCCAATGACAAGTCGGGCAGTAACAAGTCGTCGAGCAATCGCTGCTTATCTTCCAACGATTCAAACTGTTCCAACAGCGCTAGACGATCGTGTTCTAGCGTTACATTGAGTGCCTCGACCCGCTCCACCAATTTTTCCAAGGCTGATTCAACCTCATCGACATTGGTAGTCGACACTCCTGCCTGAGCTCTGGCTTGGCGTTCCCGCTCGGTCATCAAGGCTTCAAGACGAGCCTGAGCTTCGGCCATATTTGCTGGAGCTGCGGTATCGAGTTGAGCCAAAGCCGCCTCTAACTCGGCGCTGGCTGATTGGGTGAGTTGTCGCGCCTGGTCGCCGCGCAGGTCAAGCTCGCTAGATTCGTGATAGGCAGCATCGAGAGCAGCTCTTAGCTCATTAATGCGAACTTCAAAGGCCGGTTCGTACTGACCCAAGGACGACCCGGGTAGCTCTTCGGCTCGTACCACAACTGCCAAACCGCTAGGCAGCGCCAAAGCATCAACGTTTTCCGGGGTAATATCGCCAATTAGTTGATGGCATTCAAATTGCCCTTCCACGGCCTTACCATCGCCATTCAACATTCGAGCCAGCGAAGCCACCACATAGTTTTGTTGAGCTGGTACCAGACCGGTTAAGACCGTCACCCCAGGGTGCAAGTCAACTTGTTGATCACCAATTCTTAAAGCGATAACTCGCATTTCGTGTCTCAGAATCCTGTCAGATTTAGAGAGTCTGCTGAAGGTTCAACTATCCAACGCCTCGACTCGCGCCTTGAGCTCAGGCAAAGCCGTGCGAAGGATTTTGGCTTCAGCGCGACGCTTGACGAAGCCCGGCAGCGGCACCACCAAACCCACTTCAAGGGTGTAAGTAACCTCGGTGGTTTCCGGTGTGGTGTCGCGGTCGTTAAAGGTATAGGTACCGTCGAGACGCTCGGTCAAATCGCCCTCAACTAGCGACCAGGAAAGCTGTTTTGGGGCCTGAGCGTAATCATATTTCAAAGTGTAATTGGTGCTTCGACCCATCGCCGCCGTGCGAAACGCCACTTCAAGGGGCCGATTTTCGTCGTCACGCGAGAGAACCTGAGCCTCCTTAATATCTTCAGCCCATTCCGGATAGCGTTCGATGTCGGCTGCTACTTCATAGCACCGCAGTGCACCTGCATTTATTGTCGTACGCTCGGTTGCCTGCTCTGACATCGACCGACGCCTCCTTGGGTCTTAATTGTAGGGCAGCTTGTAGGGGCTGGCTATGAGATTGATTGGGCGAAGTTGCGCCAGTCGCCAGTGTACTTGTCGCCAGCTGCAGATACGTGTTGGCGCAGCTATTTGGCCGGGCGCGCTGGAAACTGGCCGTATAAGGCCGCCCACATACCCGCCAAGCCAATCGGATAAACCGGCGCTAGAGCGGTGAAGACCATTGAGCTAAACGGCTTCGCCACAATCAGCCCAATTACTAGGGCCACTTCGAGACCAAACGACCACATCATCGAAGTTCGGATATGTTTTGGAGCGGTATTACCAGAGAGAAAATACAACCCCCCGATGCCAATCAACTCGAAACGGCTTCGTCCAATAGCTTTCGCATAAGCCACAAAAAATAGCGCTGAACCCGCCAAGAACATGACACCCGAAACGCCGACCACTACCGGAGCAAAAGCGTCGATCGCCACCAAACCCAACACCGAGACCACTACCAACAGGGCGGTTCCCGCCCAGGTGGCCCAAACTAGCTCTTTGCCCTGGTCTTTAAATGATTTGGCCAAACCTTCGCCGAGATTTTGTTTTCCGGGGTTCTTAGGTCGGGAAGCTTGGCGACCAACCGGACGTTCTCGGTCGGGAAGCTTCGCAGGCCGCTCACTCGCTGCAGCGTCGGAGGGATCAGAGCCAGAATTAGTGGGAGCAGAGCTAGAGCCCCGAGTTACACCATGGCGAGGGGGGCGTTTTTTAGCCATTAGGCAGCTCCGTTTCCGCTGGCTCTTCTTCTTGGTCTATCTCAAGAGCCAACGCTAGACGACCCGCTAATAAATCATAAGTAAATTCGGTTTCTGCTCGCTCTCGGGCCAAGCTCCCCATGGCCAAACGTTTCTCAGAATCTTCGATCAAGGTCGTGATAGCCTGGGCCAAGCCGTCAACATCGCGGGGATCATCAATCACCAGACCGCTCATCTCGTTGGCTACTGCTTCGTGCGCGCCCCCACTTCGGCCCGCAATCTGGGCCACACCGCTGGCAGCAGCTTCCAAGAACACAATGCCGAAACCCTCTTGTTCCAAACCGGCCCAACGGTCACCGCGACACATCATCACAAACAAATCGGCGCTGCCGTAAAGCCCGGGCATGTGGTCGTCGGGTACCCGACCCAAGAACCGGGTGCGGGCACCGCTGGAACGGGCCAAACGCTCGAGGCGGTCACGGTCCCGACCGGAACCGCCAATGGCTACTACTAGCTGCGGATACGCTAGACGAAGCCTTGCAGCCGCTTCGATCAAAATATCGAAACCTTTTCGGGGCACCAAACGGCTTAAGCCCAAGACAACAAAATCGTCGGCGGTGAAATCGAACGCCGCACGGGCAGCCGTCCGCTCGGCTTCGCTAAGGGGCACAAAGCGTTGGGTGTCAACCCCCGGCGGCACGATTGTGATTGGCAATTTTGTACCGGCAGCTAACTCGGCTTCCGCGGCGGGATAACCACCGGCTGCGATAATGCGATTCGCGCCCCGCAAGGTTCGGCCCAAAAGCGCACGCGAGGCGGGAAGCCGGCCTGGTACGGTCACTTCGGCTCCGTGCAGAACAAGCCCATAGGGAACGTCTAGAAATGGCCCGATGGCCCCCACCGGCAGCGCCGGATCTAGTATTACCAGGTCAACCTGGTATTCCTTAACCAGGTGGTTTACCTGCTTTATTAGTGCTGGCGTTGGCAACAAGACCATTTGGCGGGACCGCACCACTCGAAATGCCACTTGACGGTCCCACTCATCAGCCTTGGCATAGGGGGTGGTGAAAACGACGAACGACTCCGGCGGTAGCCGTCGCCACAGTTCCCACAAATAGCTTTGAATACCACCCAATTTGGGCGGAAAATCGTTGGTGACGAGGAGGTGTCTCAAATCAGGTCATCTCGGATCGCGACGTCGTAGCTTAGTTCACTTCTCACTAGCTCATCTGAGCAGGGCAATAAGTGTCTAATTCGCTCTAAGAGACCCAAGCGTTTCGCCGCCCAAACTGCGTGGGCCGCCACCAGCGAATCGGGATGTGATGCCGCCTGTTCCAAGGCTTCTTGTACTTGAGTGTCATGGGGCGAGGCCACGTTGCCTAAGGCCACCAGCGCATTTCGCCGTAGATAAGCCGGGTTACGGCTGTTGATGTACCACCGACCATAGGTTGCCAATAAGGTTTCATCATCGAGCGCCAACAGGTGCAACAAATCAGCCCAGGGTGTGGCAATTTGCCCTCGCACTACCTCGTTGGCCTGGCCTTTGCCCTTTCGTTCCGCGGTGCGGTTTGGCGGACAGACTTCTTGACAATCATCGCAACCATAAATTCGGTCCGCTAGTGCCACCCGGTGTTCCAGCGGAAAAACTCCCGGAGCTTGAATCAGCCAAGCCAAGCACCGTCGGGCGTCAACAACCCCAGGTGCCACAATGGCTGAGGTTGGACAGGCGTCAATACAACGCACACAGCTACCGCAAGCGTTTTGCATCGGCGGACCAGTTGGTTCTAGCGGAGCATTGGTGATGATGGAACCCAAGACGAACCAAGAACCCTGGCCTGGTAAGAGCAGGTTGGCGTTTTTGCCATACCAGCCCAGGCCAGCCTGATAAGCGGCTTCACGATCAACCAACGCGTTATCGTCGGCCACTACCACAGCTTTCCAGCCTTCGGATTTCAACCAGGTGGCCACCTCACGTAAGGCGTCCCGCAGAATCTCGTAATGGTCACTCCACGAATAGCGCGCAATGCGGGCTGCTAGTCCTTCGGTAGCAGGCTCAGGTGAACCTCGGTTGTAGCCCAAGGCCCCAACCACCAGGGCTTCGGCACTTGGCAGGGTAAACCGGGGGTCAGTGGAACGCTCTGGCCGGCGATAAGTGAACTCCATCGAAGCGTTCAAGCCCGAGGCTTTGCGATCCTCTAGATGTTGACGGGTGTGCACAAAGGCCGTGGCTGGTGCGACTCCAGCCACGTCGAGGCCGGCCATTCGAGCCCGATCGATAACGGCTTGTGTTTCGGGTACTACTGCTTGACGTTTCACCGTTTAAGGATTCACCGCTTAAAGTTTCATAGAGCCGAAGCCGTCATCCACGCACTTCAAGAGCTTTAAAGTCGCCTCAAACCTGGCTTGCTTCGGCTTGTGACAGTTCCAAGGTTAGCTCTACAAGTCGCTCTAGGGTTTCCGCAGCTTTGCCATCGTCAATCGATGCTTGCGCCAGACCGACTCCTTCTTCGATGGAATCAACAGCACCACCCACGTATAAACCGGCGGCGGCATTCAAAACCACAATGTCTCGAGCAGCACTTGCTTCGCCCGCAAAAACACGTTTCGCGATCTCGGCGTTGTCCAGGGGGTCTCCGCCACGCAGCTCATCGCCACGACGTAACGCGAAGCCATATTCAGTCGGGTCAAGCTGCCATTTTGAAAGCTCGCCCTCTCGAATCTCGTAAACGGTCGTAGGACCAGTAAGGGTGATTTCATCTAAGCCATCCGAGCCGTGCACCACCAAAGAGCGAGGCAGGCGGCGTGATGCCAAGACCCCGGCCGTAAGTTCAATGGAACGCGGGTCACCAACCCCGATCACTTGACGATCGATCTTAGAAGGATGCGACAGCGGTCCTAACACGTTGAAAACGGTGGGAATGCCAAGGTCAGCACGTACCGGACCCGCGAATCGCATGGCGGGATGGAAAGAACGGGCAAATGCGAATCCGATACCAACTTCTTTCACACAGCGCGCCACCGACTCGCCCGAAAGTTCTATCTCTACCCCCAAGGCCTCTAAGAGGTCGAATGAACCCGAGGTTGACGAAGCACGACGATTTCCGTGTTTACAAACCGGAACTCCGGCGCCGGAAACCACAAATGACGCCATGGTTGAAACGTTCAAGGCCCCTAAACGCCGAGCTGGGGAACCACCGGTACCAACCAAGTCCACAGCGTCAACGCCAAGCTCAAGTAGCTCGGAAGCTGCAAGCATGGCATCGACCATGCCGTTCACTTCCTCTACGGTTTCGCCTTTAATGCGCAGGGCAACGATAAAGCCCGCAATGCGAGCGTCCGAAGCGTTTCCACTCAAAATTTCAGCCATGGCCGCTGCGCTTTGAGCAAAGCTCAAGCCTTCTAGCTGGACTAGTGAGTTGAAAATCTCACTCCATCCGCCAAGTTTGTCGAGGGCGTGGGTGATCATGGTGTTCCCAGGGTGGCTAGGCAAGCTTCGTTAAGTAAGCGAAAATCTGAGTATGTATGCCAGCTTGGCCAACTGTCCAACCTGGGGCTATGACAAGCGCCGGACTACTCCCCCGCTCTTCAAAATTTCAAGCGCCGGGTTCACCAGTTCAGCTTCGTCACGCTCGACCAGCACAGCGGCCAAAGCCTGTCGTTCAAGCCTTTGAGGAAAACCAAGATACGCCAGGGTTTCACGATTGACGATAGAAACCGCGATACCGTCGTCGTTGAATTCATGGACGGCGTCGTTAACCGGTTCTAGGGTCACCCAGGCATCTACGCCGCTTTCAAGGCTGGTGGTGGCGCTGCCATTTTGTCCGGCGATGGCACTGTCGAGCCGATCGCCGTAGGTTTGGTGTGAAAGTTTTTCTTGGCGAGCATCGCTTGCGGGCAGTTGACCGGCGACCGCTGGCTGCGCCAGTGCCAGCTTCAACTGCCGAACGGTTGGCAACGACGAGTAATTGAGATCGATATAAGGTGATTGCCATTCCTGCGATGATGCTGAATCCAACTTCGTTCCTAGCTAGGGTGCCACGGTGGTTGAAAGCGTTTCAGTAGAACAAAATTCTACCGCGGCACCGGCAGCCGCCATTATTCTTGCTGGCGGTTCAGGGACGCGGCTCGAACGACACGATAACCTAAACAAGGTCTATCTGGAGCTCGCAGGTCGCCCCATCATCGCTTGGTCGTTGGCGACTTTGGCCAGCCATCCGGCTGTTGACCGCTTGGTTTTGGTAATTCGACCCGGCGATGAGACCAATGCCGAAGAGGCCATCGAAACTGCCCAGATACAGGCCCGAACTACCGTGGTTCATGGGGGCCAAACTCGTACCGACTCGGAACAAGCTGGGTTAGCGGCCCTCGCCAACGACATCGCCACTGGCATGATTTCGACCGTGTTAATTCACGATGGCGCTCGACCGTTCATTGATGTTGACCTAGTAGAACGCCTCTTGGTTGGGGTGAGGAAACACGGCGCTGCGATACCGGCGGTGGCTTTCGATCAACCAGTAGTTGACATCACCAGCGAGAACCTGGTTTTGGTCGACACCAAACGCTGGGTTCGGGTTCAAACACCGCAAGCCTTCAACGCTTCGGCACTGTTATTGGCGTACAACAAAGCTCGGCAGGCGAACCGTAGTGGGTTCGACACTGCCGAGCTTGTGCGTTGGGCTGGAGGGCCATCGGCCCTGGTGGTGGTAGGCAGCCAAACGAATCTGAAGGTCACAACACCAACAGACCTAAAGTGGGCGCAAGCCCACGCCGCTAATCGTCTTTAAGATCGCTTAGCATTTCTTGAATTGTGTCTGCACTTAGGGGTGTGGCGTGGTTGTAGTGCTCATGTTCAATAACCAAGCTGACGGGTTCCTTACCAAAACGTTCAACCTGCTCAGGGGTGAATTCGAAGCCCACATAATGAACTGAAGCGGTAGTTTCTTCCCTAGTCAGCTGTGCTTCATGAGACGTCTCGGGAATGGAAGCCACATCGGTTTGATCGCCGTCTTCGACGCCGATTCGCACCTTGACGGCACGCTCAATACCAACCAGCTTGGGCAGCCACTCCATCAGTTCTTCTTTGGTGGTGAGCTCAAGCATCAAAGTGGCTTGCAAATGCCCGGGGTCGGGAATCAAAGGATTGTAAACATCAAGCTCACCCTGAATAGCCTCATCGGTCATCAGGCGTTCGACCCGAGCCATCTCTTGAATCTGGAACTTCATGGTGTCGCGATTCTCGAAGACCAAAGTCACGATCGGACCGACACTCACCCGACGCCGGGCCTTCAAAGCAATGATTTTCTCTCGATATTCAAGGCGATCGCGCTCGTATTCCCGCAGATCGGCAATATCGGAGAGGGACAATTTGCGAGGATTAGTAGTGGCGGCCATGGGTGACTCCTTAGTGATTGCTTCAGTATTTGCTGCCAGCAATCTCTTGTTTGCTCTTGTTTGCTAATAGCAATTGGCGAGCGCCAACCTAGGAAAACCAAAGTTGGCGCCATCACAAACTGAGTGAGGATTACGAAAGGGTGTCGAGTCCTTGTTGGAAACGACCGGCGTGGCTCTTTTCGGCCCGTGCCAGAACTTCCATCCACTCGGCAATTTCGATGAAGCCTTCATCACGAGCCGTCTTAGCGAAACCTGGGTACATTTCGGTGTACTCATAAGTCTCGCCTTCGATGGCGGAACGAAGGTTGTCGGCGGTGGGGCCAACAGGAATATCGGTAGCGGGGTCGCCAGCATCAGCCAGGAAATCCATGTGGCCAAAAGCGTGACCTGTCTCGCCTTCCGCGACTGAACGGAACAGCATGGCAATGTCGGGGTAACCCTCAACATCAGCCTTCTGGGCGAACCAGAGATAGCGGCGGTTGGCTTGGCTTTCGCCAGCAAACGCTTCTTTCAAGTTTTCTTGAGTCTTGGTGCCCTTAACGCTTGACATACGTTACCTTCTCTTAAGCTTGGTAGTTTGACGTGACCAGTAATGCGGCATCGTTGCTGGCGCAGCTAGCGCACCAACCTCGAAACACAACATCGGTGGATGAAATTGAAAACCCGTCGAGCAAATGCCCGGGGAAATCAATTTCTGTGAAGTCGACCACTACATCGCGCACTTCACCGCAACCGCTACAAACCAGGTGCTGATGAGCATCGAGGTTGGTATCGAATCGGGCGGAACCGGTACCTAAATCAAGCTGAGTTATTTCGCCCATTTCGGCGAGATCATTCAACGTTTGGTAAACGGTGCGCAACGACATAGTTGGCATCTGTTCTTGGGCCTTGGCATAGACAGCTTCGGCGGTTGGATGTTCTGCCCAATTATGCAGGATTTGAAAGATCGCCTGGCGTTGCGGGGTGACCTTTAATCCTTTTGCTCGGAATAACTCGGAGAGCTCCTCGGGTGACTTCACCCGTACTAGGCTAGAAGCACAGGAAGTAATTTGCAATAGTTGTTAACTAGAAATTATTGCAATTACCGATTGACCTGCATTTCCGGTTGTGAGGAGTGTCGTATTCAATGAGCCCATCCGCATTTAATCGAGGCGCGGCGATACACAACCTCACCGAATCGCTTGAACGAGGCGAGTCCTTCGATCTAATTGTGATTGGGGGCGGAATAACTGGTGCCGGAGTTACCTTGGACGCCGCCTCACGCGGTCTACGAACCCTGCTCTTAGAACAAAACGACTTCGCTTCGGGCACCTCGTCGCGTTCCTCGAAGCTAGTTCACGGCGGACTTCGTTATTTACAACAAGGCGACATCGGTCTTGTTTATGAAGCGCTAGCCGAACGTCAGCGCTTACGAAAGAACGCCCCTCACCTGGTTAAACTTCTTCCATTCTTGCTGCCTATTTTCACCAAAGACGGCTTGTTTAACCGAAAAATTGCTTGGGCTTTGGGTAAAGCAATGTGGATGTATGACCTAACCGGAGGTGCCCGAATCGGCAAGCTTCACCAGAAGCTATCAACCGACGAAACCTTGGCATACATGCCGACTCTGCCCCGCCAACGACTCGCTGGCTCTTATCTGTATTACGACGCCAGCACCGATGACGCTCGTCTCACCTTGGCCGTGATACAAACCGCAGTTGAGGCGTACGAGGCCACGGCCATTAACTTTGCACCAGTAACCCAATTTACGACGACGATCGACAGCCACCGCCCCGATCAGCACACATCCAGCTCAAGCAATGCGACCGGGAAGGTTGAGAGCGGTAAGGCTGAGAGCGGCGCCAAGATCAACGGCGTGATTACAGAAATCGACGGTGAACGTTTTGAGATCCCCGCTAAGTTTGTTGTGAATGCCGCTGGCGTGTGGGCTGACTACATACGTGGTTTGAATGATCACGAGGTCGGCCACAGTATTCGACCCGCCAAAGGGGTCCATATTTCGGTGCCCTGGACCAAGGTCCGTAACGAGGTAGCGGCCGTGATTCCAGTTCGAAGCGATCGCCGCTCAATATTTGTGGTGCCCTGGGGTGATCAAACCTACATCGGTACTACTGACACCGACTACGAGGGGCCACTCGATGATCCCCGCTGTGAAGAGGAAGACGTTGAATATCTACTCGATGCCATGAACGCCTCTCTCACCGAGCCGCTGAGTCGAGCTGATGTGCTAGGAACCTGGGCCGGTTTACGTCCGCTGGTTCGTGGAAGCGAAAATGAAGAGGGTCGGACGGCTGACCTATCTCGAAAACACCATTTGAGTGTTGATTCTGACCAATTGATTTCCATAAACGGTGGCAAGCTCACCACCTACCGAAGAATGGCTGAAGACACCGTTGACCTGGTGGTTTCCTTAACAGATGACGCCACTAAGAGCCGACTGCACAACAGTGCTCGCACCAAATCTTTACCGTTGGTAGGCGCACGTGGTTACTTCCAATTTTTGCGTCAAATACCGGCTTTTATCGCTGCTTTTGAGGCTCACGGCGTAGGCACGAGCACCGCCGAGCGCGAAGACTTACTCGTTCACCTGGCAAATCGGTACGGCGACAGGGCCCGAGTATTGGTCGCCATGATTGAGGCCGACCCAAGCCTCGCCACCCGTCTGCATCCATCTCACCCATTTGTCGAGGCCGAGGTTCTGTACGCGCTGCGATATGAAATGGCCATCACCATAGAAGCCATTCTGACACGACGGGTTCCACTGCGGCTCCACGACAGCTACGCCGCTTGGTATTCCACGGATCGTGTGAGTGACTTGATGGCGGCCGAACTCGGCTGGTCTGAGGCGGAGCAACGCCAAGAGGTCGCGAGCTTCAAAGAACTATTAAACTCGGAACGAGAAAGTGCGGGGTTCACATCATGACCGATGCCGAGCGTATGGCTATTCCACTTCTCGCACCTTCACCGTTGCCCGCCACCGGGGCCGGCACTCCAACCCGGCCTATTCCGCTCGTCGAGAGTGGCACATCCCGACCACGAGGATTGGCACCGGCGGTCAATTTGCCAGCGGATTTCGTTGGCAAGCTACGCCAAATTTGTGCTCGAGTGAGCGACGATTTAGCCACACGGAACGAAGCATCGCGGGATTGGTGGCCGCTAGCCATGATCTGGGCAACCGAGAATCAGGTCCCTGCCCAGGCTGCGGTGGTTGTTCAGCCGCAATCAACGGCCGAGGTTCAAGCCATCTTGGCGTTATGCAATGAGGCTCAAGTACCGGTAACAACCAGCGGCGGACGCAGCGGAGTTTGTGGTGCAGCCGTGCCCCTTTATGGCGGTGTGGTGCTCGACACAACGGCTTTAACAGGCATAAATTTCGTCGATACCGCATCACAAATTGTGGAAGTTCTACCTGGCACATTCGGTGACCACCTAGAAACCGAGCTACGTGGTGAATACGAGCTCACCCTGGGGCACTGGCCCCAATCAATTTCGCTGTCAACAGTGGGTGGATGGCTGGCCTGTCGATCTGCAGGACAGCTTTCCAATCGCTACGGCAAAATTGAAGACATGGTGGTGGGACTCGAAGTCGTGCTGGCCAATGGCGAAGTTGTACGCACCCACCAAGCACCGCGGCAAGCCACCGGACCTGATCTCACCAGCCTATTCGTGGGTTCCGAAGGCACCTTGGGTGTCATCACCAGAGCATGGCTGCGCCTACACAAGGCGCCCCAGGTCGAGGCCCATGCCGCTTACGGCTTTGAAAGTTGGCAAGCGGGCATGGAGGCATGTCGACGCATCTTGCAACGTGGCGCCAACCCGGCCGTCCTGCGTTTATATGACAGCATCGAATCTGCACGTAGCTATGGAACTAGCAACTTGGCAGTCTTGTTGGTTCTAGACGAAGGCGATCCAGCCACCGTGGAAGCGAACATGGCGGTCACGGCAGCAGAATGTCGGGACAGCAAAACCCTAGATTCAACCCTAGTTAAACAGTGGCTTGGGCACCGCAACGAGGTTTCGGCGCTGGAAAGTCTGATTCAGAATGACTTCGTGGTCGACACCATGGAGATTTCAGGACCATGGAGCGCTTTACCCGCCATCTGTGAAGAAACGTTGGCCGCCTTACGTGCAATACCCGGCGTACGAGCAGCGTCGGTCCATCAGTCACATGCCTACATCGACGGAGCGTGTCTCTACTTTACCTTTGCGGGACGACCCGAGAATTCAGGCCGGGAAGCGTTTTACGATGCCTGTTGGGAAGCTGGCACCAAAACGGTATTGCGCAATGGAGGCACGCTTAGTCATCATCACGGCGTCGGGCTTAACCGCTCTCGCTTTGTTGATGAAGCCCTGGGCAGCGCAAACCGAGTCTTTCAGTCTGTAGCCTTGGCGCTTGACCCTAATGGAATTTTGAATCCGGGCAAGCTAGGTCTGCCAAGTGCGTTCGGACCGCTTTCATGGCCTTAACCGACACTTTCCATAGCCTAAATTTCGCGGCACTCGCTCGAGCTGTGGCTTACGGATTGGCCATCGTTTTACCGGTCACGGCACTTAGCGTCTGGTTCATCAACCAAGGCGACGACACGTCTCCGGCTTGGGCTCTAGTTGGATTGGTAGCAGTGCTGGCTGGGTTTGCTTTCGCCGGCGTACAAGTGGCTAAAGCCCCTATTGATCTGCCCTACACCCACGGAGCGTTGGCTGGTTTAATCACCTTTGCGTTGGCGCAAGCCATTGTTCTAGCCATCTCGGCCGCGGTGGGTCGTGAAGGCGAGATACATTTCGCTGCCATAACGGCGAATGCTTTCTTAGCGGCTTCCGCAGGCATGTTGGCAGCCATTATTACGTCGCGATTTAATCGAAACGCTAAACGAAAGACTGGAATTTAATGAGCGTCCTAGTAATAGACGTGGGTACGAGCAGCGTACGGGCCGCGATCGTCAATGAGTTGGGCCAAATCACGACGCAGCGTCAAGAGATGTTCTTGCCTGATAGTCCGTTTCCTGGGCTGGTGGAATTCGACGCCTTGGCCTTGGGAGAACTCGTGGTACGTCTAAGTGCTGACGCGGTCGCGGCTTCGGGCAATACACCACCAAGCGCTGTGGGCATAGCCAATCAGCGCGCTTCCACCGTGGTCTGGCACCGAGGAAGCGGCACTCCAGTAGCGCCTGCCATTGGCTGGCAAGACCTCCGAACTGTGGGCGAGTGTTTGGTGTTCCAAACCGAGGGTTTGCGTTTCGCTCCTAATCAGTCGGCCACCAAACTAGCGGCCATTTTGAACCAGGTAGATCCCGACCGTAGTCAAGACCTCTGTTTTGGCACCGTCGATAGCTGGCTAATTTATTATCTGACCAATGGCGAGGTTCACGTTACAGATCGTTCGAATGCTTCGGTCAGTGGGCTGATCGGCCTTGATGGCACCGATTGGGATGAAGCCCTACTCAACCGGCTTAGTATTCCGGCGGCCATTATGCCGACCATGGTCGATTCCTACGGTGCAGTTGGCGTTGCGCACAAGCTGGTAGGAGCGCCGACGATCACCGGCTTTGCGGGCGACCAACAGGCTTCGATGGTGGGACAAGGTTGCGTCGAGCCGGGCCAAGCGAAAGCCACTTTTGGCACTGGCGCTATGCTGAACGTGGTTTTGGGCGAAAACCGTCCACCATTTGAAACACAAGGGCCGGGCGGCACTTTCCCCATCATTACCCTTGGTGAAAATCAGGCCCCTCGCTGGGGACTTGAGGCCATCATGTTGGCAGCTGGCAGCAACGTGGAATGGCTTCGTGATGACCTGGGCGTGCTCGCCACCGCCGACGAATCACATCAACTCGCTTCGAGTGTGGAAAGCACCGAGGGCGTGGTGTATGTACCGGCCTTGTTGGGTTTGGGTACGCCACACTGGGATTACGGAGCACGCGGGGCAATGTTTGGCTTAACCCGTGGGACCACCGCTGCACATATCACCCGCGCCGTGCTCGAAGGAATCGCCTACCGCGGTTGGGAGCTACTCGAAGCAATCGAGACCGATGCCCACGTTTCGTTGGACACCTTGCGGATCGACGGTGGTATGAGCTCAAACCCGACATTTGTGCAGGCTCTAGCCAATGCCACCGGTCGTCAGATTGAGGTTTCGCCGGCACCTGAGGGCACCACCGTTGGTGCCGCATACCTAGCTGCGTTAGGAGCTGGAACCTACAGCGGCCTCTCCGAATTGCAAGCGTTGTGGAAGCCCAAGATGGTCGTGGAACCTACAGATCGACTGGATGTCGAGCAATGGAAAGTAGCGGTATCTCGCTCGGGACAATGGCATCAAGATCTTTCGGCCTTGGCCTTTTGATGGGGTAAGACTTGATGATGTAACACGCCCTATGAATTCAATAACATTCATTATTTATGATAATGAATGTTATTGAATAATTCTTTGGCGCTGCTCAACTGGCATAACAACTTTTATGCAAAACTAAACTTCGCTTGCCCTTAAAAGTTCGATATCTTGTGACTGTCGTCACTGTTTCAATTGGCCGGGTTTCGCCATCGACTTCCGGACCATGCTCTTACTAGGGAGAAGCGCATGAAAACACAGGCTCGCAAGGCTGCCGCCGCCTCAGCATTGTTGGCATTGAGCGGTCTGCTTTTTGCTGGCTGCGGTGGTGGAAACAAAACCACTGGCACCGCAGGGGCATCAATCTTGAACCAGCAGGAAGCCCCCGATGCGGCTGAGCTTGGCCCCGCCAATGTCAACATCGTGAACTTCGGCTACGAGGATGAGACTTTCACTGTGGCCGCTGGCACCCCGGTCGTATGGGCCAACGAAGGCTCTGCCCCCCACACCGTCACTGGTGATGACTTCGATTCCGGAGTCATTCGCCCTGGTAAAGGCTACTCCTACACCTTCGACGAACCCGGCACCTACGAGTACTGGTGCACCAACCACGAAGGTGTGATGTTCGGCACAATTGTGGTTGAGTGACTTTTGTCATTAAGATGTACCCTTAGGGTGACCTTCGCCACCTGAAGACACAAACATAGGCTTGTGTGGGGACCGAACCTACCAAACCGAAGAGATCAGGTTGGGGGGCCAGTTCACTTCGGCGGCTACCCGGAATCTAGTTCCGGGTAGCCCGTTTGGTTTTTACACCCATCTACGAATGTGTGGCACACTCAGGCGCTGTGGCACTCCAAGGAACCTGTGGCAGACTAGTAGGGATGGTTAGTGGGCCGGGTGATCGCGGCTTCACCGAGATGAAGTCGAGGAAGGTCGGAGCTCCAAAGGGCAGGGTGCTAGTTAACGGCTAGTCGGGGCGACCCGCAGGAAAGTGCAACAGAAAGCAAACCGCCAATGGCTCGGTCCTTATTTAATTCAGCTGTAATTCAATAAGGTTGCCAAGCGCAGGCAAGGGTGAAACGGTGCGGTAAGAGCGCACCAGTGCCTAAGGTGACTTAGGCAGCTAGGTAAACCCCACCCGGAGCAAGGTCAAATGCTGGGTTTCGGTGGCCCGCCAGCCATATTCATATGGCGACCCACAGGTAGACTGCATAGATGGATGATCACCGAACGGGAACTCGGTAACGAGCCCGGGAACAAAACTCCGCCTATAGGCCCACTCACCATCCCATAATCACCACCGAGTGTCAGCATTCATTAGCTGGCGGTGAATGGTTGGCGGTCAATGGACCACTGGTGGTGACTCATTAAATGAGTGCAATACAGGCCCAGCGGCCGTAATTGTTATCCGGGTCACCGAAGGTTGACCTACGCGTGCCTTAAAGGCCACATCGTCAACACCACCTAAGCTCCAAGAGAGTATCGATTTTATGGGAGACACGTGGGTGACGATCACAATGTTGTGCTCCAGCGCTTCTAAGGCAAGCTCCGTCGCTCCTGCAGCAACTCTCTCGTTTAAGCCGTCGTATGATTCCCCGCCCTCAGGGGCGTAGCTTGGATCATTTCGCCACTTTTTCCACACCTCAGCGGGTATGGCACCGACTGGCAGGCCGTCGTAGACACCATAATCCAGCTCGATAAACCGTTCATCAACATGAACTTCGCTACCGAAAGCAGCTGCCGTCTGCCGAGCACGAAGCAGCGGGCTAGAAACCACCTTGTCTACCGGACCGATCCACTGGGCGACTAGGCGAGCTTGTTCCTCCCCCACCTCGTCGAGTGCCGGATCAGCGCGTCCTAGCAGAAGCCCAGCGGCATTGGCTGGCGTACGACCATGTCGCACCACAATAAGCATTCAGGCCACCAGCTCTCGGCCGGAGAGAAGGTATCGCACCGCTAAAATCATTCAAGGCACCAGCTCTCTGTCGAGTCGACCGTGTCTCTTAAACGCCTCCCAGCGCTCAGGATCATCAAAGCGGAACTGCTTCCACGACCACATGATGGCAGCCAATCCAACCATCTCAAGCAGAATGCCTAAGAATCCGCGGCCAAAGGTCGGAAGTTTGCTGCTGGGAAAGTCGAAGCCGAAGGCGGGCCACCAAAATAGCTTGGTGTTGGTCCAGGTTCCATCGAGGACTTGGTGGACGAATACACCGATCGAAAGTCCTAAGAGTCGACGCCGAAGTAAACGGCGCTTTTGTGTGGCCAGCATGATTAACGTTAAGAGTACGACCGCACCCACCAAAGTATGCAGCACTGGAGGGACACCGGGAATTACATCAATAAGTGGCAATATCGAACCGGCGATGACTAAACGATAATCAAGAGCAGGGCTTTTGAAAACTAATACGACTGCTAGGAACCCAATCCCGATAAACCAAAAGAACATCGTCGAGTTTCCGTTTGCGCTAGTGAACTAGCAAGCGACCGCACTCGTCACAGTCGGCAAGCTCATCGTGGGGCATCTTGCGAATACGATCTAGTTGCACTGCCGATAGTTGGAGATGACAACCACCACAGCTATTTCCGACCAACCGGGCTACGGCAATACCACCCAATTGGCGTCGGCGGCTTTCATATTCTTGCAGTTGAGACTCGCTGAGCCGAGCTGCCGTTTCGTCGCGAAGGACCATGACGTCTGCAAGCACCACATCTATCTCAGCCTCTTGAATGGACAACTGGTTTTCAGCCTCGGTTAGAGCGTCTTGGGAAGCGCTGACCTCGTCGGCGGCGGCATTCAATTGTTCATCAAGTGGTTCAATGGCCGCCAGAATGTCTAATAACTCATCTTCAAATGCGGATTCACGCTTCTTCAGAGAGTCAATCTCTTCTTGGAGGGCCTGAAGTTCCCTGGGGTTCTTTACCGAACCACTGTAAAGGGCGGTCTCACTCTGGCTCTTTTTGTCTTGCAGACTAGCTAGCTCATCTTCGATCCGGCGCTGATGCCGCTCGAGCTCGGCACGCCGTTCAGCCAAAGCAGTGTGATTGGCGAGCAATTTTGCGTGACCGGCACTTAGTTCCTCAACCTTGCCTCGCTCTTCCAGATGTTCTTTCCGATAGCGCAGTTGGTCGGACTTAGTATCGTGTTCTTGTAGCAGTAGAAGTTGTTCTGTTGTGCTCACGTATCCTGTGTCGTCTTTTCATCGGGGTAAATGTGTACGAAGTTTACTTCCTTTGCCGTCGATACGCTCAAGAGCTTCTTTACGATCTTGTGCGAGGTCGTTGGCCAGACCAGCACCTTCTGATTCTCCGGCGTTCTGACTGGGCGATGCGAGTTGTCCGCTACCGGTGCCTGTTGGATCGCGATCGATGGCTGCCATAACCGCATCGAAGCCGTCCACAAGATAGGGCCTAGGTTTACGCTTCCCGAACGGCACGGGCCGCTGTTCTAGCGACTGCTTGGAAGATGCATCAGCAGGTTGCGATGCATTTAGTGGGTGTTCATAAGATGCCTGCGATTGCAATAATTGAGATTGTGGTGGTTGAGATGATTGAGATGACGAATCAGTTAACGATCTTGCCTGAGTCGATCCACCTAGCTCAGATTCATCCGACATATTACGATTCACATGAAAATAGCCCAGCTCTTCAATGTTAGATATGGGCGAGACTGGAGTATCAACCGCGGGCAAATTTCGATCGTCGAAAAACGCGTCGATTGCATCACGTCGCATCTGATGCTTTGCGTTGCGAGAATGGCGCATTTTCGTAATATTTGCACGCCGTTCAGCCCAGGTGATCACTTCACGGCTGTTCATACGACTTCCTTCAAGCGCCCACAAACGGGCAAAGATGCCAGCGCCTAAACCAGCCACCGCGAACAACAAAAGCGGTAGTTGAGCAGCACTAACTAATGCGCTTAAACCAGACCAGGGCCATCCAAATGAATGTAAAGGTAATAGAGGAAACGATAGCGTGACAATAATTAATACTAGTGAAACCATGCTTACCGTATTACCAGTTACTATATAAAAGTAGCGCCAACGCGCGCTTATCGCGCTGCGTAACACGGCGGCAGCAATTCCGAAGAGTCCAAACGCGATCAAAACATTTCTAACTAAGGATAGATTGTGAGCCTGAAATTGTATGGCAATGGGTATCGGATTGGTTTGCAGGTTGACTGAGGAGGGGAAATTGTCGGCCAGCGGATGCCCCAAATCGCGCAATGCAGCTAGAACCGCAGGCGTGGTGGCCTGCGGGTGTAGTGCCAGTACCGGCTGGTTTCCCTCGACCCAAGCACGATGACCTAACACCAAACTGCGCGAGACATCATTTATGACGCCATTATCTCGGACCATCCGCTGGGCGACGTTGGCGATGGTGGGTTCATCAAGCTCGCCCGGAGCGAAAAGTTTCGGAATAGCGGCTGTAAATTCTCTCACTAATGGGTCGTGTAACTCATAATCGAAGAGAAGGTCAGGCGTGGCTGAGTGCACGATGGTGGGTGACAATACCAATGAAATCAGTATCACGACCAAGGTAGAAATGGCGGCCGTGAGCCAGCCAGCTACAACGATACGATCAGTTTTTTTGGCCTGTGGCATGCGAGTCATCCCTTACCCGTGCGCTGTGCCAACGCCACTACCCGGTGATAGATGCATTTAATACTAGATGCAAAACCGTAGGCTGAGTCTATGGACGCGATCGAAGTATTACTAGATCTTGCCGGCCGGCCTATTGCAGCTGTGGAGGAGCTGGCGGACAAATTGACGCCAGCAATGCTGAATCAACACGTTGGAGGCCATGACAATTCGGTGGCCTGGCTACTTTGGCACACTGGTCGTGAAATCGATGTTCAGCTGGCTTCGCTAGGCGATGCTGAGCAGGTTTGGCACGCTTTAGGCTTCAAAGGTCGGTTCAACCTCGGCAGCGCTGGCGATGGAATCGGTTATGGCCATTCGGCCGAAGAAGCTCGAAGCATCGTGGTCGACGATGAGCATCTACTGGTTGAATATGTGAAAGCCACTGCGGAATCCCTGGCAAACTACATATCGTCATTATCTGAAACGCAGTTAGATGATATCGTGGACGAACGTTGGGATCCACCGGTAAAACGCGGCGTTCGCTTGATCAGCATCATCGACGACGCCATCATTCACCTCGGCCAAGCAGCCTATATTACTGGTACTCGCTCCTAAACCTTGTCCCCCACCGACGGTCATCTGCAAAGCACGCTAATCGCATTCTAAAGATAGGTAAAACCCATTGTGAGGTTCCAAGGATGACAGTCCTATCAACTGAGGTCCTTGTCTCAATCTTTGCGTCTTTAGAGCTGAAATGTTTGCGGAGTTATAAGAAAGCTCCTAAGGTCTTGGTCAACTGATTCCCAGTAAGGTTCGCCTCGTTAGCGAATCGGAATGCTCCGAGCCCTTGGGCTCCTCAGAAGACCCGGCCTTGGCTGGGTCTTCTGTCTTTTCTCGTCGCGAATCATATATTTCAATGACTTAACTTCCATAGTATGGCATTATCGCCTTATGGAGACTGTCACAAACTCTCGATTCTGGGTGGGTATCGACGTCGGGACCAACTCCGTTGGTTGCGCCGCAATAGAAGTCGACTCAGACGGCATGCCTATCCGAATCCTCAATGGGAAAGTACAAGTCCACGATTCGGGAGTCGACCCTCAGCATGCTAAAACCGCAACAACCAGGCTGGCAGTTTCTGGTGTTGCACGCCGCACACGCCGGCTAGTCCGCCGTCGCCGTAAACGGCTGATTAATTTGGACAAACAACTAAAAGCATGGGGCTGGTGGTCCGAACTCACCTCTAACGATCCATATTTTCCCTGGCGAGTTCGAGCGCGCCTGGTTGACGAGCTAATCGAAGATGCTTCCGAGCGTCAACAACTTTTAGCTGTTGCTTTACGCCATATTGCGCGCCACCGTGGCTGGCGAAACCCTTGGCTACGAATTGAATCGCTCTTTAACCCATCAGAGCCAAGCAAGTTTCTAACCGGTTTTCGAGAGCGGGTTGAAACGGAAACTGGACGCTATTTCGACCATGACGTAACTGCCGCTGAATTAGCAGTTGCGGCCCTTAAACACGATTCTTCAATACCATTGCGAGGTGGCAAAACCGCAAACCTCCGGGCCGAGAAAACATTTAGTTTTATCGGCAGCAAACTTGAACAATCAGACAATGCCAACGAAATACTAAGAATGGCAGAAACTCAGCAGTTAAGCATCGCACAGACGGAAGAGATCATTCGATTAGTCTTTGCGGCTGAGTCACCGCGGGGTTCTTATATAGGTCGCATTGGTAAAGACCCGCTACCCGGTCAGGGTTCAAAATATCGCGCTGCCAAAGCGAGTGACTCGTTTCAGCGTTACCGAATAGCTTCTCTTATTGCCAACCTGCGGCTCAAAGATGGCAGCAGCGAACGCCCGCTAAACGTTCGGGAACGAAATGAGCTGTTCGACTACCTAATGAACGTGAAAGCCGGTGCCAATCCACAGTGGTTGGATGTTGCTGAACATATGGGTTGGGAGCGTTCTCAGCTACGTGGCACCGCCACCATAACCGCTGATGGCGAACGTGCCGCCGCCCGGCCACCAGTTCACAATACCAACGAAAAAATTGGCACCTGCAAAGTTCGTACCCTTAAGAGCTGGTGGCCAGATGCCAGCCCAGAGGCGCGCGACGCGGTGGTAGCAGTGTTAAGCGATGGGCTCTTCGATGACGACTCAGCAGCAGGTGCAGAGGCCCGTGAGTTGATCGAATCCCTAACGGATGAAGAACTTGTAGCCCTAGACACGATCAAGTTACCGCCTGGTCGAGCCGCCTATTCCAGTGATTCTCTTAACCGTTTAACTCGGCGCATTCTCGAAGACGGCGTTGACCTTCATGAGGCCCGGAAACTTGAATTCGGGGTCGACGACAGTTGGGCCCCTCCGGCCGAGCCTATTGGCGCACCCCTCGGTAATCCAGCAGTAGATCGAGTGCTGAAAATTGTTGCACGTTGGTTGGGTGCGGTTGAGGCTGAATGGGGAGCACCCGAAAAAGTAGTAATTGAACACGTTCGTTCGGCATTTGGTAGTGAAGCCGCCGCTCGAGAGCATATTCGTGAAACCGAACGTCGCTTTCAACAGAATCAACAACAGATGCGCCAGCTAGCAGAGTCGCAAGGAATTAGCGGCGTGGTCCGTCGATCGGATTTATTTCGCTATCAAGCAATTGTCAGACAGAACGGTGAATGTCTCTATTGCGGTACGGCGATTGATTACACGACAGCTGAGATGGACCACATTGTCCCTCGGGCCGGAATTGGTAGCACCAATAAACGAGAGAACTTGGTAGCTGTATGCAGTCGATGCAATAAGTCGAAATCGAATACTCCATTTGCGGCTTGGGCAGCTCGCACTCAGCTTCCTGGAGTGTCTGTACCCGATGCAATCGAACGCACCAACCATTGGAATAGCGGACCGGGTGAAACTGCTAAACGCCATCGAGATTATGTGCGGGAAGTTCAAGCACGTCTACGCAAGACCAGCGAAGACGAAGAATTTGATGGCCGTTCCTTAGAATCGGTGGCGTGGATGGCTAACTCGCTACGTCAAAGAATCGAAGCTCATTACCGTGAGCGTTTCCCGGCTGCTTCCACCAAAGTTTCGGTGTATCAAGGTCGGATTACCGCTGAAGCGAGACGAGCATCTGGAATCGAAAAGCAGATTCCGTTTATTGGTGAGGCAGGCAAAACCCGACTTGACCGCCGCCATCACTTTGTTGACGCTGCGGTTGTCACGTTGTTAGACGAGTCGATCGCGCGCACGTTGGCGGAACGTGTAAACCTGCGTGACTCAGAACGTAATCTTCATGCTCCCGAAACCTGGAAAGACTATACCGGCAGCTCAGAACGCCCGCAGGCAAGATTCGAAAACTGGGTAGAACGGATGCAAATTCTACTAAACCTAATTTCGAGTGCACTTAATGACGATGAGATACCAGTAATGGAAGATCTTCGTTTGAGATTAGCAAATGGAACAGCTCACAAGGACACCATTCTGCCGTTGGTTCGGATGCAAGTCGGTGACGCTATGTCTCTAGAGCTCATCGATCGCGCTTCCACTCCGGCTCTTTGGATGGCTTTGACTCTAGACCCGGATTTTGATGAGAAGGAAGGTTTACCCGCTAATCCAAATCGCCAGATTCGTGTGCGTGACCAACATTTAGGTCCTTACGATGAGATTGGGTTCTTTCGTAAACTGACTGCTGCAATCGCAGTTCGGGATGGATATGCAGAAATTGGTTCGACTATCCATCATGCTCGGGTTTATCGGATCGACACCGGCAAGAAGCCTAAGTATGCAATGCTTCGTGTTTTCACCACTGATTTAATCCGCCATCGAAATGACGACCTGTTTAGTGCTCCCCTATTACCGCAATCGATATCTATGCGCACCGCCGATAAGACGCTACGCAAGGCATTAGCGGAGGGGACGGCAACCGAGCTGGGTTGGATTGTGGTTGGAGACGAACTCGAGCTGGATATGAGTAGTTTCACGACCGGTGATATTGGAGATTTCCTCAAAGAATACCCTGGAACCACCCGTTGGAAGATAGACGGCTTAATGGCGCCTACACGCTTACGACTGCGCCCGGTAATTCTAGCGAGCGAGGGATTAGGCGAAGAGCCGACCAAAGCATCTAAAACTATTCTCGATCGGCCTGGATGGCTACCCTATATTAACTCTCTCTGGAACGTTCAGGAACTAACCGTCATTCGTCGTGACGCGCTGGGCCGCGAACGGTGGTCATCCGCCGCCGGACTGCCAGTCTCATGGCGAGTCGAGAACAGCGTGTAATGCTATGGCCAGGGGCTGGAGGGTACTCGACATAACCTCACTGGTGGGCAACGTGTCCACCAGAAGAGGCCAGCTTGCCATTACGCCTGAGGGTGAAGAGTCGAGCTACGTACCGGTTGCTGATTTAGCTCTAGTGTTACTTGGTCAAAAAGTCGCATTATCGGGTGGTGTTGTACATTATTTGGCACAGCATGATGTTTCGGCACTGATGTGCGACTGGCGGGGCGTGCCCTATGCCGGTTTCCATTCTTGGTCCGAACATACTCGGGTCGGAGCACGACATCTTGCCCAGGTGGATTTAACAAAACCTCGACAAAAGAACGCCTGGATGCAGATCGTGAAGGCCAAGGTCTTAGGACAGGCACAAACGTTGGCGTTAGTCGATCGCCGTGCTGCGCGTCGTCTGTTCCAAATAGCGGCAGACGTACGCTCCGGTGATCCCAACAATTCCGAAGCCATTGCGGCGCGCTGGTATTGGCGACACCTATTCGCCAATCAGCGATTCTCCCGTGATCAAGATGGTCGAGACAATCTCAATTCGATGCTGAACTACGGCTACGCCATCCTGCGTGGCTTCGGGATCAGAGCAGTCGCGGGAGCTGGCCTCTCCCCCACCATCGGAGTGTTTCACCGCAATCGTTCTAATCCATTCAATCTTGTGGAAGACCTGATCGAGCCGTTTCGTCCAGTCGTTGACGCTGCCGTTCATCATCTCGGGTGTGACGCTTCGCTTGAAGATCGTCGTGTGAAACAGGCGTTGGTCTCAGTAATTGCTAAACCATTTGATCCAACGGGAATGGGGGTTGGAAGCATGCTGGACGACTTAGCACAGCAATTCGGAAAATATGCTGAAGGCGATATGCCGAGGCTTGATGTTCCGAGCTGGAATCCGATACCGGATTGGTGGGAAGCAGATGCCGAAGGATGACGACGAAGTGTGGACCATTGCCATGTTTGATCTGCCGGTTGGCACGAAGACGCAGCGGCGCAAAGCAACCGAATTTCGCAACTATCTGCTAGACCTTGGATTCTGGCGAGCACAATATTCGGTGTACGCCCACTACCTCCCAACCTCGAATGCCACTGTAAACTTGGTGCGAGCGATTAAAAGTGCGTTACCGCCCGAGGGGGAAGTACGAATAGTGACCATCACTGATAAACAGTGGTCAAAAGGACTTCGTTTTTCTAATCGCGTAGAGACCTATTCCGAAGATGCACCTACCTTATTCACACTTTTTTGATCGTTCGGTTGACCTATTTGACCAGGTCAACCCAGTGATTTTGCCAGCTCGGAAGCTTAGCAGGGTTAATAAGAACTGATTCCCAGCACAAAACCGAACAATCCGCGGTCACAACGAAGCTTAGCAGGGTTAATAAGAACTGATTCCCAGCCTGGTGTTTGACGGCGCGGGTGTGCTGGGAAGCTTAGCAGGGTTAATAAGAACTGATTCCCAGCCGTTCCAAGGTGTGCCATTCAGTCAGGCGAAGCTTAGCAGGGTTAATAAGAACTGATTCCCAGCATTGACGTAGTATTGCCCTGTAGTTATTAGAAGCTTAGCAGGGTTAATAAGAACTGATTCCCAGCGTCAAAGTAATGGTGCCAACACAAGCACGAAGCTTAGCAGGGTTAATAAGAACTGATTCCCAGCCGAGTTCTCGCCTCTGTACCCGCCGCAAGAAGCTTAGCAGGGTTAATAAGAACTGATTCCCAGCCACCTGACGTTTGAGCGGCCGATCACCGGAAGCTTAGCAGGGTTAATAAGAACTGATTCCCAGCGGCCTACCGGCACACCAACAATGGACCGGAAGCTTAGCAGGGTTAATAAGAACTGATTCCCAGCCATGGAACCGACTTCGTGGGTTGGGTTAGAAGCTTAGCAGGGTTAATAAGAACTGATTCCCAGCGCCTGGCCAGCTCGCACAATGGTGCGCAGAAGCTTAGCAGGGTTAATAAGAACTGATTCCCAGCTAAACACCCACCTGTTCGGTGTCCGCCAGAAGCTTAGCAGGGTTAATAAGAACTGATTCCCAGCATCTCGGTCAGCCGTTCCAAAATTTGGCGAAGCTTAGCAGGGTTAATAAGAACTGATTCCCAGCATCATTGCTTGGGACTCCACGAACACAGGAAGCTTAGCAGGGTTAATAAGAACTGATTCCCAGCGTGCCGAGCCTGCCGAAGAACCTCTAGAGAAGCTTAGCAGGGTTAATAAGAACTGATTCCCAGCACCGACCGAGTTGGGGGCGCAAGTCTCTGAAGCTTAGCAGGGTTAATAAGAACTGATTCCCAGCCCAGGCAACGTCGACTCTAACGGCTGCCGAAGCTTAGCAGGGTTAATAAGAACTGATTCCCAGCCAAAACGCCACCGCTGCTAGCGGCGTGTGAAGCTTAGCAGGGTTAATAAGAACTGATTCCCAGCATGCCCCACCACGAGCCTCGGTGGGGCAGAAGCTTAGCAGGGTTAATAAGAACTGATTCCCAGCGGGGTCCCGGGCGCGTGGATTGGTGCAGAAGCTTAGCAGGGTTAATAAGAACTGATTCCCAGCGCAGCTTGTGGTTGAGGACGAGTCAGTTGAAGCTTAGCAGGGTTAATAAGAACTGATTCCCAGCTCAGAACGTGGGCACAAACGTGGGGGCAGAAGCTTAGCAGGGTTAATAAGAACTGATTCCCAGCCTGACGGCCGCTTATCACTTAGTGGTATGAAGCTTAGCAGGGTTAATAAGAACTGATTCCCAGCAAACGCAACTGACACCCGTCCTGCTGGAGAAGCTTAGCAGGGTTAATAAGAACTGATTCCCAGCCGAAGCGCGCCCTTGCGCGTTTCTGAATGAAGCTTAGCAGGGTTAATAAGAACTGATTCCCAGCGGTCCACGCCAAGGTGGTGGTGTCGTCGGAAGCTTAGCAGGGTTAATAAGAACTGATTCCCAGCTGGGGTTCTAGCACCTAACGGCAAAATAGAAGCTTAGCAGGGTTAATAAGAACTGATTCCCAGCCAAGCTTCCAATCGGCTTCAAGGTCGAAGAAGCTTAGCAGGGTTAATAAGAACTGATTCCCAGCGCCGTGAGGTGTTGGGCCAACGCAACGTGAAGCTTAGCAGGGTTAATAAGAACTGATTCCCAGCATGAAAGTCGCTTCGTATGCGCGCCGGTGAAGCTTAGCAGGGTTAATAAGAACTGATTCCCAGCCAACTTGCCTGAGCGTGAGCCCGAAGTTGAAGCTTAGCAGGGTTAATAAGAACTGATTCCCAGCTCGTCTCGGCGATTGTGGCGCTTGGGAAGAAGCTTAGCAGGGTTAATAAGAACTGATTCCCAGCTTCCGGTTGTACCTCCCAAACCTTGTAAGAAGCTTAGCAGGGTTAATAAGAACTGATTCCCAGCTAGGCGCACTCGCACGCCACGCGAAAAAGAAGCTTAGCAGGGTTAATAAGAACTGATTCCCAGCTCGACTCCGAATGGGACATCCCAGAAGGGAAGCTTAGCAGGGTTAATAAGAACTGATTCCCAGCATCCCATCGTTACGGCCAGGAGCAAGAAGAAGCTTAGCAGGGTTAATAAGAACTGATTCCCAGCTTAGTCATGGTTTCTCGTTTCTAGGGTTGAAGCTTAGCAGGGTTAATAAGAACTGATTCCCAGCTCACTATTCGAACTGGCGGCAACTGACGGAAGCTTAGCAGGGTTAATAAGAACTGATTCCCAGCATATAGTCGATCGTGAGCTTGTATTGGGGAAGCTTAGCAGGGTTAATAAGAACTGATTCCCAGCAGAGCGCTCGAAATAGGCGAACTGCTCGGAAGCTTAGCAGGGTTAATAAGAACTGATTCCCAGCCCGTCAGCGATGCACAAAAATGGTGTGAGAAGCTTAGCAGGGTTAATAAGAACTGATTCCCAGCTTCATTATCAGCGGGTGCTATGACACTTGAAGCTTGGCAGGGTAAATAAGAACTGATTCCTAATGGATACAGTTCCTACACACGTATACTTCGTTTGCGGTGAAATGGCAGGATGATTTGATATTCCTGGATTACAAGATCTAAAGGCTCAACAGTGAAAGAGAGCTTCAGCTTGGTCTGCGGATTTAATCTGTTGGCATCAATCTGTAATGAGACCTGTTTCGCTGGAGTATTAGCTGAGGCATCAACGGATGAAACCGTCCGGCGCAAGTGAGCATTCCCTGCTGCGGGAGGCTCAGGCTTTTTCGGATCTAACAATTCCCACGATTCAGTCTGTTCCCTGACACCAAAGTCAGCCGACGTTGACCCGGTGTTTGCTAGCGGCGACTGAGGTTCTGGTGGTGGCTGAGGTTCTGGTGGTGATAAACGCGATTTTGGTGGATGTTTGGATTTGTTGCGGTGGTGTTTCGGACACAGCAGCTGACCATTATTGAGATTGGTTGGCCCACCTTCTGACCAAGGCTGAATGTGATCAACCTGGCAATGCTCGGCGGGCACGGTACAACCGGGATACACACAGAAACGATCACGAATTTGAATGGCACGACGGCCATAACCCACGAATAGACGCCGGCTACGACCGTAATTAATGACTTGGCCCGTTGAGTCGAAGACTGCACGCTCAATTCGAATATCGGCATCACTCAGCAAACGAGCTACCTCACCAGGCGTTACTTGAACACCAGACCCCAACTCGCAAACACGGCCAGTAAGCGTTTTGTGATCGACGTGAACCGTGACAAACGCCGGTAGACGCATTCGAGGTGATGACGCCTGCGACATCGAACGGGAAGCCATTTCCACCATGGCGTCGTACCGACGCTGAGCATCGCTACGGCACAAATCGGCCGCCGTGGCCGCCTCACCAAACTGCTCACGAGCTAAAGCCCAATCGGCATGCCAAAATTCGCTTTGGATTTGGCTTAAAGCATTACTAAAGACTTCGAAACCAATTGGCTCAAACTGCACGTCAAGCCAGCCCACACCATCAAAACCGGCCGACATGTGAACGGCACGCTTATCGTAACGAGCTGCAGCGTCAGCTTCGGCCCGCTCAGGATTCGCGAACGTATGCCAATGGTCTAGCAGCTGACCGAACTCGCGAACAGTTAGGTTATCGGCCTGAGCCACCAGCCATTTCTCAGCCTCAACAAATGCTTCTGGCGCTTTCTTGGCAGTTTGAGTAAGGAGTTGGACATGACGCTCTGAAAGCTTGCCTAACGAAAACTGGCCTGCCACCACGGGCGCCGCGCGTAATTCACGCGCCGTGCGCACCATACGGTTGCACTCTTTTCGGTCGCGTCCACTCTTTCGCTCCATCCAAGCGGCACAACTACGCGAACCATCAACAGACCAGATCATTGACGCATCAACGTTGCCAACCATTTCAATGACGACGGCAGCTAGCTGAGTTTGAGCTTGTAGCAGCTCGATCAATTTATCCGCCTGCAAAGACACTTCGAGGGAATTGGAGTCAACATGCGGCATCAGTGAGCTAGCAGCACTAACCAATGCGAAAAACGTTTGATTAATGGCGTCAACATCGGCGGCACCGTTGGAGAGAAGCTCGTGGCTGACCTCTTCCAAAAGCTGAGATAACCGGTGTTGACGTTCGTTCATAATGTCATTATAGTGAACAGATGTACGATAAGCAAGGTTTATAAGAAATTTTATGGAGCGCCAATGCCTTTAAGAAAGACCAGCCATCAGCTGCTATTTGATCAGCATCTCAACCGCCACCGCCCCTACGCAGGCGCTTCACTGTCGTTGACATCACCATGAAAACTGCAGAATGCATCGTAGGCTCGTGGTCCGTAGATCGTGGCCGGCCCGCCCTTCATTAAGAACGCCACCCCTATTGCTTCGGCAGCCTCACGGCGAGTAGCACCAGCTTGAACGGCGGCTTGGGCATGCGATGCAATACAGCCGTCACAACCTTCCACCACCCCAATGGCCAAGGCGATTAGTTCCTTAATCTTGACCTCTAGCTCTCCGGCTGTGAAAGCCGCTTTGTGCAGCTCACCAAAGCCCTTGTACACATCAGGAATTTCTCGTCGTAATTCCCGGTGCAGAGGCCGAAGCTCATTTAGCACCTTACGTCCGTGAGGAGATTCAGTAGCCATATGTTTCCTTTCAAATTGGGGATTTTTGTTGCATAAATTCGTCAAAGTGGACGTTTTGTTGCATAAATTCGGCGATTTATTGGGCTAACGCCGTTTAACGAAGGCTTATTGCGCTAGTGCGGCCGATGAATAGCGGCCGACGATTACAGCTATGACAAACCATGCTCCGGCAACAGCACCTACCCGCCTAACCAGGGCGCTGGATTGCCTAGACACAGCGTGCAAATCCACAACCATGGCTGAGAAGTTGAGCTAATCGTGGGCAAAGGTGATTGAAGGCAACACTCGATCCAGCCAGTTGGGCAACCACCATGCCGCCCGCCCGGTAAGTCGCAACAGCACCGGCAAGAGGATGAGACGGACCAAGAAAGCGTCGAGCAGGACCGCAACACCCAGAATGATTCCCATTTCTTTGGGCGGTAGCGGACCTGAAAGTGCAAAGGTGAAGAACACGGCCACCATCACGGCACCAGCCGCGAAAATCACTCGACCGGAGTGCGCCACCGCACCAACCATCGCTTCTCGAGGATCGTTGCTGCGCTCAAAGTGCTCCTTCGCCGAAGCCAACAGGAACACGGTGTAATCCATCGCAATTGCGAAGATCATGGCGAAGAAGAAGACCGGTGCCCAGGCATCAAGGAAGCCTTGAGATTCGAACCTAAAGAAACCCGATGCCCACCCTTCTTGGAACACTAGGCGCGCTACACCAAAAGCGGCCGCCGTGGATAACAGGCTGACCAGCGTGCCAAGCAAAGCAATCACCGGTGCTCGCAACGCAACCAATAGCAGCAAAAACCCCAGACCAAGCACGATCGCGACCACCAATGGGGTGGAATCATCGAGCTGCGCTTTCAAATCTAAATTCTCAACCGCCGCACCCCCGACAAGAACACCGCTTGGCAGGCTTGCTCGCAATCGATCAAGGGTTTCTGACAACTCCGGATCTGATGGGTCGACGGTCGGTACCGCCTGGATCATGGCGTAGCCGCTACCGTCCGGCGACGCCATGGCGGGCATGGCACCAGCGATACCAGGATCAGACGAGATAATTCCGTGCACTTCTTCTGCCAATTCTGCAGGCATAACGATCTGTAGAGAACCCGGAGCACCCTCACCAAAGCTTCGTTGCACCAGGCCATAGCCAACGCGAGCCGACGCATCACTGGGAAGAACCTTGATGGACGGCATAGCTGTTTTCAACCCAAAAACTGGTGCCGCCAGGCCGACCAATACCAATAGAGATACCAGACCCCAGGCTATGGGCCGAGACCAGAGCCGTTCCCCCCACGCTGCAAATCGGGGTGAACGGTGCTCGCTGGCACGCACCCAGGGCAGGGCAAACTTGTTGATTCGATCATCCAGGCTGAACAACACAAGCGGCAGCAACGTCAACGTTGCTCCGAGGACGAACACCACCGTCAACATAATTCCACCGGCCATCGAGCGGAATGAAGGTGACGGCACCAACATCACTGCGGACAACGAGATCAAGACGGTCACCCCGGACAGCAGCACTGCCTTACCTGCCGTGTCCATGGTTTCGGCTATCGCCTGAGACTTCGATACGTTCGAGCCGAACCGTTCCCCGCGGTAGCGCACCACCAACAACAAGGCGTAATCGATACCAAGCGCCAAAGCGAACATCATGGCGAAGTTCATGGCCCAAATAGAAACGGGAACTAGCGAATTGATGATCACCAGGGAACCAGCCGAGGCTACCAGACCTGCCAAGGTGAGAATCAGAGGCAGACCTGCGGCAACCAGCGCACCAAATGCAAGCACCAAGATGCCTAACGTGACCGGCCATGAAATCATCTCAGATTTCAACATGGCCTTAAGGTTTGCTTCATTGAAATCAGACCAAAGTAGCGAGGCCCCGGTCGGGTTCACACTCACTCCTTCCACCGAAAGCGCCTGCAACGGACCTTTCAAATCGTCAGCAACCCGAACCATCTCGTTGGTGTCAACCCCGGCACCGGCGATCAGAATGGCGGTACGACCGTCTTCACTGAGCGTTGCGCCGGGTTGGGGTGCCATGACCGCCGAGATGCGGGCATCGCTCTCCAAGAGCTCAACCACATTGGCCAAGACGGTGGCAGCCGTGCCCTCAGAAACCGCCGAATCGGAGGAATGGACGACCACCTGAATGGCCGAGCTGGCATTGCCACCGAAATGAGCTAGAGCTAGCTCGCGAACCGCTACCGAGTCGGAGCCATTGGCCTGCCAGCCCGCGCCCGAAAGAGCGCTTTCAACCCGCGGAGCGAAGGCACCAAGGCCCAGAATCAGCACCAGCCAGATGATGGCCGTTAAGCGCCGTCGTTCAGTTACAGCAACTCCTAGACGACCAAGAGGACCTGGTTGATAAGTACGCTCGAGCTCGACCTCATCTTTCAGAGGCTGCGCGACGTTGACAGTCATAGATTTCCTATTCACGAGACAGTAACCGCAGAATACCCTAGGGGGTATAGGTATATGACGGCAACCCTCTGTCTCGGTATTATTAGCTCAGTGTGCGCTGGTAAGGGTTGAATTCAATTGGCATAGAGCCCAGGGGTTCGACGGTGCTCTCAACCTGAATGAACTGCTTCTTGGCAGCTGCTTCCTCAACTGCCAACAGTGTGTCAAGCACGTGATAAGCCAGCTCTGCCGACGCTTGGTGCGGACGATCTTCTCTAATGGCACGGGCCATCTCAACCACGCCTAACCCCCGCCCACTATTTGGGCCTTCTTCAGCTATTTCAATTACCTCTTGCGACAAGTTTTGCAGGTCGTCCAAGCTCTCAAAAGGACGAGTGATGGTAACCGGACCAATAAAACCGTTCGGGTCGGGCAACGAAATAGTGCCGAGAGTTCCGGAAACCAAAATTACGCCATGACGCAGCAATGCCGAATCAGTGCTGTAAAGACTTTGGCTTTGCACACCACTTGCGAGCTGCATCAAAACCTGCAGGGTTGTAGGTACCTCAACCGGGAAGGTCTGGCCAGCACGCTCCCCTACCTGCACCGGCCTCATACAAAAACGCAGGATTGGGGTGAAAGATCTCTGGTCCTTGCCATTGAAAGACGGTTTGAGCGAAGAGCGGCTGACCAATGTCACCCCGCGCAATAGCACGTTTCGCAGTTTGGAAGCCAAGACCGAGCACGGTGTCGGGCGCAACACCGACTCGCAGACCATGAGATTTGGCCAAGACCAGAAGCTCTTGGGCCTCGAAGCGGTTCAGACCAATGGGCTTCTCGCTCCAAACGTGTTTCCCCGCCAACAACACCTGCTTGGAAATTGGAGCGTGCATTGATGGCGTAGTGAGATTCACGACGAGTTCAATCTCAGGATGATTGATAACCACATCGATTCCACCCAAAGTTGGAACACCATATTTGGCTGCTTGAGCCAGAGACCGACTTTCGGTCCGGTTACCAATGGCTAGAACATTAACGTCGGGGAACTGGGTGAGGTTGCGCAAGTACTGATTGCTGATGGCGCCAGCTCCAACGATGCCAATCTTCATCGGCCCATGCTTGGCAGTCACCATCTCACCTCGCTGGTCACTCTTTGGCGGTCATTGTTGCACCGCCATGGAATCAACCTACCGAAACCGAACGGGGTACCGGCTAAGAGAAAGCGGCCGATGCAGCAGCTCACGGAGCTTACGCAGCATTTCGCTGAGATGATGTCGGAGCTCACGGAGTTTAGGTGCGATATGCAAAAGTGGGCGCTGAGGGACTCGAACCCCCGACCCCCTCCTTGTAAGGGAGGTGCTCTAGCCAACTGAGCTAAGCGCCCGGGACCGCTCGATCTTACTTAGAAAGCTGACCGCCACCAAAATGGCCACCCGCAAGGCGACTCGAAGACACCTGCTCAGACGCTGCGAAACACACCGCAGAACACACCGCCGTAGACACTTACAAAGCCGCCTCTTCTAAGAGGCCTCAATAAAACCCGTTACTAGCTGGTTCAACAGTGTCGGGGAACTGGCAGCAACCGGCGTACGTCGAGCGGTGTGGTCCAACACCACCAAATTCCGCTGGTGCATATCAGCCACCACCCCACCAGCCTCGGTACAAACCAAAAGACCACCTAAGTAATCCCAAGCCCCGTGAGCGTCTACGCTGCAATCGACAAACGCATCAAGTGTGCCCGCGGCCACGGCGCACAAATCCAGTGCTGCTGCGCCCAATGCACGAAACTGGGCCCAACCTAAATGGGCGGGGGGCAGCCCAGAAATACCTACAATCGCCTCTTCCAACGGCACTGCAGGAGCCACACCCAGGCGCTCTCCTGCCAGCCAGGCACCAGCCCCACGTTCGGCCGAAAAACGTCGGTGGCCGGGCAAGTCGACCACCACCGCCGCCACCGGTCGCGGCCCAGCTCCCGGCGTACGCTCGACCGCACACAAGCTGACCCCGAACCAAGGGATGCCACGGTGTGCATTGGTTGATCCATCTAGTGGATCGACGACCACCACAATCTCACGCTCGGGATGATGCAAACCGCTCTCTTCGCTTAACACCCCATAACCTGCACCACTCAAAACCGCCACTGCAGCCTGATCGGCAGCGAGGTCACTAACATATTGACCAGGCCTAACGCCCGAAAAACCCCAATCGTCTTGTGCCTCCAGCGCCGCTAAAATCTCGTCAGCCGCCAGGTTAAGGTCATCGATGATTGAAGAGCGCACCCCGTCACCTTAATGCCGCGGTAGCCGAGACCCTCGAAGCCTGGCACTCTTGTAGTGTGGCTGTAATCGACGTACCTGTTTTCATAACTGATTTAAAGGACCACGCCATTGATCATGGCTTTCACGTGCACGACGAGCGGCACTTCGTAGAAACATATTCGCTGAATCAGGCGTGGGAAGTGGACCTTCATCCCGAGGAAGCCTGCGGCGGCCCGCTAGACCTGCATCTCTCACTAGAACTCAACCCACGAACACTGCTGGGATTTGACGACGCCATGATGTCACTCGACGACATGGACGACTTGGATGAGGTAATTGACCCACCGGACGCCTGGTTCTTCCCGCTGTCATTTACCTGGACACTGTCACCACTTGTCAAAGCTCCCGACCTCTTATTGCTAGCCACCGAGCTAGCCGGAGTGGGCGGCACCACCCTGCCGCTACAAGTTTCAGCCATTGACACCACCGCCTCACCGACCGATGCCACGGTTCGCACACTAAATGTGGTTGGACGAGTAGACGTTTCGCTGTTACAAATCTTCACCGCCCAGGTCCGTCTGTGTGACTTACTCGACCGGGCACTCGACGTAAGCCGATACCTTTTAGACCATGCGCCTGTGTGGCTCGATAGCTAGACATTGATTACAAGAACAATACCTATGACCTGGGTAAACGTCATTCGATTTCGCGCAGTAACAACATACACTGCTATCCTAGAAGTCTTACGATCCGGGGTAGCTCAGCTGGCAGAGCAACTGACTGTTAATCAGTGGGTCGCGGGTTCGAGCCCCGCCCCCGGAGCCAAAATGCTAGCGATCCCCTGGGGGCCAGTAGCTCAGTGGTTAGAGCGGGCGACTCATAATCGCTTGGTCGCAGGTTCGATCCCTGCCTGGCCCACCATTCCCCAGGCGACAAGACTACGGCAGGCCTAAGCAGTGGAATTTCGAAACATAGCCATTGTTGGCGCTGGGCCCGCAGGCAGTGCTGCGGCCATCGTGGCCGCACGTGCTGGGGCCACCGTCACTTTATTTGAAAAGGGTTCGCACGGTCGTGACAAGGTCTGTGGCGATGGCCTCACTCCCCGAGCAGTGGGAGCGCTCCGCGAGCTGAAAGTCGAACCAGAGGCGGCGCATCGTATCGATGGCCTTCGAATGATCGCTGGCAAAACCACCAGGCAGCTGGCCTGGCCAACCACCGATCGCTTCCCAAATCATGGGGCGGTTCTCCCCCGCCGATATCTAGATGCCCACCTAAGCGATGCCGCAGCCGAAGCCGGTGCCGAGGTTATGTACAACGCCACGGCCACGCCGATCACAGAAGGCGGCCGAGTAATCGGCGTTGAGGCCAATGGCACCAAGGTTCTAGCCGACCTGGTGGTTGTAGCGGCGGGCGCACCGGGTGCCGTGGCTCGCCTCCTAGGCAGCGACCGTCACCCCGATGAACCTTATGGCCTGGCCATTCGCACCTACGTTGAATCGGATCGTCACGGCGACCGTCACCTAGAAGCATGCCTCACGCTCAAAGACGATCATGGTACGCCAGTACCTGGCTACGGCTGGATGTTTCCGGCTGGCGACGGCACGGTAAACATTGGCGTCGGAGCTCTTTCCACCATGAAGGGCTTCAACAAGCTCAACTTGAACTCGCTCTTAAATTCCTACACCGCCATGGTCAAAGAGCCTTGGGGACTGGGAAGCGAGCCCCTAGAACGGCCGAGAGCTTGGCGTCTTCCCATGAGTAGTCTTCGCCGCCATGGGCCAGGATGGGTCGCAATTGGCGACGCTGCAGGTTTTATTAACCCAATGAATGGGGAAGGCATCGACTACGGCTTGGAATCGGGCATGTTGGCCGCTGAGTTGTTTCTTGAGAACCCGGCCACCGCCCCAGATCGTTACAATCAACTAGTTGGCGAACGCTTCGATGCCTTTTTGCGCACTGGCCGCCGATTCAGTTTTCTCATCGGCCACCCCCTTCTGCTGCGTTCGGGGCTTCGGGTGGCCGTCGGCACGCAAACCACTGCCGAAATCACCTTATCTGTCATGGGTAACCTGATTGATTCCCAAACGCCTGGCGCTGCGGGCAAGGTATTGACTGTGGCCGACAAAGCCCTAGCCCTAGCCGACCCTCTTTTACGCCGGACCCGAGCCAGTCGTTAGAGCCAAATCAATAGCAGCCAACTTTACTTCGTATCTCGATTGCCTTAAGTATCGAGATAGTCTTTCAAGTTAGTGCTGTGTTCACGCTGGCGTATTTTCGAAATAACCTTCGTTTCAATTTGGCGCACTCGCTCCCTAGTAACGCCAACCTCTTGGCCTACTTCTTCTAAGGTGTGTATGCGCCCGTCAATAAAACCAAATCGCAACTCGATAATACGGCGCTCGCGCTCACTTAGGCCGTCCAACACCTCAACGATCGCCTGGTTACGCATATTCGCAACGGTGCGTGAGCCAGGTTCAACGGCGTCGGGATCTTCAATGAAGTCACCAAGTCCGGCGTCATCTTCGCTCCCCACTGGCGAATCCAACGAAATAGTGTCTAAACCAGCCAATAAAATTTCACTAACTCGCGTTGGAGTTAACCCAACCTCATCAGCAATCTCATCAATGGTTGGCTCACGTTTTAATACTTGGAACATTTGAGTTTTGGCACGATGCACCTTATTGATCGTGTCAACCATGTGAACCGGGATACGAATAGTGCGGCTCTGTTCGGCGATGGCATGAGTAATGGCTTGTCGAATCCACCAGGTGGCATAGGTTGAGAACTTAAAACCTTTGGTGTAGTCGAAACGGTCCACGGCTCGCATCAAACCCAAATTGCCTTCTTGAATTAAATCTAAAGGACCCAAACTCGGGGCACGATAACGCCGTGCAATGCTAACCACTAAACGTAGATTGGCCTGGGTCAAAGCCTCCCGCGCCGCGTTGCCGGCCCGAACCTGCTTCTGAAGACGCCTCCTCTGGGCAGCCGTCAGAACCACGGGAGCGACACCATTTCCGGCTGGTTCAGCCCGAGTCGAAGCACCCTCAGTGGCACCGGTCGAAGAATCATTCGCAGCGTCGGCGGCCTCCAGTTCGGCTTGGGCGAGCCTACCAGCTTCAATTTTCTTGGCTAGCGCTACTTCTTCATCGCGGGAGAGCAAATCAACCCGACCGATTTCATCGAAATATTGGCGCACCGAATCAACCGAAACTAATGGCCTACTACCCTCATTCATGCTTCTCCGGCCGCTCGTCGCTTAAGCCAATCCAACAGGCTTTGGCGGGCTTCGTCTTTCGTTCCCCCGTCGCGAAGCTCCATTGAATTCAGCCTTAACCAACGAATGATACCAGAATACGGGAGAGGGTCGGCGGCCTGACGCATTTCAGCTTCCAGCAAACGCAGTTGAGCTTCGGTGGCAGCACTGACCAACAAGGTAAGCACATCGTCGGCATCTGCGGTTGATTCCTCCACCGCTACACGCTGCAGTACGGCCGCTGTGTCGGGGTCAGCCTTAGTAATGGCGGCATGCAGATCGTCATTTTCCCAAACGGCAGCCAACGCTGAACCAAAAACACTGTCGCCAAATAAACACGGATCAAGCAGCGGTAACAGTTCGTGACGTCGATGCACCAAAAGCCGCAGCGCTTCAAGCTCGGGGGTATCACGCACTACCAGGTTGTTGGTATCACGGGCGGGACGAGCTCGGTTAGCTTCGGGGTGAGACCTCGATCGCGCCCGGGAACTCGAACCATTAGCCAAACGTTGCGCCATGGCGCGAATCTGGTCACCGTCGATGCGGCAGCGATCAGCAACAATCATTAGATACTGATCACGCACCAGCCGATTTGGGTGCTCACCGATGATACCAACCGCCGACTCGGCCGCCCGGGCTCGACCTTCCGGAGTGCGCAAGTTAGACGCCGCCAACAAGCGTTCCACCCGAAAACCCAAGAACGGTTGAGCATTATCAACTGCCTCACGTAAACGTTCGGGATCATTACGAGCTAAATCTGCGGGATCGACACCCTTTGGCAGCGCCGCCACCGCTACGTCAACCTTGAATTTTTGCTCCCAACCGTAGAACCGTTCGGCGGCAGCCTGACCAGCGGCATCAGCATCAAAAGCCAATACCACCTGACGAGCATATTTTTGCAGTACTTGAACGTGAGTTTCGGTAAGGGCGGTACCACAGGTGGCCACGGCTTGTTTCAAGCCGATTTCATGAAAGGCAATTACATCGGTATAACCCTCGCAGATTATGACCTGATTGCTGTTCACAGCATCGGCTTTTGCCCAGTTCAAGCCGTATAACGTGTTGCTTTTCGAATAAATAACAGAATCGGCTGAGTTGATATATTTTGCGCCCTCGGCCTGGGGCAAGATACGCCCACCAAAGGCGATCGGCTCTCCGTTGGCACTGAATATGGGAAACATGACGCGACCTCGGAAGGCGTCTTGCTGACGCTTGGCCCTATTCACAAAACCCAGGCCGGTATCGCGTAGAACCTTCTCGCTCACCTTCAAATGACGTGCTAGTTGATCCCAGTCATCAGGCGCCCATCCCAGACGGAACTCCTCCACCGTTTCCTTGGTGAAGCCCCGTGATCGCAAATAAGACCGAGCAGCACCAGCACTCGGGCTTCGCATCAACATGTCGTGATACCAGTTAACCGCCTCGTCCATCACCGCAATTAACGACTTACGATACTTTTGGGAGGCTGCTTCGCCCTCATCAGAATAACGCAGCGTAAAGCCTATTTTGGCGGCCAAATATTCGACAGCACCCACGAAATCAAGATGTTCAATCTCACGCACAAAGGTGATTACGTCACCCTTTGCTTGGCAACCGAAACAGTAGTAGAGCCCTTGTTCGGCGTTGATTGAAAATGAGCCGTCAGTTTCGTCGTGAAACGGGCAAATAGCTACGAAGCGCGAACCGACTCGTCGAACCTGACTGTATTGAGAAACAACCGCAACAATGTCAGCCGCTTCCCGTACTGCTTGAATATCTTCACTGACTATTCCCACTTGACCCTAACCATGCTTGCCAATGCCTTTTTCGGCTTAGGAGTGTTGCAGGGCTAGAACGGCTTGCGCCGCAGCCAAACGTGCCACCGGCACGCGATAAGGCGAACACGAAACGTAGTTCAAACCGGCACTTACAAAGAACTGAATCGACGATGGGTCACCGCCGTGCTCACCACAAACCCCAATTTCCAAGTGAGGATTAGCGGCCCTACCGCGCTGCGTACCAATTTCAACCAACTCGCCCACACCGATTTGATCCAGCGTCTCAAACGGATTGTAGGTAAAGATTCCCAGCTTCAAATAAGTAGGCAACAAGTGGGCTTCCACATCATCTCTGCTCAAGCCCATGGTCATCTGGGTAAGGTCGTTGGTGCCGAATGAAAAGAAATCGGCATATTTAGCAATCTCACCGGCGCGAAGGGCAGCTCTCGGAGTTTCGATCATGGAACCAATAGCCACTGGCGCTTCTCCCGGGTCGAAACCAGACTCGGCAATTTCTTCTTCGATCCACTGGCGCACCAATTTTTGTTCACCCGAGCTAATTATCAGCGGCACCATAATTTCAATTTGTGGGTTACCGCCTTGGGCCACCCGATTCTGGGCCGCTTGCATGAGAGCCCGTGTTTGGGCCCGATACAGGCCGCCGATGATGATGCCCAGACGCACCCCACGGGTACCAAGCATTGGGTTATCTTCCCGCAAGCGCTCGGAGGCGGCGAACATGGCTTGGCCGTCGTCATCAAGATTCCCGGCCACCGCATCACGAAGCAAATCATCATGATCAGGCAGGAACTCATGCAGCGGAGGGTCTAGCAAACGAACCGTCACCGGTAATCCGTCCATGGCCTCTAGAATTCGCTCGAAATCAGCGGTTTGCACCCTTACTAACTCGTTAAGTGCAACTGCTCGTACTTCGTCGGATTCAGCCAAAATCAAGCGTCGCACTACTGGGAGCCGCTCACCAAAAAACATGTGCTCAGTTCGGCACAATCCAATACCTTGAGCGCCAAAATCCCGTGCCACGATGGCATCAGGTCCGTTGTCGGCGTTGGCACGAACCGCCACTGTGTCGCTGCGAATATCATCGGCCCAACTCAACAAGGTTTCCAGCTCTGCCGGGGCCTCAGCCGCCACCATAGGTAAAGCACCCAAAGCTACCTGGCCAGTGGTGCCATCAATGGATACCACCTCACCCTCATGAACCCGCTGGTCGCCAACGGTGAAAAAACCGTCACCAATTACCAGCGCTTCGGCACCCACCACGGCAGGTTTTCCCCATCCTCGTGCCACCACCGCAGCATGGCTCACCAAGCCTCCCCGCACTGTTAGCACACCTTCGGCTACCTGCATGCCGTGAATATCATCGGGTGAAGTTTCGTTTCGTACCAGTAACACCGATTCGCCACGCTTGTGAGCTGCCACCGCGGTATCAGCGCTGAAATAAACTTGCCCCACGGCCGCTCCAGGTGAAGCTCCTAAGCCTTCGGCCACGACCTCGTTAGCCGAGATTTTCTCAAACTGGGCGTGCAACAGTTGATCGAGATGTTCAGGCTTAACCCGCTCGATGGCTTCAGCGCGACTTAACTGGATATTTGGGTCATCGACCATCTCAACGGCCATGCGTACGGCGGCTCGTCCGGTGCGCTTGCCAACGCGTACCTGGAGCATCCATAGTTTGCCGCTCTCGATTGTGAACTCGGTATCGAGCATGTCACGGTAATGATTTTCCATGCCGTGAAAGATCTGCATGAGCTGGTCATATATTTCGGGAAACACGCCCGCTAGATCACTCAAAGGCTGTGTCTTGTGCGTGCCAGCAACCACATCCTCACCCTGGGCCTGGACCAAGAAATCACCGTAAGCGCCAGTAGCACCCGTGGCTGGGTCACGGGTGAAACCCACCCCGGTACCAGAGTTTTGATCACGGTTACCAAAGACCATGGCCTGAACATTGACCGCCGTACCTAAATAATGGTCGATACCTTCACGTTCCCGATAGGCGTACGCTCGCGGAGCCTCCCAGGAACTGAACACGGCATCAATGGATCGACGCAGTTGTTCCATGGGATCTTGTGGGAACGATACGCCAGTGTGGGCTTCAAATTGGTCTTTGAAAGCCGCCACCGTGTCGGGCAGTGCCAGATCTTGGTCGAGGATATTGTCGAATTCCTCACCGGGGATTCCCATAACCACGGTGCCGAACATTTGGATGAAACGCCGGTATGAGTCCCAAGCAAACGAATCGCCGTCGGAAGAAGCCAAAAGACCCTCGAGTGTGGCATCGTTCAAGCCGAGATCTAAAACCGTGTCCATCATGCCTGGCATCGAAAACTTGGCACCCGAGCGAACTGACAACAGTAACGGATTGGTGGCGTCTCCAAAGCGCTTGCCAATGGTCTCTTCAAGCTCCGCCACCGCCGATTTCAGCTCGGATTCCAAACCGTCAGGCCAGCGATGATGTTCAAAATAGTAGCGACATGCCTCAGTCGTAATAGTGAAACCAGGCGGCACAGGAAGCTTCAGCACAGATGACATTTCGGCCAGGTTGGCACCCTTACCACCTAGAAGCTCAGTCAGTTCACGAGGGGCCACCGAATGTTCATGATCGAAGCTATAGATATAAGCCACCACGTCTCCTCAGCTATTTCACTACTACAGACACTAGCCGCAGAATTACCGGCTTCCCCTGGTAGAGCGCGGCCAAAGCAGGCATGATGCACCAGTGGATTTTAAAGAGATTCGATCCGGTGCACGCGCCTGCGTGCCGATGTTGATTGGGGTCATACCTTTTGGGCTAGTCGCTGGCGTCACCCCGGTGGCTAAAGGTTTGGGTTTCTGGTCGGCCATGGGGATGTCAACCATCATTTTTGCAGGCGCGTCACAGTTGGCGCTGGTTGACGTCTTGGCGAGTGGCGGTTCGGCTCTGATCGCGGCGCTGGCCGCTTGGACAATCAACCTTCGAATGTTGTTGTACTCAGCTTCGGCGGCACCGTACCTAGCAAAAGAGTCATTGCCGAAGCGTTTGGCTGTTTCATATCTGCTCTTTGACCAGAACTACGCCATCTCGGTTGCCCACTGGTCAAATCGCCCCGCAAAAGCCAAAGCCGAATTCGCCTTAGGCGGCGGCGTACTATTGGGTTCGGCCTGGATCATCTGCACCCTTGTCGGCGCGCTGTTGGGTACCGCGGTACCCGAATGGCTACCGCTAGATTTCGCGGTACCGTTGGTGTTTTTGGTGCTTTTGGTTCCAGCTGTAGTTACCAAACCCGCACTGATGGCGGCCACGGTAGGTGGCATTGGCGCAGTTGTGGCGGCCGAGGTTGGTGCCAGTCATTCCTCGGTAATCATTGGCGCCCTCTTGGGCATCGCCGCTGGCACCTGGGCCGATTGGTACTTGGAGACCAAAGCGGGACCAGGTATGCAAGCTGGGGAAACCGGTACCTCAGCATGAACCGGATTTGGTGGGCCATCATTCTGGCCGGAATTGGTACCTACGCTATGCGCGCCGCCTTCATCGTGGCTGCCTCACGAATGTCCACCGTTCCCGCGTGGGCCGAGCGGATTCTGCGCCAAATTCCACCGGCAGCCTTGGCGGCCTTGGTGCTTCCGGCCCTGCTGCAGCCTGAAGGCCACCTAGACTTTTGGCAGCCTCGGCTATACGTGGGCGTGGTGGCGGCGTTGGTGGCTTGGAAGACCAACAACACCGCCCTCACCCTAAGCGTAGGTTTAGCTGGGCTAACGCTGGCCCTGGCGGTATTGCCCTAGCCTTCTGGCGGTATTGCCCTAGCTAAATTGCCCAGCTGTTAATCAAGTCGTTCCCGGAACCAGGCCACTAGTTCGGTGATAGGTATACGAACCTGCTCCATCGAGTCACGCTCGCGAATAGTGACCGCTTTATCTTCCAAAGAATCAAAGTCGATGGTTATGCAATAGGGCGTGCCCAGCTCGTCTTGACGGCGGTACCGACGTCCAATGGCTTGGGTCTCGTCGTAATCGCACATCCAGTGAGGTTGCAATTGGCGCAACACTTCTTGGGCCGCGGGCACTAAGGTGTCCTTCTTCGACAGGGGAAGTACAGCAATTTGGTACGGCGCCAAACGGTGGTGCAACCTAAGCACCACTCGGGTTTCGCCGTTAACTTCTTCCTCGTCATAGGCCGCCATTAAGAACGCCATCATGGTGCGGGTTGCACCAGCAGCGGGCTCAATCACATGGGGCACGTATCGAGTGCCGGTAGCCTGATCGAAATAATCAAGCTTTTCGCCAGAATGCTTGGAATGTTGGGTGAGGTCGTAATCGCCGCGGTTAGCTACACCTTCAAGCTCGTCCCAACCCCAAGGGAAGAGGAATTCTACGTCGGCGGTTCCTTTAGAATAATGACTCAACTCGTCGGCGTCGTGGTCACGCATTCGTAGTTTTTCAGCGGGAATACCCAGGTCGATGTACCACTGGAAACGCTCTTTGCGCCAATAGTCATACCAATCAGCGGCTTCTTCCGGTGGCACAAAGAACTCGAGTTCCATCTGTTCGAACTCTCGGGTACGGAACACAAAGTTCTGCGGAGTGATTTCGTTGCGGAATGACTTGCCGACCTGAGCAATCCCAAATGGTGGCTTCTTACGGCTGGCATTCAAAACGTTGGCGAAGTTCACAAACATGCCCTGGGCGGTTTCGGGGCGCAGATAAGCAACCGCACCCTCATTTTGAACCGGTCCTGCATGGGTTTGGAACATCAAGTTGAATTGACGTGGCTCGGTGAATTGGCCAACCGCTCCACAAGACGGACACACATTGGGGTCTTCCAGCTTGTCTTGGCGATGACGAGTACCACATTTACGGCAATCCACCAAGGGATCAGTGAAATTCGCCAGATGTCCCGAGGCCTCCCAAACCGCGGGCGGTGACAAGATGGCGGCATCGAGGCCAACCACATCGGTGCGCAGCTGCACCATCGAACGCCACCAAGCGTTCTTCACGTTGCGAAGTAGTAGTACTCCAATGGGCCCGTAGTCATAAGTAGAGCGGAATCCACCATAAATTTCGGCGGAAGGGAATATGAAACCTCGGCGCTTAGAGAGGTTCACAATTTTGTCGAACAGCCCCGGGTCAGCCTCGGGGTGGGTTGAAGCGGAAGAAACATCAGACATGATGTTAAAGACTACTCGCGATGGTCCTATGCCCTATCTAACGTCCGCAGGGATTTCAATCGCCGCTCCAGATGATGCTCCATGGCCATGGTGGCCAACGCATCAATTTCGTCGGTAGCTGGCGAGGGCGGTACCGCTAAAGCCTCTACTAATCCACCACCTAGAACCAACCTAAGAAGCTGTAAAGCTGGCGAGCTGAGCGAAACCCCCGAACGGCATGAGCGACACAACGCCCCACCTTCGTGCACATCGAAAGCCACTAGGTCTACGGCATCGCCGCAGGCTACACATACATCAAGTTCGGGTTGCACACCTTCTTGTGCCAAAAGCTTGAAATAAAAAGCCGAGACCATCAATGGTGAGTCACGCTCGGCCAAAGCACGCAACGCCCCCACTAGCATTTGATAGAAGCGAGGGTTGCTCTCACCCTCAAGGCACAGCTGATCAATCGCTTCCAGCATGGCCACACCTCGGCTATAACGATCGAAGTCTTCCCGAATAGCACGGAAATGATCGACAGTCTCAGCCTGAGTCACAATGTCTAAGTCTCGCCCCGGATAAAGCTGGAGAGCTACATGGCTAAGCGGTTCTAGCCGAGCACCAAACTTGCTACGGGTTTTTCGCACGCCTTTGGCCACCGCTCGTACTTTGCCATGATTCTGGGTGGCAAAAACTACGATTCGGTCAGCTTCACCTAACTTGTAGGTGCGCAAGACCACCCCATGATCACGGTAAAGCCCGGTACCAGCAGCCATTACGCGGCTACTCTTTTGCTGGTGGGCTGGTTAACACTCCACCAAAGCGGCGTTCGCGCTTTTGAAACTCCAGCACTGCTTCAAAAAGGTGATCCCGCCGAAAATCGGGCCACAACACATCGGTGAACACCAATTCGCTGTAGGCGAGCTGCCACAGGAGATAGTTTGAGGTCCGGGATTCACCACTGGTACGAATCATCAACTCCGGATCGGGCATATCCGGTGCGTACAGATGCTTAGCGATAGTTTTTTCGGTGACCTTTTCAGGTTTAATGCCGGAGGCCACAATTTGGCGCACCGCATCAACGATTTCTGCACGACCGCCGTAGTTGAACGCCATGGTAAAGGTCATGCCACGGTTGTTGGCGGTCATTTCAATCGATTCGTCCATGATGCGAGCCAAACGTTTCGGGACCCGCCAATCTCGCCGACCGATAAAACGGATTCTCACGTCACGTTCATTCAGCTCGTCACGGCGACGCAGCAAAATAGATTCGTTGAATCCCATCAAGAAACGAACCTCATCCACCGGACGACGCCAATTTTCAGTGGAAAATGCGTAAACAGTGAGCCATTCCACTCCAAGCTCAAGGGCACCCTCAACCGTGTCAAAGAGTGCTTCTTCACCAGCAGCATGACCTTCGGTACGAGGCAAACCACGCCGTTGTGCCCAGCGACCATTACCGTCCATAACAGCAGCAATATGGGTAGGGATTCGAGAAAGGTTGAGGCCATTAGGAAGCACGGCCGTACGCTACCCCCAATCCGAACCAAAGCGTGGGCATCATCATTCCAACCATACTAAACACCCACCAGCCAAGACCGCCGAGATAGGATCAAAACATGGACGTAACGGCGGCCCTCAATAAAGTTGTGGCGCGCCTGCCAAGAGGTGGAGAAGCTCGTAGCGGCCAGATGCAGATGGCGCAGGGCTTCGAAGAAGCAATCGCCAGCAAACGCCACGCCATAATCCAAGCAGGTACTGGCACCGGCAAAACCCTGGCCTACCTCGTGCCAGCGGTTCTTTCCAACCAAAAAGTGTTGGTCGCGACAGCCACCAAAGGTCTCCAAGACCAACTAGCCCAAAAGGACCTGCCGTTTCTAGCTGAAAACTTGGGTTATCCGTTCAGCTTCGCGGTACTCAAAGGGCGGAACAACTACATCTGTAAACAACGCTTGGTAGAACTAGATACCGGGCAGGAAACGTTAAATTTGGCTGGGCTAGGTGACCGCACACCCGCCGATGAAGTTTCCGAGCTTGTTCGGTGGGCTGAAACCACCACGAGTGGCGATCGTGCCGAGTTAGCGTTTGAACCATCGGCGCAGGCCTGGGCAGCCGTCAGCGTTGGTCCACGGGAATGTCCGGGTGCCGCCAAATGCCCTTCTGGTCAACACTGCTTTACTGAAGCGGCTCGAGCCGCGGCCCATGAGGCCGATGTGGTAGTTGTGAACACCCACCTCTTGGGTATCGACATCGCACGAGACCAAACCGTATTGCCAGAAGCCGACGTGGTAGTGATCGACGAAGCACACCAGTTGGAAGAAATAATTTCAGCTACTAGTAGCACCGAAATTGTGGCTAGTCGCTTCTGGACCTTGGCTCAAGCAGCCGCTGCGATTATCGCCGATGTGTCGATACCACAGCAGCTGGGCAGCACAGCTTCATTACTCAATGAACGCATGATGCCACTCGCTGGAGCGCGTTTAGCCGAAATCGATGGTGATCTGCGTGAGGCATTGATTGAAGCACGCGAGCGCACCAACTCGGTATTAGCAGCGGTGCGAAAAGTTCCGACCAACGTGGCCGGCGACGTGCCGGCTCGAAGGGAACGAGCTCTAGTTGCGGCCACCGCCTTGCTAGACGACCTCGACGTAGCTTTAGATTTGCCCCCTTCCCAGGTGGCGTGGGTGGAAGGCAACGACTCGTTCGTCTCGTTGCTGATAACGCCGATCGATGTCACTGGTATCCTGCGCCAAGGTTTATGGCGCCGCGACACAGTGCTGCTCACTAGCGCCACCATTCCCACCAATTTCGAGATTTCGTTGGGCTTAGGGTCAGAAAGTTTTGACCAGCTAGATGTAGGCAGCCCCTTTGATTACTCGAACCAGGCATTGCTGTATTGCGCGGTCGACATGCCCGATCCGCGCCACGAAAATTATCAGGCCGCCTTACATAAAGAATTAGAGGCGCTGATGGTGGCCGCCGGTGGGCGCACCTTGGCGCTGTTCACTTCGTGGCGAGCAATGAACGACGCCGCCAAACACTTGGGACCCCGATTACCTTGGAAGCTTTACACCCAAAGCGACCTACCCAAAACTGCGTTGGTTGAGGCGTTTAGCAACGATGAAGAATCGTGCTTATTTGCCACTATGGGCTTTTGGCAAGGCATTGATATTCCCGGACCATCACTTTCGCTAGTCACCATCGACCGTCTGCCATTCCCCCGACCCGACGATCCGGTATTACAAGCACGTCGAGAACGTCTTGGACCTAAGGCCTTTGGCCTGATCGATCTGCCACGGGCCGCCACCCTCTTAGCCCAAGGCGCTGGTCGACTAATACGAACCAGCCAAGATCGCGGCGTGGTCGCCGTGCTTGATCGGCGTTTGGCCACCTCACGTAATTACCGATGGCAACTAATTAACGCTTTACCACCTATGTCCCGCACCAAAGACCGTGGCGACGTGACCGCATTTTTGAATCAACTTCGAAGCCGCTAAGAATTCCAATGGAGACCGACTTCAAAGCCGTTCCTGGCCAGATTGCAGGCCTTTGGATTATCCAAATGCGCCAAGTTTCCGATGGCCGAGGGACGGTTCGCGAATTTTACCGAGAATCGGCATTTCAGGCCGCCGGTTTGCCGTCATTTGGTGCGGTGGTTCAGATTAACGTCACCGAAACCAACTACGGTGCCGTGCGCGGGCTCCACGCCGAAGCCATGAACAAGCTGGTAGCGGTGGCCACCGGAGATGCCTTTGGTGCCTACCTTGATTTACGCCCCGATTCGGCCACTTATGGCCGGGTGGAAACAGTGCAGTTGGTACCTGGAACTCAGGTACTTGTTCCTAGCGGCGTGGCCAATGGTTTCCAAGCCACCGCACCCGGTGTCACCCAATATCTCTATGCCTTCAACACCGAATGGCAACCAGGCATGCCTGGAAAGGCTGCCAATCCTCTCGATCCTGGCATAAATATTGAATGGCCCGTGCCTATCGATCGCGAAAACCGAGCACAAATTTCAGAAAAAGATGCCGCCATCGGCGATACCATGTTCTGATTGGCCAAGCGTTTTAATAGCCTAAACGCTCAATGGCGCTGGCACGCTTGGTCCAGGCTTTGTCAACCTTCACAAAGAGTTCTACGTATGCACCAGGCGGCAGCTGGTGGCGAACCCTGGTTCCAACTTCTTTGAGCACCGCTCCCCTATGCCCAATGACAATTCCTTTTTGTGAGTCGCGCTCCACAATGATTTCGACTCGAACCCGTGGCCATTCCCACTCGGTGACCCTGGTCCCAATGGAATGCGGTAGCTCTTCTCGAGTCACCGCTAGTAGCTGCTCACGAACTAGCTCGGCAACCCAAAAAGCTTCAGGAACGTCGGTCACCATATCGTCGGGATAGTACTGGGGGCCTTCGGGCAGTCTCGCTATGAGATGATCAACTAGCGCAGCTACCCCGTCACCGGATTGTGCCGAAACCGGAAAATATTCGCTGAAATTGAACTCAGCGGCCTTCGCCAGCTGAGCGATTACTTCGGCCGGTTTGGCGATATCAGTTTTGTTTACCACGACCACGGTGTCACTGGGACAACGCTGTGCCACCCAGCGATCACCAGGGCCAATGGGCGCGGTGGCATCGACCACCAAACATACGACGTCGACCCCTTCCAAACCCTCGGTAGCCGTCTCATTTAGCCTCTCTCCCAACAACGAGCGCGGCTTATGCATGCCAGGAGTATCGACAAAAACGATCTGGGCACCAGGGCGGTTCAACACACCCCGAATCTGGTTCCGGGTGGTTTGAGGCTTATCGGAAACAATGGTCACTTTCTGACCCAAAATCTGGTTCAGTAGCGTGGACTTGCCAACGTTGGGACGCCCTACCAAGGCCACAAATCCGGATTTCATAACCGAGCTCTTCTTCAACCTTCAACCGATGAAATTGAATTATCGGTTGGGCTCGACAGCTCAATGCGCACACGACCAATGCGTCGCCCTTGAACCTTTTCGGCTCGTAAGGTGAGCCCCGCCACCTCCACAGTTTCACCATCGGTTGGGATGTGGCCTAAATAGTCGAGCACCAGGCCACCAAGGGTATCCCAATCTCCCTCGGGCAAGTCAACACCTAGCAACTCATTGACCTCGTCGATGCTGACCCTGGCGTTGACCCGAACCACGCCCGCACCGGCAGGTTCAAGCATGGGGTCTTCAACGTCAAACTCATCGACAATTTCGCCCACCAGTTCTTCGATTAGATCTTCAAGGGTCACAATTCCGGCGGTGACACCGAACTCATCAACCACAATGGCGATGTGGTACTGCTCAGCCTGCATTTCTCGTAACAGGGAAGAGACCGACTTAGATTCAGGCACAAAATGTGCTGCCCGCAACACCTCTCGCACCGGCTCATCACCGCGGTGGTCGAGGTCGGCTCGCATTAGATCTTTGGCGTAGGCCACTCCCACTACTTCGTCGAGACTGTGCCCACACGCCGGGATCCGGCTAAGGCCGTTCATGGCGAAGATCTCCATCACGTCGGCCACCCGGAAATCAGCTGAGACCGACACGATATCGGGCCGCGGTACCATCACTTCCCGCACCAACGTGTCGCCAAATTCGATGATTGACTTGATTAGCTCTTGTTCGTCCTCGTTGATCACGTCGGCCTCAGCAGCCACACCGGCGAAGGCCAACAATTCTTCTTCAGAAACAATGGGACGTTTCGTCATGGCCTGGCCAGGTACAAACCACCGGGCCAAAACCACGAGTGCATTCGTTACCCAACGCAGCGGAGGAAACCCGGCCAAGGTACGCACTAGAGGCGCTGCTAACACGGCCGCCTTAGCCGGTGATTGCAGGGCCCACGTTTTTGGCGCAGCTTCCGCAACTACGAACATGACCACCACCTCGAGCACAAAGGCGATGGCGACGCCCCTAATACCCCATTCGGCATGGGCCACCACGGCCACAATAGTGGCGGCGCTCAAATGGAAAGTTAGCACCGCCAAAAGCACCGGATTCAGATACGTTTCACGCCGATCCAACAGCTGGGACAATGGCCGGGCGCCCTTTTCACCGGCTTCTTCAATGGCACGAGCTCGAGCGCGACTTAGATGTGTCAGCGAGGTTTCGGCCATGGCCAACACCGAAGCCGCCAGCACTAATAGTACTGCCACCACCAACGCCAAAATCTTAGCTTCGCTCATGGCGAGTGCGAGAGCCATGTTCATGACGACTCACCCGTGGACTCGTTTGTAAGGCCATCGGTGGCACCATCTACGGTGCCGTTAGGTTCAGCACTGGCCACATATGCTTCGAGCACCACCCGCTCAGCATCGTGCATACGCTTGGTTTCGTTGGCTTCGTAGTGGTCGTGACCCAATAGATGCAGCGTTCCATGCACCACCAAGAGGGCCAATTCGTCGTCCAAGGTGCCGCGGTGGCTAGGGAAACCTGGATGATTGCTCGCACGGCCTGAGCCATGTTGCGAAGCGTTGTCTTTGGCCACGGCGGGCGCAATGATTACATCCCCAAGCATCAGGGGCGCTTCTTCGGTTCGATCACTAGTGTCTAGGAGAACGAAATCTGCCGCATCCATGGGAAATGCGAGCACATCGGTGGGGCCACTGGCACCCATATGCGCCTCATTCAGCTCAGTAATCGTTTCGACGTCAACAAACGAGATCGACATCTCGCCCTGGTTAACCCCAGCGGCCGCCAATGTTTGTAGTGCTAAGCGTTCCCAACGAATTTCATTGATCACAATGTCTTCTTGAAGATTTTCCACGAAGACCTGCGGACCGATCGCTGTGGAACGCTTGGTACTCGAAGGGTCGTCCGGTGAAGGACTACTCATTTCGTTAGCTCCTTGGCCAACTTCGCCTTGCGGCTACAACTATCACGATTTACGTTTTCTACGATTATCGGCGCGTTCGTAAGCATCGACAATGTCTTGCACGATCCGGTGGCGCACCACGTCGCTACTGCCAAGTTTCACCCAAGCTAAGCCATCGATGCCACTGAGAACGCGCTCCAGACCGTCAAGTCCGCTACGCCCACCAGCAACATCAATTTGAGTACGGTCACCGGTCACCACGGCCTTAGAACCATGACCGATACGGGTTAAAAACATCTTCATTTGTTCAGGTGTCGTGTTTTGCGCCTCGTCCAGAATCACAAAACTATTGTTCAAGGTACGACCCCGCATAAATGCGAGCGGTGCGACTTCAACCGTGTTCCGATCCAGCAGTTTTTGGGCACCTTCTGCATCAACCATGTCGTAGAGCGCATCGTAGAGAGGCCGCAGGTACGGGTCGATCTTTGCCATGAGGTCACCGGGCAGGAAGCCCAGTCGTTCCCCGGCTTCCACCGCGGGCCGCGTTAAAATAATGCGCTCAACTTCTTTGTCTTGCAACGCTCGAACAGCGCAGGCCACGGCCAGCCAGCTCTTGCCGGTACCGGCGGGCCCCACACCAAAGGTCACAATATTATTCACGATGGCGTCGACATAACGTTTTTGGCCACTCGATTTGGGTCGCACAATTTTGCCCTTGGCAGTGCGTAAGACTTCGGTACCAAAAACCTTAGAGGGCATTTCATCGGCCTTGACCATGGCAATGGCTTGGCTAACTTTAGGGGCGTCGAGAGGTTGACCTTGTTGCAGCAGTAACACCAGCTCTTCGAATACCTTGCTGACCTGGCCCGCACCCTCGCCACTCAGCGTTATTTCGTTACCCCTCACATGAATGTTGGTGCCCGAAAAGCTTTCTTCAATCAGACGCAACAGCTGATCATGCTCACCAAATAAACCAGCCAGTAGGTGGTTTCCGGGGACATTTATTTGAATCTGCGAATCTGACATAGCACCTTCATTATTGGATGCATAAGCGTAGCCGCCCTACACAAATTATTGCGCCATAGCGGCCCCAAGTTCGAAAAAGCAAGTCTTGGTCAGGAGAACTCGCCTATAGTCCCCGCATGCGGGATGGGGACGATTCATACGATTTAGAAGCCTCAAGCGCCCAAGTAGCTGCTGAATTAGAGGGCTGGAGCGACGAGCTTCGTTTTGCCGCTAGCACCGCTGCGCGCAGGCGAGAACACTGGTTGCGCCGAGCGGCTTCTGAAGATGCCTCATTGGCCGGGGTGCTACTCGATTACGCCGAACGCAAGTCCATTTTAAGCATCGAGACTTTGGCCGGTTCGGAGTACATAGGTTTTATCGACGGCGCTGGTAGTGAGCTGGTAGCAGTACGAACCAGCGCCCACCACGTAGTGATAAACCTTGAAGGCATTTTCACTGTGAATTTGGTGAGCGACCGTCACACCACCGACCTACCAGTGGGTCATCGCATGAGCCTAACCGACACGCATCTGGGTGATGTCTTGCGTCAAGTTAGCGCTGAGGGACCACAAATTGTGTTGCGTTCCTGGCAAGGGCAAGCCGCTGAGGGAATGCTACGCGCCGTGGGTCGCGACGTCGTTCTGCTACGTCGCGACACTGGAGCATCAAGCTACGTAAGGCTTCAGTCAGTTTCGGAAGTGCTACTGCCGCTATCGACAAGATCGGGATAGAGATGTTCGAGCGAACCAGCAGGAATACGACACGATTCAATAAAACTTTGCACCTCGGCCTCTTGCAACCTGATTACTCGCCCAAAACGGTAAGCGGGCAACTGGCCTTCATCGATGAAACGGTAAAGCGTGCGCGTGGTGACACCGAGTTGTCTGGCCGCTTCGCCCGTTGAGAGCCACTTAATCTCTTTACTCATGCCGACCATTGTAGGGCGCAAACCACCCGAATTGACACTAATTCCCTAAGTTGTAACTGACATAGCATGATATGTATGCAAAGCTAAGCAAATGATGGTGGATGTGGAAACCGCTTCTGGAGCTGAACTCAACGCAACTCGCCACAATGACGGACCTCAACTTCGACGAGGGTCACGCCTACCAAGTGGACGTGCCTTGGTGGGCGGTCTGCTAGTGGCCTTGGCCACCATTGGGGCCATTGTTCTATCGGGATCTAGCGAGGACGCGGCAATTTCGGTGGTCGTAGCCGCCAAGACCATCGAAGCGGGCACCCCTCTTAATGCTGAGGTACTTGAAGTAGTCCACATGGTTCTGCCCGAAGAATTGGTACACAACACCTTCGGCCAGGTGGATTCACTTAAAGGCACCGTAGCCCGCTCCCACCTAGAGCCAGGTGACATTTTGCAACGTGGTGGCACTATTGCTGCAACGGCAGCTCAACGATTGGCCGCCCCTACCCGTGAAGTGTCGTTAAGACTTGATGCCGATCGGGTGGTCGATGGAAACCTGGAAAACGGTGACCGTATCGATGTTTTGGCGACTTATGGCACCGGTTCGGGGGCCTACACGGTAGTGGTTCTCACCGACGCCGCCGTGTTAGCGGTACGAAACTTAGACAGTTCACTAGGGGCTTCACGCTCGGTGGTTCTCACCCTAGCTTTAGAATCTCGTGCCGATACGGTGGCATTGGCCCACGCCAGCGACGTGGCCAATGTAACGGTGGTACGCACAACCACCGCGGAACGAGATGTCGAGGTTTTAGAACCATATCGGCCGCAATCTGGCCATGAGGTTACGCCATGAACGATGAACGTTTCGTGGTACTCGGTTTAGCTCGCCCTAGAGCTGCTTGGTTTAGCGAAATTTCTCGTTGGGCCACTAGCGCGGCCATCCCAGTGGAATTCGTGAAGTGCTTAACAGTTGAGGAAGCTCGGGCCCGCCTAGCCAGTGGTCGCCGTTGGTCAGCGTTCATTGTGGAAGGCACCGCGCATGGCCTTGATCGTGATCTTTTGGCCGAAGCCCGAGAAGTGGGGGCCACGCCAATCGTTTTGGCCGACCCCAGAGTTTCACGCGACTGGCTCGAAATTGGCGCTAAGGCCATACTCCCACTGGAATTCGACCAGCTCAGCCTGATCGCGACCTTAGTTGAGCATGCTTCACCAATTGCGCGAGTAGAACCGCAGTTTCAAGAAGCCTCGGGCGCTACTCCACCACCTTGGCAAGGCCGGTTAGTGGCAGTATGCGGTACAGGAGGCAGTGGTTCTTCGGTGATAGCAGCTTGTGTTGCACATGGTGCTGGGAGCGATGTGCGCCACGGTGGTTTGGTGGTACTGGCCGATTTGGCGCTGCATGCAGACCAGGCCGCGATTCACGACGCTGGCGACATCATGCCTGGTTTGCCTGAGTTGATTGATGCTCACCGTTTGGGACGACCCTCGCCACAAGAAGTGCAGGCCCTCACCTTCAACGGTGGACAAGAGCGTCCTTACGATCTGTTGTTGGGGCTGCGTCGCCATCGTGATTGGACGGCGCTGCGTTCACGGTCGGTGGAATCAGCCTTGGCCGGGTTGCGCTCCGCATATCGCGTTGTGGTGGCTGACATTGACGCTGACCTCGAAGGTGAGGCCGAAACTGGTTCTCTCGATCTCGAAGACCGCAATCTTCTGGCTCGTACCACTATGGCTAATGCTGATTTGGTGCTCGTTGTAGGCCGGGGCGACACCGTTGGCATTCACGCTTTAGCACGCCTATTGCGTGAAATCACCGCTTTTGGGGTGGAGGGAAACCGAATCTTGGTGACAATCAACTTCGCTCCACGTTCACCCCGACGACGCCACGAAATAGAAGCTGCCTTGGTGACGCTAACTGCCAGCGATCGGACCCAAAAGTTCGACCTTGTGTTTATCAGCGAGCGTCGTAACTTCGATGAAATCATACGTACTGCCGCTCCTTGGCCATCGGCGGTCGTTAACCCGCTCACTAAAGAGGTCAACAAAAAACTCGCTGAACCGGCGCCAAGGAGGGTGACCGAGGTACCCGAACGAATCGTGCCGGGCTCGTTAGGAACGTTCTTTGACGAAGAAAGTGACGTGGTGTGAGCTATCAACAAACAGCATCCAATAGTTCTCCGCTGAGCGAAATTGAAGAGCGAGTTTCTCGCCGAGCTAAGGATTTGGCCATTGATCTTGATCAGTCTGGAGCCGAGGCGGCCCTAGCGGCCCTAATTAACGAGGAAATTGAGCGCTGGGCCGACGATTTCGCGCGCGGACGGAGACCGTTCGCATTGTCTGACCCGGCGGGGGTGGCCGAACGAGCGCTACGAAACGTCACTGGCCTCGGACCACTGGGCCCTTTGCTGGCCGACGATGACGTCTGGGAAATCATGGTCAACTCGCCGAGTTCAATTTTTGTGAAACGGCACCGGGGCTTTTCGGGGTATCACGACGAAGTTTTTCATGATGACGACCATGTCATTCGCACCCTCACCAAACTGCTAGATGCTTCAAGTGGTGCTCACCGCAAGCTCGACCCCACCCAAGGCTTGCAAGACGCCCAGCTAGATGACGGCGCGCGGCTTCACATTGTGCATCGCGATATCGCTCGGGGTGGGCACACGATGGTAAATATCCGTAAATTCACCGGTGTACCATTCACCCAGCTCGATGAGCTGGTAGAACGCAATACCCTCACCGATCATGCCGCAAGATTCTTATCGGCATGCGTTAAGGCTCGTCAATCAATCGTTTTTGCCGGAGCACCTGGTGCTGGCAAGACCACCTTGCTTTCATGTTGCGCCGCAGAATTAGACCCATCGTTGCGTGTGGTGATCGCCGAAGAGGTGTTCGAGGCCGATATTCCTCTCGATAATGTTGCGGCTCTCCAAACGCGACCGGCATTGCCGGAACGTCCAGCGGTTGACCTACGGCGTTTAGTAGCGGGTTTTCTTCGCATGGCCCCCGACGTGGCCATTGTGGGCGAGGTACGTGATCGTGAAGCTCTGCCTTTGCTGCTAACGCTGTCATCGGGCGTGAAGGGATTCACCACTATCCACGCCGGTTCCGCCCGACAGGCTCTGTCTCGTTTGCGTTTCATCGCCCAGTTAGCTGAAGGCCACGATCTCAATGTGGGCAGCCTAACCACCCTGGTCACCGAAGCCGTCGACATAGTGGTGCATTCCGCCCGGAGAAGCAATGGTCCCGTCGTCACCTCCATCATCGCGGTGGAAGAGCTAACTGGCGCTGCCACGGGCGGTCAGTTCACCACCACTGAAGTTTTCTCCCGTAGAAATGACAACGATCACTTACGCTGGACGGGCGAAATGCCAGTGCGCCTAGCGGAAGCCTTCGACGAAATTGGTATTGACTTAGCACAATTCTTCGCTAACGATCAGGTCCGATTCCGATGAGACTATTAATTGGTGCCGTGGCAGCAGCCGGAACCTATTTTCTCTATACCGCCTTGGTCTTTGGCTGGCGCGAAATTCATCTGAGCCCGGCGCTGACTGGCCGAGCCATCGAGCGCGACCGACTACGACAATGGATGAATCAGGCCGGGCTTTCCGATGTCGCCACCATGGAATTTATAGGCGTAGTAAGTGCTGTCACGGTCTTGGCGGCCACTTTGGGTTTCCTTCTCTTTGGGGGTGTGGCCCCCGGGTTGGCAATTGGCCTTTTCGGTGGCCTTATTCCCATCGGTTCCTACCGGCTACGGCGGGAACATCGCATCGATGAGGCGCGTGAAGCGTGGCCAAGAATGATCGAGGAGATTCGTCTTCGCACCGCTTCACTAGGGAGATCAATACCTCAGGCGCTGTTCGAAGTCGGTCAGCGAGCTCCAGAATCGATGAGGCCAGCTTTCGCCGACGCTCACCGCCAATGGTTATTAACCACCGATTTTGAACGAACCACGGCCGTGCTCAAAGCTCGGTTAGCCGATCCGGCGGCCGATGTGGTTTGTGAAACTCTGCTGGTGGCACACGAGCTGGGTGGTGCTGAATTGAGCCAACGACTCAGCGCCTTAGCCGAAGACCGCATTCAAGATCTGCAAGGCCGCAAAGACGCTGTAGCAAAACAGGCCGGAGCACGTCTTGCTCGCCGTTTTGTGTTGGTGGTCCCATTTGGGATGGCGCTGGCAGGCATGCAGATTGGGGCTGGTCGAGCTGCCTTTGCCTCCCCAATGGGTCAAGTTGTGGCGCTAGTGGCAATAGGCATGGTGGCCGTCTGTTGGATTTGGGCCGGGGCAATTATGAAGTTGCCTGAAGCCGAGCGGGTGTTGCCGTGAGCAGCCGGATGGCCGTATTGCTAATGGCCACAGCGGCGCTTGGAGCGGCGCTGGTTCTGAGCGAACTGCGATGGTTTCGACCAGTTCGACTTACAACACGTTTAGCTCCGTATTCGCCAAGCGGCGCCAATTCCACAAGACGCCCGCTCAGCTTCAATTCATTTCGAGAGGTGTTAGCACCGCTGGCCAATTCAGTCGGATCAACGGTGTCGGCGGTACTCGGAATTCACGAAGATCTGTCGCTGCGCCTATCGCGCATTCATTCACCACTCGAACCGGCCACCTTTCGATTGCGGCAATTGGCTTATGCCATCGTTGCTCTAGGCGTTAGCGGCCTCTTGATTCTGGTGCTCACTCCCCCAGCGCCACTGGCCTTCATCATGGTGTTTGGTTCGCCGGTTCTCGCCTTTCTCATACCCGAACAACAGCTCTCATCGGCTGGGGCACGCTGGCAGAATCAAATCTTCTTGGAACTGCCCGTGGTGGCCGAACAACTTGGAATGCTGCTCTCAGCTGGTTTTTCGTTGGGTTCGGCATTGCGGCGCCTCGCGGAGCGCGGCCAAGGCTGTTCGGGCCAAGATCTGCGCCGGGTCACGGCTCTGATTCGTTACGGACAAAGCGATGTCGAAGCCTTGCGCAACTGGAGTCAAACGGCCCAGGTACCAGCACTTGAACGCTTGGTGGGCGTTTTGTCGCTCAACCGTGAAGCAGGTGATCTGGGCAAAATGATTTCCGAGGAAGCTCGGTCCATCCGCCGTGATTCACAGCGTCAAACAATTGAGGCCATTGAGCGCAAAGCGCAGATGGTGTGGATCCCAGTCACAGTGGCGGCCTTAGTGCCAGGCACCCTGTTTCTAGTGGTTCCTTTCATCGAGGCAATGCGGTTTTTTACCTCGCCATGAACCCCTAATCAACGTACCAAACGGTAAGGAGCATCATGATCACCACATTCGTATTCGTTCGCAGCTATCTGAGCTGCTTCGCCGCCACTCGAATTGAGGCATTAAACTCCGACCGCGGTGAAGGTGTAATTTCGGCCGCTATAGCCGTGCTAATTATGGCTTTCTTGGGTGCCGCCATGTGGGTTGGATTCAACAGCATCTGGGGAAGCACCGAAGCCAACATCGGCAATCAGGTCGACCAAATCGGCCGCTGAGCATGACCGTTTTAGCAGTACCCGGCTCGTGTGGTCACCAAGACGACCGTGGGGCGGGGCTGATTGGAACCATCGGTGGCGTAACCGTTTTCCTAACCTTATTAACCTTTTCTGTACAGCTACTTTTCAATCTCTACGCCACCTCGGTAGTCACCAGCGTCGCTTACGATAGTGCCGCCTTGGTGGCAACGAGCCCTACCGAGAGTGACTCGTTTGAAGTTACCCACAGCATAGTTTCGACTGCCGAAGCCCAAGGTCGTTCACTGCTCGGCCAATACGGCGAACGAGCCGATTTCGCTTGGGATATCGACGAGGAGCGGGTACGCCTAACACTCCGGGTAGAACATCCTAAAATCGCTTTCGAGAATGTGATGGGTGCATTTGGCCTGAACCAGGTGGAACGAAGTGTTGAGGTTCACATCGAGCGTCCAAAATGAAATATCGTTTCGATGATTCAGGCCAGGTAGCGGGTATCGAAGTCTTGCCCTTTGGCTTTCTTATGTTGGTCATTGGCGCGTTGCTGCTGGCCAATGCATGGGCCGTGGTAGATACCAAAATGGCAGTCACAGCCGCGGCCCGTGAGGCAGCACGTGCCTATGCTGAAGCTCCCGATGCCGAAACGGCCGCTGCGGCCGCGTCAACTCGGCTTAATGCCACTATGACCGGTCAGGGCCACGACGAAGCGGCTCTCATCAGCGACATCCAGCTTCCTTTCGGTTGGGCGCGTTGCGCGCCGGTCGAGATCACTGTTCAAACCGATATCCGCGCTATAGGTTTGCCCTTTATCGGGGGCTTTGGTCGGAGCTTCACCGTGGGCGCACAACATCGTGAAATCATCGATCCATATCGGTCCGGTTTTGTGGGCGAGGCTCGCTGTGGCTAGAGCAGACAAACTTGACCGTGCTTCAGTACTAATGCTGTTTCCGGCCGCTTTTCTAATCGTTTTGGTATTAGGAGCTTTGGCTATCGATTCAGCAATGGTGTTCTTGCACCAACGTGAATTAAATAGCGCCGCCAGTGCCGCTGCCAACGATGCCATTGCCCTGGCCGTCGATGTTGAGGCCACCCGAGCTGAGGGTAGGGTCATTGTCAACCCGGCCAAACTGGAAGCTGAAATTCACGATTCTTTGGCGCGACGGGGAGTGTTGCCAAATCTTGTGGAACCACCGCTAATTATCTTTGAGCCGCCTGATCAGGTACGAGTCGATCTGGCCAGCTGGGCTTCATACATTATTTCCCCAGCACTCCCAGGCAACAAAGACGGTACCTTGGTACGTGTTTCAGCTACCGCCCGTTTGGTTGTAGATGACGGCTGATCGGTTTCCGTAGCCACTCTTCTGCCGCAAGAACCCGTTGCTTGAGCTGCTCAGCATCGGCTTCTGCGATCCGTAGAATTCCAACACCCCGATTGAGCCTCGAGTTGATTTCTTTGTGGCCTAAGCCAGTGATTCGCACCAGTTGCCGCACCAAATCAGCGTTGATGTCACGAAGTTCTTTCTTAACTTCAGCCAATGGACGCCCATCGGAGGGTACCAGCGAGCGACTTCTGCCCGGCGGAGGAGGTACTGGCAGGTCAATGGCGACCGTAGTATCGGGATAGCTGTCGTTTTGGTCTAGATCAGGATCATCGTCGAATGTCGAGACCGTCGGAGCGGTGTCTATCACTTGGGCTGAGAGCACCTGGAAGAGCGACTGTTGCTCGCCTTCAACTGGTAGTTCATCAAATGCTGCTGGGTCGCTCTCAGTTTCGTCTCGCTCGCCATCTTCCCAATTACGACGCAAACTGTGTCGTCGAGATTCAGCTATCGTGCTGGCGAAACGACGGAGCCTGGGGTCATTGGGAATAAAAAGCCAGGCTTTTTCTTCACGGGCTTTCCCACCGGTGTGGCGCACGAACCTGCCTACTACCTGACGGAAAAACAGCTCGGTCGTAGTGGTGGTCGCAAACACACCCAGCCGAAGGCGAGGAATGTCAACACCTTCGGAAACCATTCGCACCGCCACTAGCCATGGGGCATCGCCATCGGCAAAAGCCGCGATTCGTGCTGATGCTTGTGGATCGTCCGAGGTTACGGCGATTGCCGGGGCGCGAAATCTTATTCGCAGCAGGTCGGCTATGCCCCGGGCGTGATCTTGATCGGTAGCTACCACTAATCCTGCCGCATTGCCTTGATCTTGTCGAAGCGCCATAAGACGATCGTTGGCTTGATGAAGCACCGCTGGTAGCCACTCACTCTCTAAACTCAACGCCGTTCGCAATCGCTGTGCTGAAAGGGTGCTGTTCAAGGCGTCATCAAAGCCAGCTGCTAATTCTGCTCCGTCGGGTGAGGTCCACTCCATGAAACCATCGATCGTAGGGAAGTAAACCGGACGCACCACCCGGCGGTCATCTAGCGCGGCCTCATAGCCATAGTTAAAATTTGGTTCCGCTTCATCGTTCACATACTGCACAAAGGGAATTGCGTGGGTATCACTTCGAAACGGTGTGCCTGAGAGTGCGATTCGCCGTGGCGAACCTTCAAAGGCTTCCCTAATAGCAAGACCCCAAGCTCGTTCGTCGCCGGCATGATGCAACTCGTCTAGAACCACCACACAGCGGGCACTAACTCGGCGGAGCGCCGCCGGATTGGCGGCTACCTGTTGATAGGTCACGGCCACGCCGTGCATGTCGGTTGGCATACCGCGATTCGATACCCAGTTAGGCTCTAGTTGTAGACCAACCTGGCTAGCGGCGTGGGACCACTGGGTCTTTAGGTGGCTAGTCGGAGCGACCACCACCACTTGATTTCGTGGGTTTCGGGCGAGATGGCGCAGCACAGCGGTCAGGGCAAAGGTCGTTTTGCCTGCTCCCGGGGTTGCAACCGCTAAGAAATCAGGATCGGGATGTAGTTCCAGTAGATCAAGAGCTTCTTTCTGCCATCGACGCAGACGCAACGAGCGAGACATGAGAGGTCTCACACTATCGCTGTTTTAGTGCCACCACACAGCTGAACTTGCCCGTCACAATAATAGCTATAGTGATATTTCATTAGTTTTCAACAACTGTTGATATGTCTGTGGATACCTGACAACATCTAGTGATGGATGATGAACTCTTTAACCTTGAGATCGATCAAGAAGGTGTTCGGCCCATCATCACTAAGCGTGCGCAGGGCGACAATTGTGCTCGACTTGTTCACGAGGCCGCCATGCTTCGTGCTGCCCGCCACCCCGGAGTGGTCTCATTGGTCGACAGTGAGAATGATGATGACTGCCAACTCCAAATGTACTTTGTCGGTTCTCGAACCTTGGCCGGTTTGGGCAGGGTGGAACCAAAGAGGGCCGCAGCCCTAGTGGCAGCGGTGGCTGCGACCGTTGCCGATCTACATGAATTGGGAATTGCCCATTCACGCTTGAGCGCAGATCATGTGATCGTGGCTGCTGATGGCCGTCCAGTGCTGTGCGGGTTCGGTGAGGCTTACTTCATTTCTAGCGTGGTAGAGGGTGCCAGCGATGTAGCGGCCCTAGGTAGATTGTTGTACGACTTGGTGTCGACCAATGAAGCCACCTTTGAGTTTCCCGAACGGCCAAGTCGCAAAGCATCATCACGGGCCACCTTGCGGGCACCTCTGTTGAACTTGGCCGAACAAGCCATGGAAAGCGATCCACGACGACGGCCTAGCGCCCGTCAATTTAGCGACCTCATCCAAGACACGGTGCCTGATGCTTCCTTAGTGGGAGATTCGAGCAGCAGCCATGGTGGTCTCACCGCACATAACTTAACCGAACCCCAACCGTGGTCTGGTCTCACCAGGGTCTCCCGAGGTTTTGTAGGTGATGGGGCATCAGGTGGGGCCATAGTCGCAATATTGGCGGGTGCACTTTGCCTCTTTATCGCTGGCGGAGCGTGGTTCCTGCGTTCGGATTCGGGCTCCGACCCCGAACTGGCCTACCAAGCACTCGACAACGGGGCACTCAGTCCAGCTGACGAAGCCACTCTGACCGCGCCTAATCAAACAATCCCAGAATATTCTCCCGCAGGTTCGTCAACCGCCACTGTTCCCACCGTTCCCACTGTTCCCACCGATAGCGCTTCCACCGCCGAAGCCGAGGAAGCGGGGGAAGAACCTGCCACATCAAACCTCCTTATAGATTTGGCTAAAGGGTGCTCGGTCAGCCCTGACAGTTCGGCGGTTGGCCCAAATGGCACCGATTGCGCCGTCGACCTACGTTTCACCGGCACGATCTTGGCCATTAACGATGAGGCGTTCGACTTCGGTGAAGACGACTTGGCCGTCGCGATTGGTGATTTCGCCTGCAACAACCACGTGCGTCCGGCTGTAGCCAACCGCGGCAGTGGCTATGTATATTTATTCGACTCGTGGGCAACCCCAAACACCGAAGTTTCTGCCTTGGTCGTGGGCCAGGTGGATGGCCTTCGCCAGCTACTGGCCGAACCTGGCCCCGGCGGATGTAACCAACTTATTGCGCTAGATAATTGGGGAATTCGCCACACTCTTAGTCTTCCAGGTGATCTGGCAACGACTACTAACCCACCAAACCCCGGTGACCCTGCTAAACCCGAAGGGGCGTGAAGAATGCGCAAAATTTCTAAGCATCGTGTTGCGGCTCTCGCCGCTTTGGCCGTCAGCATTGGCGCTATGGCGATGGTACGACACCGAGTGCCCACCCCTCCGCTAGATCCAGCGGGTTGGCTGTCGTTTATGACAACCACCGACCCGGCGATGGCGTTAGCCGGAGTGCTGGTACCAATGGCGAGCATTATGGCGGGCTACTTATTTCTCATCACGCTGATACAGACACTGGCCTCACTCGCAGGTCTGTCCCGCGCCGCTAGATTGTTGCGAAATCTCACGCCGGTGCTTTGGCGCAACCTGGTATTGCGCCCGGTAGCGGTCGGAGCGATTACCGTCCCTAGTGTTTTTGGTCCCTTGGTAGGCATCGCAGGTGCACAAAACATTGACGAGCCAGCCCTCACCATGACCTGGGTGGCTACCCCACCAGCCGCCATCTCATCCAGCTTGGAAGCGCCAGCCTTGGTAATGACGTACGTAGAGCAACCAACCTTGGCCATCGAGCTTGAAGAACCGGAATTAGCCACCGCGACGGCCGAGGCCGCTGAGCCTGAGTTTCAGCTAATTGATGGCGAGGCACCAAACATCAGCAATCACGTTCCGAGCGAATACATCGTCGAACGCGGTGATTCCCTCTGGTCAATCGCCGAGCAACATCTGAAACTCGAATTCGGCCATCGACCTCAGATCAACCAGATCCACAACTATTGGCGTCGCCTAATTGAAAACAACCTCGATCGTTTACCCGACCCAGGAAATCCCGATCTTATCTATGCTGGGTTGGCGTTGATGCTGCCGCAGAATTAACGAGAGGTACCTAAGGTTGGGCTAGTTGACAGCTTGGCCTCGGTCTCTTCGGGCGACAGGCCCAGGATGCATGCAATTGCCCGCAGGTCGTCACGCCGCACAGTGAGCACGCGTCCGTTGAAATCTTGGCGTTCCACTTGAATCATCGCGACGAAACGGCTCAGTGCGTCTTTGCTGCTGTGACTGACGGCGGCGACTTTTGCTAAATCGATTGAAAATGCAGGACGCCTTATACGATCACGAAGATCGATGACATCGCTCTCAACCGAAGCGCCCTTGGCTGCCTCATTAGGCAATAACTGTGAAACGGGGACGTCGTAAAGCTGGGCCAATCGGCAGAGTCGACTCACCGAAATGGAGCGCTCACCACGCTCGTAAGCACCTAGCACCGAGGCTTTGAACTCGTCGCTCGAGCGGGCTTCCACATCTTGAAGCGACCAACGCTTTTGCATCCGAATGTCGCGCAGCCGTTCACCCAAGCCAGCACAAATGTCGCCGTTTGGTTTGGCGGGTGGTTCCAATGAAGATGGTGAAGCCATTAACGCTCTCTGTTCTGTACGTCAGCGACCATGACGCACCAAAATCACAACGACGTAACTTTAACCGCTGTGCGTGGTTGCTTCAACGCTTTAAGCCGGTTTATGGTCCGATTATAGCCACTCTGAGTGAACGTTAACGTTGGCCGACCAGATAGACCGCCGCCACCAGCGCCGCCGTTTCCGCCCTCAAGACGTAGTCACCTAAGCCAACCGTGACCGAGAGCGCCTCTACCTCCCGCTCACTCCAACCGCCCTCAGGACCAACCACAATGGTTTCTGGCAGCACGGTGGGCCTCCCACCTCCACGCTCAGCTCGCGCCACAGATGGTTGTGCCATCACCTCTAGAGCGGGGCAAATACCCTCGAGCGTTGGAAGCCAGCAGCGTCGTGACTGCATGGCGGCCTCACGTGCCACCAGGCGTAAGCGGCTTAATGCCTTCTCGGCCCGCTCCCCTTCCCACCGCACCACAGAACGATCAGAGCGCAGCACTATAATCCGATCCACGCCGATCTCTGTCAGCTTCTGAACGGTCCATTCGGGGCGATCGCCCTTAACCGGCGTGAAACCAACGGCCGCTAATGGCAGCAAGCGTTCCGACACGTGAATTTCGCTCGTGGTTTCTAAAGCGGTGCCAAATCGAGCCTCGACCCAACGCCCGTGCCCATCACTCACCGTGAGCGGATCACCGGCCCTTAGGCGCAATACCCGTTGCAAGTGATGTCGGTCAGCATCGTCGAGAAGCGGATTTTCCAGATCTTCCACGAAGACATGGGGCCCGCCCTTGCCATCAGGTGTGGAGTACTCCATTGGTGCCGACGCTACTTGAACGCCGACTTAATTTTGGCGAAAAAACCTTCGTCCGGTGAGGCCACGTTGTCGCCCATTTCAGTAGCAAAGGCCCTCAGCAGCTCTTCTTGTTTGTCGTTTAGTTTCTTGGGAATCGAAATCCCGATCTTCACTAAAATATCTCCCCTACTACGGCCATCAACCGTAGGCACACCATGGCCTCTCAACCGAAAGACGTGGCCACTTGGTGTTCCCGGAGAAACCACTACTTCTTCTTCCCCATCGAAGGTGTCGATGGGGATACGAGCCCCTAAGGCCGCTTGGGGCATGCTGATTAACAAATCGTGTTCCAAGTCGCGCCCAACACGAACAAAGCGTGGATCAGGGCGAACTTCTAGATGAACGTACAAGTCGCCCGCGCCACCACCTCGGACTCCAACTGCACCGCGACCACTCAGGCGAAGCGTCGAACCCGTATCGACCCCAGCAGGGATATCGACAGTGAAGGTTTTGTCTTCAACCACGCGTCCTTCCCCACCGCAGGTTTCGCACGGCTCGGGGATGATAACCCCGGTGGCGTTACAGGTGGCACAAGGTCCGGCGGTTACCACTTGACCCAGGATTGATTGTCGAACTTGGCGTACGTGACCAGATCCACCACAGGTCGCACAGGTGGTGGCCTCGGTACCGGGCTTAGCCCCCGTAGCTTCGCAAGTGTTGCAGGCCACTGCCGTTCGTACACTGACATCAGCTTGGGTGCCAAATATCGCGTCGCGCAGGTCGATGGTGGTTACCACTTCTAAATCGGGACCACGGCTCGGGCCACTTGGACGCCCCGTACGACCACCGTTGCCAAAGGGACCGCCACCACCAAAGAAGGCATCGAAAATATCTCCGAAGCCTCCGGCCGCATCGAAGGGTGAACCGCCCATACCGCCTAAGCCAGCCTCACCAAATTGGTCGTATTGGCTGCGCTGCGCCGGATCAGAAAGCACCTCATAGGCTTTGGCTATTTCTTTGAACTTGGCTTCAGCATCGGGGTTGTCAGGGTTGGCGTCGGGATGGTATTCGCGTGCTTTACGCCGATAAGCCTTCTTTATTTCTTCGGCGGTCGCCCCACGGCTTACGCCCAACAACTCATAAAAATCTGACATCAGCCCTCACTCAGGCGGTGACTCAAACGTTGGCTTACCACGGCCACGGCGGCCAGTGCCTGCGGATAATTCATGCGGGTCGGACCAAGCACGCCAATGGTACCTACGTCTTCGCCATCTACTTCATAGGGTGCCACGACCAAGGAACATTCGGCCAAAGGCTCGACTCCAGTTTCGGAACCAATAGCTACCGTGAGCCCACGATCGATCACGTCTCGTAGCAACGTCACCACCACTATTTGTTGTTCGAGAATGGTGAGAACCTGCCGAATTGTCTCTACGGCCTGAAAACCGTCAACCATAAGAGACGTACCACCGACATAGACCGCATCGGACTCACTTGGCTCGCTTCTAAGGCCACCTAGAGCGGCCTCCAGCACCGAGTCGAGCTCTCCATCGCCGGTGCTGGCGATGCCAGGCAAAGCTGAAATTGATGATCCAACCAACTCTTGGTTCAACAATGTAGAAGCTGCGCTGAGAGTCTCATCGTCAACATCGGTGAACGTTTCAAAACTTGACTTGTGCACGGCCCCACTGGATAGAACGCCAACGACCAACACGGTGCGCCCGCTCAGTGCCACTAATTGCACCGAAAGCAGGCTCGCCACTTCAGCGGGTGGGGCCACCACGACCGCTGCTTGTTTGGTGATGGCTGACAAAAGGCGGCTGGTATCAGCCAACATCGCCTCTAGCTCGCCGTGAGTCCGGTTAAAAAAGTTCTGAATCTGATCGTTTTGGGCGTGCTCTAAGGGCCGTGAGGCAGGCAGGTGATCAACAAAGAAACGGTAGCCCTTTTCAGTGGGAATGCGTCCGGCGCTGGTATGAGGTTGCACCAGGTACCCTTCGGATTCCAAAACTGACATTTCATTTCTTACCGTGGCCGAAGAAACTGCCACCGCTGGACTAGCGGCCACCAAGCTGGAGCCTACGGGTGAAGCGGTGCGAATGTACTCTTCCACTACGGCACGGAGGATCGAGGCCTTGCGATCATCCAACATCTAGTGCACCATCCTCCCAACGCATTCGGTTTCGTTAGCACTCTATGCTATCGAATGCTAACGATTCCGGCCTAGGTCGCGACCGGTTGGTGGCGGCTGCGTCTGTTATTCAGACAACTTGAGCGCAGAAATAAACGCCTCTTGGGGAATATCCACACGGCCAATGCTTTTCATCCGCTTTTTACCGGCCTTTTGCTTCTGGAGCAGCTTGTTCTTACGGGTGATGTCACCGCCGTAAAGCTTTTCGGTCACGTCTTTGCGGTAGGCCTTCACGGTTTGGCGAGCAATAATTTTGCCGCCAATGGCCGCTTGAATAGGCACATCAAATTGTTGTCGAGGAATTAATTCCTTCAGCTTGTCACACATTTTACGGCCGTAGTCGTAGGCAAAGTCGTGGTGAACAATCATGCTGAAAGCATCAACCGGACTCCCTTGCAGCAAAATGTCAACCCGCGACAACTTTGAACGGCGATATCCGATCGGTTCGTAATCTAAGCTCGCGTAGCCTTGGGTGCGGCTCTTCAATTGATCGAAGAAGTCCATCACCATCTCCGCTAACGGCATTTCGTAGGAAAGCTCAACACGCTCGGGCGAGAGGTACTCCATGTTGGTCATCGAGCCACGTTTTTGTTGGCAAAGTTCCATTACGGCGCCGGTGTAGTTGGTGGGTGTCAGAATCGAGATCTTCAGATACGGCTCGTCGATGCCTTCAATTTCGCCCATGCTCGGAAGCTCGCTCGGGTTGTCAATCTCAAGAACGTCACCACCGGTCTTGTGAACCTGATATTCCACGGAGGGAGCAGTAGCAATCAACGCTAAGTCGAATTCTCGCTCCAGACGTTCTCGCACAATTTCCATGTGCAAGAGACCTAAGAAACCGCACCGAAAGCCAAAACCCAGTGCCCCCGAAGTTTCAGGCACGTAGGTGAAGCTCGAATCATTCAAACGAAGCTTTTCGAGCGCTTCTCGCAGGTCACTGAAATCGTCGCCCTCCACCGGATAAAGCCCACAAAACACCATCGGCTTCGGTTCGCGGTAACCTTCCAACGCCACTTCCGCTGGTTTATTGGCGGTGGTCACCGTTTCACCAGAACGGGCTTCGCCCACATCTTTAATACCTGCAACCAGATAGCCCACTTCGCCTGGTCCAAGCTTCTTCACCGGAGTGTTGGCGGGGGTTCGAACGCCAACCTCGGTGGCCTCATGGGTACTTCCGGCTTGCATGAAGCGAATCTTGGATTCGGTCTGCAATTCGCCATCCATTACCCGAACTGAGGAGATCACACCTCGATACTGGTCGAAAAAGGAGTCGAAAATTAGGGCCTGTAAAGGAGCATCGGCTGTACCTTGTGGTGCCGGGATTCGCTCGACCACGGCATCCAACAGCTCCTGCACACCTTCACCGGTTTTGGCGCTTATACGTAGTACTTCGTCGGCTGGAATTCCCAGCACCTGTTCAATTTCTTGGGCGTAGAGATCGGGATCAGCGGCTGGCAAGTCAATCTTATTGAGCGCAGCCACGATGGTTAGATTGTTTTCCAGCGCCAAATAGCAGTTGGCCAGCGTCTGAGCCTCGATGCCCTGTGAGGCATCGACCAGCAGGATTACGCCTTCACAGGCAGCCAGCGAACGCGAAACTTCGTAACCGAAGTCGACGTGACCGGGCGTATCAATCAGATTGATTACGTTGCCCTCATAGTCGAGCCGAACGCTTTGCAACTTAATGGTGATGCCGCGCTCACGCTCCAAGTCCATCGAGTCGAGGTATTGTTCACGCATTTCACGAGCATCAACAGCGCCACAAACTTCAAGAATACGGTCGGCGAGGGTAGATTTTCCGTGGTCAATGTGAGCGATAATCGAGACGTTACGAATACGTGAGAGATCCATAGGATTGATCGACGATACCCTTTCGGTACCTAGGCCCTCGTGTTTTGGAGGGTGAAGTGCTAGTTTAGAGTGCTGTGTGCCGGTCTAGGCGTGACAACGATGTCGCCGCTTGACTATTATCGCACGGTCTTAGAATTTCTAGAGCATCAGCTCACCCCCACTGCTTAACCAGGATATTTTGTGGCGAACATCGAGAGTCAAAAAAAGCGTAACCGTCAGAACATCAAGCGCCAGGCACGTAACCGCGCATTGCGTTCCGAGCTACGTACCCGCATCAAGCGTGTAGAAATTGCGGCTGCCGCTGGCGACCCGGAAACTCCGCAATTGCTTAGCGGTGCTATCAAGCGTATCGACCAAGGCACTGCGAAAAACATCATGCATCGCAACGCCGCCAACCGCACCAAGTCTCGCCTCACCAAGCGAGTAAACAGTCTTTACGCAGCTGCCAAGGCCGAATAGTTTAACGTAATTAACGTCGGGCACTTAGGCGGGCCAGGCGAGCTACCAAGACTTCTAGTATTAGCTCATCGGGCCATTCGCTAGCGCCCCGAAGGTCTAAGTCGGCCTCCGCTAGCAACAAGAGTTGTTGACGAGCTCGCTCCGAGCCAGTGCTCCGGGCGAGCTTCATCAATTTTTCAGCTGGATATGGTGCCATGCCAAGAAGCTTGGCAGCCTCGTCTCGAGACCGCACCGAGGCTCCGTCGAGGGCCATTAGGCCACCAATGTGACGATGCAACGTCGCCATGATTTGCAGGGCGTGGCGTTCACCAGCCCCCATCATGCGACCCAACGTGCTAATGGCGGCTGCAATATCGCCGTTTGATATGGCGTCGGTTAACTCCCACGGCGGCACTCCACCAGCAGCACCCACAAACGGACGAAGTTCGTCTACGCCAATGGCAGACCCAGGACCATATGAGCCTTCGAGGGTATTGAGTGTGGCACCCAACCGGTTGAGGTCTTCGCCTAAATGCTCAAATAGCAAGGCCTTGGCCGCCGAGTCGAGCTTGATGTTGTGAGTGGCTAGTTGATCATTTAGCCAGCCTTGGCGTCCCTTGGCAGCGGTTGGTAATGCGGAATCGACGATTTGGGCCCCGGTAGATTTAAGGGCTTGTGAAAGACTCTTCGGTAGGGTGCCGCGACCGCTGTATTTGGGGCCTTTTTCCCAAACCAAGACCAAAATAGTTGAAGGCAGCGGATCAGCCAGATATTCAACGAGTGGCAGTACCGATGGCGCTGTAGTGAATCGGGCCAGGTGGCGCGCAACTACCACACGATGCTGGGAAAACATGGGTGGAGTTAAGGCCGCGCTAACGACCGGTGCCAGCGTAGGTTCCTCGCCCGCTAGATAGTCATCTTCGTTAATTTCCTCAACCCACCGGCTGCCATCAGCTTCACTCGGAAGGGAATCAAGTACGCGGCGCAGCTCTTCACCAATGAGTATCTCATCGTCACCTTTAATGACATAGACGTTGCTAGCCATGGTTTAGCCGGCCATCAGTGCCGCTAACATAGCCGCCGAGACATCAGCGGCCCTTCGGCTGGCTTTCACGTCGTGGGCTCGAAGAATGCGTGCGCCTTGCATGATGCCCAACACATGCGCCGCCTGAGTACCAGCTGCGACCTCGGTGACTGGCTTGTTCAGAAGCACCGACAGGAAACGCTTGTTGGAAGCGGAGAGGAAAACCGGATGGCCTAAATCAGCGAGCGAGCTGGTATTTCTCAGCAGCTCTAACGATTGACGTTCGTTCTTGCCTAGATCTAAGCCCGCATCAAGCATGATGCGTTGTGGTGGGATTCCGGCCTCGAGCGCGGCTGCGGCGCGTTTGGCCAGATAGTCATGTACATCGGCGACCACGTTGTTGTAGGTAGGGTTTGGGTCGGCAACTCGCGGTGCCAAGCGAATGTGTGTGGCGACCACCGAGGCGTTACCAGCGGCGCAAACCTCCAAATATTTGGGGTCAGAGAATCCAGAAATATCGTTGCCGACCACCGCGCCAGCTGAAATGGCCTCGGCGATTACGTTGGCGCGCCATGTATCGACCGACAGCGGAATATCGAAGCGTTGGTGCAATGCTTCGATGGCCGGAATCACACGTTCTAACTCCTCGGCCTCACCCACTTCCTCGCCTGGTCCGGCCTTCACGCCACCGACATCTAGGAAATGGGCACCATCATTGACCAGCGTTTCGGCTTTGGCCAAGAAAGCATCAAAGTTCCAATAGGCACCCTTGTCGTAGAACGAGTCGGGTGTTCGGTTGAGGATGCCCATGACAACAGCGTGGTGAGTAATGTCAAAGCGGGAGTCGCCCAGCCAAAGCTCCATACTGGCAAACTACCACCTCTAACTGGGGCGTCGTAGAGCCCACCTGCAACATCAGCCCACCAACTTTGATTTGGTCGCCTACTTGTGGCGCCGAGCCGCCTCGAACACGATGCCCAGCTGGTGCCAGAATGAGCTTAGGCCGATAGACCTCACTGATAGCCGCCGCTACTTCGGCACTCTTTCGTCCACCGTATTGGCTTATCAACACGTCAATATGGCGGACGTTCGTCTCACGGAGCTCAGCCAAAGTAAGTTGCGGACTTGTGGCACCACCCAAGCTCACAACGGTGGCACCACCAGATCGATAGATGGTTAGGTTTTCACCGGCCTGCACCACCGGCGGAGGTAACCGCAGGCTTTCGACCACCGGATGGGTAATCGCCAGGGCCATAACCACGATGGTCGCGATACGCACATAGACCGCTGTGGCATCAAAATACCACCGATACCTAATTGCTAAGGCCGCAACCAGAATTAGTACCAGATGAGTCATGCGAATCGAGCCCAGCGGCAGTTGGGCGCTACGGCGAGCCACCTGGTCAATCCACCAAACCATAGTTCTGGTCGGTAGATGCAATACCGTCGCCAACTGGGGTGGGACCAAGCCCGCGGGCAAACCTGCCCCTAATCCCCACATCATGACCGGGCCCGCCACTGGTGCTGCCAATATGTTGGCCGGCAACGCTGCTAAGGGCATCGAACCAAAGGTTGGAATCAGAATCGGTGCGACAGCTAGTTGCGCCGCGGTTGTGACCGCCAGGGGGTTCGCCAAAATCCCGAACGGGGCCAAGGCCTTGGTGAGCCCCTCACTGAACCATAAAATTCCGGCCGAGGCCGCTACTGAAAGTTGAAACGCCAGTGAATCGACCAGAAACGGGTCGATCATGACCAGGACCATCACGCTTAAGGCCAACAGAACCTTGGTTTGAGACCGAAACCCCAACGCGCTACCCGTGGTGGCCAAGGCGGCCATGACTCCAGCACGCAAAACCGACGGCTCGAAGCGGGTAACCAACACGAAAAACGCCAACAAAGCCAGCGTGACCAACCAGCGCGGGTGGGGGCGCAAACGACTTAAGAGTGGTTTGGCCAGGCTCACCACGAAAGCCACATTTGAGCCTGACACAGCCAATAAGTGTGTGAGACCCGACCCAGCAAAGGCGTCAGCCAATGCATCACTCTGGTTGCGATCATCGCCTATAACCAGTCCCAAGAACAGTGCCTGGCGTTCATACCCTAGTGATTTTGAGCCTTGTTCCAGCAGACGCCGTAGTCCATTAGCGGCACCATGAATCTGTGAGGCGGGCTCGGTGGTCAGTACTTTGGCCACGGCAACTCGACCGACAATATGGCGAGTACGTAGCCAGCTGGCCTGGGGCGACAGGGGGCCTAGGCGGCCTCGAAGAATGACCTTTTCCCCCATTAAGAGCCGGCTTAGACGCGCCGCCTCGGTTCCACTTGCCCAGGCCTCATAGCGGTAATTACCGATCTTCAAATCCACCCGCAGCGAGGTACCAAACCAGTTCGGATCACCCACTAGTGTGGCTTGCCCCTCATAAGTGGCGCGCAATGGTTCGACTAACCCGGCCTCGGCTTTCGCCCCAAAATGGCTGGCCAATATGAATATCACTGCCAGCAGTGCCCATGCCCTTGGTTTGCGATACAACCAGGCCAGGGTGAGAGGAAGCACAATTATAAGCAGGGGTATAGGTCTGGCCCAATTAGCTCCAATGCCCGCCGTGGCGGCCGAAATTATGTAGAAAGTGGTGCCCTTGGGTCGCAGTCGGCTCATATCGTGACTCGTTCACGCATGGCCGCCAATTTGGCCTCGCCGATGCCACGCACGTCGATCAGATCATCGATGCTTTGAAAAGCACCGTTACGTTCGCGATGACTAATAATGGCGGCTGCCGTGGCGGGCCCAACCCCGGGCAGTGTTTCTAAGGTGGCCTGATCGGCTGTGTTTATGTTAACCAGCGCATTTTCTGGCCGCTGCGACGAGAGCTCGGGCATCGCCAGAGCAGGCACAACCTCTTCACCTTCTGATGGAATGTAGATACGGGTGCCATCAGCCAACGGTGCCGCCAGATTGAGTTGGTTAAGCTCGGCACCCTCGGCCGGGCCACCTGCGGCGGCAATAGCATCGCCAACTCGACGGCCAACTTCGAAACTGTAAACACCTGGTTGTTTGACGGCACCTGCCACATGCACCAATACGGTTGGCAACGGCTCGACGCTCGTGGCAGTCACCGGCAACGGCGCGGCATACGGGATAGAAATTTCTGCCGACGACGAGGTACTTTTCCACCAAAATAGCCAAGCGGCCAGCACTACCGCCACGGCCGTTAGGGTTGCTAACGCCAAGGCCCTGGGCGTTGTACCTACCCGATCAGCCCATTCTTCAAGAAAACTTAAGACACCGGTCTCACCATTAGCTGGTGCCGGTGGCAATGAAAATGACACTGCCTTCCCCTATGAGCTGGGCAGGTACGCAGAGGGGAAGGCAGGAGTTGTTTTTATGTTACTACGGGTTTTGCTCAGTACAACCGAGCGGTTAACTGCTTTCGAAATTGAGCGGTGCGAGGATCGGTTGGGCCCAGCACTTCCAGCAGGTCAAGAAACTCTTTGCGAGCCGTCTCGTCGGCTTTCACATTCTCTAATAACTCGCTAAGTCGTGCTTCCACGTCACCAGTTTCGGTACCCCCAGTGCGAGCAAGGGCCGCGATCCGTCGAGTTTCACCCGTTTCGGGAATTCGGGCTAGGAACTCGAGCGCTTCCCCGTTGCGCCCATCGCCTACCAACAACTCAGCAAGCTTCAAAATGGCGTGTTCATGCCCAGGATCGGCCTCTAACACTTCTCGCAGTGACTGCTCATCACCAGCTTTGAGCAGGGCAGAAATCCTGCGATCTTCCTCAGTTGGCACCAACGAGTTTACGAATGCTTCCACGGTGGCTTGTGGTTGCGCCCCCACAAAACCGTTCACGACCTTGCCACCCGACATGGCATAGACCGCGGGAATCCCTTGAACCTGAAACATTTGCGAGGCCATGGGGTTCTCGTCAACGTTGATCTTGGCCAGCACAACTTCACCGTTAGTGCGGCTCACAACGTCTTCGAGAATGGGACCTAGTGTCTTGCAAGGACCACACCATGGTGCCCAAAGATCGATCACCACTGGGGTGTCAAGCGAACGTTCGACTACCTCGCTTTGGAGGGTTGCGTCGGTCACGTCGATTATCATGCATACTCCCGAGACTTCACTGGTACCTACTTCAAGGCTACTAAGATAGATGTCACTTTCATGGATGCACGATGACAGACCTGTACACGATTTACCCCCATCCAACCTTTGACTCTCCGGTTTTGATTTTGGCCCTTGAAGGCTGGATCGACGCTGGCGGCGCTTCTAGCCGTCTCACGACGTCTATTTTGGAGGATGCCAACACCATTCCTGTAGCCAGCTTTAATGCCGATTTGCTGCTAGATCACCGATCCCGCCGTCCCATAATGCGCATTGAAGACGGCGTTCACACCGAACTGGTTTGGCCCTCTATCGAACTAGTTGGGCTTAACGATCCTCATGGTCGCGATGTGTTGGTGTTGTCGGGGGCCGAGCCTGACCATCAGTGGCAGGCGGTCGCAAGATCGGTGGTCTCTCTGGCCTCCGAATTAGGGGTGCGATTAATAATTGGGGTCGGAGCTTTTCCAGCTGCCGCACCCCACACTCGACCAGCACTTATCGCCTCCACCACCGCCAGCCCCGAGTTGGTTGACCGCCGCGGAACTATTCGATCGACTATCGATGTGCCTGCCGGTATTCAGGCGGCAATCGAGGTTGAAGCCGCCGCTGCTGGCATTCCAGCTATCGGTTTGTGGGCTCAAGTTCCTCATTATGCCGCGGGCATGCCGTACCCGGCGGCGTCGCTGTCGTTGGCGGCCAAGGTCAATGAACTTGGTAACTTGTCGTTTCCCACTGGCACGTTAGCTTCAGAAGCAACCGCCGTGACCAACCGGTTGAATAAGCTGGTGGCGGATAATAGTGAGCACACCGCTATGTTGCGCCAGCTAGAAGAGCATGTGGATGAACAAGCTGAGAACCTTCCCGAACTAGGTACGAGTACTCAAGCACCCGACGAAGCCGATTTGCCCTCGGGAGAAGAGCTGGCGGGTGAAATTGAACGATTCCTTAGGGGTCAAGGCAGCTAGTGTAAGGTTCAAACCATGAAAGTTGATGGGGGAATTGGAAACCTTACGCGTGCAGCGAGCGAAGCTAAGGCAGCGGAAGATGCTGGTTACGACGGCATTTGGGCTGCAGAAACCAGTCAAGATCCGTTTTTGCCTCTGATCATCGGGGCGGAGCACACTTCACGGGTTGATTTGGGTACCTCAATTGCCGTGGCATTTGCCCGAAACCCAATGACGTTGGCCCAGACGGCTTATGATTTGCAGAAGTTTTCTGGCGGTCGTTTTATTTTGGGGCTGGGCTCACAAATTAAGCCGCACATTACGAAGCGTTTCTCAATGGAATGGTCGCATCCTGCGCCGCGCATGCGTGAGATGATTTTGGCAATTCGTGCTATTTGGGACACCTGGAATAACGATACGCCTTTGAATTTCCGGGGCGATTTCTACACGCACACCCTAATGACGCCGTTCTTTAACCCGGGGCCCAACCCGCACGGCGACGCCAAGATTTTTATCGCTGGGGTTGGACCGGTTATGACCCAAGTAGCTGGCGAGGTTTGCGACGGCTTCTTGGTACACGGCTTCACCACCGAGTCTTATCTACGAGAGGTCACCTTGCCAGCACTTGAAGCTGGTATGGCAAAGAGCGGCCGCGATCGGGCCGATTTTGAGCTGTCGTTTCCGGCGTTTGTGGTAACTGGTACTAATGAAGAAGAAATGGCCGCTTCAGCTGAAGCCACAAAGCGTCAGATCGCCTTTTATGGATCTACGCCGGCCTACCGCGGGGTGCTTGAACACCATGGTTGGGGTGAACTGCAAAGCGAGCTCAACGCCCTGTCGAAGAAGGGCGAATGGGTGCAGATGGGCACCTTGATCGACGACGAAATCTTAAACACCTTTGCCGTGGTCGGCGAACCGAACCAGCTGGCCGCCGAGCTCAAAAAGCGTTATGCCGATGTTATTGACCGGATTAGTTTCTACGCGCCTTATCAATCAAACCCCGAGGTTTGGTTGCCGGTAATTAGTGAACTTCGCGCCGGTTAAACCGAAATAGCCAGCTGCTACACCAGGGTTTGTTCCAAATATTGTTGACGGCACAGGGAACGTTGCAACTTGCCCGAGGAGGTTTTGGGTAACGTTCCCGGTGCCACTAATACGATGTCTTTGGCAGGTACCCCCACCGAAGCGCGTATCTTGGCGTTAATTTCACGTGGCAAGCTAGCTGGGTCGCTAAGTTTGGTTTCCGCCACCACAACCACGGCCTCTTTTCCGTTGTGGCCCTCTACACCAAAGGCAATTACGTTGCCGGCACGCACGCCTTCCACCTGGGCAACAGCGCGCTCGATGTCTTCTGGGAATAAGTTTCGACCGCCGACGATAATCACATCTTTAATACGGCCGCACATAACAAGTTGTCCGTCGACGAGATAGGCCAGGTCACCAGTACAGAGCCAATCGTCATCGAAAAGGGCGTCGGTGGCGGTGGAGTCGTTGTAATAGCCCTCGCAGAGGGAAGTGCCCTTGATCTGCAGTTCGCCTACCTGGCGTTCAGCCAAAGCATTGCCAAACGGGTCGACCACGCGGATTTCTAATCCCGGTACCGGTCGGCCGAGTTTTGCCAGCTCACGAGCACCAGGGCTGTTTGGTGCGACCGGTTCGGCCCGATGTTTCAGCTCAAGTGTTTCGACATCAATCCAGTCGGTTTGCAAACCAGCCAACGGTTCGGGAAAAGTTCCGGCGATCGCGATTTCAGCCATACCAAAGGCCGGGAAAACGGCGCCAGGTCGCATTTTGTGTGGGGTGGCCGCTTCGACGAAGTTCCGTACGGTTTCGGGGTCGACTGGTTCGGCGCCATTCAATGCAATGCGTAGCGATGAGAGGTCGAGTGGCTCGGAGCGATTTAAAGCCCTCGACGCTAGTACCCAGGCAAAGTTTGGTCCGGCGGTGGCCGTGCCCCGATAGTCGGAGACCCACTGCATCCAACGTTGCGGCGAGGCCATAAAATCTTGTGGGCTGCCCAATACCAAGCTGGTGCCCGTCGTCATCGACAACACAAGTTTTCCTACAAGGCCCATGTCGTGGTAAAGCGGCAACCACGAAACCAACACGTCGATATCCGGATCGAGTTGGGCTGCGGTCGCAATGGCGTCGAGGTTCGCCGTCACCGCCCTATGGGTGAGCGACACACCTTTGGGGTCGGACGTGGAGCCACTAGTGAATTGCAAAATAGCTCGACGTTCAGGGTGGTGATCGACCGGCTTGAACTCGTGATTTGGGGCAGTTGCTAAATCGGTGGTGGTTAAAATAGGTGGATCAGACTCGATGGGTTCGATGAAAGGTGCCAAATCAGAGTCGAGCACCAACAGGTCTACGTCGGCTCGTTTCAAGCGCCGCCTAGTGGCTTCCACAAAGGCTTCGATCGAAGCCATCCGCATTGGAATTGGCATTACCACAATGGTGGCCCCGGCTAACCAAACCGCTTGAATGGCGGTAACCAACGTTCTGCTGGTTGGACCCAATAACGCCACATGGTCACCCGGCTTGGTGCCGTGGCTCGCCAGAGTGGCCGCCATGGTCTTGGCTTCTTCGTGGAGCTGCTGCCAGGGCACAGTAATCGGATCGGCCGAGCCTACAAAGGTAATAGCACCCTTACGATTGGCGGCCGCTTCTATGCGTTGTGCGAGCGTTGGCATCTACTTCACCAGGTTCAATAGCTTCGGCAGCCGAGCGACCACCCTTTGAGGTTGTGCTCCTTCAAGGGCCGCCTGTACTGGCGTCAGCGCCATGGCTAGCGGCACGGCTTCTGCTTCGGTGATTTCACTATCAACCTCTATTTTGCCGCGTACTTTACCGTTAACCTGCACAATCATGGTGGTGGTGGCGACTTTCAGCAGCTCGGGATTAGCTTCAGGCCAAGCCAGAGAGTGAATCATGGCGTTCTCACCGTGGCGACGTTGCCACAACTCAGCCGTGATGTGGGGAACCATGGGTGCCATTACCTGCAACAGCGTGTCGATCGCGAAGTTAAACGTTTCCGCACGTGCCCCCGACCCGTCCTGGGCGTAGTGGTATAGCTGGTTAACAAACTCCATGCACCCGGCCACTGAAGTGTTGTACGCCCAGCGTTCATATTCATCGGTAATTCTGGCGATTAGCTGGTGGGTTGACTGTTCGATGGCTCGGTCGGCGTCGGTTGGTTCTCGCTCGGTCGTATGGCCGATTTCTCCGATCGCCAGGCGCCAAACTCGGTGCAAGAAACGACTAGTGCCTTCGGTGGTCACCGAATCCCAATCAACATCGTCGGAGGGAGGACTCACAAAGAGGTGTGCTAAGCGCAGGGCGTCGGCACCTTCGTTATCGAGGATCTGTTCTGGTTCGACCAGGTTGCCTTTAGATTTCGACATTTTAGCACCACCCAGGCGGATCATGCCCTGGGTGAAGAGGCGCTGGAATGGCTCGCGAATATCGGCTGGCACGTACCCAAGGTCGGAAAGAGCCTTGGTGAAGAAACGGGCATACATAAGATGCAAAATGGCGTGCTCTACCCCACCGATGTATTGATCGACTGGTAGCCAATGTTCAACGGCTTCTTTGGAAAACGGAAGCTCGTCGTTGTGGGCGTCGGCAAAGCGCAGGAAATACCAACTTGAGTCGACAAAGGTATCCATGGTGTCGGTTTCACGGGTGGCCGGGCCGCCACAGGTTGGACACGTAGTGTGCAGGAAGCCTTGATGGAACTTAAGCGGCGACTCGCCGGTGGGACGGAATTCGACATCGTCGGGCGCTACCACTGGCAAATCTTCATCGGGTACCGCCACGATGCCGCAATCGCCTTGGCAATATACGACTGGGATAGGACAACCCCAGAAGCGCTGGCGAGAAAGCAGCCAGTCGCGCAAGCGGAAATTCACTTTGTGCTCGCCAAGGCCTTGTTCAACTAGCCATTCGGTGGCCGCAGCGATGGCAGTTGGGGTGTCCATTCCGTTAAGCCAGTCGCTATTGATGCGAACACCCTCGCCCGTATAAGCCTCATCGGGCCAATCTTCTGGCGGCTGCACCGTTCGGACAATCGGCAGGTTGTAGGCCTTGGCGAATTGCCAGTCTCGGGTGTCTTCCCCGGGGACAGCCATAATGGCCCCGGTACCGTAGGTGGTGAGGACGTAATCGGCCAGGTAAATGGGAACAGGCTGTTGGTTGAAAGGGTTTAGGGCGTAACTTCCCGTGAACACGCCTCGTTTTTCTAAAGGACCTTCGGTCGAGAGTCGGTCGATTTCCGAGGTTTGCGAGACCCGCTTCACAAACGCTTCCACTTCGGCTTTTCGATCGGCGGCGGTGATTTCTGGCACTAGTTTGTGTTCGGGCGCCAGAACGGCGAACGTCATGCCGAAGCTGGTGTCGGGTCTAGTGGTAAACACTTTGATCTCATGGCCGGTAGCTTCGCCGTTTGCGTCAACTACTGACATCACAAACTCGGCGCCCTCAGAGCGACCAATCCAGGTGCGCTGCATCGTTTTCACGCGCTCTGGCCATTCCAGGTCGTCTAGGTCGTTCAGTAGTTGATCGGCGTACTTGGTAATTCGGAAAAACCACTGCTCAAGATTGCGTTTCTCCACCAGGTCGCCCGAACGTTCACACGTACCGTCGGCCAAAACCTGCTCGTTGGCAAGAACAGTTTGGCAACCCGGGCACCAGTTCACTGGGGCTTCTGCCCGGTAAGCCAAGCCCGCTTCCAACATGCGCTTGAAAATCCACTGTGTCCATCGGATGTAAGAAGGGCTGTGGCTTTTAACTTGGCGACGATGATCGTAAACAGCACCGATTCGCTCAAGTGAAGAAGCCAGCTCTTCGATACGAGCGTCGGTGTAGGTGCGAGGATGTTCTCCGGTACGAATGGCGGCGTTCTCGGCGGGCAGACCAAAAGAGTCGAAGCCAATGGGCGACAGAACCCCATAGCCTCGCATGGTGCGGTAACGCACGTTTAGATCACCAAAGGTGTAGTTGCGTACATGGCCCATGTGAGCGCGACCACTTGGGTACGGGTACATGGAAAGCACATAGTAAGGAGGGCGAGGATCGTCGTTCTCGATGTTGTAGGTGCCGTCGGTTTTCCACCGTTGCTGCCACTTCGCTTCAATCGCCTGAACGTCGTATCCATCTGCCATAGCGTTAATGCTACTTACAGCTACACGACCGGCGGAATTATGTTCGGCGATGAGACATAAATGGTCAGGTGCGGAGCGGATCATCGCTCGCTCCAGGGCTAACAATTGGTCCCCATTTTTGTTCTCCCAACTTCAAGAGCTCGGCCATTCGGGCTTCGATTTGGGGAGATCTTTGTGGCGGCCAGAGACCAAAACCAACCTTTTGTTGTTTAGGCGGATGTTTGGCTTTGTTTCTGTGGTGCGCCGGACATAGCAATTGACCGTTGCTTTGGTTTGTCTCGCCGCCGTGTTCCCATTCTTTTATATGGTCGGCTTCGCAAAACTCTGCGGGCACCCTGCAACCAGGATATTGACAGTGCCGGTCGCTTATTTCTAGGGCATGGCGAGCAGAACCGATGAACAATCGCTGAGATCGGCCAAGGTCGATGACCTCGCCTTTGGAATTGAACACCGCACGTTCAATTCTGACCTCGGCATCGGCCAACAATCTTGTAATCTGACCTGGGGTAATTTGCGCCCCTGAGCCCAGCTCGCAAACTCGCCCTGTTACCGTTTCATGATCAACATGCACTGTGATTAGTGGCGGGATCGGACGAGTTTTTTCGCTTACCAGCATTGAACGTTTCGCCATCTCGACTAGGGCGTCGTATCGGCGTTGCGCATCGGTGCGGGCCATGTGGGCGGAGGTTGTTGCTTCACCGTATTGCGCACGAGCTTCAGCCCAATCGGCTTTCCATAGCTCTTGTTGAATACGGCTGAGGGCGTTCGAGAAAATCTCGTGACCGAACGGCTCAAACTGAATATCGAGCCAGCCAACACCGTCTAAGCCTGGCGAGAGATGGAGCGAGCGATTCTCGAACTGTTTAGCAGCGGTTATCTCCGCTTGATCGGGGTCAGCACAGACCTCCCAATGATCGAGTAAGGCTCTGAACTCACCAAAGGTGAGCATATTGGCATGACCAACCAACAGCTCTTCAGCCTCTGGAAACAATTCAGGTAGCTTGTTGGCCTTTTGAGCTAACGCATCGACGTGAGCTACGGAAAGCTTACCTTCCCCAAATTGGCTTTCGGTAAGCGGCATATTTCGCAGATGGCGAGCGCGCTTAAACAGACGTTTACACTCTTGACGATTGCGGCCAGATTCCCGCTCAAGCCAGGCAGCTGCGCTACGTGAGCCATCGCTTGACCACACCATTGACGTGTCTACCCTGCCGGCCAGCTTTGTAGTGAAAGCTTCGAGCCGAGTTTGAAGATCGAGCACGTCGGAAAGTAGGTAAGCCTGTGAAGTAACGTCGATTCCGTCGACATCGACCGCGGTCGCTAGCAGCGAAAGCTGGTCGACCAGTGCCAAAAATCGCTGGTTAACGGCTACGGGATCGTCCAGCAACGAAGCGACGTCGCCATGATCTAAATGGCCCGGATTGAGCGCGCTAGCCACGTTACCTATTGCAGCCCGCGAACTATGGCCATGAGGCGAGGATGAGTTCTGCGGAGTTCTAGACATGAAGCCATTCTAACGAACATTCGTTCGCGAATCAACGACCTTTTCAAAAACTTTTATGTATATATGTCGCCACATTTGTGCCCGTACTCGTGCTGAGCTGCAAAGACGCACCAACGGCGCCAGCACCAAAATCTTGATGCGCAACCACCCAACCCGACGTTTCGCGAACTTCGATTGCGCATCGGCGACATAAGGTCGCTAAGCTGAGTATTCCTAATTTATGGGGCTATAGCTCAGTTGGTAGAGCGCTTCCATGGCATGGAAGAGGTCAAGGGTTCGATTCCCTTTAGCTCCACTTGATCAAACGCAGACAAGCACCTGACCAGGCGAAATGCTTGTGCGGGTGCCTGCGTAAGAATGATTGCGAGCTGCGAGCATTCGCAAGTCAAAGTTGAGCGCGTCGGTGCAAACGTCCGTGTTCGTTCAGCTCAAGAATGCTCTTGACGCCAATCTGTTCGAGAAATGTGAAGTCGTGGCTAATCACCAACAGTGCACCTCGATATTCGCTTAAGGCTTCAACCAGCTGATCGACCGTGGCGATGTCGAGGTTGTTGGTAGGTTCGTCAAGAATCAAAAGCTGAGCAGGCGGATCGGCCAAGAGCAGTCGCGCCAACGACACTCGAAACCTTTCGCCGCCTGAAAGCGTGGCAACCAGGCGATTCACGGCGTCACCACGAAGCAGCAGGCGAGCAAGTTGATAACGAAGATCACCAACAGCCGCCAGGGGTGCTACCGCCTGTACATTTTCCAGCGAGCTTTGGTCATCGTGGAGCGCGTCAAGACCTTGAGGTAGATAGCCCACCCTGTCAGTAAAAAGATGCCCATTCGGAAACCCAGCGCGAGGTTCACCTCTACCAAGCAGTTGTTCAACCAGCGTTGTTTTCCCAGTGCCATTAGCGCCGATTAAGGCCACTCGCTCGGGACCTTGAATCACAAAATCCTGATCGCCATCCTGCAACACTGCTATACGTCGACCTCGCGGAACGTTCGGATCGGGCAAAGCAAGGCGAATATGTTCATCCTCACGTACACGTGCGCTCGCCGCTTCGGCTTTGGCTTTAGCCGCATCGACCCTGTCATCCAAGGTTGCACGCAGCAACCCTGATGAAATTTGCGCCTTAGCGGCCAGCTTGCCAGCCACAATCGGCGGAATTCCGCCATCCTTTTGCGCCTTCTTACCCGTCCGTTCACGCCGTGCTAGCTTTGTTTCCGCTTCGATTCGTTGTTTTTTCTCTAACTTAAGCGCTTGCTGTGCTGAACGTTGGGCTTGTCTGGCCGCAGCTTGTTCCTGCTCTTGATGTAGTTTCCAAGCGCTGTAAGGGCCACCAAAGGTCTGCAATGCCCCGCTGTGTAGCTCGGTCGTCGTATCCATGTGTTCCAAAAGCTCGAGATCATGGCTCACGATCACGAGAGCACCCGGCCAGTGGAGAATAATGTCAGTCAATTTGGCACGGGTCGCCCGGTCGAGGTTGTTGGTCGGCTCATCAAGCAGGGTGATTGGCGTGCGCATCATTCGCAATCCGGTAATGGCGATCAACATGGCCTCACCGCCGGAAAGCTGTCCGACGGTGCGGTTCAAATCGGCCGACGTGAAACCAATCTCGGATAAGACCTCGCCAGCCCGTGATTCGATGTCCCAATTATCACCCACCACGTCAAAGTGATGTTGCTCGATACTGCCAGCTTCGATCTTTCGTATGGCGTTAAGAATCGTGTCGACTCCGAGCAGTTCGGCCACCGTACTAGACGACGTGAGCGTGAGCGTTTGCGCCAAATAGCCAACCTCGCCAATGGTGCTGACCTGGCCTGATGTTGGCTGAAGCTCTCCCGCGATTAGCCGCAGCAAGGTTGACTTGCCAGATCCGTTGTGACCAATCAAGCCGCTGCGGCCCGATCCAAACGTTCCGCTTACCCCCTCGAGTACGACGGTGCCATCGGGCCACTCGAAGGTGAGTTCGTTCATGGTAATAACAGAATTCATAGACAACCTGGAACGCGCCGGGAAATGAGCACAATTAGAACGATGGCGTGAGAACGATGGCGTGGGCCCGGCGTCACTGAGTTTCACGCCACCACACAGCGCAGGGGAAACTCGAGCGAGCAACTTTAGAGCCCGGCTCTTTCGATCTAACTAATATCCATGCACGAAGGCTAACAGCTATTGCCCACGGGCCAATATCTAGTCCGCTGGTTTTTCAGCGTGGCCGCCAAATTGGCTTCTCATCGCGGAAAGCACCTGGTTAGCGAAGCGGTCGGCGTCACGAGAAGCAAACCTGGAAAACAACGCCGAGGTAAGGGTAGGTGCTGGCACGCCTTCCTCGATAGCGGCTAGAGCTGTCCAACGCCCTTCCCCAGAATCTGAAACTCGACCCGAGAAACCCTCCAACGTGGGTGATTCCACCAAAGCGGCGGCGGTAAGGTCTAAGAGCCACGAGCCAATTACACTCCCCCGCCGCCAAACTTCAGCCACATTTGGAAGGTCAAAGTTGTACTGATAATGCTCAGGAGTTTCTAGGGGCGCTGTTTCGGCGTCGGTTACATGGGCGCGATCACCCACATTGGCATGGTGCAAAATGTTTAAGCCTTCGGCCAGCGAAGCCATGATTCCGTACTCAATACCGTTGTGCACCATCTTCACAAAGTGCCCGGCACCGTTGGGTCCACAGTGGAAATACCCGTGCTCGGCGGGCGTGGCCGCACCATCGCGACCTGGCGTGCGAGCGGCAGCATCAACGCCCGGAGCTAACGCCTGAAAGATTGGTTCTAGCCGAGCCACCGGTTCGTCTTCACCACCGATCATCAACGAATAGCCGCGTTCGAGGCCCCAAACACCACCGCTAGTACCAACGTCTATGTGATGGATTCCCCGCTCGCCAAGTGTGGCCGCATGTACCAGGTCGGCGTGATAGTGGGTGTTTCCACCGTCAATTACCACATCGTCAGCTTCAAGCCGTTTCCCCAGCTCAGAGATAGTCTCATCGGTAATGGCACCAGCTGGTACCATCACCCAGACGGCCCGCGGTGCCGCCAACGCCGCCACCAAGCCGTCCAAGCTGGCCACGCCGGTGGCACCTTCGTTTTCCATGTCGACTACAGCATTTGAATCGACATCAAAGACCACACATTCATGCCCGGCTTGCATTAAACGCCGAGCGATATTGGCACCCATGCGGCCCAAGCCCACAACACCTATTTGCATCAACCTCGTGTCCTTTCCCTGGAACCTGGTACCTCACCGATCGATTTCACAATCCAGCCGCCGCGAATGCACCGTTGGCGTGAGGCAGAATGAGCTCGTCGACAGCTTTAGCGAAACCGTCTTCGTCGTTGCTAGCCGTAATACGTCGTGCCGCTCGCTTGACCTGCGGGTCTGCATTCCCCATCGCGATCGACAGACCAGAATGCGCAAACATCAACACATCATTGGGCATGTCACCAATAGTGGCGATCTCGGCTGGATCCAACTCATAGTGTTTGCCCACATATTGGGCAACGGCACCCTTATTCGCATTTGGGTGGGTTACGTCAAGATAATAAGGCTGCGAGGTGGCCGCGGTGACATCATCACAAAACGTGTCGTACACGGCCCGATTTGCAGCCGCCATGGCACCCGAATCGTCGGTGACCCCAACAATCTTGGCGACCCCATCCTTTAATGCGCTCAACCCGCCCGCCACGCTGCTCAATAGGCGAGGCTCGAAATTCACGGTGGCAATTTCACGTGCCACATGAGCGCCTTCCAAGTCAGGCACATACCAATCAGCACCTCGGTAGAGCCAAGCATCCAAGCCAAATTCGTTCATCATCTTGCAAATTGGCACTACCAAATCAGCCTCTATGGTGTGCGTGACAAGAGCGTTCAGCGTTCGATCTACCAGCATGCCTCCGTTAAAAGCTCCCACCGGAACGTCGGGCGCTAGAGCGTCGACCAGCTGTCGCATTCCTCGTGGTGGACGGCCGCTGGTAATGGCAAACAACACGCCGTGGGCTCGAAGCTTGGCTACTGCTTCAACGGTGGCGGCGGTTAGTTCCTTACGGCTATTGATCAAGGTGCCATCGACATCTGAAAGCAAAAGGCGAATCGGGGGCATAGTCACACTCTCAAGTCCGACCCATACGGTCACGTGGATCGTTAGAACCACATCGATCACTTAGATCACGTGAATCGTTAGGATCGCTGAACTCAGCTAGTCGTGGGTTAGGCCGGATCATGCCAACCGTCATATTCGGCTATTAGCGCCTCGGCCTCTTCCGGGCCCCAACTTCCCGGTTCATACTGATACAGGGGTGTGGCATCATCGAGCACTGGCTCTACCACCGACCAAGCTGCTTCGACCGCGTCTTGGCTGGTAAACAAGGTTGTGTCGCCCTCCATGGCGGCGCTTAGCAATCGCTGGTAGGGCGGCAAATCATGTGGGGAAGGACGCCGATGCAGCATGAGCTCGACATCACTCCCCTGCAAGGCTTCTCCGGGCACTTTTACTCGGGCCCCTAGAGAGATTGTGATCTCGGGTCCGAGGCGGAAGCGTAGATAGTTCGGCGGCCCAAGCTCTCCAGTGACATCAAAGGCAATGGGTGGTTGTCGCAAACGAACTAGAACCTCGGTGGCGGTTGTGGGCAGATATTTTCCAGCCCGAATGAAGAACGGCACGCCTTGCCATCGCCAGGTGTCTACATAGGCTCGAAGCGCCGCGAATGTTTCAACCGTCGAATTAGAGTCAACCCCGGTGACCTCCTGATACCCACGAACCTGTCCTCGTACCATCGCCCGAGGATCGATGGGTGGCATGGCCCGCAGAACCTTGGCTTTTTCATCGCGGATATCTTCATGCCCGTATCCAGTGGGCGGCTCCATAGCCAAGAGCGAAAGCACCTGCAAGAGATGATTTTGCACCACATCTCTAAGCGCTCCAGTGTGATCGTAGAACGAACCGCGATCGGCGACTCCGAAGTCTTCGGCCATGGTGATCTGTACCGATTCCACGTAGGTCCGGTTCCAAATTGGTTCTAAGAAAGAATTGGCGAATCGGAAGTACAAGAGCCCCAGTACGGCCTCTTTGCCCAGGTAGTGATCAATGCGGAAGATTGATTGGTCGGGGAAAACGTCGTGCAATACGCGGTTCAGTTCGTGCGCCGATGCCAAGTCGTGGCCAAAGGGCTTTTCCACCACCACACGTGCGGAATTGGCACAACCGGAAGCTCCGAGTCCGTTCACGACCGTGGCGAACGATCCAGCTGGAATGGCTAGATAATGCAGTGGAGATTTGGCTGTTCCTAACGCCTCGCGAAGCGCAACATAAGTAGCCGGGTCATCGTAGTTTCCCTGGACATAACGCAAGAGTGAAGCAAGGTGGTTGAACACTTCGGGGTCGATTTTCCCGTCGCCGTGATGGGCAAGGCTATCTCGAGCTCGTTCCACCAACGCTTCGGTATTCCAAGCGGACCGGGCGACTCCGATCACCGGTACGTCGAGCTCTCCGTTGGCCACCAACGCTGCTAAGGCGGGGAATATTTGCTTGTAGGCCAGATCTCCCGTAGCACCGAAAAATACAAGGGCATCACTGCGCATATTTGGCAGCCTACCGTGGTGAAACCGCTGCTTCACCCACTGGCGCGTGTTGATTGCCACGAAAGCTAGGCTGAAATAAATGCACGCCACTCAGTGATGTAGATACTGCCGTATGACAAGAAGGTTACGATGCAGCACGAACTTGTGGTTCTGTCCGACGTTGAAGCTCTCAGTCGAGAAGGCGCACACCGGGTTGCTGAGAAGGTTCGGGCCGTAGCCGGCGAGGGGCGCGCATGCAACATTGCGGTAAGCGGTGGCCGTACACCGTGGGCAATGTTTCGCCAGTTGGCGCAAATGGATTTGCCCTGGTCACAGCTACGAATCTTTCAAGTTGATGAACGGGTTGCACCCAATGGCGACCCCAATCGAAACCTGACTTCGTTGGTAGAGGCGTTCAGCGATACGGCGGTTGAGATAGTGCCGATGCCAGTCACCGACACCGATTTAGAAAGCGCTGCCGCCGATTATGCGGCGCGGCTTCCCGACGAATTCGACCTGATACACCTGGGCCTTGGTAGCGATGGACATACCGCGTCGTTGGTTCCGGGTGACCCGGTTCTCAACGTAGATGACCTGCTAGTGGCCCTGACCCAGCCTTACCAGGGGCATCGCAGAATGACGCTAACTTTTCCAGCCTTGGCATCGGCCCGTGAGCTTGTGTGGTTGGTAGCTGGCGGTGACAAAAAAGATGCTTTGGCCAAGCTTTTACGGCTTGACCCAAGTATTCCGGCAGGCCGAGTGCGGGCAACACAATCCATGGTGCTAGCTGATCGTCTAGCAGCTCCAAATTAGGTAGCCAGAGCTGGGGTACGGCACCCGCTTCACCAAACTAGATCGCCTTGAGAATCAATGGTGAGAGATCGCAGCATTGGGCTAGGTGAGGCTGTAAACAAACTCGCCGTGGCAGGAATAGCTCAACTCAACGTATAGCAACGCACCCTAGCGCTGAGCCAAGCCTGGGGCAGTAGAACGGTAAGGGGTAGGCCGCGCCATCTTATTTTTTGGGTGGGACACGCACCAGCAAACTGACACTGTTACCAGGGCCGACCACACGATCCAGTTCAAAAAGACCCACGGCTTCTATCAGCTCGCTTAACTTCGGATAGCCCCAATTTCGAGAGTCGAAGTCAGGCGAGCGTTTCTGGATTGTGGAACCAACCGCACCCAGATTGGCCCAGCCGTCATCGTCTTCGTTGGCCGCAATTCCCGCTCGAAGCAGGTTCAATAAGCGGCTATCACCACGAAGCTCTTTTGAAGAAAGCCGAGCTTGGCGGCCGCTCGATTCTTTGGGGCTGGGTGTTTCAGTGCTATCGCCTGGTGAACCTTCCGCTTCAAGTTTCAACACTTCGAGATAGGTGAATGTATCGCAAGCATTCACGAAAGGCGTGGGGGTCTTGCGCTGTCCGAAGCCAAACACCCTCGCACCTGATTCACGAAGGCGGGCTGCTAAACGGGTGAAGTCGCTATCGGATGACACAATTGCGAACGCATCAAGCTGGTTTTGGTGTAATAGGTCCATTGCGTCGATGATTAGGGCGCTGTCGGTAGCGTTCTTCCCGGTTGTATATGCAAATTGTTGTATCGGTTGAATGGAATGCTCGTTGGCGGCCGTTTTCCAGCGTCGCAGCGCCTCGGTGGTCCAATCTCCGTACATACGCCGCACCGAGGTGGTGCCATAGCGTGACAGTTCGTCGAGGATGTTCACAATATGCTCGGCGCTTACGTTGTCAGAGTCGATCAACAAGGCGATGCGCGTGGAGTTTTGGGCCATGCTCCACTGTGTCAGACCCAAGCGAGCATACGCTATTGAACTGCTGAAAGTGTTAATGAACCGCTGAAACTACCAGGTAGCGACCTTTGTGCACGTTCATCAACAACCCTCGTGCCAACGCGTTCAGGTATGGCGAATGGTTAGACCACCGTCAACCGCCAAAGTAGCTCCGGTTACAAAACTGGCCGCTGGCAGCACCAAGGAAAGCACCATCTGCGCGATCTCTTCAGCTTCGGCGTAACGACGCAACGCCACTCGACGTCGGGCGTAGGCTTCTTTGGCTTCTTCAGGAATGCCCTCGGTCATGCCGGTGCGGATTGGGCCCGGACAAATAGCGTTTACGGTTATCCCATCTTTACCAAGCTCTACCGCCAGCGAGCGGGTAAGGCCGGTAACACCAGCTTTACTAGCGGCGTAGCTAGCCAGGGCCGATGTGGCCACAATGGCTTCGGTGGAGGCAATATTTACCACTCGCGGGTGGGGTGACTCACGCAGGTGCGCCAAGGCGTAGCGCACCAGACGGATTTGGGCGGTGAGGTTTACGTTCAGAGTTTGTGTCCAGGCCGTTTCAAAATCATCTTCCGTGGCAACGGTGCCATCGACTCGCACCATTCCGGCGTTGTTAACCAGAATATCTAGGCGCCCTGCCCATTTGACGCTTTGCTCTACCAGGGCTTTTAGCTCATCTGGTTGCGCCACATCGCACGGCACACCTAACGCTCTATCGGGGCCGTGAACCTCGAATATTTCTGCCAACACTGTACTTAACCGGCTTTGGTCGAGGTCGGCGACCACCACCCGAGCACCCTCATCGACGAAGAGGTGGGCCGTCGCGCGGCCAATGCCACTGCCCGCTCCGGTGATGATGGCGACCTCGCCTGATATCGAGCGAGAAAGTGAGCTGAGACGAACGGCGTTTGTTTCCTTCGACATGGCTAATGTTTAGCCCAATTACTTGGCAAGCCGAGGCGAAAATCTCCCGCCGCTCTAACCTGACACGACTAGTCTGGGTGCCAACGCGGTATGGCTAAATGGCCAAACATTTGGGCGGCGAGGCTGGTTGGAGGGCCGGGCAATTATGGACACCAGCATGGTTTCTTTGGAGGCATTGGCTGCTTGGATGGATAGCCATGGCTTAGCTGCGGGCCCAATTATTGAAGTGGAACCACTTACAGGCGGCACCCAAAACATTTTGTTGGCCTTTACCAAAGGTGGGCAACGGTTTGTGCTACGTCACCCACCACCCCACAAGCGGGCCAACAGTGACGAAACTATGCGGCGCGAAGCTCGGGTCTTAGGGGCTTTAGCGAACACCAATGTGCCACACCCGCGCTTGTTGGCAGCGTGTGGTGATATCACAGTTTTAGGCTCGGCTTTTTATCTAATGGAGCAGGTAGATGGGGTTAACCCTACTGTTGAGTTGCCTGCCCCTTATTTGGAATCCACCGATTGGCGCCACCAATTTGGGCTTGATATAGCGGTGACCGCAGCGACAATTGGAGCGGTTGATTACGAGCGTTTAGGGCTTGGCGATTTGGGTCGTGCCGAAGGGTATCTCGAGCGTCAGGTAGAGCGTTGGCGATCACAGCTCGATTCCTACCGCCAGATGCCGGGCTATTCTGGGCCCGAAATTCCCGGAGTGGCCCGAGTAGGTGAATGGCTTGACGCTAACCAGCCTTCGGTTTGGACTCCAGGGTTAATCCACGGCGATTTCCACCTGGCCAATATTTTGTGTTCGCCGCATGCCCCTCGGGTAGCAGCCGCTATTGATTGGGAGCTAACCACTATTGGTGATCCGCTGATCGATTTAGGTTGGTTGCTGGCCACTTGGCCCGAACCCGGTTACGACAAAGGGGTTTCGATAGAGCCGTGGGAAGGTTTTCCAAGTGCTCTTGAGCTGGTGGAAACCTATGCTCAGCACACCAACCGTGATATGTCGGCGGTGGTGTGGTATGAGGTTTTGGCCTGCTACAAGCTAGGTATTTTGTTGGAAGGCACCTATGCCCGTTCGATGTCGGGAGCGGCACCAAAAGCGGTGGGCGAAGTTCTGCACCAGAAAACGCTCGACCTGTTCGCCCGAGCCGAACGACGTATTAATAACGCTGACTAACCGGTAGAGGTTTAACCGCTCGGGCCCAAACTAGTGCCGCATACTGGGTACGACGGCCTTGGTCGTTGGTGGGCGCCTCTCGACCACTCAACCCCACACATATTTGTAATATTGAGATTACAATGTAGAGCATGTCACAGGTTGGAATTGGGGAGCTAGAAGAGAAAGCCTCTACCGTGATCGCAGATGTGGTCGCGGGCGAAACTGTCGTTGTCACCGATCATGGCCAGCCAGTGGCACAGATAAGCGCCATATCACGATCCCCTTTGGCTAATTTACTTTCAAGTGGCCAAGCCCGTGCAGCTAAATCCAACATCTGCGACCTACCTAGCCCTAAACCTGGTCCAAATATCTCAGCAGAGCTTGCTGCTATGCGTGACGCCGAGCGCTAATAAGCAAAACTATGGCCTATTACGTCGACACTTCCGCGTTGACGAAACTCGTCGTGGCCGAGGCTGAGACGATGGCTTTAATGGATTGGATAACCACGTCCACTCCGGTTTTGATTACCTCTGACTTAGCACGAACAGAATTATTACGGGCAGTACGCCGTGTTGCCCCAGAAGTAACTCACAGAGCTCAGATAGTTCTCAACGCTATAATTATCATGAGGTTGGACACTCGACTCTTTGAATTTGCTGCTCGACTAGACCCTGTAATCCTCCGCAGCCTCGACGCACTCCATATTGCAGCTGCTTTGGAGCTTGGTGACGACTTAGAGGGCCTCATTGCTTATGATGACCGTCTAATTACAGCAGCACAGGCGAACGGTATTCAAACAGTCACACCCCGCTAGAGGTAACAGCGCACAAAGTTGGTTAGCAGCGAAAGTGCTATCTTGTCTGTGTGGATTGCGGCTAGCAATGCCGAGAACGCCACCCAACAACAGGGTAAAGGCCAGCACAAACATTAAGCCCACCAGCCCACCTCGCCACGCGGTGACCGGGTATGAATGCACGCCCGTGGTGCCGGTGACTTCTATTTCTGCCTCGTTAGAGGCGCTAGTAGGCCGGAACATAGTGCTTCGGGATCTTGACCTTTCAGGAAAGTTACCTGGTCCCAAGAATTGCCCGGCAAATTTGTTGCTAGAGGCTCGCCGGAAGACCCCAAGGATGCCTTATAGACGTTGCTTTCTAGTTCTGGTTACGCCGACTAGAAAGTTGCTACCCAGCACCTACCCCCAGAGTGAACTTCTCTCGGCGATAGGCTGCCTACGGCCATTGAAAAGTTATGACCAGCCACTAGGTTCCGCTGCTCCACACTCCTTTCCGCGGGTTTTGTTAAGCGATGGTGTCATAGACCGCCACTAAGGTGTCGGTGAGATTATCGGCACTTAAGTGTTGCCCACGCGGGAGGACGATTTATTTATGGCACCAGCCACTAAAGAAGCCCAGCGGGCTGAGCTGCACAAGACTATTTGGCGTATCGCCAACGATTTGCGGGGCAGCGTAGATGGTTGGGATTTCAAAACCTACGTGCTGGGCATGCTCTTCTACCGGTTTATTTCCGAGAACTTGGCGGCCTATCTAAACACTGGCGAGCACCAAGCGGGCCATAGTGATTTCAGTTACGCCGAACTAGGCGATGCAGAAGCCGAGTTTGGCCGCCACACCACGGTGGAAGAAAAGGGCTTTTACATTCTGCCTTCTGAGTTATTCGAAAACGTGCGTGCCCGAGCGCGCCACGACGAGAACCTAAATGAAACCCTGGAGCGGGTCTTTAAGAATATTGAAGGTTCGGCCCGTGGCAGCGCTAGTGAAGACGACCTTAAGGGCCTGTTCGACGATCTGGATGTGAACAGCGCCAAGTTGGGCAACACGGTGGCGGCCCGCAATGCCAAGTTGGTGAAGTTGCTAGATGCGATTGGCGATTTGCCGTTGGGTAATTTCGAGTCGAACTCGATTGACCTTTTTGGTGATGCTTATGAATATCTGATGCAAATGTACGCCTCCGAGGCTGGTAAATCGGGGGGTGAGTTCTTTACACCGCAAGAGGTTTCCGAGGTTTTGGCTCGTATTGCGGTGGCCGGTAAAACCCGGGTGAACAAGGTGTATGACCCAGCTGCTGGTTCGGGTTCGTTGTTGTTGAAGTTTGCCAAGGTGTTGGGCACCGAAAACGTGGGTGGGTTTTATGGCCAGGAAATTAACCTCACCACCTACAACCTGGCTCGCATCAACATGTTTTTACACGATGTGAACTACAACAGTTTCAGCATCGCCCACGGTGATACCCTCACCGACCCCCAGCACTGGGACGATGAGCCTTTCGACGCCATTGTTTCTAATCCCCCCTATTCCACCCGGTGGGAAGGCGACGCCAACCCCCTTCTAATTAACGACCTACGGTTTGCTCCGGCCGGGGTTCTTGCGCCCAAGTCAAAAGCCGACATGGCTTTCACTATGCATATGCTGGCATGGCTTTCTACCAGTGGCACGGCCGCCATTGTGCAGTTTCCGGGTGTGTTGTATCGGGGTGGAGCCGAAGCCAAAATTCGTAAGTATTTGGTGGACAACAACTTTGTGGATGCCATTGTGCAGCTGCCGCCCGATCTGTTCTTTGGCACCACCATCGCCACTTGCATTGTGGTGTTAAAACGCTCGAAGGCCGATAACTCGGTGTTGTTTGTGGATGCTTCAGCCGAGTTTGTGCGTTCGGGCAACAAGAACAAGCTGGCCCCCGAGCACCAAGAACGCATTTTGGGGTGGTTGGCAGATCGGACGGATGTTGATTACGTGGCGGCCTTGGTTTCAAACGAAGCGATTGGTGAGAACGACTACAACATGGCGGTGTCGTCGTATGTAGAGCCCGAAGACACCCGCGAGGTTATTGACATTGTCGAGCTAAACGCCGAAATTGCTCGGATTGTGGAACGCCAAGCCGAACTACGTATTGAGATTGACGCCATTGTGGCCGACTTGGAGGGCAGTAAATGAGCACCATGCCAACCTGGGAAGAGTTTATGATTCCCACCCTTCGGGTTCTTGCTGATGGCTCGGCGCGACACCGCCGCGATATTGCACCCAGCGTGGCCACCCTGCTGGGGTTACCAGCCGAGCTGACCAGCCTGAGACTTTCATCGGGCCAGCTCACATATGAGAATCGCATAGGTTTTGGCCTGTCGCGGCTCACCAAGGTGGGGGCATTAAAGAGGGTGGCGCGGGGAAGCTACGCTATTACTGCAACCGGACATGAGCTGATAGAAAAATTCAACGACACGATAACGGTCGCAGACCTAAATCGCCTGGCCCAAGACCCTGAGTCTTTGGTTAAAGCGTATGAATCGTCAGTTCGCATCCCCAAAGAAGTCATCTCGTCGGACACTCGTGAAACTGCCATGGCACCGGTAGAGCTCGTGGAAGCTGGCATCGAACAGATTGAACAAGAGGTGGCCAACGAGTTATTGGAGCGCCTGCAAGACCAAGAACCGGCGTTCTTTGAAGAAGCCGTAGTGAAGCTGTTGTTGGCTATGGGTTATGGCGGCACCGAGGGCACTGGTGTGGTAACCCCACTTAGTGGTGATGGCGGGATTGACGGGGTTATCGACCAAGACGTTTTAGGTTTGAGCCGGGTCTATGTCCAAGCCAAACGCTACGGACCGGGCAACGTGGTAGGACGCCCCGATATTCAAGCTTTTGTGGGGGCACTAAGTGGTAAAGCCGACCGGGGAGTATTTATTACGACCAGTAGGTTCTCGGCTGATGCTCACCAATACGCAGAGAATGTGCCAACCAGAATAATTTTGATTGACGGTGATCGGTTAACAAGGTTGATGATTCGCTACAACGTGGGCGTTCAGGTGAAAAGCACCTACGACGTGGTGGAAATCGACGAGGACTTCTTCGCATGAGCCACATCGAACCCCTAATTGCTGAGTTGTGTCCGGACGGTGTGGAGTTCAAACCTTTGGCAGAAGTTTCAGAGATTCTAAACGGTTTTGCATTTAGGAGCGCTGAATATACGTCTACAGGTGTACGAATTATTAGGATTTCTGACGTTCAAAAAGGGTTCATATCCGATAAGGACATAAAATATTATCCTCTGGACAAGGTTGCTAATATTCCACAATATATTCTTTACACTGGCGATCTAGTCCTATCCCTATCTGGAAGTATCGGTCGCGTGGCAATGGTAAATGACGCCCAATTACCAGCGGCTTTGAACCAACGGGTCGCAGCTATCCGGCCATTACCTAAGGATCTTATGGTCCGATTCCTATACCACTACCTGAATAGCACGTACTTCGAAAACAAGGCAGTTGCGTCGGTAAGTGGAGGCACCGTCAAGAATCTCTCAACATCCTGGCTCCGTGGCCACTATGTACCAGTGCCGCCGATGGAGGTGCAGCGGGAGATCGTGCGGATTTTGGACAACTTTAGTCAGCTAGAAGCGGAGCTAGAAGCGGAGCTAGAAGCGCGCCGCAAACAATATGAGTTCTACCGCGACCGACTGCTGACGTTTGGCGTCAATGACCATCAGGTCAATTGGTCAACTCTCGGTCAGATCAGCATCAAAGTCTCATCAGGGGCCACTCCAAAGGCCGGGTACGAGCCGTACTACTCGACTGGGACAATTCCGTGGTTACGGACGAACGAAGTCAGATTCACCGACATTCTGGATACCGAGATGCGAATCACCGAACGTGCCGTGAGCGAGACTGCTGCTTCGTGGATTCCCAAAAACTGTGTCATCGTGGCAATTTCGGGGGCTACCGCCGGACGATCAGCCGTTAACAAAATTCCGTTAACCACCAACCAGCACTGCTGTAATCTCCAAATCGATCCAACTATTGCAAACTATCAATACGTCTTTCACTGGACAGCGAATAGCTATCAACAGCTAAAGGCCCAGGGTCGTGGCGCTCGAGCAGATCTCAATGCTCAGATAATTAAAAACTTCCCAATCCCACTACCCCCTCTCGAGGAGCAGGAGAGAATTATAGAAATCCTCGACAAGTTTGATGCTTTGGTCAACGACTTAAGCATTGGCTTGCCAGCGGAACTACAGGCCCGGCGAAAGCAGTACGAGTACTACCGTGACCAGCTATTAACCTTCGACGAGTTAAGCGCATGAGCGGCAACGGGGTGCGCCGGTTCGACCCGATTGCGGTATCGGGTGAAAGCACGGTGGTGGCCGAATACATTGCCGACTCCCCCACCGAAACGGCCTACCAATCTGAAGCCGCCTTAGAAGCCGAGTTCATCCGCATTCTCCAGGCTCAAGCCTATGAATATCTGCCCATCACCAGCGAAGCCGAGCTAATTGCTAACCTGCGCCGCCAGCTGGAAGCCCTCAATGGCATCACCTTCTCGGAAGCCGAATGGCAACAGTTCTTCAACGAGAAAATCGCCAGTAAGAACGACGGATTAGTAGAGAAAACCGCCCGTATTCAAGAAGACCCAGTACAGCTTCTACGTCGAGACGACGGCAGCACCAAAAACATCACCCTCATCGACAAAGCCAACATTCACAACAACCGGCTCCAAGTAATCAACCAATACGAAGTACCCCGGGCCGACCCGGCCGACACCTCCGATACCGGTGGTACCTACGCCAACCGTTACGACGTAACCATTTTGGTCAACGGCCTACCCCTGGTTCACATTGAACTTAAACGCCGCGGGGTGGCTATTCGAGAAGCGTTTAACCAGATCAACCGGTATCACCGACATAGTTTTTGGGCCGGAGCTGGGCTGTTTGATTACGTGCAGCTATTTGTTATTTCTAACGGCACCCACACCAAGTACTACTCAAACACCACCCGCCACCAGCATCTAAAAGAACAACAAGCCAGCACCAAAGCCCCACGCACTTCGAACAGTTTCGAGTTCACCTCGTGGTGGGCCGACGCTCAAAACAAACCGATTGCCGACCTAACGTCTTTCGCAAAAACCTTCTTCGCTAAACACAGCCTGCTAAACATTCTCACCCGCTACTGCGTGTTTACCGCCGACCGGTTGTTGTTGGTGATGCGCCCCTACCAAATTGTGGCCACCGAACGCATTCTGCAACGCATCCAAGTAGCCACCAACTACAAACAGCTAGGGCGGATAGAAGCCGGGGGCTACATTTGGCACACCACAGGGTCGGGTAAAACCCTCACGTCGTTTAAAGCCGCTCAACTGGCCACCAAGGTTCCTTCGGTCGACAAAGTGCTTTTTGTGGTAGATCGCAAAGACCTCGACTACCAAACCATGCGCGAGTACGACCGCTTCGAAAAAGGGGCGGCCAACTCCAACGCCTCAACGGCAGTACTAAAACGCCAGTTGGAAGACCCCAACGCCCGCATCATCATCACCACCATCCAAAAGCTTTCTAACTTTGTTAACCAGAACAAGGGCCACCAGATTTACGGCCAGCATGTGGTGATTATTTTTGATGAGTGCCACCGTTCGCAGTTTGGCGAAATGCATACCGCCATCACCAAAGCCTTTAAGCGCTACAACCTGTTTGGTTTCACCGGCACCCCCATTTTTGCTGAGAACGCACCCAGCGGCGGTTTGGCGCAGCTAAAAACCACCGAACAGGCCTTTGGCGAGAAGCTGCACACCTACACCATTGTCGATGCCATTACGGACAAGAACGTGCTGCCGTTTCGCATTGATTACATCAATACTGTGCGGGCAGGGACCATTGAAGACAAACAGGTGTCGGCCATTGAATCTGAAGCCGCCCTACTCGACCCGGCGCGGCTTGATTTGATTGTGGACTACACGCTGCGCCATTTCGATCAAAAAACTAAACGGGCTTCAAGCTACGAACATTCGGTGGTCACCAACGTGGCTCAAGCGTCACGTTCTCGCCGTAGCCAGGGGCCTACGCGGGCCAAACAGCGGGTGCGAGGTTTTAACGCTATTTTCGCTACTGCTTCTATCAAAGCGGCCCGCGCCTACTACGGCAGTTTCCAGTTGGCCCAAGCCGACTTGCCGCCTGAAGGTCGCCTACGAATCGCCCTGATTTACTCGTATGGGGCCAACGAAGAAGTTGATGGTGACCTCTTGGGAGAAGAAGCCGTTGACACCGACGGCTTAAGCCTGGATGACCGAGAGTTTCTGGAACACGCCATTGCCGACTACAACGAGCTTTTTGGTACCAGCTACGACACCACCGCCGACCGTTTCGCCAACTACTACCGCGACCTGTCGATGCGGCTAAAGAACCGTGAAGTAGACATGGTGATTGTGGTGAACATGTTTTTAACCGGTTTTGATGCCACCACGCTTAACACCTTGTTCCTAGACAAGAACCTGCGCTCCCACGGGTTATTGCAGGCCTACTCACGCACCAACCGCATTCTCAACTCGGTTAAAACGTATGGCAACATCGTTTCGTTTAGAAACCTAGAAGACGCTACCAACCAAGCTTTAGAACTTTTCGGCAACAAAGACGCCAAGGGTGTGGTGCTGCTGCGGCCCTATGCCGAATACTTGGAGGAGTACTCGCAAAAAGTAGCCGAGCTGTTAGGCCGTTTTAGTGCTGGGGAACGCATTGACAGCGAGGGCGATCAGCGTGATTTTGTGGTGCTTTTTGGTGAGATTGTAAAGCTGGAGAACATTCTCACCTCGTTTGACGAGTTTGAGAACGACCGGCGCCTTTCCGATCGACAAGCACAGGATTTCCGGAGTGAATATCTGCGTATCCGCGACGAACGTCGCCCCCAAGACACTGGGGACAAAGAGCCGATCATTGACGATTTGGTCTTTGAGATTGAGCTCATAAAACAAGTTGAGATCAGCGTTGATTACATCTTGATGCTGGTGGCAAAACGCCAAGCCGAGGTGGGCGACGGGGAGGACGTTGAGATTCGGGCCGAGATCAGCCGAGCCGTTAACGCCAGCCCCACCCTGCGCAACAAACGCGACCTAATTGAACGTTTTGTGGATTCGGTTAGTTTGACGGCCGCCGTGGATGAGGAATGGGAAACCTTTATCGCCAAGGCACGCCAAGCCGAACTGGCAGCCATTATCGCCGAAGAAAACCTGCGGGAAGACGCTGCTAGGGCCTACATGGAAGCCGCTTTTCGCGATGGGGCGTTAGAAACGGCTGGTACCGCTATCACCGAGGTGTTGCCACCGCTAAGCCGCTTCAGCCCCGACACCGCCCATGCTGAAACTAAAGAGCGGGTGGTTAACCGCCTTCGAGCCTTTTTCGACCGTTTCTTCGGCCTCAGCACTGCCACACAGAACCACAACTAAGTTGCCGACCAGCCCCCGTCGTCTAGTTAAACCTTGCCTAGTAACGTAGCTGCACTCCCTCACTACGCAGCATCTCAAAAGTAGATATTACGGGCACGTCAAATTCTGCACACGCATCGGGTATTTTGATTTTCTTCATAGATCCTTTGCTCGGTTTCTCATGGGTTACAAGCGTTAACCCGTGAGCACAGGCATACCCCACCAAGAAGTAGTCAGCTGTAGAACCAATGAATTCACGACTCGCGGCAAAGCTGTATTCCCGTGTGGCCCATAAACTTAGCTCTCGCAAGACTTCAACCGTAGGGTCATCAACGTTCTTGAACATTGATCGATTCGCCGTGATCCACGGCACAAGTTCATCGCTGCGCCCCAGAACCTCCTGATGAACAGCTTCTACGCTTTGAACTTTGCCTTCAGTCACGGCTTGGGCGAGCCACTCCCAGAAGCCCGGCGCGATATCGAAGGCGTAGTAGCGGTTCTTAGCCTCAATGAAAACGTTGGCATCGAGGAGGTACACGGCTAAACACCAAGTTTCTCGGCTAGCTCTTGAAAAGTACTGTGCTTTTTGACGCTCAAAAGGCGATAGGCATCACGATAAGAAGTAGAACCTTCAAGAGCACTAACAATTACCGCTCGACCAAACCGCCTACTGATTCTTAGCGGTTGGACGTTGTAATAATCCCCACCGCCTGTGCTCTCCCGCTGGTCGAGAATAGCCATCACGCGGCGAAGCTCTTCTTGGTACAACGATTGGAATGTCGGCCACGACACAAAATCTGCATCAAAGATTCTTCGCAGAATAACTAGCGTGCTCACACTAAATTCTTTTGCCAGCCGTTCAAGTTCCTCGGTGTGATACGTGTCCTTATAGCGGTTACGAAGCTCTTCAAGTGGAACAAGAACCTCAGCCGCTACTGCGTTACACCAGAGTTCCTCTTGAGGGGCATCGCTCGCGCCAACCGCGGCATCAGAAATCGCACTTTCGCCCAACCATATATGAGCAAGTTCATGTACCAGGGTAAATATCTGGGCAGCCTTGGTGTCAGCACCGTTCACAAAAATTAAGGGTGCTAACCGATCGGACAGCGCCAACCCCCGAAACTCGTCCGGGTTAAGTTTTCGATGCGTGTTGGAACCAACAACACCATTTACCATCACTAACGCACCGAGCTCTTCGATCCGGTCGACCAAGTATCGAAATACCGGAGCCCAAGGTTGCAAGCTAGATCTGTCATCCATCTCAAAGCGCAGCGCTAAGCGAATCTCGGCAGCAGTTTCAATTGGCGAGGACGTAACCGAAGCACTGCCAACAAAATCAAGCTCTTCAAATTCGTTCTCCAGAGCGAATGAGCGATACCAATCTTGGCGCGCTTCACACATATAGATGGTGTCTAGAAGGTCAACACTCGGTTCGGGAACGGCAACGTTCCCAATCGTTCGCATATCAGGTATCGGAAGCTTCTCATCAGGTGGTTCCGACAAGAGGAGCAACCCGAGCGGCGTATGCGTGGCCTGAGCGAAACTTTCTAGCTGCCTAAAAGTTGGTGCCGTCGAGCCCTCGACCCACTCCTCTAACTTCGGTGCCCGGCGATCAGTGGTCTCGTCGTCCCAACCGGCACGTTCTACCGCCCACAGGAGCAGGTTGGGATGAACATTAACGCGAGTCGACACCCCAACCACCTCCGTTCGATTAGAACTCCCGGGGTACTGCCAGATGATACTTAGCCAGGAACTTAACCTACATAGTATGCAGCCTGCCAGGGTTCACACCGTCAGAAATACGAATCAACAGACCCGAGATAACCTGTACCGCCGCACCCAACGACTAAGTTGCCGACCAACCACCGTCGCTGGGTAGCACCACACCAGTGATATTCACGCTGTCCTCGCTCAACAAAAACGTGATGGCCGCAGCAAGCTCAGCCGGTTGGGCCATTTGAGGCAACACCGCCATCCCAAGGCCGATGCGTTCGGTGCCAAGCTCGGAAGCAAACGACGCCTGGATATTGGTTTGCACCGGCCCGGGAGCCACGGCATTAACCCGAATACCTCGGTTGGCGTACATGAACGCCGTAGATTTAGTGATACCAACCACCGCATGTTTGGAAGCGGTGTAGGCCACCCCGGCCGCCGAACCTCGGAGCGCAGCCTCGGAAGCGGTGTTAACAATCGCACCACCACCGCCGTCCAGCATGACCGGAACCACCGCCCGGGTAAGTTTCATAGTGCCATTCACGTTGATGTTCATCACGCGGTCCCACACGGCATCACTAACTTCACCGATGGGAGTCATGTCATCCATAACCCCGGCAATGTTGGCTAGCGCGTCAATACGACCACCGGCGGCTTCAACAATGGCTGCCACCCCCGCATCATCGGTAATGTCAGCCACCACCGGCACAATTTCGGCACCAGTATGACTGCCCACCAGCTCATCCAAACGAGGTTGGCTAACATCCACCGCCACTACTCGCCCACCTTCACGAACCACCCGTGAAGCCACCGCCCAACCAATACCAGAGCCAGCGCCCGTGACAATCACGGTTTGACCCAAAAAGCGACCCTCATTAATTCGTTCTCGCCATCGAGCCACCTCGGGGTCAGCCGACGCGTCGTCGTTTACCGCCTGGTCTGCGCTCATACTTATACCCTTTCGTACCCACCCGACCGCTTGGTCGTGTGCGCCCAACACCGTCGGGCCCACATTGTGGCTACGCCCTATGGGTTAGGTTCCACCAACAAAAAGCAACACATCTTGCTATCTAGGGTACGGCGCAAACCTTCGGATTTAGAGGGCACAAAGACCCAAAACCTAACGACGGCTTCTAACTGCCAATTGGCTAAAGCAGCGCAAAAATGCATTGGTCCCGCCACGGAGGTGACGGGACCAATAATTAATTATTCAACTAAGCGTCAGTGCTTAATCACACCATTATGAGGCCCTATACACCTGGCCCCAAATGGTCCGGCCACGGCGTGAGCCGAAGCCCAAATCACCTTCAGGCGTTGTCCAAGTATCAAGCCCATACACATCAGGTGCAGTAGCAAAGAACTCGTTGTTACTAGCGATCATGATGAAAGGAACTTGTTCGGCAATAACCGTTAGGAATTTCTCCACGGCATCATATTGCTCGGCGAAGGTCTGCGATGTTTCTAGCTGGTCACGGGCCTCATCAATTCGAGGGTCAGTGAAGTTTGAAACGTTCGACAAATCAGTCACGTTGGAGAACTCGTTGCGCATAGTGGTAAGTGGCGCCGATTGAACGCCCGGGCGCCAGAACACCAGCTGGTGGCTACCTTCAATGGCTCGCTGAATACTTTGGGCCATTTCATTGGCCACCAGTTCCAGCTTCACACCATGCTCGCCCCATTTGGCCTGCAAATACTGGGCTTGACGGCTCACCGCCGGGGTGTTGGTGAAGAGATACTCGATCTCAATATCAGAGCCGGGTGCTTTACCATCAGATCGGTTGGGATCATCAATGTATTCCTGCAGCTTCGCACCGCCCGCCTCTTCGTCATATTTCGGATAAGCAGCCGCTGCATCCTCCGAATAGAACTCACTTGAGGGGTCAACCAGCAAAGTACGAGGCTCGGCCACTGGGCCTTCAGCCACAATCACCACGAGCTCTTCCGGGTTAGCGGTTTGCACCAAACCCTGGCGCACCCGTAGGTCATCTAGCGGCGGTTTGGCGGTGTTAACCAAAATACCCGAGGCCAAGTCACCAGCTTGCATATACAGGTTCGCTTCGCCAGATTCGGCTTTTTGCTGGAACCGACCGAGATACACGCCAAGGCGAGCATAAAGCACTACGTCGACATCGCCACTTTCCATGGCCGTCTGGCGAGCATCTTCGTCAGGCAGCGGCACGAAAGTGATTTTGTCGAGATACGGCAACCCTTCTTGCCAGTAATCAGCGTTACGCTCGGCAATCAGCGAACCGTCTCGCACCCAAGACACCAACTTGAAGGGGCCGGTACCAACAGGCTTGCTACCAAAGTCTTCAGGGTTAGCACGGGCAGCTTCGATAGAAAAGGCGTTACCAAGCTGAGAAGCAAGTAGGTACAAGAACTGCGGGTCGGGTCGGCTTAGCACATAGGTGTAGGTCAGCTCATCGTCTACCCTCACCTCGGCAATATCTTTTGTAACCGTGGCCAAAATACTGCCATCAGCAGCTAGAAACTCATCGTAACCATCTTTTTGTACTTGTGCGGTCAGCTCGGTTCCATCATGGAACTTAACGCCTGGACGCAAAGTTACGGTCCACTCGGTGGAATCATCGTTAGCAACTACCGATTCCGCCAAATATGGCTCAACGGTCCCGTTAGCGGTAAGAACGACCATCGGGTCGAAAATCACTGGCATAACGTTGTCGCCGGATTGAGCACACGACGAGAGCCAAGGAGCATAGCTATTACAGTCAGCCTCCAGCCCTACGGTAAGGGAACCTCCTTGAGTGGGTGCCGGAACGTCGCCACCATTCGATGAACCGTTGTTGTCATCGTTATTATCGCCCGCTGTGGTAGAGGTTGTTCCGCCGCCAGCATTCGAATTGTTATTGTCATCGCTGCTGCATCCGGCCAACAACGCCGCCAATACCAACAGCGAAATAAACGCGCCCCTAAATCGGAAACGTTTCCTCACTAAATCCCCCTACTTTAACTATTATTACATTACAATACACCAAAAGATCTTTGGTGATAGTTGTGAGAAGCACATAGGTTTACTTATGTACCGAACACAACCGAAACCTTAGCACCCCGCCATCCGCATTGGTAGCAACTTTTGAAACCCTTGCTACGGCCTAACTAAGCCGCTTATACACGTGATCAACGGCGATCTTCACCACTACTCGCTCGCTGGTAATGGTCGGCGCGTAGTCGGCACCGGTATAACGCTGCGAAACATGGTCAATATGGTTTCGCGCCTCATCGCCAGTCACGGTTTCTACTACCTTACCTCGCGCCTCGATATAGCGATATGGCGTATTGGCATCGATAACCGTAACAGCCACCCGAGGGTCATTCGTCATGTGCTTGAACTTCAACCGATGGACCTCAGTGTTGATCAGCAAATGCTCATCATCGGCATCAATCCACATCACATGGGTGGAAGGCGCGCCGTGTGAATCAAGAGTCGTCAACGCCGCAAAGTTTTTTGAGGTTGCAAAGTCTTTTAATTCTGTGTCAAGTGCCATAAAGCCCAGAATAGTGGCGAAAACCTGTTAAGGTACCTAAGTCCTGGTTACACCAGGTTGCCTTGCACCCCGATGGTGCTGGCGGGTCCCGTTCGGAATACCCGGTCGAGGCCACCCTGTCCCCCCTCTGTAGGCGATGCAGAGCCACGCTGGTTTACAACCAGTAACGGAGTGGAACAGGTTGCCCCTGGGTTTTATCGCACCCGTCATGCGCCCGAACTGCGGGCTATTTTTTTGGAGTAACACCCTGTCTTCTACAACTGTTCTTGAATCTTCGGTTGAGTCAACCGTTTCTTTCGCCGAGCTCGGCGTACCCAGCAATATCGTGTCGGCTCTGGCAAACCAAGGCATCACCCAAGCCTTCCCAATTCAAACTGCCACCCTGCCCGATGCTTTGGCTGGCCGTGATGTGTGCGGCAAAGCCCCCACTGGTTCCGGCAAAACTATCGCTTTTGGAATTCCGCTCCTCCACGGCATTGCCAGTGGTCCCAAGGCTGCACCAAAACGACCCAAAGGCCTGGTGCTAGTACCCACCCGCGAGCTGGCTACCCAGGTTCGTGAGGAACTGATAATGATGGCTGGCCCTAAAGGGGCCCGGGTCACCACCTTCTTTGGTGGCGTCGGTTTTGGGAACCAACTACGCGATCTTCGCCGCGGCGTAGACATTGCGGTGGCCTGCCCCGGTCGGTTGGCTGACTTGGTGAAACAAGGCGAGGTTGACTTATCTGAGGTTCGTTATGTGGTGTTAGATGAAGCTGACCGCATGGCCGACATGGGTTTTCTACCTGAAGTTCGTCGTCTGTTGAACCAAACCTCACCCAAGCGCCAAACCTTGCTATTTTCGGCCACCTTGGATGGTGACGTTGACATTCTAATTCGGGAATACCAACACAATCCCGCCCGCCACGAACATGTGGTGAAGGAAGACTCTCCCCAGAACGAATACAAATTCTGGAACGTCGAACGCAATGAGCGAGTTGACATCACCGCTCGCCTTATTAGCGCCAATTGGCCGGCCATTGTGTTCGTTCGTACGCGCCGGGGGGCCGACCGGGCCGCACGACAGCTTGCCAATGCAGGTGTTTCAACCGAGGTAATCCACGGCGATCGGTCCCAACCACAACGGGAACGAGCGTTAGCTCGCTTCACCAACGGTCAATCGCAAGCTCTGGTAGCAACCGATGTCGCCGCCCGCGGCATTCACGTAGATAACGTAGCGGCCGTCATCCACTTCGACTTGCCAGCTGACCACAAAGACTTTGTGCATCGCTCGGGGCGCACAGGTCGAGCTGGAACTACCGGCCTAGTGGTGGCATTGGTACCCAAGGAACAAAACTCTGATGCCAAGAAACTACAACGGAAATTGCAGCTCGCCTTGGGCATCACTCCACCGGCTTCACTAGCGCCAGTCACCCCAACCAAAGCACCAGCTAGCAAGGCGGCAACCAGTGAATCAACTCGCACTAACCCCGCCTCCAAGCGGCCTGGGCGGGCGAAGGACCGCAAGTCAAAGGCACGTCGAAGCGACGCTTCAACGCCAGGGTCGCACAGTCCAAGCAATCGTGGTGGCAAAGCTCGCGGTGCCAAGGTTTCAGCACGCACCGGTTCGGGCGGCACATCGCGTAACAGCTCTCCTGGAGCATCGCGTAGCGGAAACAAACACCGCTCAGCCAAACGCCGTAACGCTGCCTAGGTCGCGATAAAGGGCCCTTGACAGAGCGCTTTAGGCGACCCTAATTTATTTCTAGCGAAGCCTAGAAATAGTCGGACTCCGCCTAAGAAGGGGCAACTGCCCCACCACCACAGCTCTGTGCCTCGGGGAGGCCCATATGTCGATCTCTACGGTGTCGAACGAAAAAGCACCTGGCCACTGGCTTTTGGCCCGCCTTGGCAAGAAAATTCTGCGCCCGGGCGGCCGTGAGCTAACCACCAGGCTGCTTAACAAACTTGGCCTAACCAACCAAGATCACGTAGTTGAATTTGCACCTGGTGTAGGTGCCACCGCCCGCGCCTTGCTGGCCTATCAGCCAGCCAGTTACACGGCGGTCGAACGAGACGAAGAAGCGGCTGCCATTACCCGCAAGGTAGTGACACCCTCTGGCGGCAAAGTGGTGCTTTCAACAGCACAACAATCGGCGCTCCCCGAGGGATCGGCCACCGTTGTCGTTGGCGAAGCCATGCTCACCATGCAAAGCGATGTCAACAAGAATGCTGTGATGAGCGAGGCCCATCGGCTACTCCAGACCGGTGGACGTTACGTCATTCATGAGCTGTGCCTAATTCCTGATGACATTTCCGAGGAACGTTCACAAGCGGTTTGGGACGACCTTTCTCGCAGTATTCATGTGGGCGCACGGCCACTAACCGCGGCTAGCTGGCGAGCAATACTTGAAAACAACGGCTTCCGGGTCATCGCCGAAGAACGAGCCGACATGGCACTTTTGGCACCCCGACGAGTGATCGACGATGAAGGTCTCTGGCCAGCCATGCGCTTTTTCGCACGCGTGGCCACCGACCGCAGCGCTCGAAGTCGGGTTAAGAGTATGCACGCCTGCTTCAATCGGCTACACAACAACATGGGCGCCATTGGCCTGATCGTCGAAAAAGTTTAATGGCATAGATGCCGCTTGAATGGAGGTATGGCACAACCACGGCTTTACACCATTGGGCACTCAACTCATCCCATCGAAGAGTTCCTAAAAATGCTGTCGGCCAATCACGTCGACATGGTGGCCGACGTGCGTACGGTGCCCCGATCTCGCCATAATCCGCAATTCGACCAGCACGCCTTGGCCGAAAGCCTAGAAGCAGCAGACCTGGAATATGTGCAGATTAAAAAGCTGGGGGGTTTGCGCCACAGTTCAACCAAAGAACCCAGCATTAATGAAGCCTGGCGCAATAAAAGCTTTCGCAGCTACGCCGATTACATGCAGACCGAAGGGTTCTCCGAAGGTATCGACGAACTAATCGAACTGACCAAAACCAACACGGTGGCCATAATGTGTGCCGAAGCTGTGCCCTGGCGTTGTCACCGTTCTCTGGTCGGAGATGCCATGCTGACCAGGGGTTATGAGGTTTGCGACATCATGAGCGTCACTTCAACGAAACCCCATAACCTCACCAGTTTCGCCAAAGTGGAAGGAACCAAGGTGTGGTATCCGCCGGAAACCTAGGCAGCGCTCACCGACGCAAAAGACCTAGCGCGGCCCCAGCTAACACCATGGTGATCACCAACACCGTAATAATAAGAAAGCGATTCTCGCCACGGTGACGGAAATGGCTAAACATCATTAATAGGCGGATGAATGGTAAGAGCACCAAGGTGGCACAGCCCCCTGTCAGTAGAACAGTGGCCAAGGGTCCCAAACCGAAAATCAGAGCTATTACTGCACCTACGAGCAAAGCGGTGGCCAAGTTGGTGCCATAGGCCATCAGCACCGCGATTCGCCCAGCCAAAACCCTGTCGGGGGCTATCTCGTCGCCCTCGATTTTACTCATGAGCCCATCGTCCATCCCAGGCCAAGCGCGTTGGCGGCCATTGGCACCGCCAGCGACAAGAGCACCACTGTAAATATGATTCGTAAACCGCTGCCCGCCATACGAACCAAAATTCGTGCCCCCAAAACAGCACCGCTAAGGGAACCCAACACAATTGGGGCCGCCAAGATCAAGTCGATATTGCCACCCAGTAGATAGGCCGCAGCCGCGCCTGATGCCGTTACCCCAATCATCAAGTTAGCGGTGGCAGATGAGGCTTTGATTGGCAAGCGCATGGCAGCGTCCATGGCTGGAATCTTCAAAACACCACTACCAATCCCTAGCAGAGCAGAGAGAACACCAGCTAGAAACATGAACGAAACACCCATTGGTAGGCGTGAAACCTGATAGTCCACGTTTTCCCCGTCAAGATCTATAAACGACGAATCGAGTTGGTGGCTAAAAGCGTGCGCTGGGACCGGTAGAGGTTCTCGTGGCTTGCGACCATGCAGCATTTGTGCAGCCGAGACCAAGAGCACACCGGTGAAAATTCCGTATAGAACCTCATCGGCCACCAAACCGACCATGGCTACACCGACCAAAGCCCCGAACGTCGTGGCAACCTCAAGCACCACCGCAAGCCGAAGATTGGTGAGGCCAGCCGATAAGAACCTGGGTGCACTTGAACAAGACGAAGCGATGACCGCAATCAAACTCACCGCCACAGCGGTGGGAAACGGAATGTCGGCACCCAAGGTGAGAAGCGGCACTATAAATATGCCACCAGCCATGCCCAGCGCACTGCCTAAAGCACTGGCCACGAGGGCACCAACAAACAAGGTTATGAAAAGGCTAACTGCCACTACTATTCGAACCTACACCTCTAAAACCCTTTGCTGCACAATTCCACCTCAACACCCGATTTTCCCAGCTTGGACTATATGAGGGTCACGCGAACACAACATGCCCACGGCCCAAGTACCGCACCAGCACTACGTGCGCACCACATGTGCACTGCCGTCACGGTTAGGAAAAAAACCTGACCCGGTATCGAATCCGAGGTGTCGTGTGACAGCGGCTACACTTGGCGCACCAACTAATTGAACAGCTTCCTTGACGGGAGAAATCGCTTATGAGTTTACGCGGTGCCGCTTTTATCGCTGGTGCATACGAGCACCCCCGGCGCGACATCCCCGACCGTACCATCACCCAAATTCACGCCGAAGTGGCCGCAGGCGCACTAGCCGACGCCGGTCTTAGCTTCGCTGATGTGGACGCCTATTACTGTGCTGGTGATGCGCCTGGTTTTGGCCCCATGTCGGCCGTCGAATACATGGGGCTCAACTGCAAGACCATCGACTCAACCGAAACTGGCGGCTCGTCGTATCTGGTGCATTTGGGCCACGCCGCCGCACAAATCGCTGCTGGCCATGCTTCGGTAGCGCTTATCACGCTGGCTGGCACACCTCGCCAGCCAATGAAGTTCGGTGGTGGCGGTTTTCCGGCACCCGAGAGCGAATTTGAAGCTCAATGGGGTGTGAACACGCTCAATAACTATGCCCTTTCCGCACGTCGGCACATGTATGAGTTTGGCACTACCAGCGCCCAGCTAGCTGAAATCAAAGTCGCGGCGTCACTGCATGCCCAGCACAACCCCCACGCATTCATGCCGAACCCGGTAACGGTGGAAGAAGTGCTGGAATCACCCATGGTCGCCGATCCACTTCATCGTTTAGATTCCTGTGTGATCACCGATGGTGGCGGTGCCATTGTGGTGGTAAGCCCCGAAATTGCCCGCACGCTCAATCGCACCTGTGTGAAAATTTTAGGCCAAGGCGAGGCATTAAAAGACTCTCGCAAAGTTGACCTCACCTATTCGGCGGCCGCTTGGTCAGGGCCGGCCGCTTTTGCTGAGGCTGGCGTCACCCCAGCCGACATCGACTACGCCTCAATTTATGACAGCTTCACCATTACGGTACTAATTGCTCTTGAAGACCTGGGCTTTTGCGAAAAAGGTAAAGGTGGACAGTTTGTAATGGACGGCCGCCTACAAGCACCCTTCGGGGGCTTACCGTTCAACACCGATGGTGGCGGGCTCTGTAACAATCACCCCGCCAACCGCGGCGGGATGACCAAGATCATCGAAGCTGTACGTCAGTTACGGGGCGAAGCTAACCCCGCCGTTCAAGTTCCCGACTGTCAACTGGCCTTGGCCCATGGAACCGGTGGTGCGCTATCCACCCGCCACGGTTGTGCCACCGCAATTCTAGGAGTAGCCGACGCATGAGCAACGACACTTTTCTACCAACCCGCAAGCCCCACACAAACATCGAAACACAGGAGTTTTGGGAAGGTTGCGGTCAAGGACGCTTCTTAGTTCCCCGATGCAATAACTGCGCCCATCTAATTTGGTATCCCCGACAGTTTTGTACCGAATGTGGCCATATGGAGGTCACCTGGGAAGAGATGAGCGGCCGAGGCAGCGTGTATAGCTACTCGATTTCCAACCGAGGCCAAGGAGAATTTGCCGAGGTAGCACCTTACGTATTGGCCTACGTTGAGCTAGAAGAAGGCCCCAGGGTCCTAACGAACATTGTGGATTGTGATCCTTCGACCGTAGAGGTGGGTCAAGCTGTAACGGTGGTCTTTGAAGCAGCGGGAGAGACTAAAGATGGCAAGCCCTTGGCACTTTATCGGTTCCGCCCAACCCAGTAAGAACAGCAAGAACAGCTTCTAGAATTATGAAACTGTGACCATCACCCCTATGTTTCCCTTGGGCAGCGTGCTTATGCCAGGCGCCGCGCTGCCCTTGCGAATTTTTGAACCTCGCTATCAGGTCATGCTCGATCGGGTCTTGGCTGGTGATCGACGCTTAGCAGTGGTGCTTATAGAACGTGGCCAAGAAGTTGGTGGCCAAGACGTTCGCAGTAGCGTTGGCACACTTGCCATCGTCGAAGAACACCAACCGCTAGGCAACGGGCAGCACGCAGTCCTAATACGAGGCATCGAACGTATCAAGGTGGAATCGTGGCTGCCCGATGACCCTTATCCGCAAGCCAAAACGGTGAAATGGCCCGATCCTGTGCCTTCTCAGGAAGCCGCTGCGAAAACTGGCCAGCTGGAGACAGCCGTTGAAAGCTCGCTACGGCAACTTCTAGCCAGAGCCTCGGAAATGGGATACGCAGTACCACCCTCAACCTTTGAACTTCCCAAAGCCGTCGATAACAAATCTTTTATTCTGGCGGCCCTTAGCCCCCTTGGTCCTCTTGACCAGCAACGCTTGCTAGAGACCGAAACCGAGCAAGCGCGCTTGGAAAAGCTGGGCACGCTAATTAAGGAACAGTTAGCACTCTTAGACCTTTAAGCGGGCTGGCCTTGGCACATTACGGGAGCTGAAGGTGCCTAGAATTTGTGTATGTCCGCACTGGCGACGTTCAACCTAACCAAACGTTTCGGTCGTACTGAAGCTCTGAGAGGCGTTGACCTAGAGGTTGAGAGCGGCGAGGTTTATGGACTGCTCGGACCAAATGGTGCTGGTAAGTCAACCGCCATCCGAATTTTGCTTGACGAGATTCGTGCCACCTCCGGACATGCCGAGATATTTGGTCTAGATACCCGCCAAGATACTGTGGAGATACATCGCCGTCTTGGCTATTTGCCGAGCGATTTGGCTCTGTATCCCAAGCTCACCGGCGCTGAAACACTGCGGCTTTTTGCCCGAATCCGAGGGGAGGTTCCTTGGGGAAATGTCGAGATTTTAGCGAAACGTTTCAAAGCCGATCTACATCGCCGGAACGCCGAGCTTTCTTCCGGTAACCGCCAAAAAATTGGGATTATTGCCGCGTTCATGCATCAGCCCGAGCTGTTGATTTTAGATGAACCAATTGCGGGCTTAGATCCGCTGATGCAAAACGAGTTTCATCAGCTAATTGGGGAAACCGTCGCCGAGGGTCGCACCGTTTTTCTATCCAGTCACACCCTCTCCGAGGTGCAACGAGTAGCGCACCGAGTAGGAATCATTCGCAATGGCGCACTGGTCTCGGTACAAAACGTAACCGAATTGCGTTCGATTCGACGAGTGGAACTGGTCTTCAACCAAGTCGTCGAAGCCGCTGATTTCACCGCTATCACCGGTGTCAGTGACGTGGTGACGCATCACAATACCGTGACTATGAATTTCACCGGAGAGATCGGCATGCTACTTGAAGCGGTGCCATCTGATTATCGACTGGTTGATATCATGTCGCAAGAGGCCGACCTCGAAGACGTGTTTTTGGCCTATTACCGGGATCCAACATGAAAACCTGGCCGATCGTCACCCACGATTTGGCCCGTGCCAAATGGGCAATATTGGGTGTGGTAGTGGGCGTCGGTTCGATGGTTGTTCTAGCGGTAGGAATGTTCTCGGTCATGGACACCACGGTCTATGACGACCTGCCCGACTACCTTCGTTCACTGCTGGGCATCCCCGACGGTGCCAGTGCCGCAATTTTGGCATACAACGCCACCCTGACGACGGTGGGCGCCGCCACCGTGGCCGGGTTGGCAATTGGTCTTGGCACTAGAAGCGTAGCCAGCGAAGAAGCCGACCGAACCTTGCAATGGCTGCTTAGCTTGCCAATCTCTCGCAGCCAACTGGGCCTGGCGAAAGCCGCGGCAGTGACGTTTGCGGCAGTTTTTTCCACGTTGGCAATTTGGTTGATCGCCGAGGTGGGGCATTTACCTTTCGACGTTGAGATGGGAAGAGCCCACTTGGGGGCGTTAATGCTTGGAATTGGTGCCCATGCCTGGCTATACGGGGCTCTCGCGTTTGCCATTGGTGCCTTCAGCGGCAACAAGGCCGCGGCTCTCGCTATTAGCTCCACCTTGTTGGCAATTGGTTGGCTACTGTCAGGATTGTTGCCGCTTTGGACGGAAACCCAAACTTTGGTGAGGCTGGTGCCTTGGCATTGGTACGCCGGGAACAGCCCACTACAAAACGGGCTTGACGGTGGCTATTTTGCGCTAACCGTAGCTGTCGCACTGGCATTCATAGCTATTGGCAGCTATGGCCTGGCTCGCCGTGACCTCAACTTTGTGCCGCCACGACTCTTCCAAAAAGAATCGTCACAATCTAAACCACATGCTGCCAAAACGTCCTCGGCGCCAACCCCGAGGGGTAAAACCAACTTAGGTCTCTTTCAGCTGATCTTTAACCAAACCAGAATTCTGGCCGCCAGTTTGGGCGCTGGCATGTTGGTGTTCTTGGCTCTAATGGGGCCGCTATATAACTCGATGAAAGACCAGCTAGCCGATAGTTTCGCCACCCTACCGCCCGAGCTACTCAAAATCTGGGACGCTCCTGATATGACCACGCCCGAAGGATTCCTGTGGGGCGAAGGGATGGGCATGGTAGCCCCGGTTGTGGTGGTGGTTTTGGCAGCCGGTATCGCCTCCAAACTCTTAGGCGACGAACATTCAGGGCGTCTTGGTTTACTGCTCTCAACTCCCCTTCAGCGAACCCAGATATTCTCTATCTACTTGCTAACTATGTTGCTTCAACTGACCTGGCTAGCATTGGCCACCGGCGTCGGCCTTTTCATTGGCGCCACGGTGGGTGGCCTAGGCATCGCCATTTCCCAGATCGTCGGAGCTTCAGTGCACCTGTGGGCGCTCGGGGTTTTCATGGGGGCCACCATTGCTACAGCTAGTGCGCTTAGCCATAGTCGTAGTGCCGCTTCGGTTACCGCGGCGGTGGTGGGCTTAGGTGGTTATTTACTGCATGTCACCCTGTCGCTCAGCGAAAGCACCGCCAGCTGGGCGCGAATTTCACCGTTCTACTATTACTCTTCGTCTTCACCGCTGATGCATGGCAGCAATTTCGGCCATTTAGCCATTCTCTTGATACCGGCCACTGCACTATTCGTTTTTGCTCTCGTGGCTTATCCCAGGCGCGACCTGCGGGTTTAGGCCACACCGATGTATTTGGTTTCCAGGTATTCGTAAATCCCTTGAAAACCGCCTTCTCGACCGAGTCCCGACTGCTTAATCCCACCAAAAGGTGCTGCCGGGTCGGAAATCACTCCACGGTTCAAGCCCACCATCCCAGCTTCGATGGCCTCACAAACTCGTAAACCCCGGCGCAGCCCCTCGGTGTAGACGTAGGCAATCAGGCCATACTCGGTGTCATTGGCCATCTCTATTGCTTCGTCTTCGTTAGCGAAAGTCCGTATCGCAGCTACCGGAGCAAAGATCTCGTCACGGTTCAATTTGGTGTCGGCACCAACATTGCTGATCACGGTTGGCTCAAAGAACCAGCCCGGGCCAGGGAGCGAACGACCACCCAAATGTAGGGTGGCCCCATCATGTTGTGCTTCGGCCATCCATTCAGAAACCCGAGACTGCGCCTCGTGGTCAATCAGGGGGCCAAGTTCAACCCCGTCTTCAAAACCCGAGCCCACCTGCACCGCAGCCATAGCAGCACTTAGCCGATCGATAAATTCATCGACCACGGCCTCATGAACCAAGAAACGATTGGCCGAGGTGCAGGCCTCACCCCCGTTCCGCAATTTGGCCACCATGGCCCCCTCGACCGCGGCCGAAAGATTGGCGTCATCAAAGACAACAAAGGGAGCGTTGCCACCTAGTTCCATTGAAACTCGCAATACCTGCGACGAAGCCTCGGCCAACAGGCCTCGACCAACTGCTGTAGAGCCGGTAAAGGAAAGCTTGCGCAGTCGTGGATCGTGAATTAGAGGGGTGGTGGTTGCACTAGCCTGGCTGGTTGGCAATACCGACAAACTGCCAACCGGGGCACCTGCTTCTTCCATAATTTTGGCGAGTGCCAACATAGTTAGCGGTGTTGCAGAAGCGGGTTTAACAATACTTGTACAGCCAGCTGCAAAAGCAGGGGCGATTTTGCGGGCACCCATGGCGATTGGGAAATTCCAAGGCGTAATGAACAGCGAAGGACCGACCGGTTTGTGCATCACCAAAATACGCCCGTTACCTGCTGGCGATTGGCGATAATCACCACCAAAACGAACTGCCTCTTCCGAGAACCACCGGAAGAATTCGGCGGCATAGGCCACTTCACTTCGGCTTTCCGCCAAGGGTTTGCCCATTTCAAGTGTGATGATGTGTGCCAATTCCTCTTGGCGGGCCATCAAAAGGTCGAAGGTTCGCCGCAAAATTTCAGCTCGTTGCCTGGTGGCTAGGCCAGCGAATTCTTCTTGGAAGGCATCCGCCACCCCTAGGGCCGTTTCGAACTCACTGGGCTCAACATCGCTGACCTCGCCAATCACGGCGGCAGTAGCCGGGTTCTCGACAGGCATTCGTCGCTTCGCTTCGAACCACTCTCCACCGAGGAAGGCCCTGGTGGGAGTATTTGCCAGCACTGCTCGGGTGTCTTCGTTCAAACCTGCCAGATCAATTGCCACTTGAGGTTCCTACCTTTCGCTACCTTCCGTTATACCCAGGCAATACCACGCTGCGACGCCGCTATAGATCGACTACTTCGAAGGTGACCGCATGTTCAACGCCGAGGCGCGGCCCGTCAGCTTCAGCCCGAGCGGTTAGAAACATGTCGGCTGGAGGCCACGAACTACCTAAGCCCGCCATGTATTGTGCGTGGGCTTCAAGGGACTCAATACCTTTTGGCAGGTAGCCGGTAATGTCGACAGCGTGGGTGGCTAAGGGTGATGAAGCTAAAGCCACACGGCGCACACCGGACCAAGGCTCGAAACCTTCATCGATTAGCTCGGGGAAAATCCAACGATTAGCGGCATCACGAGCGGCATCGAGCACGGCCAAGCCAACGTGTCGGTGATCGGCCATGTTGAATCCACCGCCGCCGGGCCAGGTGGCGTGGCGGTTACCGGTTAACACCAAATCAGGTTGATGTATCCGAATGCAGCGCGCCAGATCACGGCGCAGGTCGAGCGAATACTCCACTACCCCATCGCGATAACCCAGAAACTCAACCGAGGTGACGCCGACCACCGCCGCACTAGCTCGTTGCTCAGCCTCTCGAATGGGTTTACATTCCTCTGGGGTCAGCCCATCAATGCCGGCCTCGCCCGAAGTAACCAACACGTAATTGACGGTTTTGCCTTCTTCGGTCCACCTGGCGATCGCCGAAGCAGAACCAAACTCCAGATCATCGGGGTGGGCCACGATGGCTAGCACCGACGAGAAATCAGTAGGAAATGGTTTTAGGTCAGGTTCCACGCAAGCCTCCTGTGCTTTAGCTTGAGGCTAGCGCCACACCTCGTAATTTATTGGCCATACGAAAGACCACCGGCACCATGGCCAAAGCCAAGAAACCGCCCGCAAGGCCCAAAGCTGCATAGTTAGACAAGCTCATAACCACCCCAGAAACCAAGCCTCCGCTAGCTCCGGCTAAGGCAATGGCAACATCAACCGAACTTTGTTTCTTGGCTCGAGTGGCCAAAGGTACGTTGTCGGTGATGATGGCGGTACCCGAAACCACACCGAAGTTCCAACCTAAGCCCAACAAGAATAAGGCGAAGGCAATCAAGGGCACTGATTCGGCCGGGGCGAGAGCGGCCACAATGCCCGAGACCAAGAGGGTCACACCCGAAGCTACCGCCATCGTTGTCCGCCCTAGTCGGTCGGTTAGTCGTCCTGAGATTGGCGAAGGTAAGTACATGCCCGCCACATGAAGCGCTATTACGAGACCGGTTGCACTAGTGGCGTGACCATGATCTTTCATGTGCACAGGGGTCATGGTCATTATCGCCACCATCACCAGTTGTGACAGCACTAGCACCATTGCACCAACAAAAAGGCCGTGGCGAATAGAAGGATCGACGATGGGCTCACCATTATCGTCAAGGCCAGAATCAGAAGCGCTGGTACTGACGCTTGGAACCTCCAAGCGAGTTTCACCAGCTGCGGCTAACTCTTTCGCCCGTAACAATGGGTCGGGCTTTAAGAACATGCCAATAACGGCCGCTGCGGCCCCGTAGGCGAATCCCGACAGGATAAAAGGACCAGCGTATTTAGGGATACCGATTAGCTCGGCCACCCCTTGCATGGGTGAAGCCAGGTTGGGCCCAACCACGCCGCCCAAGGTGGTAACAACCAAGACGGTGGAAATAGCTTGCGCACGATAATTAGGCGTAGCGAGGTCGGCACCTGAGTATCGAGCCTGAAGGTTGGTGGCGGTGCCTGAACCGTAGATGAAGAGCGACATGAACAACAGCACGGGATTGTCGAGAATGGCCGAGAAAACCACGGCCGCACTACCGAGAGCGCCGAGCGCATAACCGGTTGCCAAACCGGGGCGTCGGCCTCGTTTCCCTGAAATTCGGCCAATCAAAACGGCGGCCGCCGCACTGCCGCCGGTGAACAGCGCACTTGGGATACCAGCCAAAGTGGTGGTGCCTAGCATTTCTTCAGCTAGGAGTGCACCTACAGTCACACCCGCAGCTATACCGGCACCAGAAAATATTTGGGCCGCAACTAAAACCCGCAGAACATTACGCTGCTCATTGGGGACGGGAGAAGCGGCGTCGGCCGCTTCAGGCGAAGGGGTAAAGAGCACCTTGGCTAACCGTTCGAGGCGGCCTTTGGAATGCTTGAATCCCAAGGAATTCTAGGGACGTCAGACCATAGGTGCTCAAGATCGTAGAAGCGACGCGACGCTTCTAGGAACACATGCACCACAAAGTCGCCGTAGTCCATTAGCACCCATTCAAGTTTGTCGAGCCCTTCGACCTTCTGAGGCTTCGGGCCACCCGCCTCGCCGATGGCCCGTTCAATTTCATTGACCAACGTTCGTACTAAACGGTCATTGGTGGCGCTGGTGATCACAAAAGCGTCGAGGATGGCTAGAACATCGCCAACCGCCAAGATTTGTGGGTCGAGCCCACCTTTGGCCTCAGCAGTTTGTGCGGCCAGCTTGGCCCATTCAATGGGGTCGGTTGTCGTGTCGATCGGTTGCTTCGTGTTAATAATTCATGCCTTTGCAGTTGATGTCGTTGGTAGTTCTAATTGTCGTGCAAGCAGCGCCATTTGGCTAGGACGTTTCGGTGGAGCCTAACGCCATGTCGCCGCAATGGTAGCTATATCGCCCACGATGCTGTGGTCTTGCGATGCTACGACCCGGCAGTGTTAAGACCTGGCGTCGGAACCGATAAGCACGACTACTTCACTATTTTCATCCATGTCTTCTAGCTTGACCGCAGTACCAAACCCCAAAGTTTCTTGCAGGGTTTCCACATATGGCCGCCACGATTCCTCGGCATACATAATTTCTGTGGTCGTAAAATCAAAGTTTTCAGCGTTTCCAATCATTGAAACCTGACCGCCGACTTCAATGGCCAGCCTTGCCACCAGAGGAATCATGCTTTGGTCACCCGAACCATCGAGTACCTTCACCAACGGTCGAGTATTGGTGGCGTAACCGGCTGGGAAGGGAATAATTCTTGGTACCAAGCGGGCCATCTGATCGTGGTCCAAACGGAAAAAAGTTAGCTCACCGGGTTCGGTTGAAGGCGAGCCGTTCGAAGGATGATTAGCGTCAACAATCAGCGGTGCTTGAACAACGGTGTGATCGCCAGCACCAAGTTGCGACATAAAGCGCCGCACCAAAAGATCGGCGTCATTCACGGCTTCATTCGGCTGATCATCAGACAGATTGTTGCCGTTTTGTTCATCGGCCGAGCTAGCCGATGGTAACGGTCCCAGGCTCAAGATATCGGTTTGCTCGTTACCGAAATCGAATTCGCCCAGCACCGACGGATTCACGGCCAAAGCCGATAGCCAGGCGTTCCAAACCAGCTCTTGGCGCAGCAGCCGGTTTAAATGGTTTTCATTCTCATCTAAATGCGCAGCGTAAGCCGGTACGTCAGCGGGCTCTAAGGTAACTTCCCCCGGTGCATAAATAACCTGATGATCGGCGTCATGCAAGGTATCTGGGTTTACCACCTCTAGGGGGCCCGTGGCGGCAATAAGCTCGGTCCATTCGGTCGCGCTGATGGCCACTGCCCGTTCAATCCCTAGATGTAAGGCCCATTCCGTAACCGACCGAGCCGCATCAAGTCCGCTAAAGGCATAGGCCGCCTGAATGGGCATTTCGCCGACCTCGGGAATGTCGCCGGTTAATAAGGTTGGCAGCAACAACACGCTCCCACCCGGAGATTCAAAGGTGGGCAAGGTTAACAATGCCGCGCCTACTACCGTTTCCGTGGGGTCAAGTTGCAGCACCAACAAAGTAGGTGAAGGTGGAACCATGGCCTGATAGAGCGGTTGGCTGGGGTCAAGTACCGGGTTCAATAATTCGCCATCGCGACTGTTAAGCAGTGTTCGTAAACCCACCAAACCAAGCACTGGTATTAAGAGGCCCAACACCACTAAAGAGACACCATAAACGGTGAAGCTCACTCGCCGTTCGCGCTGGTGTCTCTGGCGTTGCGCACCGAGGCGTTCACGACGACTTGGCGCTGTATCAGGTGCCGACGAAGCGCCGGTTACATTTCCCAAAACGTTATTTCACCCGAGCCAAGGGCGAAACTGGTTCGTCACTGTATAAACCTCGAGCATAAATAGTTGAGATTACCGATCGAGGTAACAGGTAATCCAGGGGTCGCCCGTCAGCAACCCGGGCCCGCACATCGGTACTAGACACCTCAAGCAAAGGCACATCTACAACCTGATAGCGATAACCCTCGGGGGGTCGGGCCCCTTGGGTGCCCGGTCGTTCTACCAGAATGATCTCCGCCATTTCACGCAAGGTATCGGTGTGTTCCCAACTGGCAATACCCTCAGCCGCATCGCTACCCAAAACAAGGAATAGCTCCCGGCTGGGGTCTTCTTGGGTCAGTTGTTGCAGAGTATCGGCGGTGTAGGAGCGGCCTCCTCGACGGATTTCAATGTCGGACGCTTCTAAACCAGCCACCCCTTCAACGGCGGCTTGCACCATTGCAAAACGCTCGGGGGCTGGGGTTATGTCGCGCGAACCAAGCTTCTGCCAGGGCTCGTTTGCCACAACTAGCAACACACGATCGAGGTGTGCCCCATGGCGAGCATTCACCGCGGCCACCAAATGACCCACATGAGGAGGGTCGAAGGTGCCGCCAAAGATTCCTAACCGCTCGCCGCGTTGTTTCACCGCACCGAGCCTAGATGGTCTATGACTCCCTTAGCACACCAAAACATGATATGCTTGAAATTTCGTCAGAAACCCGCTTAACCCAGCCACAACTTCTAGCGTTTGCATTCTCATTGACCGATTTGTGGGCTAGCTGCAATTCGCCACTACCGATTGGGCACCACAAAAGCCCGCGAGTGACACAAGTCACCCACAAGGTGGGAACGAAATCGACATGAATTGCGTTGTACTACTTGCAGGCTATCCCACCAAGAAGTCCGTTCCACCTCTTCCAACAAAATAGGGACGTTCGTCATCGCCTCTATTGGAGATAAAGCTAATGAGTGATTCCGTAGGTCAGTATCTTAATGAAATAGGAAGCGTTGCGCTTCTGAATGCCGAAGAAGAGCGCGAACTTTCTCAACTTATCGAAAAGGGCGCCGAAGCCCGCGCCCGCCTTGAGGCTGGCGAAACCGGCCGCGAACTTGATCGCGCTGTTCGCAAGGCGGCCGCTGCTAAAGATCGTTTTATTCGTGCCAACCTGCGCCTAGTCGTCAGTGTGGCACGGCGTTATCCCCTGCCCCCCAGCATGGAGCTGCTCGATTTGATCCAGGAAGGCAACCTTGGCCTCGAGCATGCCGTCGACAAGTTCGACTGGCGTAAAGGCTTTAAGTTCTCAACTTATGCCACCTTCTGGATTCGTCAAGCCATTGGTCGTGCACTTGACCAAAAGGCCAGCCTGGTGCGCTTGCCAGGCGACCGTTCCGCAAGTTTGCGGGCCGCTTTGCGCCAAGCTTCTGGTGATGGTGACGAACTCGACGATGAACACGCCAGGCTGCACCGCCTCACCACGCCCACCTCGCTTGATCGCACGATCGGCGACGATGACAGCAACGAATTGATCGATCTTCTCTCTGATGGCAGCGCCACACCCGAGCAAGAAGTAATCGCACGGGCTGAAGAGGCCGCTATCACCGGGCTGCTCGACATCCTCGATCCACGGGCCAAGCGTGCCGTTGAGCAACGCTTCGGTCTAGACGATGGTCGCAAGAAGAGCTATCGCGAAGTTGGTGAAGACTTAGGCGTAACCGCAGAAGCGGCCCGCCGATTGGTAAAGCGTGCCGTAAACTTAGTGCGTGAACAAGCTTTGGCTAACTCCGACGCTGCTTAAACAACATTGTTGAAGGAAAAATGACAAGTACCACCTGGACTCCCTCTTCTTGGCGCGAATTTCCGGCCATGCAACAGCCAAACTGGCCGGATGAAGCCGAGCTAGATCAGGTTCTGAAAGGCCTAAGCACTTTGCCACCGCTAGTTTTTGCTGGTGAGGCACGTGATCTCACCAGCCAACTAGCCCGGGTGGCTAACGGCGAGGCTTTTTTATTGCAAGCCGGCGACTGCGCTGAATCGTTCGATGCTTTCGCGGCCGATCCAATCCGCGACAAGCTGAAGATCATTTTGCAGATGGCAGTGGTGCTTTCATATTCCGCTGGGGTTCCCGTAATCAAAGTCGGCCGTATCGCCGGACAGTTCGCCAAACCACGATCGAGCGACACCGAACGAGTGGGCGAGGTTGAACTGCCATCGTTTCGGGGCCACATGGTGAACGACTCGGCCTTTACTGAAGAGGCACGTGTTCCCGACCCACAACGGCTATTAGCGGCTTACCATCAGTCGGCATCAACGTTGAACCTCCTACGCGCCTTCACTACCGGTGGTTTTGCCGACCTCAATCAAGTACACGCCTGGAACCGTGAGTTCGTAGCCTCCTCACCCTCGGGTAAGCGCTACGATGAAGTCGCTTCGGGAATCGACTCGGCTTTACGGTTCATGCAGGTTTGCGGTATCAATACCGCCTCCGACCCTCAGCTCTACCAAGCCGACTTTTGGACCAGCCACGAAGCGCTCATTCTCGGTTACGAAGAAGCACTCACACGGCAAGATTCACTAACTGGTGATTGGTACGACACCAGTGCGCACATGATTTGGATTGGTGAGCGCACCCGTCAGCTCGATGGGGCCCATATCGAATTCTTCCGCGGTGTAAACAACCCGGTTGGGGTGAAAATTGGCCCAACTGCTACTACCGAAGAAGTGCTGGCCATTATCGAAGCGCTAAACCCCAATCGCATTCCAGGACGGCTGACCCTAATTACCCGTATGGGTGCCAAAAACATCGAAGAGAACCTACGGCCTATCTTGCGGGCCGTCCGCGATGCCGGGCATCCGGTGGCGTGGGTTTGCGATCCGATGCACGGCAACACATTCACTTCAAACGGTGGCCAGAAAACACGGCACCTGGAAGACGTTCTAGCTGAAATTTCTGGCTTCTTTGCAGCACATCGCGCCGAAAGCACCTGGGCTGGAGGCGTTCACATCGAACTAACTGGTGATGATGTCACCGAATGTTTGGGTGGATCCACCGAAGTTCTAAGCGAGCACCTAGATCGACGATACGAGACCGTTTGCGACCCCCGGCTTAATGGTCGTCAGTCGCTTGATTTAGCGTTCCGCTTAGCTGAGCTACTGCGCTAGCCACAAACCGCTAACGAAAGTAGCGCTAGTTACAAATAAACGCCGTTTGTGCGAGCTCGAGTCCCCCTCCGAGCTCGCACCGGCATTTTTGGCTTCCGCTGGGGCACCGTGAACTACTGCGGCCTCGGGGTTCTGAACCCAGGCCAGTTCACCCCCAACGAGCTTGTATCAAACTAAGTTCTCTACGAACTTCTCCAGCTGGCGCAAGTTTCGCACCTCGTAGGCACCGTCGGCGTGAGCAGCATATTCGCTGACTATCGAGTCGCCGGTATCCCAATAAGACTGCGGTTCGGGATTTAACCAAAACACTTTACGCGCCCGCTTCTTGATCTCTTGGATTATCCAGGCCTGGGAGGCATGGTAATTGTTTCGAGCATCACCAAGAATCAGTACCGTGGTTTTCGGACCGACTTCTTTGCCGTACTTCTCCCAAAAGACCTCAAAAGCGTGCCCGTAGTCGGAGTGTCCATCAACCCAAATCACATCGGCTTCGTTGTTCACCCGATGAATGGCGTCGGTTATGTCTTCCACGCCATCAAAGAAGTCGGTGACTTCGTCAAGCCCGTCGATGAACACAAAGGATCGAACCTTTGAGAACTGCGAGCTGATGGCATAAACCAGATGCAGGGTGAACCGGGCAAAGGCCGCGACCGAACCCGAAATATCGGCGATTACGAAGATCTCGGGTTTCGCTGGACGTGGATACCGGTAACGAAGATCGGCTGGTACCCCACCATAGGAAAGCGAATGGCGTACGGTGTTGCGAAAATCGAGTGGCCCTTTACGGCCGTGGCGGCGTTTACGTGCCAGGCGAACCGCTAACTTACGAGTGAGCGGCTGAATAGCCTTTTTGAGATTCGCCATCTCCTCACGGGAGGCATGCATGAAATCAACGTCTTCAGGCAGAGGCTTCCGCAAGGTTTTAGCCATGGCTTCAGCACCGCGGTCAGCAACCAGCGAACGACGAATTTCGGCTTCGATCTCTTTCTTAAGCTTGTCGATACGAACTTCGAACTCGTCTTTTGCTAAGCGTTCCTCAAGAGGCGTCATACCCGGTGCTGGTGCACGATCACGAGCCTCTTGCATGAGGCGCTCCATAATCCCTTCCAAATCGAGATTACGAAGCGTGCGATACAAATAGTAAGTCCCGCCAACTGGTCGGCCCGGCTCCATGCCGGCAAAACGCTTCACTGACTGACGGGCAATGGCCCGGGTCATGTTTTCGTCGCCGTTTAACAGCGCTCGATAAAGCATTTCGGCTAGCTGCTCGGGGGTCAGGGTGGAACCACCAGAGCCATCACCTTCGCCTTGTTGGTTCACACCTTCAATATCCATGGTGTCAGACGAGCTGTCGCCCTCAGCACCATCTTTATCGATCAGGTATTCCTTACCTCGAAGCGAGAAATACACTTCGAACACGGTTTCAAAGGCCCGCCAGTGACCATCGTTCTTAACGAGGGTGGCCGCTAAGGCGTATTTAACAGTGTCGCGATCTTCGAGCGGAACATGGCGAATAGCGCCCATAGCGTCAATGTGTTCGCTGACACTGACGGGGATACCAGCTTCACGGAGTTGAAAAATAAACCCCGTGAGCAGTTCGAGCATGGGCGAATTGGCAGTTGGGGCGGCGGTGTCAGTCATCGCTCATCCCTCCTTGGATCAAGACTTGGCGGCAGCGAATTCACTGCTGTTGGTTGAGAACTCCTTGATCGCCTTTTCAATGTCCGAGCGATACTTCAACAAAATGTTGAGGGTCTCAATGGCATCTTCAGCCGTAATTTGCTCGATGTTCAACAACATCAACGTGTTGGCCCAGTCGAGGGTTTCAGAGACTGACGGTGCCTTCTTCAAATCAAGCTGACGAATTGAACGCACGATACGAGCAACCTGGTCGGCCAAGCTGTCGCTAATGCCCGGCACCTTGGTCATCACGATTTCTTTTTCGCGTTCCATCTCGGGGTAATCGATATGGAGGAATAGACAGCGTCGCTTCAATGCTTCTGAAAGCTCGCGGGTATTGTTTGAAGTTAGAAAGACCAGCGGAATTTGGGTGGCGCTAATTGTGCCCAATTCGGGAATCGAAACCTGATAGTCAGAGAGGATTTCCAGCAACAAAGCCTCGGTCTCCACCTCTACTCGGTCAATCTCGTCGATTAGAAGCACAACCGGATCTTCCGCACGAATAGCTTCAAGCAAGGGACGAGTCAGCAGAAACTCATCAGAGAAAATATCGTCTTCGAGGTCGTCCCAGGTGCCGTCTTGGTTACGTTCTGATTGGATACGCAACAGCTGCTTCTTGTAGTTCCACTCGAAGAGGGCTTTAGATTCGTCGAGGCCTTCGTAGCACTGCAAGCGAATTAGTCGTGCTCCGAGCATTTCGGCCACTGATTTCGCCAACTGTGTTTTACCCGTTCCAGCAGGACCTTCCACCAAAATCGGTTTCTCAAGCCGGTCAGCTAAAAATACGACTCCGGCAATTCCTTCGTTGGCCAAATAATCGACCTTACCCAAGCCGTCACGGACTTCAGGCACAGATTCAAAGCGATAATCCATGGATTGACCCTATCGAACGAGTTGACTCCGATGTCAATCGAAGACCCAGATTGGTGTTATTAATGTCACTTATGCAGCTAGCCCCGTGTTTGGCCAGTACCCCGAACTACGAACTTGGCGGTGGTCAACTGGCGTAGACCCATGGGGCCCCGAGCATGCAGTTTTTGGGTACTAATGCCAATTTCCGCACCAAAACCGAACTCTTCACCGTCTACGAAACGGGTTGAAGCGTTAACCAAGACGGCGGCGGCATCAACCTCTAGACAGAAACGATCGGCTGAAGCCAAATGTTCAGTGACAATGGCTTCACTGTGCCCAGTCCCGTTGCGCGCAATGTGGCTAATCGCTTCTTCCAGAGAATCAACTACCTTTACGGCAAGTTTCATATCAAGAAATTCGGTGGCGAAATCAGCTTCGGTGGCCTCTTGCATGCCGTCCACCAAAGCGCAAGCACGGTCGTCGCCGACCAGGGTTACGCCCTTCAGGCCTTGGGCGACTTTGGGAATGAAAGCATTGGCGACATCGACATGTACCACCAGATTCTCGGCAGCGTTGCACACCGAGGGCCGCTGCATCTTGGCGTTCAGCACAATGTCATAAGCCATCTCGAGGTTGGCGGATGCATCGACATAAACATGACAGTTGCCATCGCCGTCGATCACATAGGGCACGGTGGCGTTGTCGAGAATGGCCTGAATCAGCGAGGGTCCGCCTCGAGGAATGAGACAATCAACAATGCCTCGCAGCTGCATAAACTGGGTAGCGGCTTCTCGGCTGGTGTCTTCGACTAGGACCACCGAATCGGCGGGTAGACCAGCTTGTTCCATACCTTGACGTAGCACCGCCGCCACGGCCCGGTTCGAGTCGATAGCTCCGGAAGAACCACGCAAGAAGGCGGCGTTGCCCGATTTAATGCAAAGCGCCGCGGCGTCACTGGTTACGTTTGGGCGGTTTTCATAAATGATCGCCACCACCCCTAGTGGTACCCGAACCTGTGAGATGCGTAGGCCGTTAGGGCGTACCCAACCGCCTAGAATTTCGCCTACCGGGTCGGGCAAAGCAGCTACTTGGCGCAGGCCAGAAGCCATGCCAGCAATCTTCTTTTCATCCAAACGCAACCGATCGATAACGGTGGCTGAGACGCCTTCAGAGGTGGCACGCTCAACATCTTTAGCGTTGGCAGCCAAGATCGGAGCGCTGTTTTCAACTAATAAGTCGGCCGCGGCCAACAATGCGGCGTCTTTAGTGGCGGTCGAAGCCGTGGCCAAGACTGAGGCAGCGTCCTTGGCAGCTAAACCGAGTGCTTCCATAGGCGAAGGAGTAATCGAGATAGTCACAATGGCACAGGTTAGCCGCCACCACGGTGAAACAGGCCGTCCGGCCCGACCTGTTCGAAACGCCGCCTTTGCGCGAAACTTGAACGGTGGCCCAACTACCCACCAAAAACGCTCCTTCCTGGTTCCGTGTGCTAGCAGCTCCCTTGCCGTTGGCCCTGGGTGTGGCGGCCTTACTCGTTGGTGTTATTACCGCACGTTCCGCCACAACAATTGTCGCTTTGGTGATCTTTGCCTATCTCGGAGGCTTAGCTTTAACCGCTTTGCTTAGTCGCCCCATCAAAATCGGGGTGAGCAGCATCGACCCTTTTGCTGTTGGTGAACCTTGGCGGCGTTTCGTGCAAAGTGCTCTTGCCACCGAGAAACGCTTCAACGAAGCTTTACGGGCTTCATCGCCGGGGCCGGTGCAAGACCGGCTGCTTAGTGTGCAATCTTCGGTGAGGACCGGGGTCGAAGAGTGTTGGCAGGCCGCCCGACAAGCCCAGGAAGTGTCACAAGCGCGACTGAAGTTGGACGGTTGGGTGCTTAAAACCCGTTACGACCGCTTGGTTTCCGAAGGCAACCACGATGCCGCGGCGTCTACGGCTGCCCAACTCGATTCGCTAAAACGCCTAGATGGCTTGATTGCTGAGGCCAAAGCGGCCTTAGAAGCCCAAACGGCGAAACTGGCTTTAGCGGTGACCACCGCTTCTGAGATGAACGTTGCAAACTCGCGACCTGATGAAGCAACACAGGTGCAATCATCGCTCGAACAAGTAGCTGATGAGCTAGAGGCACTACGCCGGGCACTGGGCGACACCTCAATCACCGACATAGCCGAATAGCAGGTCCAGGCGGGTCATATAGCTGGTATAGCTCTTCTAGCTCTTACAGCTCGACCAAAACCGGCTCGGTTTTCTGGGCTCGTTTGGCGGTGTACATGGCGAAATCAGCAGCGTTAACGACCGTTTCTGCATCAAGACCCGGGCGCTTGGTCCAAACCACTCCAACACTTACTCCGAGCGATCCTTCAGCTAGGGCAGTAATGGGTACTTCCCGGATGGTGGTGATGATTCGGCTAGCTACTTCGAGGGCGTGGCGCGGTTCGGCTAAGTCGGGGCACAGAACCACGAATTCATCACCGCCGATTCTCCCGACCTGGTCGTTGGAGCGTATGGCGGTGTTAATTTTGCTGGCCACATGGCGCAGTAGCCGGTCTCCAGCCGAATGGCCGAGCCGGTCGTTGATCGCTTTGAAACCATCAAGATCTGCGAATAACACAGCCATACCACGTGAGTAGGCGGGCACCTGGTTTAGTTCGTCACTAATGGCCTGATAAATCGATTCCCGGTTCATTGAACCCGTCAGAGCGTCGTATGAAGCGCGCATTTCTAAGTCGCGTCGACGAATCACTTCGGCTGTGGTGTCAGTTACGGTGACCACGACCCCACTCACCTCGTTACGTCGACCACGGAGAGGGCGGAAAGCGAGCTTCACATATCGTTCACGGCTCAGATGCGGAGCACAAAATCGTGCCAAAGTATTGGCATCGCTGCCTGCTAAGGCTTGTTGCATGGCTTCAACTACTTGGGCTTGATCATCGGTATGGAACTGATCGAGCGCAAAGGCGTTCTCAACGTCTGCTGGAATATCGAGCATCTGAAAGAGACGATCATTTAGGAAAGTCACGTTCAGGTTGGAGTCGAAATGCAACACCCCAACCGGCAAGACATCCGTTAAGCGAGCCAACAGCTCAGTAGTGGAATACAGATCCTCCAAGGCCACCATTTCAGCGTCAATATCGAGCATTTCGGTGGCGATATGGGGGTTAACCGACTTTCGCAGGTAATTTGTGTCGGTAAATTCCATCCAGCGCCAACCATTCGATTTGGTTCGCACTCGAGCACGCCAACGAACATGCCCACCGGTTTCCCGAAAGACCGCCTCATACCAGCTCGCAATGGCACGGTTTCGATCGTCGGGATGGATGAACATGGCGATGTCTTGTTCTTGAATCTCATGAAGACTGAAACCCAAGATTCTGCTTAATGCGGCGTCGGCCTCAACCACTCGGGCGTCACGGTCGCGGATGAAGCGCGAGTAGCGTTCTTTCCGTTCCGGCTCAACATAAACAAAGGATTCGACATCTGGAACTTCATGACAACCGGGTGCTATTAACACCACACAAACACCATGTTGTGCGGTTAATTCAAAGATGAAACAGGTAGCGACTTGGTCTTGTCGATCTTCAATCAGCTGACGGTTGACGCCACCGACACCGACATGCAAAAACTGGTTGACCGAAGCAGACCGAAATCTGCGTCCTACCAAGTCAACACCAGCATGTGCCCAAGATGGAACGTTTGCCTGCACCCCAAGGCTGGCGGGCATTTCAACAATAATGCCGACCGTATCCACGGCAGCTACCTGGGCGTCAGGGTGTTGTTGCAAGAGCTGTTTTAGAAGATCCTCTGGCGTTGCGGCGGTCATTTCAACACGGCTGCCTTAATGGGGGCAAGATTCGGCACCTAAAGCACAGCCAACTGAGGTTCACGGCTCAAAGTTCGCTTCGAGGCATACATTTCAGCGTCGGCTCGATCCACAATTTCCTCGACTGTAATATCAGCCCGACGAGACCAGGCGGCGCCAACGCTAATAGTGATCGATCCCAGCGCCAGGTTTTTCACCGAAATTTGTTTTACCAATTTCGTTATACGTTCGGCTATTTCGAGGGCATGGTCTGGCGAGGGAAGATCGGGACACAAGATCAAGAATTCGTCGCCTCCCAAGCGACCCACTTTGTCGTGTGAACGCACCCCGGAATTGATGGCGGCCGAAACTTCGCGTAGCAGATCATCGCCTGCTGAATGGCCTAGTTCGTCGTTGATGATCTTTAGCTTGTCAACGTCGGCAAACAGTACCGCTAAACCGCGTGAGGAACCACCAATGGTCTCAAGCTCTTCGGCCACGGCTTGGTATATCGATTCTCGGTTCAAACAACCAGTAAGCGCATCGTAGGAAGCACGCCGTTCTAAGGCTTTGCGACGCAGCACATCGGAAGTGATGTTCTGAATTGTGACCACAATGCCCGTCACTTCTCCCGTCCGGTTGCGAAGAGACCGCACTGACAAACTGACATGGAGTTCGGGATGAGTGCTTGAAGCCTGGAAGCCGGCGGTTAAGTCACTATCAATGCCTCGCAGCCCATCTTCCATCGCGGTTGCTACTTTGCGACGATCTTTTTTGTGGAAGCGGGTGATATCGGGCTGTTCGTCGTAGTTTCGCTCGATATTGAACATTTCGAAAATACGATCGTTGAGATAAGTGATCTGAAGATCACGATCAAAATGCAGCACACCCACCGGCAGAATGTCGGTAAGGCGTTCTAGCAGTTCCCGACTTTCATAAAGCTCCTCTAAAGCCTGAACTTCGGTAGAAATATCAACCATTTCCACCAAAACGTGTGGCTGCTCATCATTGTGTAGATGGTTGGAAACGGTGAATTCAACCCATAGCCAGTCGCCAGCTTTGGTTTGTACCCGAGCTCGCCAACGTTCGGGTTGCGAGGTTTCTTTGAACAAGACCTTGTACCAGTTGGCAATGGTCAGGTTTTTATAATCTTCATGCACCAGGGCCGTGATGTTTAGCGATAGCTGTTCTTCGGCACTGTATCCTAAGAAAGACGGGAACTTGGGGTCGAGCCCCGTAACGTTGCCTTGACGATCATGAAAGACTCGGCAATATCTAGGTTCTACATGTCGTTCTTCGTGGCTGAATACCTTGACGCCGGGGTGCAACTCTTCACCGTCGATCGACACCACCACGCATAGGCGATACTTCTGAGTTAAATCGAAAACATAGACCACACGAGGTTGGCCATCTCGACCGATTAGGCGTTGTTGGTTGACTTGGCCGGGCCTTACGTAAACAAATTGGTTAACCATGGCCGCCCGCGAGGTGGCGTGCACCAAATCGACACTGGCCTTAGCATCAGCAGGCATGTTGGGCGTTATCCCAAGCTCTTCGGGCATCTCCACGATCGCGCCGATAGTCCCGATGGCGACGACTTCAGCATCAGGATTTCTTTCTAAGAGCTCTCGTAGCGTGTTTTCGGTGGGATCCATCATTACTGCACGCCAGGTCGCCCAAGGGCCCTTAGTGGGGCTTTCTATATAGGACAGACATATATACCCATATCGGCCAGCGTGATTTCATCATAAGGACTCGGCATAAACACCTCGACACTTGAACGATTACCCCACATACGTACCAGCCCTGCGAAAGTTCGATGGTGCGAGTAACATCGTAGTATGATCAAGCTCCTTAAGCGCTGGTGGAACTACACTACGGCTCGCCTAACCGGAAAATTTGAAGCGAACGCCGATCCGAAGGTGCAACTACAGCAGGCCATTACCGAAGCCCAAGATCAGCATCGCCGGTTAAAAGACCAAGCCGCGAATGTTATCGCCAACCAAAAACAAACAGAAATTCGTTTGTCGCGTTCGCTGGATGAATACGAGAAGGTTACCGCTAATGCTCGCCAGGCCGTGCTAATGGCTGACCAAGCGAGCAAAGAGGGCGACGAGAAGAAGGTGTTGGAATACACCAGCGCCGCCGAATCTTTCGCGACTCGCATGATTAGCTTGGAAACCGAAATTGAAGACTTGAAGGCGCTTCATCTTCAGGCCAGCCAAGCGTCTGACCAGGCCAAGTCGGCTGTTGAACAGAACTCGTTGTTGTTGCAAAAGAAGCTTTCCGAGCGCCAAAAACTTCTGGGACAGCTTGACCAGGCCGACATGCAAGACCGTATGAACAACGCTATGGCCTCACTATCTGAGACCGTGGGCGAAGATGTGCCGACCTTCAACGAGGTCCGTGAAAAGATTGAAGCCCGCTATGCCAAAGCCCAGAGCGTGGCCGAGTTGTCGAGTTCGACCGTTGAATCGAAAATGTTGGAGATTGAACAAGCCGCCCGAAACATTGAAGCCAAAACTCGCTTAGACGAAATTCGGGGTCAATTAGGTTTAGGTGAAGGCCAATCGACCGCTGGTGAAATTGCCGAAACATCTAATGACAGTGCGGCCAACAGCGCCACTGAAGCCACGAACAACGGCGAGACAAGCCAAGCTGAAAATACTGAAAGCAACAACTAGGTGTTAGGGCAAGATCACTAGGTTGTCGCGGTGAATCACCTCGTGAGCTACTTCTTCAGGTAGTTCACCGGTATGTAACCCCATTGCTGCGGCCGCCACCGCGCTAGACACCCCCGCCAAGCCACGGGCAAAAACGCGGCCGTTATTGTCGGAGATTTCCACAATGTCATCTAGTTGAAATTCGCCCGAGACGGCTACTACTCCCGCTGGTAGAAGCGAGCTTTGGCTAGTTTCCAGCGCCCTACGAGCACCAGCGTCTACCTGAATTCGGCCTGCCACTCCCCCGGCGAAAGCAATCCACAATTTACGGGCGCTTAGGTGGCTGGTCTTGGGATGCACAATTGTGCCGACACCGGGAGTAGCGGCCATGGCATCGCTTAACACGTCGGAGCGGTTGGCGTTAGCTATTACCGTGCGTACCCCGCTGGCTGAAGCGATTTTGGCAGCCGCCAACTTTGAGGCCATGCCACCACTGCCTCGCACGGTGCCAGCACCCCCCGCTATTTGTTCCAGTTCGGGTGTGATTTCGTGAACCTCTTCAATCAACGTGGCGTTGGGGTCGCTGCGGGGATCGGCGCTTAGAAGTCCGGGCGCGTCGGTTAACAAAACCAGGGTTTCGGCCTTCACTAAATGCGCTACTAGCGCCGCCAGGCGATCGTTGTCGCCGAAGCGAATTTCATCGTCTGCGATGGCATCATTCTCGTTGATGACTGGCACCACGCCCAGCTCTAGAAGCCGGGTTAAGGTACTGCGGGCGTGCAGGTATTGCTGGCGCACCATGAAATCTAGAGGAGCTAGAAGAACTTGGGCACCAATCAGGCCCACGTTGTGGAGGACATCGTCGTACACTCGCATTAGCTGGCTCTGGCCAATGGCTGAAACGGCTTGGAGGGTTCGGCTGTCGCGAGGTCGTCGGTCGCCACCTAAGCCCAAACTGGGAAGACCGGCCGCGATAGCACCCGAGGTGACCACCACAACTTGGTTCCCGGCCGCTTTAATCAAGGCGATTTCAGCGCACAGCTTTTCGATAGCACCCTTAGCGATGGTTCCTTGTTCATTTGTTATTGACGAGGTACCAATTTTGGCAACAACAATCACGCCCTAAGCATTGTCGAAAGCAGGGGTGCCCGTCAGTTTCTAGTGCTGATGACTAAAAGTCTGGTTCGTATTCAAAACTGAGTTTACCGATGTAAACGGTGTCGCCTGCTTCCGCTCCGGCACGGGCCAGGGCTTTGTTGACGCCGATACGTTTTAGCTGGTGTTGAGCGTAATCAAGAGCATCGGGGTTGGTGAGGTCAGAAAGATTTACCGCTCTTAGGGCTTTGCGGCCCAGCACCACATAGCCGCCATCATCGCTTCTTACCACTTCGATACCCTCGCCCGCCGGGCGGTGAATAATAAAGGAACCATCACCGGTTGACTCGTCGGTTTCGGTGCGAGATTGCTCGACGAGCTTTCGCACTTCCCCTAGTAGCTGAGGGATGCCCGCACCGGTGATAGACGAAACAACGAGACCTTCAAAGGGCGCTTCGGTATCACCATCGTCGGTATCGTTATCGTTGGCTGTGTCGCTGGGATTGTGGGCAATGAGCTCAGCCAGATCGGCACGAGAGCCGATTGAAAGGCGAGGGCGCTCAAGCAGTTCGGGGCGGTATTCCCCTAGTTCGCGAAGCAGAACAGCTTCTTGAGCACGGGGCGATACGCCTTCACTACTGGCTAAATCGAGGAGCAGAACCAAGCCACGGGCACGTTCGATGTGTCGCAAGAACTGGTGACCGAGGCCTTTGCCTTGGGCCGCACCTTCAATCAAACCCGGAATGTCAGCCACCACGATTTCGAAGCCATCATCGAATCGAACCACGCCAAGGTTGGGTTCAAGGGTGGTGAAGGGATAATCGGCGATCTTTGGTTTAGCTGCTGAAATTCGCGAGATGAGGGTGCTTTTTCCAACGTTTGGAAAGCCCACCAAAGCTATATCGGCCATGAGTTTTAACTCGAGGCGTAGCCAGCGCTCTTCGCCATGTTCACCCTGTTCAGCAAAGGTTGGTACCCGGCGACGTTGCGATTTGAAGCTGGCGTTGCCACGACCCCCTCGACCACCTTCGGCGGCTAGATAACGGTCGCCGTGTTTGGTTAGGTCGGCTAGCGGGTTGCCGTCATAGTCGAGAATAACGGTGCCTTCGGGCACTGGAACGTCGAGGCTGGCCCCTTGGGAGCCGTGGCGCTTTTGGCCTTCACCGTGACGGCCGTTTTCGGCACGGCGGTGTGGATAGTCGCGATAGGCCAATAACGAAGCGACGTTGTGGTCAGCCACGAACCAAACATCGCCACCCTTGCCGCCGTCTCCACCGTCGGGGCCGCCCATTGGAACATGGGCTTCACGTCGCATTGACACCGCGCCAGCGCCACCATCGCCACCGCGGACGTTAATAGAACATTCATCGACAAATTGCGACATAGTGCTCTAGCTTAGGCGTGCATAGTGACATCCCCCTATTGGCGATTCCCACCTGCCAACTAGGTAGTGCATACTATTCGACAAGGCGTACCGGGTTACCTCGAACGCCGACCGACCAGGTAGTACGGTCAGTTACGGTTTTGTCACCGCTGAATTTGTACTCAACTCGCCACCATGTACGCCCGCCGTAGGCTTCTTCAATATTCGGCGGTAGTTGTACCTCAAGGCGCAGTTGCCGCTCGTTAAACAAATATTCTGACAGACGATTAGAACCAGGAGGATTTCCCGTACCACCAACATTTACCACAGTACGGTTGTTAAACGGCCCCCAACCTCCTGACGGGTCATTTTCTTCAGCGAAGCGCTGGACAACACGGTAGGTGAATGTGGCGTAATTGTTAGCTGGGTCCACCAGACGAAGGGTGTCTCCACCTTCGCCGGGATCATAAAGGTCGATTACCAGAGTCTTACCACTATGTTCTTGACCAATAGAGGCTAAGAAGAACTGTGCTGTTGAGCCCTGTGAACCGGCATAGACAGATAAATTCTCAAAAGCGAAAACGTTTGGACAATTTTCTGGCTGCACACCGGTTGCCGTGACTTGCAAAGTTGGATCACTCTCAAATGGATCTGATGAGCATGCAACAAAGCTGTTGCCCGTTCGCGCGCGAAGCGCAAAGTTATTTAAGTTTCCTCGAGCCGTATTAGACGTATGGTTCGAGGATTGAACTTGGACTCCATATATAGAACCAGGTTTAGGGTCGTTGATAGTGGCCAGGGCTTTCCACCCACCACGCCAACCATCACGGTCACCCACTAAACGGCAATCACCTGTTTGTTGATTACCTGTCACACCAACCAAAGTGTGTCGTTGTAACACTTGGCCTTCAAATGGGTTCGGTGCCGGAGAGCGAACCGTGTAGGTGGTTGTGAAACTTGAATTACCTAGTCGGGGAAGATCGAGATAGCCGGTTGTTGTGTTCGCGTTGCACATAGGCGCATCGAATACCTCGATCACCATAGAACCACCGCGGTAATCGTCATCGACCTTCACACCATAGATGTAGCCGTCGGGATTGTATGTAGGGTTAGCCCGTGTGCCCGGATTGCATTGGTTGTTAATACCATACGAACCCAACCATTGCGTCGCTACGAGGTCACCATCTTCTGTCAATGCACAGGGGCTGTTAATTGATAAAAAGAACTCCTCCTTCACGGCATCAACCGGAAGTCCACTTTCCCAATACTCAAGGGTTCCAGTACCCAGAAAGTTGCGCGGGCTGCCCATGCGTACCGCTGGTACATACTCGGCTGTTGAGGATCGAGTAATCGATACATCGCTACGAAACATCGCCGTGAGATACTGCGGAACGTTGGGATCAGTGATGGTGACTTTAACCTGATCGGCACCGGTTTGCTCAGAACTAATAATGATGCCGTTTACACCCGCGGTTATTCCATTCTGAGCGGCCACCGAGTGAGCCGCGGCCTCGGCTGCCGTCATACCACGCGGGAGCGCCGCGGCTGCAGCTAGTGCCGCGGAGTCTGCTGTGCGTTGGATAGTTACAGCCCGGCTATACCACGACCCTGCATCGACAGCTAGACCGGCGAACGCGAGTAATGGCACCAAGATGAACGCCGTAAAGGCTGTGACGTAACCCGCCTGGCACAGAGGTTTATCTTTGGGAAGTCGGAAAATCTGTTTAGCGAACATTGTCAATCCTCAGAAGCAGTCAACAACGTGAGTGCCCTACAGCGCAGGGCTCAATTTCATAAACTGCGTAGCGCTCAATTTGCACGGTCACCGGCAACAAATTGGTTACAGACTTATAAGTTGCTGTTACGTGAACACCAATGCGCGTTTGGTTGTACTCTTCACGGGGTCTGGACACTGGACACCATGCTCGATCCCATGACGACGACGAGCAGGCTGGATTGGCAGATGTCCCACCCGTAAAGCCCACGGGGGTGGTCGTCCGCACCTGATCACCAGAGTAAAAATTACAGAGATTGCTTCGTGATGCTGCCCTGCAATTGTCGGGGACCGTGCCATCAGTTCCCGTGGCGTTGTAAATAACAACGCTGTCAACTTTTATCCCAGGTAGCCCACGCGTTACAGCGTCAACCGCTCGCAGTGCTTCAAAGTCGGCGAAGCGACCATTGCCACCTGCTGAAGCGGAACGGCCACCCATTTGAACGGCTCGTTCTATTGAAGTGGTTTGGTGCCAAGCATTCCCGTATTCGAGCACCCCTAAGGCCAACATAATTAGAACTGGTGCCAACAGAGCAAACTCCACGAGAACCGCACCTTGGTCACTGGATTTCTTAATCTTTCTTTGCAATCGACTGGGCAACCTGATCATCCAAGACCTCCGAGTTCCAAGTCACTTGGCTCAAGCCTCACAACGCTTGCCTGTTCGATGGTGAATTCTTTGGCAAATAATCCAGTCAGGCCCGGCCGTTGAATACGAATCCAAACTCCAAGGTATTCAATGTCAAATACAGTCGGCCCATTCTTGCGTGTGTATGGTGCCCACGGGCACGCCCGCCCGGAAGGGCATTCAAAGAACGCAGCGTTATTGTCAGAGCTTTGAATTGCTAAAAATGCGTTGCCGGGATCGTAGACATTGCAAAGCCCGGGCACCGAGACTCCATTTTTACATTCATTTGTTATCTGGGACGTGGGACTGCCTGCGCCCGGTCCTTGAGCTTTAAACACGACAATGCGATCAACCCATTCAACGGGAATTGCGCCCAAACTTTGACGTACAGCTCGGATGATTTCAAAATCCGCACTTACGTTAGTTGGTGTCGGTCGAGGACCTAATATGGCACCCATCCGTGCTCCACTACCGGCAGCATCAGCGGCAGTTAAGGTGTCTCGATATACCAAGCCAAATTCTATGATTCCAAAGATCAACGCAAAGAAGACCGGCGTAATCAACGCCGTTTCTAGCATCGCGGCACCCCGATCACCGAGTCGCATTAGCCTAATCATTGATTAAATTCCGCGTGCCAAACTGGAGGGAAGACGGCCGCGGGCGTGTAACGAACATCAGTAATGCTTATTCTTGCTTTTGGCACATCTGGATAGACCACTATCGATATCTCGCAGCGACCTTCGTCGTCAGTCGTACACGTTGCTGGCCAGGTGCTTTGAGGATCAAATTGAGTTGGGTTATAGGGATCAGCAAATTCAATTAACGCAAGCACTTCAACACCTGCAATACCTGGCTGCTCGTCGGTGGGCGGTTCTTGGATTACCCCTGTTTGAATCTGAAGTGGAAGCGTGATCTTCCAGCCGTTAGGGTCATTCTCTTTCTTGCCTACTCCGAGTACGAGTGTGGGCGGTGGTTCACCGACCGGCGGTGCCATGGTTGGTGGGGTGACTCCAGGATCAGGAAAGCTGATCGCCTCGGGGATAGGTGAATAACCACACCCAGCTGGTGGGGGCCGCATCGATACACAGTCGGCCTGGTTATTAACTTCCGTCTCCGCCGAGCTTTGTAGAAGATTTATTGCTCCAATAGAGCCCACAACTATTAGTGCTAATACCAGTGCGTATTCAACAAGAGTGGCGCCACGATCGTTCCTTAAACGCGGTGGGGTCGCGTTTGTGCTTTCAGTGCCACGGAAGCATACCGCTATTCGCTTTTGCCTCTTTGTGACCACGTGGCCTCCCAGCAATCCACCGGCCAAGCAAAATACAGCACCGAAACAGCCGTGCCGTAATACTACACCGTAAAACATGATGATCGTCAGAGGAATCTTAAACCTTAACCCTTTTATGCTGAAAGGGCCTCTAACCTGGTTTAGGTGAGTTCTTCAAAACGAACAACCGCTTGGGCTGCCACAATGCACGGACACAGTGCGGGCGAGCTGAGCGAGGCCCACGCTGACACGCATGTAAGAATTAAGCCAAACGAACTATATGATCGCCGAGCCCGCGAGGCTTTCGAGGCTGAATGGTTGGTACCAGGTGCCACTCAAGCCAATGGCGCCGGAAACCGGACCATTCCTGAAGAGCCCGACGAAACTCGCACTTGTTTCGAACGAGATCGCGACCGCATTTTGCATGGAACAACAGCTTTTCGCCGCCTGGCAGGTAAAACCCAGGTCTTCGTATTTCCTGAGGACCATCAGCGCACTCGGCTAACCCACGCTTTGGAAGTAACCCAGGTAGCCACCTCAGTAGCTAGAGCCATTCGGTTAAATGTGGCACTAACGGAAGCCATTGCGCTGGGGCATGACTGCGGGCACGGACCCGGCGGTCACGCTTCTGAAGACGCTTTTAGCCAATACCTAGACGGTGGATACGACCACGCGGTTTGGGGCGCTGACGTAGTGCTTCAACCTTTGAATCTGTGTGCCGAAACCTTAGATGGAATTCGTAACCACTCGTGGTCGAGGCCCGCTCCATCGACCCCAGAAGGCGAAGTGGTCTCATGGGCTGATCGGATTGCCTATGTCTGCCACGATTTTGAAGATGCGGTGCACGTTGGAATTGTGAAGCCTTCCGAGTTGCCTCCACTAGTGCGTCAAGTATGTGGCGAAACGCGCCGAGAGCAGCTGCATACCTTCATCGCGGCTCTCAGTAATACCGCCATTGCCACCGGGCGTATCGGCATGGACGCTCAAACGGCCGAAGCGTTGGCCGAGTTTCGCCGCTTCAATTACGAAAATATCTACATGCGCCCCGAGTCGGTTTTACAAGGAAACCAGGTCATTGCCGTTCTGCAGGCGTTGGTGGAATATTACGCCGCCGACCCTACCCGCCTACCGGCGGATCAACAGCCAAACGAACTTACACCGAACCACGCCGAAAGCTTTCGTGCCGCCGTGACCTATGTGGGCGGCATGACTGACCGATACGCCTTTGGGCACGCTGTCGATCTTCTAGATTGGGATCCAAGAAACCTACCCACCGGCGTTGATGTGCGTGGCCTAACCTAAGAGCGCAACAGCTTCGTAGGTAGGGCAAAACAAACTTAGGCAGCCTCACTCGGCTGCCTAAGAACAAAACTACTTTGGTGTTTAATTACTAGTCGGTGACTATGTCGACCAGTTTACGACCTTTGCGCTGACCGAACTTCACCTTGCCGCCGCTTAGCGCAAACAACGTGTCGTCACGACCACGACCTACGTTCTCACCAGGATGAACCTTGGTGCCGCGCTGGCGAACCAGAATTGAACCGGCGGTCACCACAGTGCCGTCGAAAGCCTTTACACCCAGGCGTTGGGCATTTGAATCGCGACCGTTGCGGGTTGAACCGCCGCCTTTAGTCTTTGACATGTTTAACCCCTAGCGATCTTCGTGATTTCGATGGTGGCGTATTGCTGACGATGACCCCAGCGACGACGAATGTTCGAGCTTGACTTGTAGGTGAACCCGGTAATCTTCGGGCCTTTGGTTTCGCCTACAATTTTAGCGGAAACCGAAGCACCAGCGAGCTCGGCTGGAGTAGACAGCACCGTATCGCCATCGACTAGCAGCACCGGCTGCAGCGAGACTTCGGAATCGACAGCACCAAGGCGCTCGACGTTGAGCTGCTGGCCCTGCTCGACCCGATATTGCTTACCACCGGTCTTAATGACTGCATACATAGGAGTTAGATGTTAGACGTAGATCACGGCCTTTGGCTACTTAGCGCCGGTAATTCCCGTATGCTGGGCTCTGGCGCAAAGGTGGAGGCGTAAATGGGTCGTTGGAACGACAAGGTAGTACCGGTGTTGGTAGACAAAATGGCGAGCTCGCCAGAGATTTCAGCACTGCGTAAACAGGTGCTGTCTACCGCCCATGGCGACGTACTGGAAATCGGTTTCGGGTCGGGCCTGAACCTGGCTCATTACCCCCCGTCCGTTACGAAGATCATCGCAGTAGAACCATCACTCAAGGCCCGCCGCATGGCGCAACAACGAATGGAGCGCGACCAGCCACCGGTAGAGTTTGTGGGTCTCGACGGTCAGAACCTTCCCCTAGCCAACCAATCGGTTGACACGGTGGTGTCTACCTTCACGCTGTGCACTATTCCCGACCCGTCAAAAGCCTTAAGTGAAGCTGCCCGGGTACTCAAACCGGGCGGGCAAATTCATATTCTCGAACACGGGCTTTCAGCAAAACGCTCCGCTGCTAAGTGGCAGCACCGCTTAAGCCCTGTGCAAGAGGCACTGTTTGGGGGCTGCCACCTAGATCGCCAAATGGAAAAGTTGGTGGAAGAAGCTGGTTACCGGTTGGTGTTCTCCAACCAGCGCCCGCTGCCGGGGTCAATTTACCTGGGCAACCTCTACGAAATAATTGCGTCACCAAAATCCCCCCCCCCCCCCCCCGGGGGGCGCGGGGGGGGGGGGGCCCCCGTGATCTTAAAATCTCAACTCCTCGTCAGGCCCCCAGCCCGCACCAAA